>JALNWG010000026.1 GCA_023231005.1 Bacteroidales bacterium | reverse complement strand
TAAACTATCGCGGGCGATTCCAATTTCAGAGAAATTTTCGATACCCGTGCAGGCTTCACTCATCGCCAATCCATTACAAAATAAGTTTTATATCGTTTTCGGAATTACAATCTGATTATTCACTTTAAAATCATTTTATCATGTTAGACACTGGTTCAACTGGTTTTATGCTGCTCGCATGCAGCCTGGTCATGTTAATGACCCCCGGACTTGCCCTTTTTTATGGCGGTCTCGCTACCAAACGGAATATTCTGGGTATTATGATCCAGAGTTTTGTATCCCTGGGATGGACCACCGTTCTGTGGGTGATTTTCGGCTACTCTCTCTGTTTTAGTGGAGGAGAAGGTGGGATTATCGGAAACTTAGACAAAGCCTTTCTTCAGGGTATTGGTATTAATTCTATGTATTCAAATGGGAAAATACCAGAATTTGTTTTCGTATCCTACCAGATGATGTTTGCCATTATTACACCTGCCCTAATCACCGGTGCATTCGTAAATAGGGTTAATTTCAAGGCATTTTTTATCTTTCTTACATTTTGGCAGATCTTGGTCTATTACCCATTTGTTCACATGATTTGGGGAGGCGGACTTTTGGCTCAGTGGGGTGTCCTCGACTTCGCCGGAGGGATTGTAGTTCATGCTACAGCAGGGTTTGCAGCGCTTGCTTCCGTCTTTTATGTGGGAGCAAGGGTCGATAAAAATTCCACTCCCAATTCAATTCCCCTGGTTGCCATCGGAAGCAGTCTTCTCTGGTTCGGATGGTATGGTTTCAATGCCGGCAGTGAGATTGCTGTTGACTTTGTTACCTCGCTGGCATTCTTAAACACAGATATCGCAGCCTCCTTCGCCACCATTGCATGGCTTTTTATTGAATGGACCCGGGAACGCAAACCGAAATTTGTCGGCCTCCTTACCGGATCCATTGCCGGTTTGGCAACGATCACTCCCTGTGCTGGTTATGTACCCCTCTGGGCCTCACCCCTGATTGGGATCGCCGCAGGGTTGCTTTGTTACATGGCCGTCCAGTTTAAGAACCGTATGAAATGGGACGATGCCCTTGATGTATGGGGAGTTCATGGCGTAGGTGGGGTTCTTGGGACAATTCTTCTTGGGATTTTTGCTTCAAAAGCAGTTAACCCTGCAGGAACAGATGGATTAATTTTCGGAGGAGGAAGTTTTTTTGTAAAACAACTCGTCGCCGTTGTTGGCGCAGCTGTTTTCGCATTTATCTTTACTTATGTCATGCTCATCATCATCAATTACATCACCCCGGTAAAAGTGTCAGAAAATGTGCAAAAAGAGGGACTTGATGTAGCACTCCATGGTGAAAGGGCTTACGATGAGGGAGCGTTGTAACATCGCGCATACCGGGTCACCTCGGCATCCGTAATCACTCCGTCGCATAAAATAATCAGCCTTTCAACTACATTTCGCAGCTCACGAATATTACCTGTCCAAGGTAATGTTTGTAGGGCTGCGATAGCTGTAGCGGTAATTGAAGGAGGTGTTTTGCCCATAGTTAAACAGGTTTCACTAAGAAAATGATCTACCAGCAATGGAATATCATCGATACGTCGGGTTAATTGAGGCACATCGATAATGATTACACTAAGACGGTGAAAAAGGTCTTCACGGAATGTTTTTTGCTTGATCTCTTCCTTTAGGTTTTTATTGGTGGCGGCAATCACACGAACATCAACAGAAATTTCTTTTTCTCCACCTACCCTGGTAATTTTATTTTCCTGCAAGGCTCGTAAAACTTTGGATTGAGCAGAAAGGCTCATATCGCCGATTTCATCCAGAAACAAAGTCCCTCCGTTTGCCTGTTCAAAATCTCCCTTATGTTGTTTAATAGCAGAAGTGAACGATCCTTTTTCATGACCAAACAAGTTGCTTTCAATCAATTCGGTAGGGATCGCAGCACAATTTACTTCAACAAAAGGACCTTCTGACCGCTGACTTAATGCATGCAACTGACGGGCAACCAACTCCTTGCCAGTTCCGCTTTCTCCGGTGATCAGGACCCTGGCCTCTGTAGGTGCAACTCGGCCGATCATCTCCCGGATCCTCTGCATGGATTCCGATTCACCAATCATCTGATCATTGGTCCGTATTTTTTTCTTTAATAACCGGGTTTCATCGACCAGCTTCGTCCGGTCAAATGCATTGCGCAAAGTAACCATTAAACGATTCAGATCCAGTGGTTTGGAAATATAATCATAGGCTCCTTTTTTAATTGCCTCCACAACGGTATCAATGGATCCATGTCCGGAGATCATAATGACCGGGGTATCGGTCAACTCAATTACCTGTGTTAGCACTTCCAGTCCATCCATTCTTGGCATTTTAATATCACAAAGAATGGCATCGTATCTGTTTTCCTTCACAAGCTGGAGCCCCTCAATCCCATCGGGAGCATCATCCACAAGATATTTCTCGTATTCCAGAATTTCGCGCAGGGTATTGCGGATACTTTTTTCATCATCAATGACAAGAATCCGAGACATAATAGAAATTTGAATCAAAATTAACGAAATTTCGGGTAACTTTGTCAGTATGGTTCGCATTTTACCCCTTCGTATACTTCTATCTTTCTTTCCACTCTTTCTTTCGGGATCACTATTTGCCATCCACCAAAACAGCGACAGGAAACATCCGGATTTTGGCCACCAGCTTAAATTTCCATGGGCCGGAGGATTGAATTCGTGCCAGTTTTGTGCTCTCGATCTGAATCTTGATGGAATTCAGGACCTCATCATTTTTGACCGTCATGGGAATCGGAAACTTACTTTCCTTAACCATGGAACCGCAGGTACCATCGATTATACATTTCATCCAGAATATGCTGACCAATTACCTGACCTTCATGATTGGGTCATTACAGTCGATTACAATTGCGATGGAAAAATGGACATTTTCACATATGGTTGGGGAGGTATCCGTGTGTTCGAAAATATTTCCGATACAATATTAAAATTCAAGTTAAAGACAGATCTCCTCACCAGTTATTATTATTCCGGTTATGTTGGTATTCTCCTCACTCCTGTTGATTACCCAGCGATGGAAGACATTGACGGTGATGGAGATCTTGACCTGCTGACATTTTTCGGGTTCGGTTCGTATGTAGAATATCACAAGAACCTCTCAATGGAAAAATTCGGGAATTGCGACAGCCTTGACTACCGATTGACAGATCATTGCTGGGGAAAATTCAAAGAGAGTGAAGAAGGAAACCACATTCAGCTTAATGCACCCTGCCCATTTCCCGATTTCATGCCCCGTCACACTGGTTCCACCATGCTTGCGCTTGATCTGAATGGAGATGGATTAAAAGATTTGATCGTCGGGGATATTGATTATCCAGGGGTAGACGCACTCATAAATGGAGGAACCCTTGATTCCGCTTTTATGGTATCGCAGGATACTCTTTTCCCTTTCGGAACCAAACCGATCCATCTTTTTTCATTTCCCGTTCTTTCTTATCTCGATCTGGATAACGATGGCCGGCGCGATCTGATTGTATCACCCTTTGATCCATCATTATACATTGCTGACAATTACAATAACGTATGGTTTTATAAAAACACAGGAACTAATAATCACCCGATTTTTGAATTTCAAACGGACCATTTGTTTCACAATGAAATGATGGATTTCGGATCTAATTCCTATCCGGTATTTTTTGATTTTGATCAGGATGGTCTGGAGGATCTTTTTGTTGGTAATTATGGAATTTATGATTCTTCTTATTATTCTAAGGGAATTCTTCACTCCGCTTTTACTTCGCAAATTGCCTGGTTTAAAAACACAGGGACTACTTCAAATCCTGTTTTTGAATATGTAACCGATGATTTCGCCAGGATTTCATCGCTGCATCTGGCAGGAGCCTATCCAGCTTTTGGCGATCTGAACGGGGATCACAAACCGGATCTCCTGGTAGGAAATTCAGATGGGACCCTGATTTTTTTCCAAAATCTGGGGAGCAGTGAAATTCTTCCTGAATTCGGTCCTCCAGAGAAAGATTTTCAACAGATTCAGGTCGGAAACTTCAGCACACCGCAAATTTTTGATCTTGACAAAGATGGATTGCCCGACCTGGTAATTGGAGAACAGGCCGGCAACCTGAACTATTATACCAATCAAGGCACAGCAACAGATCCACAGTTCCATTTGGTCGCCGACAGTCTTGGAAAAGTCAACGTGACCAATTACAACCTTTCGTATGATGGATTCAGCACACCTTGTTTTTTTCGCCTTCCCGACGAATCGACTCGTTTGCTGGTTGGTTCGGACGAAGGCATTGTATTTCTTTTTGATTCGATCGATAATCATCTCGGAGGTAAGTTTGTTGCATCCACAGATCTTTTTCAACTCCTCGGAAAAACATTTTCGGATACCCTATATGGATGGCGTACATCCGCCGCCATTGGCCATCTCAGTGACTCCATTCACTTCGATATGATGGTCGGAAATTTCTCCGGTGGATTGAATTGGCTAAGCGCCAAATCAACAGCCGTGATCATTCCCGGAATAGGTAATCCTGAGATCTCACGTCGCGCGGATATAAAGATATTCCCCAACCCCGCCGACGATCGTATGGTGATAGAATTTACGCAGCAGGATTCACCTTTGCATTTGGAGATGATTGATATTTTTGGCCGCACTGTTCAAAAATGCACAATTTCGAATTCAGCCACAATTAATACAAGCAGTTTACCAAACGGAATTTACCTCATCCGCACCGGCTCAGCATGTAAAAAAATTATGATCCGGCATCCATAGATTTTTTATTAACCCACTTTATTTTTCCTTTTTAAAAATCTTATTCCCTGATCTTTTCATGGATCAATTTTCAATTACTAATTCCAGTTTGTAAAAAAAGTTATTAACAAGTGGAGCCAAGTGGAGAATTGTGGAGATTTTTGTCTATATTTACACTCGAAAACAAATCAGTTGTCCACTACCAACCTTATCGGAGAATTTGAATGCCGGCTCGATGAAAAAAGCCGGATCATCCTTCCTGCTGCACTGAAGAAACAGATCAGCCCGGAGGCACAGGATAAATTTGTCATTAACCGTGGATTTGAAGGATGTCTGGTTTTATTTCCGCATGATGTTTGGAAAGAGACCACTGACAACATCAACAAGTTAAACCTGTTCGTCAAGGATAACCGACGTTTTGTAAGGTTTTTCTACAATGGAGCCACAGAATTAACGCTCGACAGCCAAAACCGGTTATTGCTGCCCAAGTCACTCCTGGGTTTCGCAGCTATTGAAAAAGAGGTCATCTTATTTGCTTACTCCGACCGCATTGAGGTTTGGGATAAATCAACGTATCAGCAACTGTTGTCAAAAGAGCCGGAAGACTTTGCGCTCCTGGCAGAAAAAGTAATGGGTAAACACGATAGAAGCGATGCCATTGATGAATTACCATAAGAGTGTTTTACTTGACGAAAGTATTCAGGCTTTGGCCATTCGGCCCGGCGGCTATTATGCTGATGTAACCTATGGAGGAGGAGGACACACCCGGGCCATTCTCGCGATGCTAAAAGAAGGAAAAGTCATCGCTTTTGATCAGGATGAAGAGGCTATCCAGAACAAGATAGACGATCCTAAGCTGATCATGGTCAACAGTAATTTCCGGTTTCTCCGGAACTTTCTGAAGCTCCACAATGCAATTCCCGTAGACGGGATATTGGCCGATCTCGGAATCTCTTCCCACCAGATTGACCAGGCCGATCGTGGATTTTCCACCCGGTTCGACGGAATGCTTGATATGCGCATGGACCAGCGGAAGAAATTAACAGCCCGCGAAATTGTAAATGGTTACAGTGAAGCGGATTTGTCTGCTCTTTTCTATACTTATGGTGAAGTTCGGAATGCCCACAAACTGGCTGCCAGAATTGTGGAATCGAGGAAGATGAAACCCCTATACACAACTTCGGAATTGAAGGGAATCATCAATACCTGTGCTGAACGGGGAAAAGAGTTTAAATATCAGGCACAGGTTTTTCAGGCTCTCCGTATCGTAGTAAACGAGGAGATGGATGCACTTCAGGAATTTCTGAAACAAGCGGTTCAAGCATTGAAACCCGGAGGAAGGTTGGTTGTCATTTCATACCACTCGCTGGAAGACAAACTCGTCAAGAATTTTTTTCGTTCGGGAAATTTTGAAGGGAAAATTGAAAAAGATTTTTACGGGAACATTCTAACGCCACTCAAGGTAATAACCCGGAAAGCCATGGTACCCACTCCGGAAGAAATTTCAGAAAACAACAGGGCCCGTAGCGCCAAAATGCGTGTGGCGGAAAAAATATGACATAATGATGGAGGAAAACAAGGATCATATTGAACCGGAATCAGATCCCATCAAGGGAAATTTGAAAGAACCGGTTAAACCCGTAAAAAAAATCCGGAAAGGGAGAAGGGCGATCAAAGAAGTACTGGGAGGAGATTATCTCTCTCGTGAATGGGTTGTCGGGAATCTTCCTTTTCTCTTATATATCGCACTCTTAGCAATGATCTATATTGGCAACACATATTATACAGAAAAAAAATTCAAAGATATTGAACGGATAAAAAACGAGCTTAAAGAACTTCGTTATCAATACATTACAACAAAATCGGCCCTCATGTTTCAAGGCCGGCAATCGGAAATTTCGAAACGTGCATCACTCTTTGGATTAAAAGAATCGGCAATGCCACCTTATAAAATCCTCTATTCTGGCGCTTCTTTAAAACAGAAACAAGCTGTAACGAATGAAGGACATTAAAAAAGACATATTGGTCAGGGTTTACCTGGTTTATCTGGGGGTGTTATTATTTGGACTATTCATCATTGCCCGGGTGATCATGATCCAGCAATTTGAAAAAAAGAAGTATCACGACATGGCGCTCAAACAGGAAATCCATCTATTTGAGCTGGATGCCATCCGGGGGAATATTTGTGCCGACAATGGCACCCTGCTGGCTGTCAGTATTCCAATTTTTGAGATACGGATGGATGTTATGACGGATTCAATTACTGATGAATTATTCCGGAATAATGTTGATTCACTCGCTGCCAACTTATCCCGTTTGTTCAAAGACAAATCTCCTTCAGAATATAAAGATATGCTATGGGAAGGCCGGCGGAATAAATCGCGTTATCTCCTGATCCAGCGTGATGTTACTTTTCCAGATCTGAATAAAATGCGGAAATTTCCGATTTTCAGAAGAGGCAAGTTTAAAGGAGGTCTGATCGTCTTAGCTCAGTTTGAACGGGAACTTCCTTATAAATCACTGGCAAGAAGGATTATCGGGTACGAGAGTGGAGAGGGCGAAAACAAGGTCTATGTTGGATTGGAGGGTTCCTTTACTAAAAACCTTCAGGGAATTAACGGTCAGCGGCTCATGCGAAGGGTGGGTGGGCAAGCCTGGATGCCAGTAGATCCGGAAAATCAGATTGAACCACAAAATGGCGATGATATCATTACAACCTTTGATATCAACCTGCAGGATTTTGCCGAATCTTCCTTACGAAAAGAATTGATCGCTGATAGCGCCGATCATGGATGTGTGATCCTGATGGAAGTTCAAACCGGTTACCTCCGTGCCATGGCTAACCTTGGAAGAACAAAAAGCGGAACTTATGAGGAAATATTCAATTATGCCATTGGAGAAAGTCAGGAAACAGGTTCCACATTCAAGCTAGCCTCGTTTCTGGTTGCTCTTGATGATGGAAAAGTGGACCTTGAAACTCCCGTCAATTGTTCCGGAGGTGTAGCAATGTATTATGGACGAAAAATGGAAGATTCCCATCACGGGCTGGGGGTGATCACTGCCCGCCAGGTATTTGAAAAATCATCCAATGTCGGGACCTCAAAAATAATCTTCAACGCTTATGCAGCAACTCCTCAAAAATTTATCGATGGACTCTATCGGATTGGAATCAACCGTCCTTTGAATTTGCAGATTGCCGGTGAAGGAAAACCCTATATCAAGAATACGAAAAGCAAATACTGGTCAGCCTTATCCATTCCATGGATGTCGATCGGGTATGAGATTTCCCTGGCTCCCATCCACCTACTCACTTTATACAATGCAGTGGCCAATAACGGTGTGATGGTGAAACCCTTATTCGTCAGGGAAATCAGAAGAAATGGACAAGTCATACAACGTTTTCGGCCGGAAGTCATCAACCCTCAGATTGTCTCCCCTGCTACCATCCGTAAAGCTCAGATATTACTTGAGGGTGTTGTGGAAGAAGGAACAGGAGCATGCATTAAAACACCCAATTATAAAATTGCAGGAAAAACTGGCACAGCACAATTAGCAGCGAACAATAAAGGATATCGGAAAGGAACGAAGCAGGTGCAATATAAAGGAACCTTTGTTGGATATTTCCCGGCCGATCATCCTAAATACACCTGTATTGTTGTTATCAACAATCCGAAAAAGGGAAAATATTATGGCGGTTCCGTTGCTGCACCTGTTTTCAGGGAATTATCAGATAAACTCTATGCTACCCGTCCGGACATTGTAATTCCCCTTCCTCATGACACTACCATTTCCCCTATTCCCACAGCACATGCAGGACAAATGAAAGAGCTGGAGGCTACCTTCGCCTACCTGAATATGACTACTAAATCTCAAAACAGCCAGGCCATCTGGGCACAACCGGAACCAGAAAAAAATGGCATCATCCTGATATCAAAAGGAGTTACCCGGGGAATCATGCCCGATGTTACCGGGATGGGACTAAAAGATGCCCTTTACCTTTTGGAACAACAAGGTCTCCGGGTGCTTGTCAATGGAAAAGGCATGGTTATAAGGCAATCCATTCCTCCACAAACATTCATCAGCAAAGGATTACCGGTAATAATTGAGTTACAGATGAAAACAGAAAAACCGAAATCACAGGGATGAAACCGTTAAGCGATATATTATGTAATGTTGAGATTCTCCGGGTTCATGGCGATACAGACCTAAAGATCAGCGGATTGGAATTCGATTCGCGGAAGGTTAAACCCAGGAGTATATTTTTTGCTGTAAAAGGGGGGACTTCCGATGGTCATAATTTCATTGAATTAGCCATTGAAAAAGGGGCAATAGCAGTTGTTTGTGAGCAATTACCCACTTCTTTACATCCAGAAATTTGTTATATCGAGGTAAGGAAAACCAATATAGCTTTGGGAATCATGGCTTCCAATTATTTTGGAAATCCTTCCGGAAATTTAGCCCTGGTCGGAGTAACCGGAACAAACGGAAAAACCACGACGGTGACCCTTTTATACCGTTTGTTTATGGAACTGGGTTTTGGAGTTGGCCTCATCTCTACCATAATCAATAAAATCAACAACAATGAGATTCCGGCTTCCCACACCACGCCGGATCCACTACAGCTCAATGAGCTCCTGGCCAAGATGGTCGAGGCCGGATGCAGCTATTGCTTTATGGAGGTCTCATCGCATGCAATAGACCAAGAGCGGATTGCCGGGCTCACTTATCGGGGTGGCGTTTTCTCAAATATTACCCACGATCATCTTGATTATCATAAGACCTTCGAGGCATATCTGAAAGTCAAAAAAAGATTTTTCGACTTTCTTCCGAACAATTCATTTGCCTTGGTGAATAAAGATGATAAGAATGGGATGGTCATGCTTCAAAATACCCAGGCAAAAAAATACACATACAGTGTAAAGAGCATGGCTGATTTTCATTGCAAGATCCTCGAAAACCAAATCCACGGTCTTCAACTCAATTTCGATGGGGTAGAAGTCTTTTGCAAACTGATCGGAATTTTTAATGCTTACAATCTTCTTTCGGTTTATGGCACAGCGATGATTTTAGGGATGGATAAAACAACCGTGCTTACCATACTTAGCCACATGGAGCCAGTGGAAGGCCGCTTCAATTATGTATTGTCTGGAGATGGCATCACGGCGATTGTTGATTATGCCCACACCCCTGATGCATTGCAAAATGTTCTTGAAACCATCAATACGATCAGGGAACATCACGAACAGCTTATTACGGTTGTTGGAGCAGGCGGGAACCGGGATGCCACCAAACGCCCTGTTATGGCCCAGATTGCCTGTAATTTAAGCGACCGGGTTATCCTTACTTCTGACAATCCGCGATTTGAAGAACCAGAAGTCATCCTTTCGGAGATGCAGCAGGGGGTTGAAAAGCACCAGGAAAGAAAGGTATTGACGATAGTAAACCGTTTGGAAGCAATAAAAACAGCCTGTGCTCTGGCAAAATCAGGTGACATTGTATTGGTTGCCGGAAAGGGTCATGAAACCTACCAGGAGATAAAGGGGGTAAAGCATCATTTTGACGACAAGGATATTCTGCATCAGATTTTTGAACATAGTGATCATATAAATCCGTAAACCGATGTTGTATTATTTATTCACCTGGTTAGACAAAGCTTTCGATTTTCCCGGAGCAGGTGTTTTTAATTACATCTCCTTCAGGGCTGCTGCTGCTTTGATTACATCCTTGTTCATTTCAATGATTATCGGCAAAAGGCTGATCAACTTTTTGAGGAGAAAGCAGGTGGGTGAAACCGTACGTGATCTGGGATTAGATGGTCAGGCAATAAAACAAGGAACACCAACCATGGGCGGTCTGATCATTCTAGCTGCCATTCTTGTTCCAACGCTTTTATTTGCAAAATTGCTCAATATTTATATCATACTTGTTTTGGCCACTACCGTTTGGCTTGGAATTGTCGGATTTTTAGATGATTATATCAAGGTATTCAAGAAAGACAAAAAGGGATTACCAGGAAAACTTAAAGTTTTGGGACAAATCGGTATTGGTCTCATTGTTGGTTTCACGATGTACTTCAGCCATGACATCGTGATTCGAGAACGGATCCGGAAAACAGCTTATGTACCAACGAGTGAAGTTTTTTCAGTTGAATCCGGGGCAGAAAAGACAAAGCTCTTTTCTAAAACTGCGGTAAAATCAACAAAGACGACAATCCCTTTTGTAAAAAACAACGAATTTGACTACAACTGGTTCATCTCCTGGATAGGACCCGGAACGAAAAAATGGACCTGGCTTGTTTTTATCCCTATTGTTATTTTTATTGTCATTTCTGTATCCAATGGGGCTAATTTAACTGATGGATTAGATGGGTTGGCGACGGGGAGTTCTGCGATTATTGGTTTGACTCTGGGGGTTTTAGCCTATGTTTCCGGGAATATAGTCTTTGCCAACTATTTGAATATTATGTACATACCAAATTCAGGTGAATTGGCCATATATATTTCGGCATTTATTGGGGCCTGCATTGGTTTTCTCTGGTACAACTCGTATCCAGCGCAGGTTTTTATGGGCGACACCGGGAGTTTGGCATTAGGTGGAATCGTTGCTGTATTTGCTATCCTGATTCGGAAAGAGATCCTGATTCCAATTTTTTGTGGAATCTTTTTAGCAGAAAACCTTTCAGTTGTTCTACAGGTAAGTTGGTTTAAATACACGAAACGTAGATATGGGGAAGGTCGCCGGATATTCAGAATGTCGCCATTACACCATCATTTTCAGAAGCTTGGTTACCATGAATCGAAAATCGTCATCCGCTTTTTAATTGTGGGAATTATGCTGGCAGTATTAACTATTGTGACACTTAAATTAAGATAGAAACCATGACATTAGAAGCTTTAGCCAAACAAGGACACCCCTCAGTTTATGATTCGTTGGCAGCCTCCATCGGTCCTAAAATTCGTGAAATCAGAAAAGAATTTATCAAGGAAAGTTTTTCTGGTTTTCAGTATGTTGACCACCGGCTTGAATCGGTTGCGATTATTCATGGAATAGAATTCATCAATGATTCTAAATCTTCAAATCTGAATGCCACCTGGTTTGCCCTTGAGACCATTTCCAAACCAATTGTATGGATTGTGGGAGGAGTTGAGCGGGATAATGATTATGGGATAATCCGGAATTTAGTTCGGTGCCATGTGAAAGCAATTATTTGTCTCGGGTTGGATAATCACCGGATTCATGAAGCATTCGACGAATTGAAAATTCCCATGACTGACAGAATAACCATGGAGGACGCGGTACAAACAGCATATTCAATCAGTTCCAAAGGTGATACCGTATTGCTTTCTCCGGCTTGTGCTTCGTTCGATTTGTTTAAAAACTATGAAGAACGAGGATTTGCTTTTCGGAATGCAGTTAAAAATTTATAAATTAATATTCCATGCCTAATGTTTTTACAAAAATGAAGGGAGATAAAGTGATCTGGATCATTGTGATCATCCTTTGCATTTTTTCCCTTTTGGCAGTTTACAGTTCGACGGGAACCCTGGCGTATAAAAAACAGCATGGTAATACCGAATATTATCTTTTCAAACATCTTCTGATCCTTGGATTTGGATTGGCCTTAATGTATATCACCCATTTAATCAAATACACCTATTATTCGAGAATATCTCAGATCGGATTGATTCTTACTTTTCCACTCTTGTTGATTACCATGATATCCGGCACCAATCTAAATGAAGCAAATCGATGGTTGACGGTTCCTTACGTTAATCTTACGTTTCAAAGTTCGGATGTTGCAAAACTTTTCCTGATCATGTATCTTGCTCGGATCCTGAGTAAAAAACAGGAAATGGTTCAGAATTTCCGGAAAGGATTTCTTCCTGTGATTATTCCCGTTATCCTTGTCACTGTCATGATTCTTCCTGCCAATTTTTCTACAGCAGCCATTCTATTTGTTACCTGCCTGGTTCTGATGTTCATTGGCAGAATCAGCATGAAATATATGGTATCCTTAGTTGGATTAGGAATTGTGGGAATTGTGATGATTTTTTTCCTTTCAAAAACTTTTCCGGCCATATTTCCCCGGGGAACGACCTGGGTGGCTCGTATTGACCATTTTATCAATAATGAAGAAGCTGAACCCGATGCTACCTACCAGGTAGACCAGGCAAAAATTGCCATTGTATCTGGAGGCATTTTAGGAAAATCACCAGGGAAGAGTACTCAAAGAAATTTTCTTCCCCACCCCTATTCCGATTTCATTTTTGCCATTATCATTGAAGAGTATGGTTTGGTGGGTGGAGTTTTTATCCTGCTTTTATATCTGATCTTGTTTTTCCGCGTGATCCGAATAGCAAGCCGAAGTCAGGGAAATTTCGGGTCATTGCTTGCGATTGGAATTGGATTCAGCCTGGTTTTCCAGGCGTTAATCAATATGGCGGTTGCCGTAAATCTTTTCCCCGTTACTGGGCAAACTTTACCACTGATCAGTATGGGAGGTACCTCTATTTGGTTTACCAGTATTTCCATTGGTATCATTCTCAGTGTAAGCCGAAGATCAGAAATGGAAACCCGCAATGGAACCGAGATAGAGATATTACAGGAACCTGTCAAACAGGCTGAACCACAAAATGTACCTGCTATATGAAAAAAATCATTATCAGCGGAGGTGGGACCGGGGGACACGTATTCCCCGCAATTGCAATTGCCAACGCCCTTAGAGCGAAGATGGAGGATCTCGAAATCCTGTTTATTGGAGCCAAAGGGAGGATGGAGATGGAGAAGGTTCCTGCTGCAGGGTATCATATTGAAGGACTTACCGTTAGTGGATTTCAGCGTAGATGGACATTAAAAAACCTCACTTTCCCTTTTAAGTTGATGGCCAGTATGCTGAAAGCCAGATCACTGATTGGCCATTTCAAACCAGACGCGGTGGTCGGAGTTGGTGGTTATGCAAGTGGACCCACTTTACGGATTGCAACCGACAAAGGAATTCCGACTCTGATTCAGGAACAAAACTCCTTCCCGGGAATGACCAATCGTTTATTAAGCAAAAAAGTGCAGAAAATTTGCGTTGCTTATTCCGGGATGGAAAAATATTTTCCAAAAAATAAAATTATTCTTACTGGAAATCCAATCCGCCAGGATCTTATTCATTTGCAAGGAATGGAAAGAGAAGCCCGGAAACACTTTGGTTTGCAAGAGGATGTCCCGGTAGTCCTTGTCATGGGTGGCAGCGGAGGTGCAGGCACCATCAATCAGGCGATGCTTGAGTTGGTGAAAGAACTGGAAAAACCAAACGATCGGTCACCCATCCAGATCCTCTGGCAAACCGGAAAATACTATTATAAATCGATCCAAGTGCAGTTGAAGGATACAAAAAAAGGGATCCTGGTTGCGGTTCCTTTTATCGATCGGATGGATCTTGCCTATGCAGCTGCCAGTTTAATCGTATCTCGTGCAGGGGCAATCGCCATATCGGAACTTTGTGTGGTTGCAAAACCTTGTATTCTGATCCCATCTCCCAATGTAGCAGAGGATCATCAGATGAAAAATGCCAGATCGCTGGTTGATCAACAGGCAGCCCTTTTGGTCAGAGATCAGGAAGCCATTGAAAAACTCAGTTCTGTAATTTTTCAGGTAATGGGAAATCAGGAACTTCAACAGAGTCTGGCTGGACACATCAAACCGCTTGGCATTGTGAATGCCGCAGATAAAATCGCCGATGAAATAATAACATTAATAAAGCTATCAAACCCCAGTTCATGATCGATTTGAAGGACATAAAAAACATCTATTTTCTGGGTATCGGAGGTATCGGAATGAGCTCATTGGCGCGTTATTTCGCCTGGAAAGGGGCCCATGTTTCGGGTTATGATCGTACACCAACAGCCCTGACTACTCAGTTGATCAAGGAAGGGATGGTAATTCATTTTGAAGATGATCCCGGGCAAATCCCTCTTCATCCTGATCTCGTAGTCTATACCCCTGCAATTCCACATGACCTGGCCGAATTGTCATTTCTAAAGGAAAAAGGGTTCCCCTTGAAAAAAAGAGCAGAGGTGCTTGGCTTGATTTCATCTTCCATGAAGACTATTGCCGTAGCCGGAACTCATGGAAAAACAACGACATCGACTTTAATAGCTCATCTTCTTTCCTGTTGCGATATTGAACATTTTGCATTTTTAGGAGGAATCTCAAGGAATTATGGCACGAATTTCCTTTTCAATGCTTCCAATCATCCCACGGGTAACCCTTATTGTGTCGTGGAAGCCGATGAATACGATAAGTCTTTCTTACAACTTGCTCCCCATATTGCCATCATTACCTCTGCCGATGCCGATCATCTGGATATCTATGGCAATGAAGAAGAGTTACAAAAAACATTTGAAGAATTTACTTCCCGAATCCAGGCTAATGGGGCTCTGATCCTAAAACAAGGGACTTCTATTACTCCGATACAAAAACAGAATTTTAAAGAATACTCCTATTCACTCAATGGAATTTCCGATTTTAAGGCTAAAAACATCCGGATAAAAGAAGGAATTATTCATTTTGATTATGTAATGCCTTCTGGGGTTCTTACGGATTTAATTCTCGGTATTCCCGGAATGTTTAATCTTGAAAATGCAGTTGCTGCGTTGGCAGTGGGATATCTGCTGGGATTGGACGAAAAACTGTTGAGAACTGCTTTGCAAGGCTTCGAAGGAGTTCAGCGTCGTTTTGAAGTTCACATTCGACGTCCCGGATTGGTTTATATCGACGATTACGCTCATCACCCGGAAGAACTTAAAGCATGTATTCGCGCTGTAAAAGAGATCTATCCCACAAAGAAGATCACGGGGATTTTTCAACCTCATCTTTTTTCGAGGACCCGTGATTTGGCCAATGATTTTGCACGCAGTTTGGAAATGTTCGATGAGTTATGGCTGCTCGATATCTATCCCGCCAGGGAGTTGCCCATCAAAGGGGTAACTTCCCAAATGTTGCTGGATCTGATCAGGTTAAAAAATAAAAAACTTATGACTAAAACCGGAGTTGTGGATACGCTGAGAAGTCGGAAGCCGGAAGTATTGCTGACACTTGGAGCTGGTGATATAGATCAATTGGTAAAACCAATTATGGAAGCATTGGATGCAACGTAAACCATGAAGAAATTTTTGAAAATACTGAAAATCACCATTTGGGTACTCCTCTTTGCAGGTGCTGGAGTATTGGTTGGTTTTGTGGAAGTTGCCCAATATAACCGTCCTTGCAAAAAAATCGAGGTTTCGATTGACTATGGTTCTACCGATAAATTGATCACAAAGTCCAACATCGATTCCCTGCTTCTTAGATCGGCTGGGATTTTGAAAGGGAAACCACTTGGATATATTAACACCGGGGCCATCGAAAAAGCATTGCGGGAACAGCCTTATATAGCGAAAGTTTCAGTTTATGAAAACAATAAAGGATCGTTGTTTATCGATATAAAGCAAAGAGAGCCATTGTTACGAATCATTAATAAACGGCTTGAGAGTTTTTATCTCGACGAAGCCGGGACAATGCTTCCAGTAAGCCCGGAGTTTTCTGCCAGGGTTTTGGTAGCCAATGGAATGATTGACGATTCCTACAATAAAAATCCAAGATATCGCATTAATCTTCTTTCAGTAAGCGATTCCATTTATTATGATTCACTATTGACCAACCTTTACAAATTGGGGTTATTTATTTCACACGATCCCTTTTTAAAATCACAAATTGATCAAATCTATGTTAATGAACAACATGAATTTGAATTGATCCCGAAGGTGGGTAATCATGTGATTCTTCTTGGGAAAGCCACAGATTTGAGTGAGAAGTTTCAGAAGCTCTATGTTTTTTATCGGTTGGGTTTAAATAAGATTGGATGGAATAAATATAATATCATCAACATTAAAAACAAGAATCAAGTAGTCTGTTCTAAAATATAATTAGCATGAAAAATTCGGGTATTATCGTCGGTCTCGACATTGGCACGACTAAAATTGCGGTTATTGTAGGTCGTAAAAACGAACATGGGAAAATAGAGATTCTGGGATTTGGAAGAGTCCCGTCGATCGGGGTGAAACGTGGAGTTGTTGCCAATATCGACAACACGGTACAATCGATCAAGGAAGCAGTTGCTGAGGCCTCAGCCAAGTCGGGAGTTGACATCAAGTTTGTAAATGTTGGCATTGCCGGTTTACATATAAAAAGTTTGCAGCACCGGGGGAACATAATCCGGGAAAATAGTGATGTTGAGATCAGCCAGGAAGATATCGATAAATTATGCAACAGCATGTACAACCTCAATATGAATCCAGGAGAGGAGATATTGGATGTGATTCCTCAGGAGTTCAGTATTGACGGGGAAAATGGCATTATGACACCCAAAGGCATGATTGGCAGTTCCCTGGAAGCCAATTTTCACATCATTATCGGTCAGACTGCAGCAGCCAAGAACATCTATAAATGTGTGAAAAAAGCAGGATTGGAGGTAGTAGAACTTATTTTAGAGCCCATTGCTTCTTCCGAAGCAGTACTAAGTGAAGAAGAGAAAGAAGCCGGGGTAGTATTAGTAGATATTGGTGGCGGGACTTCCGATATTGCGATCTTCCACGCCGGAATTATCCGTCATACAGCAGTTATTCCCCTGGGAGGAGAAATTATTACAGAAGATATTAAAGAGGGATGCTCCATTATTAAAAAACACGCAGAAGAACTAAAAATCAAGTTTGGGTCAGCTCTGGCACGAGAAAACCGGGAAGAGGAGATAGTTGCCATTCCCGGATTACGTGGCCGTGCCCCCAAAGAGATCAGCCTGAAAAACCTAGCGAGCATCATTCAGGCCCGAATGGAGGAGATCATTGAGCATGTTTTTTATGAAATAAAAAATTCGGGTTATGAAAAAAAACTTATTGGAGGAATTGTCCTGACAGGTGGTGGTGCTCACTTGAAACATGTGGCCCAACTCACCGAATTTATGACCGGTCTCGATACCCGGATCGGATACCCCAACGAACATCTTTCGACCGAAGTACCAGAAGAAATGACCAGTCCCATGCATGCTACCGGGATTGGACTGGTGATCGAAGGAATTGAGCGGTATGAAAAAGAACTTGAAAAAAATAAGCCGGAAATTCCGCTTGAAGTTGAAGA
This sequence comes from Bacteroidales bacterium, assembly GCA_023231005.1. Taxonomy (GTDB): domain Bacteria; phylum Bacteroidota; class Bacteroidia; order Bacteroidales; family FEN-979; genus CAIVAT01. Next base: position 20,770 of record JALNWG010000026.1, on the reverse strand, counting down.
AGAACCTGAACCAACCGGGAAGAAAAAGAAGGTAAAAGAAAAAAAAGTCAAAGATTTGGAAAGATCTGTGAAAGGGTTCCCTGATCGGTTTCTCGATAAAATCCGAAATATTTTTGAAGAGGATATTGAATAAATATCGCTATTAACAATGAATGTGTTAATAAAAAAATAAATTAAGTTGATTTTCAAAAGTGTTTCTTAATAATTTTAAACGGACTAAAAAATTAAAATCATGGCTGGAATGCTAAAGTTTGATTTACCCAAAAATCAATCGTCTATTATTAAAGTTATCGGAGTTGGCGGTGGTGGAAGCAATGCTGTTAACCACATGTTCCGGCAAGGAATAAGAGGAGTCGACTTCATTATCTGCAATACAGATGCACAAGCCATGGAATCAAGTCCTGTTCCAACGCGGGTTCAATTGGGTGCTAACCTTACCGGAGGTTTGGGTGCCGGAGCTACTCCATCGGTAGGCCGTAATGCGGCACTCGAAAATTCTGACGACATTCGTGCAGTGCTGGAAAAAGGAACCAAAATGTTGTTTATTACTGCTGGCCTGGGTGGAGGTACTGGTACCGGTGCTGCCCCTGTCATTGCACAAATTTCCAGAGAACTCGATATCCTAACCGTCGGGATCGTCACCATTCCTTTTTCTTTCGAGGGCCGCAAACGCAGGCAATCGGCTGAAGATGGAATTCGTCAGCTTAAAGAAAATGTGGATGCCCTTCTTATCATCAGCAATGACAAATTGAGGATGCTTTGTGGTGATTTGCCGTTATCGGAAGCATTTACCCGTGCAGATAATGTCCTTACCACAGCTGCAAAAGGGATTGCTGAAATCATCACTGTTGCCGGGTATATCAATGTCGATTTTGAAGATGTTAAAACCGTAATGAAAAACAGCGGAGTAGCTATTATGGGAACCGGTGTGGCCAATGGCCCAAACCGAGCACAACTCGCTGTGGAAGAGGCATTGAATTCCCCGTTGCTCGACAACAATGACATTGAGGGAGCAGGAAATCTCTTACTATATATCTCCTCAGGTAAAAATGAGATCACGATGGATGAGGTGACAGAGATTACCGATTATATCCAGGAAAAAACAAGATCGACTGGTGAGGTGATATGGGGTAACGGATTTGACGAAAACCTTGATGATAAAATCAGCGTAACCATTATTGCTACCGGGTTTGACGAAGATCATAAACAGAAAGATCCCACTAAACCAGTGGATGTGATGGTTCATAAACTCTATTCCGATTCTCCCTCACCGAAAGTCGAAAAGAGAATCTTTACTCAGGAACCGGAAATCCCTCTAAACCTTGAGCCAGAACCTAAACCCGAACTTGAACCAGAATCTTTTCATGTTGCTCCAAAATTGGAACCAGAACCAGCAGAAACTACCCGTACTTTTGAATTTGCTATTGACAACCCCGATTTGAAAGCCATCCCCGAACCAGCAGAAACACTTGTACATGAACTCCAGCCTGTTGAAAACGCAGCAGAAATGGAACCGGTTATGCACTTCAACCCTCAACCTGGCAACCCTGTTCAACCACCAGTTATCATCGATCCGAATGATTTTCAAAGTAAAAAATCCTTCGAACGGGTTTCAAAACTAAGGGCGCTCAGTGAAAAACTGAAAAATCATACCCCCATTGAGAATAACCTTTATGAACTTGAAAGTATCCCTGCTTATAAACGTCGTAACGTTGAACTCAATGATGCTCCTTTATCATCCGAGTCACAGGCTTCAAAATTAACTCTTTCGGAAAATCCCGATAAGTCAATCGAACTGAAAAGTGAAAACTCTTTTCTTCATAAAAATGTTGACTAAATGAAACTTGAACAAAAGATTAATGACGACATCAAAGCCACTATGTTGGCCCGGAATGCCGAAAAACTGGAAGCCTTGCGGGCTGTTAAGGCGGCCTTGCTACTGGAAAAGACCAAAGAGAGTGGTACCGGAGATATGGATGAGTCAACAGAATTGAAAATCCTCCAGAAGTTAGTGAAACAACGCCGCGAATCAGCGGATATTTATAAAAATGCCAATCGCCCCGATTTAGCTTCTAAAGAGCTTTTTGAAGCTACTATTATTGAATCATATTTACCTCACCAGCTTTCACAGGAAGAGGTCATTGCGATCGTAAAAAAAGTAATTGCACAAACCGGCGCTGCCTCAATTAAAGATATGGGAAAAGTCATGGGAATGACTTCCAAAGAATTAGCCGGGAAAGCCGACAATAAAATGATTTCGGAAATTGTCAAGAGCTTGTTATCGTCCTGATTTTTCCATTTCTTAAAAACTTCCTTTCTTTACGATCAGATATTTGTTTGGAAATACGACAGGCAGTTCCCCATAGTATTCGCCATTTTCCAAACCCCCTGCGAACATCTGCATACCAGCGCTCCCCGCGAAGTACTTTTCCAAATGCCCGCCAGGCACGGTCGCTGTCACGGACAAAATGATGGATTTTTCCGGGTACTGTATTAAATAAGTATCTGATTCTGTTTGCTTCCAACAATTCAGTCATCAACGCTTCATTCACCGATAAAGAATATTGATCCATTTTGGAGGACTTTCCCTGAAGATAATCAGAACAAGCTTCTGCTGCTAATTTCCCACTCCGAATGGCGTAATATATCCCTTCCCCTGTTAGAGGATCAGTCAAACCACCGGCATCTCCCACAACCACTACCTTGTCATTAATAAACCGGCTTTTTTTCACCCTTACAGGGATGGGCCATGATTTTAGCGAGGATGTTTCGTAATGTGGAATGGACGAAGAAAAATTTTGAAGACCATCCATGAAATAATTCATAAACTGCTGATAATAAAGCATCATCCATTTGGAAAGATGAGCAGGTCCACCTACGCCTACAGAAAAATGATCTTTTTTTGGAAAAACCCAGCCATATCCACCCGGGAAGCTCCCCCAGTCAAGAAAAACTGTATTTGAAAATCGGTTTATTGCATCGGAGTTGGTTTTAATTTCTGCTTCCCATGCCAACCCCGGAAGAAGATTGTCACGTAATCCGGAGACTCGTGCTACCATGCTGGAAGCGCCGTCGGCACCGATTAACAATTTGGAACGGTAAGAACCGGTACGGGTGATGACCTCTACCTGATTGATTGATTGCTTAACATCCTGCGCATGAACCCCATGTATGACCCTGGCTCCGGCAGCCACTGCCTGGCTGAGAAGAAATGCATCTAATTTTTCGCGCATGCTGCAATAGATGATCGGATCGGGGGATGTTCTTGTAAACACTTCCTTAAGCCCGGTTGAAAAACAGATTGTATTGATGGTAGTTTCAAATACCGGCGAAAGATCGAAAGGAATTTCACAGAGGATTTTATGCGTAAGGCCTGCACCACAAACCTTATAACGTGGAAATATTGCTTTTTCAAGGATCAGTACCGAAATACCTTGCTTTGCCAACTCGAAAGCGGCTATTGTTCCGGCAGGTCCGGCCCCGATAATGATCACCTCAGCATCGGTTTTAGGAAAGGATTGAACAGGGGTCATTTTAGAGGAGTGCCTGGACTTCTTTCAATAATTTTTCCTTGTTAACAGGTGACACTCCTACTTCCTCACAAACCAACCCTCCGGCAAGATTCGATATAAAGGCGATCTCATAAGGAGTCCGCATTAAAGCCAGACATAGGGAGGCCACACTAATCACAGTATCACCGGCACCAGACACATCAGAAATGATTCGTTGATGCGCAGGAACAAAAATACTTTTTAGCTCGTGTTTATCTTTGTAACTGATCATCACCCCATTTTCCGATAAGGTTGTAAGAACATAGTGACAATTAAGTTGAGCTCTAAGTTGATGTACGGCTTCCGTTATGGCTTCATTGTTATTCAATTCCCCTTCAAAGCCAAGTCCCTCCTTCATTTCTTTCAGGTTCGGCTTGAAAAGCGTCACTTTTTGATACTCCTTAAAGTTTTTCTTCTTAGGATCAACCGTTACGGGAATTTTCCGCTTTTGAGCCATTTGTACCACCTCACTGATCAGTTTTGGCGTGATAACTCCTTTATCATAATCCTGAAAAATGATACAATCAATTTTTTCATTCGTGAGAATATGGTCAATCACCCGGATCAAAGTCAGATAATCTGTTTCATCCAAATCGTTTTCAATTTCCTCATCCACACGAAGCATTTGATTTGAATTGCCAAAGATTCTGAATTTGGTGGTAGTGATTCGCCGTTTGCTTTTGATAATTCCGGTAGATTCAATTTTCTCTTTTTTTAACAGAGCAAGAAACTCACTCCCTTTATCATCAGCGCCGATGACAGAGCAAAGAATAGCACGAGCCCCCAGCGACTGGATATTTCTGGCTACATTAGCAGCCCCTCCCATCCGATGTTCTCTTTTTCGTAAAGCAACGATCGGAATAGGGGCTTCCGGTGATATTCGTTCGACTTTTCCCCACAAATAAGTATCCAACATCACATCTCCGATAATCATCACAGAAAGGTGATTAAATTCTTCAAAAAGTCGTTTATAATTTTCGTTTTTTTCCATAAATACCATCAGATGCCGTTAAAATGATAATCCGAAATGGTTTTAATCTTTGTATTTGGTTCGTCGGTACTGATTTTTCCATCCATCAGTCGGATGATCCGATGAGCATGTTCGGCAATATCCTCTTCGTGTGTAACAATGATCACGGTATTTCCCATTTTATGAATATCTTCCAGTAAACCAAGAATTTCAATAGAGGTTTTGGAGTCCAGATTTCCGGTAGGTTCATCAGCCAGAATGATGGCCGGGCGATTAATTAGGGCGCGGGCGATGGCAACCCTTTGCCGTTGGCCACCCGAAAGCTCATTGGGCTTATGTTCCATTCGGTCCCCTAATTTAACTTCTGTCATGGTTTTCGTAGCAATCTCAATCCGTTTGTTTTTGCTTACGCCTGCATAAATTAATGGGAGCATCACATTTTCAAGGGCTGTTGAGCGCGGCAAAAGGTTGAATGTCTGAAAAACAAAACCGATTTGCCTGTTTCTGATTTCAGCCAGTGCATTGTCGTCAAGTTTGCTGACATCTTCCCCATTTAGAAAATAATTTCCGCTTGTAGGGGTATCCAAACAACCAAGGATATTCATCAAGGTGGATTTCCCCGAACCGGAAGGACCCATTAATGCAACAAATTCATTTTTTTTAACGACCAATGATACAGAACGGAGCGCTTCCACAATGATGGTCCCGATCTTATAAATTTTTACGATATTCTCGAGGCGAAGGACTTCTTTTTCCATAATTATTTTTTAAAAACGTAACCGGAAATTTTCCTGACTTAATTCTTCTTTAAAAAACACGATCCCCATCTGAAAAAGATCTATACTGACCTTAATCCTTGGGTCTTTACATATAATATTCCATGCCTCATGCATCTCGGAAGACCAATGAATATCATCGAAAATAAAAACGGTGTCCGGATGAATATGTTGTAAACATTGTTCAAAATAGGAAAGGGTTGGTTCTTTTTTATGGTTCCCGTCAAAAAAAACAAGATCCACAGAAGGCATTTGATGTAGAACAGAGGCTAATTTATCATTAAAATTCCCTGTGATCAAGGTAATATTTTTGAGGCCATAATGGTCGAAATTTGCTTTGGCCAGATTGGCAGAATCAATACATCCTTCAATGGTAAAAACATGACCTTGAGGCACAGCCAGTGCAAAATACATGGTACTGATCCCCAAAGAAGTTCCTAATTCCAGAATGTTAGTCGGTTGATATTTTTGAGTTAACCTGTATAAAAACTCACCATTTTTTACCGATACACTTGATCGGCGAGCGATATCTTTAACGCGAACAAACCGTTGGTCATAGGCATAAGATTTTGCTCTTGATCCAAGATCTTTGCGTTTGATAAAGCGCGATTGGGAAATAAGCTCTTTCCGATATTTATTCACCAATCGATATTGCGGATAAGATTGGTCGTTTTTCAGGATGTTCTTATAAAAATCAAAAACAAACGGTGAATGAACACGATATTTCGATTGTGCCTTGAAATTATATTTGAGATATCCGACAAGGACTTCAATCTGCCTTTTCATGATTCAAAAATAAAACTGCAAAATTAGTGCAAATCTGCAGAATAACAACTTGGACGAATTCCTTTCAAAATAGTTACATTTGCTTTTAATTTTTAACAGATGACTACTTTAGAAACATCAAATATCTCTAAATATTTTTCTCTTGTAAGAATCAGCCATACAATTTTTTCACTCCCCTTTGCCCTGATCGGTTTTTTTCTTGCCTTCAAATTTGTTGGTGGAAATTTCCCTATACGTTCTCTTTTTCTTGTACTCCTGAGCGTTTTTTTTGCCCGTAATGCAGCAATGGGATTCAACCGTTATGCCGATCGGGAATTCGATAAAAAAAATCCAAGAACTGCGTTGCGCGAAATTCCGAGAGCCATCATCAAGCCTAAATCTGCCATGCTTTTTGTGATCCTGAATGCCGGATTATTCATACTTTGCACTTATTTTCTTAATTTGCTTTGTCTTTTCCTTTCACCTTTGGCATTGTTGGTAGTATTGGGGTACAGTCTTACAAAACGATTTACTGCCCTATCGCATGTTTTTTTAGGACTTGGCCTGTCCCTGGCCCCCATTGGTGCTTATCTTGCTATTACTGCCCGTTTTGATCTCCTCCCCCTCCTTTTTTCCTTTATGGTCATTTTCTGGGTCGCCGGATTTGATATCCTATATGCATTATTAGATATCGAATTCGACAAATCTGAGAATCTGAAATCGCTTCCTGTATTTCTTGGGAAACGCAATGCTTTAGTATTGTCTGGCATTTTTCATTCAATTACCCTTATTCTTGTTGTAGTTGCAGGATGGTTGGGTCAATTTCATCTTATATACTGGATTGGAGCAATTCTTTTTGCGCTTCTTCTCTTGTACGAACACGTTATCGTAAAACCGAGCGATATATCTCGTGTCAACCTGACATTCACCACTTTAAATGGCGCAGCAAGTGTACTTTACGCCTGCTTTGTGATAGCCGACCTTCTCCTTTATTAAAAACTCATTCCTTCCGGTTGTCGAGTTCCAATGAACAGAAAATGCTGCCTCACAATAATGCTCCATGAACTTTGGAATTCCTCAATAAAGCTCGTCCATTCAGTCAACTAATTTGAAATTGACAAAAGATTACAATATGAAATTTAAAAAATGTCATGTACATTTGTTTGACAAAAAAACTGTATTGAAATTCAACCCGGCAGTATTATTATGTAAGGTCGGTCTATCCATCATATTATGGTTACTGGCCCAAACAGAATTGTTTTCCCAAGCTCCGACAGTTCAGGATTGCCCAGGGGCTATTCCGGTCTGTCAGCCGGTTTATTCAACCACAACCTCCTACACCGGTCATGGGAATATTTATCCAGAAATTCATGTTGGCCAGAATTGCCCGTTATGCATGGATGGGGAAAAAAACGATGTCTTTTACGTAATCACAGTCCAAACAGACGGAATCCTCCGGTTCAGTCTGACCCCCAATAACGCTAACAATGATTATGACTGGGCCCTATTCAACATGACCAATGTGGACTGTTCGAGAATCTATCCCGACGCACTATCATTGCAGGTGAGTTGTAACTCTTATGGAGCCACAGGAAATAATGGCGCTACAGGCATCAACTCGTCACAGAGTAATAATAAGAATTGCAACGGGCCTGGCACTACAAACGGGCCCAAGTGGAACAAGGATTTACAGGTGCTGGCAGGTCAGACCTATGTCCTTAACATCAGTAATTGGTCATCCGTACAACAATCGGGATATACACTTGATTTTTCCGGATCCTCTGCAGTGATTTTCGATAACGTACCCCCGATCATCGACTCCATTCAGCAACAAATCCCCTGTTCCGGATCCTCTGAATTATTTGTAAGGTTTTCGGAAAATGTAAAGTGTTCAAATGTTTTTCAGCACCCGGAAAAATTTACACTTACGGGTGGTTCGGGAGGCCCCTACACCATCACCGACGTAGCCAGTGCAACGTGTGCTACGGGAGCAGATCACACATCCACATATACCCTAATCGTTTCCCCCAAGCTATATGCCGGGAGTTACACGTTAAATATTGTTGGCGATATCGGTGACCTCTGCGACAACATTGCCCTTTACCAGGGGTACCCATTTCAGATGAACGAGATCAACGCTCCGTTAGCCGGTGCCGGGAATGATACCACCATTGCAAACGGAGCAATAATTACGCTTCACGGCAGTGGCAGTGGCGGAACGGGTCCTTATACCTTTCATTGGGAACCTGCATCATTGCTTACGAACCCGGACATTCAGAACCCTTTGACGTTGAACATCGGCTCAACGACACAGTTCACCCTAACGGTTACAGATAATGCCGGCTGCCATGGTACCAACGATGTTCTTGTTTCCGTAATTGGTGGTCCACTGGGGGCTACAGCTTCAGCCACACCCAGTACGATTTGTGCCGGGGCATCATCAACTTTACAGGCGTTCGGTTCAGGCGGAAGCGGAAATTATTCATATTCATGGACTTCCGTTCCTTCTGGTTTTACTTCTACACTGCCAAATCCAACCGTATTTCCTTTGACAACGACCACATTTAATGTTTCCTTAAATGACGGATTCAGCATTGCCACAGGAAGTACCGAAGTAAATGTTTCCCCGAAACCGATAGCCGGTGCCGGTACTTCTTTCAGTATTCCTTACGGCACTAATGCCGCGTTATCCGGCACTGCATACGGAAGTGCGGGTCCATATTCATATTATTGGACCTCCTTACCCCCTGGATATTCATCTTCCATTAACAATCCTACATTTATTAACCTTCAGGCCACAACGATATTTGTTCTAACTGTGACCGATCAGTCTACCGGGTGCCAAAGCGAACCATCACAGATAATGGTCACCGTTACCGGAAGTCCACTGTCAGCAAACCTTGTAGTGGATCATCCGGTAATCTGTCTGGGAACCTCCACACAACTTCATGCCATGGCAGGAGGAGGATCCGGAAATTACACATACGCCTGGACTTCCAATCCTCTGGGATTCACTTCTTCTCTTGCCAATCCCGTAGTTTCTCCGATGGTATCCAAAAGTTATGAACTCGTTCTTAGCGATGGATTTAACCAGGCTTCAGGCAGCATAACAGTTCACGTCAATCCACGTCCCGTCATTCATTTGGGTCCGGCTGATACAACAGTCTGTATATACGATACCGTTGTTCTTGATGCCGGAAATCCGAATTCTGATTATTATTGGTCAAACGGTGCCACAAGCCGGACCATTACCGCATCAACATCAGGCATCGGCGCTGATATTCAATCCTATTCCGTAAGGGTGGTAAATGCTTTCGGATGTTCCGATTCGTCAACAATAAATATCAATTTTAGTTTTGGCCCTTGCACAGGCATTTGGGAAAAACCAAGTCTCTCCTCTTTATCTGTCTGGCCAAATCCAGGCCAGGGAATATTTACCCTGAAAATAGAACCAGTTTCGGGTTCTTTCAAATTGTCGGTAATTAACCTTCTTGGCATTGTGATCCATCAGGAAGAAATAAACGCCAAGCCCGGAAAGTTATTAAAAGATCTTGATTTTTCAGGATTAAAATCAGGAGTTTACTTTATCCGAATTACAAATCAGCAGGAAGATAGTACCTTAAAGCTGGTCATCCGGTGATTTGAATCAAAAACAGGGACAAAAATAAAATGGATTATTTTCCCCAGCTTTCGCGGTCCAATGAGCGGTAATTAATGGCCTCTGCCAGATGCTCCACTTGGATTTCATTGACATTATCAAGATCAGCAATGGTTCTGGATACTTTTAAGATCCGATCGTAAGCGCGAGCCGATAATCCAAGTTTTTCCATGGCTGTTTTCAACAGAATTTTTCCAGAATCATTGATGGCACAAACTTTCCGGACCACCCGTGACGGCATGTGAGCATTTGCAAAAACCCCGGACACCCCTTTAAACCGTTCCTCCTGAATTTTACGTGCGGCTGTAACCCGGTTTCGTATCATTTCACTGGTTTCAGCCTGTCGATTATCACTAAGTTGTCGAAAATCAACCGGAACGACTTCAATATGCAGATCAATCCTGTCGAAAAGAGGTCCGGATATCCGATTGATATATTTTTTCACTTCACCAGAATGGCACTGACAATCCATGGTTGGATGATTATATAAACCACATGGGCATGGATTCATGGCAGCCACAAGCATAAAGTTGGATGGATATTCCACGGATATTTTTGCCCTGGAGATAGTGATAAAACGATCTTCCATGGGTTGTCGTAAAACTTCCAGTACCGAGCGTTTGAATTCGGGTAGTTCATCAAGGAATAAAACGCCATGATGAGCCAAAGAAATTTCTCCCGGTTGAGGAATTCCACCCCCACCAACCAAGGCTACGTCGGATGTTGTATGGTGAGGAGCCCGAAATGGCCGAACCAGCACAAGGGGTTGATTTATGCCGAGTTTTCCTGCAACAGAGTGAATTTTAGTGGTTTCCAGCGCTTCCTGTATATTAAGTGGAGGGAGAATGGAAGGAAGCCGCTTAGCCAACATGGTTTTTCCTGAACCGGGAGGACCGATCAAAATAACATTGTGTCCACCGGCAGCAGCAATTTCCAATGCACGCTTAATATTTTCTTGTCCTTTAACATCGGAAAAGTCATAATCATACGATGATAATTGTCGTGAAAAATCTGCTTGAAGATCAAAAACTGTCTTTTGTAATTCATTGCTATTATTAAAAAAGTCAATAACTTCCCGGATGGTTGAAACACCAAGAACCTCCAAACCATCCACAACGGCTGCTTCCCGAGCATTTTGCCTTGGAAGAAGAATTCCTTTGAAACCCTTCTGTTTGGCTTCAATGGCAATAGGTAATGCCCCTTTGATGGGTAGCAATCCACCGTCAAGGGAAAGTTCTCCCATAATTATATACTTCTCCAATTTATCCGTTCCGATCACTTCATTGGCAGCAAGAATACCCATTGCAATGGTAAGGTCATAGGAAGAACCTTCCTTCCTGATATCGGCTGGAGCCATATTAATTATGATCTTCTTGCCCGGAATGCGATAACCATTGTTGCGGAGTGCGGATTCGATACGCTGGTGACTTTCTTTTACAGCATTATCAGGTAGCCCAACCATGAAAAACTGGATCCCCTGATCCATATACACTTCCACCGTTACTGTAATAGCCTTTATCCCGAACACGGCACAGCCGTACGTTTTTACAAGCATAACTTAGGTTTTATACCTTAATCGCCCGAAACAGTAAAAGGTAATACCTTCTGGTCAGAAATTTTTCAACAAATGAATGTTTACTTCTTAGGTTTGAATTTTGAAAGGGTCAGAATCTTTTGAAAATCCTTCTCTGCCATCAGTTGTTGGAGGGTCACTTCCGGTTGGTTTTCCATATATTTACCAACAATCCTCCACCCCAACCATTCTCCGAGACGGGGAGGCGCTTCCTTGGAGAACTCTGACGTAAAGGGCCCATCTGCCATAAAGGAGCGGATCAGTTTCCCGTTGGAGGTGTAAAGCATGCCATTTTCAATGATGGCTGTCCATACAGGAGCTTCATTTTTAACGATCCAGTTGAACTGGGATGGAGTATAATGTACAATATATTGAGCTTTTGTTTCCGGAATCATTGCTTCACAAAAATAGAGCCGTTTACCTGATTCAATCATCTGTTCCAACAAATTGTTTCCGGGAAATTGTTCAGGAAAGACTTTGAATGATAATGCTTTCATCACATCAGGCAAAATGAAATCCGGGGTCATGGTCCCTGCTCGGTATGCCGGGAGACCATCTGCTTTGTAAATTTTACAATCTTTTCCAAGATAATTATCAAGCCCAACCAATAATACATTATCAGCAAATTGCACAGGATAGGTGTAATCACCACCGGAAATATAACTGTATACTACTGGGACGGAAGCTTGTGGAAAATAATACAGATAGTGTTTAAAAGCGAGTGTGAGAGAATTTTCCAGTGGTTTTAAATCACTAAATCTGGATTTTATCTGATCTTTAAAATTGATATTTCTTTGATTTTCAAGATAAGCTTTCATTTCAGCCAATTTTGAGGGATCACTCAAGTCGGTCCCTAAAAAAAACGAATACTGTCCTTTGAGCATTTCCAGATCATGTTGCAACAACGTCGTTCTTACTTTGAACAAATCGAGATCATACCGTTTTATTGTCACGGGGGCAACGGGGATCTTAGAAACATTAACCTGTAATCGTTTATTTCCGCAATTGCAACCTGTGATTAACGACAGGCAAATTGCGGATACAACCCATAAAAATTTAAATCTGAACATATTATTGTTATCGATCAATCATGAATTCATTAGAAACGGATTAAACGGTTAATTATTTTTGGATAAAAATATGAAAATCTCCAGCCAATTGGAGTTTTAAGTATTATTTTTGTTGCAATTGTCGGCATACTGAAAAATCAAATAAACTGAAAATGAAAAACATACATTTCCACCCCTGGATCCTTCTTCTGGTTTTGTTCCCCTCGGTTGCCTTTCCGCAAATGACACTTCCAATAAAACTAGGGCTAAAAATAGCCCCTAACATAGGCTGGATGAATCCGAGTACCAAAGAATATTCAAATGATGGTGCAAGGATGGGAACAACGATTGGATTTGTAGGTGACCTATATTTTGCTGAACGATATGCTTTTTCTACCGGATTTAATTTTCAATTTCTTAACGGCATGTTGAATTATCCTGATGTCCGGTTAAAACCCAATGATACCGCAATATTGTCGGGAGAGGTGACCAGGAAATATCATTTTCTTTACCTTGAGATCCCGCTGATGATAAAAATGCAAACTAAGGAGTTTGGAAAATTTTCTTTTTATGGACAAATTGGATTCGGAACTGGTTTTCGGCTAAAAGTAACGGCCAATGAAAGCTTCCAGCCAAACCAGGGAGAGTCATTTGATCAAAAGTATGATTTAAACCAGGCTACTTCTTTGATCCGGGAATCGATTTTGATTGGGATCGGAGGTGAATTTCACCTGGATCAATCTTCCCGGTTCTTTTTTGGACTTTCCTATTCAAATTCGCTGAACTCAGTTCTTACCGGGGTGAACGAAAAATCGAAAATGAATGAAAAAAGCATGCTGAATTATGCAGAATTGAACCTTGAGTTTCTTTTTTAACAGGTTATGAAAATTGCGTTAGCACAATTAAACTACAGGGTCGGGGATTTTGATAACAATGTTTCCCGGATCATTACAGCCATCGAAAAAGCACGGGAAGGGGGAGCTGACATTGTGGTTTTTTCTGAGCTTTCGGTTTGCGGATATCCACCGCGTGATTTTCTGGAATTTGATGATTTTATTGATCGTTGTTATTCATCCATACATACCATTGCTTCTCATTGTAATGATATTGCTGCCATCGTGGGAGCACCATCCCGAAACCCTGCCCAAAAAGGGAAGCCATTGTACAATACAGCATGGTTTCTGGCAGAAGGAAAAATCCATGCTCTGGCACACAAAACCTTGCTCCCGAATTACGATGTTTTTGATGAGTACCGATATTTTGAGCCAAACCAACTTCCCTGTAGCACAATAGATTACAAAGGCACCCGCTTTGCGCTTAACATCTGTGAAGATCTGTGGAATGTATCGGACAATCCTTTATATCTTCGAAATCCAATGGATGAAGTCAAACAATATCATCCCGACATCATCCTGAATATTGCTGCCTCCCCCTTTCATTACAGCCAGGGAGCAATGCGAAAAGAAATTTTAACCAGAAATGCTGTTACTTATGGGTGCCCTCTTGTTTATGTAAATCATGTAGGGGGTCAAACTGAACTCATTTTTGATGGGGGTTCGATGCTAATTGAACGAAATGGAGAAATAACCACCGAACTTAAATCTTTTGAAGAGGATTTTCAAATCGTTGAGGTTCTCACGGAAAAACCATCCGGTTTTTCAGGTTCAACAATCCCGTTAAGGCATTGTCCTTCTGCCATTGAGTTGATCCATTCTGCCCTGGTGTTGGGAATTCGGGATTATTTTGCCAAAATGGGTTTTTCTAAAGCAATTCTTGGCCTTTCTGGCGGGATCGATTCTGCAGTAACCCTGGCCCTTGCGGTGACCGCATTAGGGAAAGAGAACGTCAGGGCCGTTTTGTTGCCTTCACAATTCTCTTCTGATCACAGTATAACAGATGCCCGGAAGCTGGCTGAGAATCTTGAAGTCATTTATGATATCATTTCCATCGAAACAGCTTTTAAATCAATGGAGATAACCCTTCTCCCACAATTCAAGGATCTTCCTTTCAACCTCGCCGAAGAGAATATTCAGGCCCGACTCAGGGGGGTCATCCTGATGGCATTATCCAATAAATTTGGGTATATTCTGTTAAACACTTCCAATAAAAGTGAAGTTGCTGTTGGCTATGGGACACTTTATGGGGATATGTGCGGTGGATTGTCAGTACTGGGAGATGTTTATAAAACACAAGTGTATGAGTTGGCACAATGGATCAATCGGGAAGTTGAGATCATCCCGGAAAACTCCATTTTGAAACCACCTTCGGCAGAATTACGGCCAGGACAAAAAGATTCTGATTCATTGCCCGATTACCCGATTCTTGATAAAATTCTTTTCCAGTATATCGAACTCCGTCAAGGTCCTGACGAGTTAATCCATAATGGATTTGATCAGGAAACGGTAAGGAGGGTATTGAAACTGGTCAATACCAGTGAATATAAACGATTTCAAACACCCCCCATTCTCCGGGTATCTCCAAAAGCCTTTGGAATGGGGCGCAGGATTCCGATTGTCGGGAAATATCTTTCCTAATCCATTTATCAGTCGCGGCCAAGCCCTATTCTGCCATTACCGACTCTACTGCTTTGATTTCCGGAATGGCTTGAACAACCGCCGCTTCAATCCCATTTTTCAAGGTCATTCGGCTATGAGGACAATTCCCGCACATCCCCAACAAGCGGATATTAACGACATTGTCGTCGGTAAGATTAATATATTCAACATCTCCCCCATCTGCTTGAAGGTAAGGACGAATCTGTTCAATTACATTTTTGACTTTAGTGACCAGTTCTTGGTTTGCAGCCATTTTTTGGTTGTTTTTTGAGTTTATAACTTGTTGATATGTTCACTTCGTTCACGGATTGGACCTTTGGTTGGCAACCGCGATTTGTTGAGCAACTGCCTCAGCCAGTTTATCAAAAGCCTTGGTAACCGGAGATTGTGGATCTGTCGCGATGGGCATTCCGGTATCTCCTGATGAAGTGATGGCCGGATCAATGGGTATTTGACCTAACATTGTAATATTTAGTTCAGCAGCCAGTTTTTTCCCTCCATCCTGACCAAAGATAAAATATCGTTTTTCGGGAAGATCTGGAGGAATAAAATAAGACATATTCTCCACGATTCCAAGGATGGGAATATTGATTTTATCGTTGCGAAACATGTCGGCCGCTTTACGTACATCAGCAATGGCAACTTGCTGGGGAGTACTTACGATAATGGCACCTGTTAGAGGGAATTCCTGGATCAATGTAAGAGGAATATCCCCGGTACCAGGAGGCAAGTCAATGACCATATAGTCGAGCGCTCCCCAGTCGGCTTCCGTAAACAGTTGCCGAAGTGCCATGGATGCCATGGGTCCACGCCAGATTAAAGCTTTTGATTGATCAACGAAGAAACCAATTGAAAGGATTTTCAGTCCGAATTTCTCAAATGGATAGATAAAAGATTTTCCCTCTTTTTCATATCCCGCAACGCGTTCATTAAGTAATCCGAACATCATGGGAATGGAAGGACCATAAATATCGGCATCAATCAATCCGACTTTTGCCCCTGTTTTAGCCAAGGCAACAGCAAGGTTTACTGCAACCGTTGATTTCCCCACTCCTCCTTTACCGGAGCCGACTGCAATAATATTCTTTACATCCCTCAGCATAACATCGGTTTCTTTTCTCCGGGAAGTGACTTTTGAGGTCATATTTACTTCAATCTTGAGACTATCATCAACATATTGATGAATGGCATCCACACAAGCCTGTTTGATTTGATTTTTCATTGGGCATGCGGGTGTGGTAAGCACCAAATCAAAAGTAACGTTGTTTTCGTCAAGGTGAATATTTTCAATCATGTTTAAGGTAACCAGGTCGTTGTTTAGATCCGGATCATTTACATGCCGCAAAGCCTCGGTAATATCAGAATTTTGGATTGTCATTGTAATATTCTTGGATTTGATTTTTTTTTCTTTACAGATTTGCTTACTTCGTTCACTCATTCATCACCCAACCTGTTTTTTTGCAGAACCCTGGCACTCGGAAGTACGCAATGATTCTATACGGAAACACCCTTACATTTGATGCTTTAACTCCATTAGAAATTCCTTGATCCGGGTAAGTGATTCGATGATCTCTACCTCTTTTCCAACATCTTCTTTATTTTGTTTGAGTTTTTCCTTGGCCCCCTGGAGGGTATATCCCCGTTCTTTAACCAGATGGTAAATAATTCTAAGATTATTGAGATCCTGCTGGGTAAACAGTCGGTTTCCTTTTTTGTTTTTTTGTGGTTTTAGAATATCAAATTCTTTTTCCCAAAACCTGATCAGAGAGGCATTGACCTCGAACAATTCAGCCACTTCTCCAATGGAGTAATAGATTTTCTCAATTTTCCTGTTTGTTTTTAACATCGAAAGTATTGACTAATCCATTGTTTGGGAAGGGCGGGAGGAAAGTTCCAGCATCATCTGGAATTGTTCCGGAGTAAGATCATTGAAAAAGAAATAAATCGGATTTAAGGGGATCCCATTTTTCCGTACCTCATAATGTAAATGGGGGGAAGTTGATTTTCCAGTGTTCCCAACATATCCGATGATCTGACCCCGCAGGATTTTCTGACCAGGTTTTACAAAAACGCGAGAAAGATGGGCATATACTGTTTTATAGTTATAGCCATGATCAATGGTAATTTCATTTCCATAACCACCTTCGTTATCGCGACCTGCAGTAATGATGATCCCATTGCCAGTTGCATAAATCTCTGTGCCTACCGAGGCAGAGAAATCCATTCCTTCATGAAATTTTCTGACTTTATAGAAAGGATCAACACGGGTTCCAAAATAAGAGCCAATCCGGCGTAAGTCCTTATTATTGACAGGTTGTATAGCTGGAATACTCGCCAACATTTTTTCCTTGTTTTTGGCCATGTTAAAAACCTCATCAAATGACTTTGATTGCACATATAATTTCCCCATGATCTTATCCATCTTTTTTTCCGTCTCTACGATCAGGTCGGAATTGGAGTATCCTTTCAGGGTTTCATACCGGTCAATCCCGCCAATGCCAGCTTCCCGGATGGAGTTGGGAATGGGTTCCGCCTCAAATATTACCCGGTAAATATTGTCGTCACGGTCCTGAAGATCTGCCATAATCTTGGTTGCTTTATCCAATTGATCATTCAGAATCTGATATTGTAATTTCATTTCATCGATTTCCCGCTTTTGTGCTTTTTCCTTTGGCGAATCAAGGAAATTATAGGCAAGAATCAACACTACTGCTGCAAATACAACACCGGTTGATAAATGTGAGAAAAAATAGAGCAATCGCTTTCGCATGGTGGTTTGCACCCTGTCGAAGGTCAACGATTTTTTATTGAATTTATACTTTACCTTGCTCATTTACTGGCAAATAAAGATTTAATCAAAATAGAAAAGCTAACTGCTGCAAAATTAAGTAAATAATTAACTTTGCAGGTCATCCTGCTTTCTAAAATATGTTAAAGATTGTTAACGAATTGTTAATCTTTTAATTAGATGAATTCAACTGAGATACGTCAAGCCTTCCTCACTTTTTTTCGAAACAAACAACACGAGATTGTTCCTTCTGCCCCCATGGTGGTGAAAAACGATCCAACCCTGATGTTCACCAATGCAGGGATGAATCAGTTCAAGGATATTTTCTTGGGGAACAAACCCGGAAAATTTAAAAGGATTGCTGACACACAAAAATGTTTACGGGTATCGGGGAAACACAATGACTTGGAAGAGGTTGGCCACGACACATACCATCATACGATGTTTGAGATGCTGGGGAACTGGTCGTTTGGCGATTACTTTAAAAAAGAGGCTATTAGTTGGAGTTGGGAGCTCCTTACAGAGGTGTTGAAAATCAACAATGATCAGCTCTATGTCACTGTTTTTGAAGGAGATGAATCAGAAGGGTTATCCTGTGATACCGAAGCACTTGATTTTTGGAAAACCTTCCTTCCAGAAGATCATATACTGCTGGGGTCTAAAAAAGATAATTTCTGGGAGATGGGGGATACCGGTCCCTGTGGCCCCTGTTCAGAAATTCATGCCGATATCCGGGATGAAACAGAAAGGGAGAAAATCCCCGGAAATGAGCTGGTTAATAAAGGAGATCCTTCTGTAATTGAAATCTGGAACTTGGTTTTCATTCAATATAACCGGATGGCTGATGGACAACTCGTTGAACTTCCGGCCAAACATATCGATACGGGAATGGGATTTGAACGACTGTGTATGGTGTTGCAGGAAAAGAAATCAAATTATGACACCGATGTTTTCCAACCCATCATCCAGACGGTTGCTCAATATTCGGGATTAACCTATGGCATGGATCAAAAGCACGACATTGCCATGCGGGTAATTGCCGATCATATACGTGCCATTTCTTTTGCCATTGCCGATGGGCAGTTACCCTCCAATGTAAAAGCAGGCTATGTCATCCGCAGGATTCTACGCCGGGCTGTCCGATATGGTTATACCTTTCTTGGATTCAAAGAACCTTTTCTGTATCTGCTGGTCCCCACCCTGATTGAACAAATGGGATCAATATTTCCGGAATTAATTTCTCAAAAAAATTTGATAATCAATGTAATTCGTGAGGAAGAAGCTGCTTTTCTAAGAACGCTGTCTACAGGGATACAACGATTTCATAATTATATTGAACAATCAAATAACGGAAAAACCATTGAAGGCCGGAAATCGATGATTGACGGGGCTTTTGCCTTTGAACTTTTCGACACCTATGGGTTTCCCATTGACCTGACCCAGTTAATGGCCCGGGAAATAGGCTGGGAAGTGGACATGGAAGGATTCAGTAAGGGATTGGCCGAACAAAAAGCACGTTCCCGTCACGATGCCGCTATAGATACTTCGGACTGGATCGTTTTATTGAAAGAAACCGGATTACCGGAGTTTGTGGGGTACGATCTGCTTGAAGTGGAAACAGCAATCACCAGGTACCGGAAAATAGTGACTAAAGGAGAGGAGTTCTATCATGTCGTATTGGAAAAGACTCCTTTTTATGCTGAATCCGGCGGTCAAGTTGGTGACCGGGGCTGGCTAAAATCCAGTGATGAAAAAATTGAGATCATTGACACAGTAAAAGAAAATGACCTGATCATTCATTTGACTAAAGGGATCCCTGCCAATCCCGGGTTAACCGTTTTAGCACAGGTTGATTTAGAAAAGCGTCGCGATACTGCCAACAACCATTCAACAACGCACCTCATGCATGCCGCATTGCGTAAAGTACTCGGAATTCATGTTGAGCAGAAAGGGTCCCTGGTGGATGAAAACCGGCTGCGATTCGATTTCACGCACTTTGCTAAAATGACCCGCAATGAAATTGCACAAGTTGAATCGATGGTGAATGCTAAAATTCGCGAAAATATCATCTTAAAAGAAGAACGGTCTGTCCCGATTGCAAAGGCTAAAAAACTGGGTGCCATGGCTTTGTTTGGAGAGAAATATGGTGACCAGGTTCGGGTCATCACCTTTGATCCCTCCTATTCCATCGAACTTTGTGGCGGAACACATGTGGCTGCAACCGGACAAATTGGCATGTTTAAAATCATCTCAGAAGGTGGCATCGCTGCAGGAATCAGGAGAATAGAAGCCATTACTGCCGGAAAGGCCGAAGAATACTGGAATTCCCGGGCTACTTTATTGGAAGAGATAGGAGAACTATTAAAAAATCCCAGGGATCTTATAAAAGGAGTAAACTTATTACTCAACGAGAATCAGGAACTCAAACATCAGGTAACCGAACTGGGGAAGTTAAAACTACTTCAATTACTGGAAGAGTTCAAATCTCAGGTACAGCATTACAATGGGATCAACTACCTGGCAGTCAAGGTTGATCTTGATTCCGATACCGTGAAAGACCTTACTCATGAACTCAACAATGCAATTCCTGATTTATTCCTGGTTCTGGCAACCGAAACTGAAGGAAAAGCCACCCTTACGGTCATGCTTTCAGAAAATCTGGTAAAAGAACGTAAACTCCATGCAGGAAACATCATCCGGGAGCTTGCAAAAGAGATCCAGGGAGGAGGAGGAGGACAGGCTCATATTGCCACTGCTGGTGGTAAAAACCCGGCTGGCATCCCAAAGGCTCTTGAAAAAGCACGAGGGTATGTAGCGGGAAAATTAAATAGCGAAATGGCAAAATAGCAAAGTCGAGAATATATTCATTCTATTCATTTCTGAGAGCTTCCACAGGGTTTTTCCTGGCTACCCGATATATTTGCCAATTGACAGTGATCAGGGCAATGAATAAAGACAGTAATCCGGCAACTGCAAAAATCCACCAGCTTAATTCGGTCTGGTAGGCAAAATTTTCAAGCCACCGGCGCATGACATACCAGGCAACAGGCGAGGCAATCACAAAGGCCAGGATCACCCATTTGAT
>JALNWG010000025.1 GCA_023231005.1 Bacteroidales bacterium | reverse complement strand
AGCTTCACACCCCAACGTTACCATTGACGCATGTGCCGGTAGGCTACTCATGATGGAACATGAGGTTAATTCTATCTGTAAAAGAACGATTAACAGTTATTTAAGCGACCTCGTGTCGCACTTGACGTTGCCGCTAATAAGTCAAAGTTTCTTTCCTGGCTTCCCACCACGAAATATTCCCGCAGCGGGGTCATGGAAAAGTTGTTTTTCCTTTTCCAGGGTAACCCCGAAGGCATCCAGTACAGGCTGGTAGTGGTGGTAACTTTCACTGATTACACGCATAAGATCATCAATGCAACGCCGATGGTGGCATACACTCCCTATTGTGTTGCAGAGTTCAAAGTCGGGTTTGACCATCTGAATCTTGTGAATGCCTGGTATGGCAAGACAGTCAAGACCTGGGAGGTCATGCTCATGGACAGTGATGATGAGTACCTGTCCGAACGCCGGATTTACATCAATGATTCAAGGGTCTTTGAGAATGAAAAGGTCTTCTTTTACAGGAATTCCTTTTCTGCATATGATACGTTCAGATTCCTTGGTAAATCGGAACTGAACCTTGAATATGAGAGAGCCGCCGGCATCACTATCAGGGAAGAAAAGTACTCCTATTTCAATTCCCCGGCCAGGCAGTTCAGTGCGAAAGAAACCGAGATCTGCAAGGCAAATTCTGGGTGGATCTCGCTTGGGGAAAAGAATTGCCTCATGGAACTGCTCTTATCGACAGAGGCTTACGAACAGATTGGCAAGGAGCTGTTCCAGATCGTGGTCAAATCGGCAAAAATAACCCCGTTCCACAAGGATGGCGAATACCTGTTCAACCTCGAAATCGAGTATGAACGTGCCTATGAGAATTCATTCTACTCAGTCCATGTTCCAGAGAGTTCAGCGAACCCGATCATTCCTCCGGAAGCGCTGACCTGGGATAACATGGACGTGAGCTTCGATAATATTGAAATAACATTTGACCAGGTAACATTCTAAATATGGCAAGACAGGAAATAAATATCGGGATTGTCCCGGGTGACAAACGGGGTGACAAGCTCAGGGTAGGTGGAAAGAAGATCAATGAAAACTTCACGGAGTTATACAACTTCCTTTTCAATATACAGTCTTCGGCTGTCATTGCCGGTTTTCATGAGATCACCGAGGATGAAAGCAACCGGCTGACCGAAAAGAATATCATTATACCGGCTCCCGGGGTTGATAAAATCATCGAGCTTGTTTCTCTCATTGCCAGGATCACTCCAATGCCGCCACCCATCGGTGGGTTGCAGGTTTATTCCTACCAGACGCTGAATGTTACTACCGATGGAGATACGGAAACCCAGGATTGGGGTTTCTTTCCGTCAGACTTCATCATGTCACAGTCTCAGACGATCCAGCGAATGACTCCGGTATTCTCGACACAGATCTTCGAAAATACACCGGTCTATGTTTGCCTTTCCGGTGGCGAAAATCCCAAATCAGGAAGTTCAAAAATTGAGCTTTTCTACCTGTACCGGATAATTGATGGAACCGGCACAGGAGGGTCCGGAGGTGGCGGTGGTGGTATCCAAATCGATCAGGTGGTTCAATCATTCATCAACCAGAGTGAGATCACAGTGCTGCATAACCTTCATAAATACCCCACAGTTGTCGTTGTGGACACGACGGGGAGAGAACTTGTGGCAGAGATCACGCATGAATCGACCGACCAGATGGTGATCCGGCTCAATCCGGCTGCAAGCGGAAAATTAATTTACAATTAACTGTTTTTATAAACCTCAAATTCAACCAACATGGCAAAAAAAGTTCTGGTCCCGCTGGACTTAAACAAAAACGAATTGCAGAATGCTGTGATTCAAAACCTGGCAACAGCGCCGGCAAGCCCGGTGAAAGGCCAGAAGTATTTCGATACCACCGATAACATCGAGAAGTACTGGAACGGTACGGTCTGGGTCAAAGCTGTCGATCCCACGGCCATCGACCATAATTCATTGCTCAACCGTGGCACGAACTCACATGCCGCGATTGATACGCATCTGGCATCGACAGCTAACCCTCATGCAACCACAAAGTCGCAGGTAGGGTTGGGTAATGTCGACAATGTCCAGCAGATGCCGTTGACCTACCTTGATACCGATGGAACGCTGACGGCAAACTCGGATGTCAAGGTGGCCAGTCAGAAGGCTACGAAGACCTATGTCGATGGACAGATCGCCAACATCCAGGGCCAGATCACCTCCGGGATGGTTTACAAGGGAACCTTTGATGGCAGTCAGACCATTGCCGCCCAAGGCATCACAACAATTCAGAAAGGCTGGTTCTGGAAAGTGATTGTCGCCGGAACTACTTCAGGAGTGAGCACGCCGTCCAATACTGGTGTAAACATCGGCGACATGGTCATTGCCAATGTTACCAAGGGTTCCGGTATCACGGCAGCAGATTTCGACGGAGTGGACAACACAGAGTCCGCCGACCTGGTCAAGCTGGCCGCAACGCAGACATTGACCAACAAGACCATTGATGCTGATCAGAATACCATCACCAATATTGAAACTACTGATTTCAAATCCGGGGTTATCGATACGGACGGAACGCTCACTGCCAACAGTGATACCCGGCTTGCCACCCAGAAGGCGACAAAAACCTATGTAGATGGAAAGACTGCTGGCAGGACCAAGAAGTACGTCGGTACGATCAGCGCTGCGACAACCCAGACCATCACTGCGGCAACTCATGGCTGCGGCACTGATGTCCTGGTCATGATCTACGAAACCATTTCGACGATCCGTTATGCAGTTGAAGTTGATATTTCAGTCAACGCTTCAGGTGATGTTACCTGGACATCAGCAACATCAATCACCGGCCAGATCGTTATCGTAGGTTAATCCTGAACTATATTGAATATTTATGCCATCCTTTAAGTCCAACCTTGACATACAGCAGAACCAGCTTCTAAATGCTGTCTTGCACAGATTATCTTCAAGGCCTGATTTTCCCATTGAAGGACAAATATATTACGATGATGGGAAACACCTGGCTTATCTCTGGGATGGAAATTATTGGATTCCGTGGGGAAGCTCTTCCGGTGGGGGAGGAAGTGAGGTAAAACAGTTTATAACAACAATCCTCAATCCTTCCTCCCGGTCGGGAGCAATCATTATCCGATTATATGAAGACCTTCTGGCAGTCAGGGTCGATGCTCATTTTAGTACGATCAATAATGTTTATTTCAATATTGATATTCGGCAAAATGTAAATTTGGCCGGGAACAATATCACCGACCATCCGATGCTGGCAACAAATGACGGCAATGAATATACAACCATCGATCATGCCTGGCTAAAAAAGGATGACTGGCTTTATCTTAGCATTGCTTCCGGATCAGGAGATACCGGCACACCTATTGAAGGCGAGACAACGGGTACCGGGGGCACAGGAACTGAACCGCCTGCAGGGGATGGCGATGTATTGGGAATTATAACAGTTGTTCTATCTTGCTTGACTATTTGATTTGTAGAATGAATGGTGACCCAGAACTAATATAAAATACTCTTCATGATATCTATTTAATTTGTTCATTTTCTTAATTTTGTATAATTAATTGTGGAATGAACTTGATTAAACGTATTATTAATAGGTTATTAACTATGTGTTCTTTAAAGGTATATGAAAAAGATCCTTCAACTTGGGTTGGGGAACTAGGTGGTAAAATTGTGACTACTATTGAACTTTATGATGATGATGAGGGGGATGTTTGGATTAACAGTGCTTCAACTGAAGAAGCATTTCAAGGAAGGGGCTATGGATCACAAGTTGTAGAAAAAATAGTTGAAGCACACGGAAGAGTATATGCTTCAAGCGCAGACAAATCCGAACATGAAAATGATCCAGGTGATATCAGATATTTATCAACAGAAGGCGCTCGTTTGGTCCAAAGTTGTATAAGAAAAGGTATCATGGATAAGGATTGGTATTTTAATCCATTCCAAACAAATTATGATTATGAAGATAATCCTCATGAGGAAAATCATGATGAGGTTCAACAAGATTTAAGTGACGAAGAATTTGAAAAAATGAAGGAAAATATCAAAAAGATTGAAGATTCGGGTCCTCTTGACCTTTTCAATGTTGATGGAAATGCTTGATCCCACCAAATTATTGCTCCATCATATCATAAATAGAATTCCTCAATCATAGTTAATTAAAGAAGGGGTGATCCTTTAATTTCTCTGCTGTTTCCAGTTTAGTGACCCTAATGTATTTCAGAAATGATTCGGTTGACCTATGACCAGTCACTTGCATGATATCCCTCATTGTAATTCCAGTCAGGTAAGCGTTTGTCGCAAATGACCGACGTGCACTGTGAGTTTTAATCTCTAGCCACGCCCTATGATTCCCGTTACCAATTTTCTTGTCTTTGGCAATCTGCCCATGATTATCATTAAAGATATAGGTGAATTAATCCCCAAAGATGGTGAACCAGGATCTACCGAATTCCCTGGAGGCTCCATCGAAGTTGAGATCCTCGGGCTTTTGACAATACCGATCACCTGTATTACCAGGTGATTCGGGGTATTTCCTGTCAGATTTTACTAATCAGGCTGTATTCCTGGAGTTTCCAAATTTTTCCTAATTTTACTTTTCTTTAGAGGGATTTAAATTGCGTTTTAAAAAAAAATAACAATTAAAACAAAACAACATGGGCGGAATAAACTTCAATTTAGATGACGACAATGAAATACTAAAAATCAATTCACCTGTAACATCAGTCGGTGGACCTTATAAGGTGGTATTTAAAAATATTAAAGAAAGATGGGCAATTGTTGCCATGGATTGGGATGAGGAACCGCGATTAGGTATTAGGTGGTTTTGGGGAGGTGGTGGAAATCCTTTCTCAAGTGCTTATCCAACCTGGTTAGTTGTTCCACCATCATTAATAAATTCGATATTGAATGGCCTTCCATTAAAATATTCTTTCCGAAAGAAGTTAGAAGAATACTTAACTGGCGATATTGATGGAAATGAAATACCAAATGAGGATGAATGTTAAGAAGTAGATGAGACTTCAATATCTATGATGAGCCATTGGCCATACATTGCGGAGTTTGTTGGTTAAGCATGATGGAAACGGTTTATAAACAATTGATCTTAAGTCAAATATAAAGATGTCTTTGTCATTGTAAACCTGTATTTTACCGGCTGTTTCCAATAATCCTACCACATTATCGAGCTATTAATAATTGCGAAAATGAGTGAACCAATCTACTTTGACGAAGAATTAAAAAAACAGTGGCGTTTTGCCTATGAGCAGGCAAGAGCTGATAGGGAGAGGTATTTTAATTGGATCAAAGATGAAATCAAAATTGCCGTAGATCTTATTAACCGATATGATAAAATTTATATTTTGGGTGGGCTAGGGGCAAGATTACTCCAAGCATCTCCAAATTTTTTCAATCAATTTATTGAAACTTATCATGGTCCAGATAAGGAACAAGCTGAGGACGAGAAAATTGTCATCGACGATGAAATTGAAGTTCTTCTTGAATATGCAATGAATATTGCATCTGCAGGTACAAACGCAAATTCAGATATTATCCCGTCACAAAGTAACATTGATGAAATAAGAGAACAACTTTCTAAAATAAAATTTAATGTTGGCTTTTATGAAATGTCAGCTGAGAACCCCTCTGGCGAAACGGAATTTGATCATTGGCTTAAATTACGAGTGATGGAAGATGCTCTGCATGTGCGTGGTGACGGCTATCACACACATATTGCAGAAGTCTTCAAAGAAACTTTTGCACCACATGATGGTTTTTTAATACAGTATTATGGGGTCTCTTCAACTGATATTTATGAAACCATTCAAAGATTTGATGTATTGGTCTCATCTAAAATTGGGAATCCTTTTGGAGCTTCCTTAGCTTATGATAGAATCTTTAGACCTGATGAAATAAAGATCATAGAAAATGAACCCGATGAGTTGAAAAAGACAGAAATGAAGTTCAGAACTATGTTTGGAATTAGAGAAGGAAATGAAGATTTATATTCGGAAGAAAATAGGCATACTCCAACGGCAATAGCATTTGATAACATTGAAGAATATAATAGATTATTTTGGGTAATTCCTGAAAATGATAAGCAACGGAAGATCTTTGATCTTTTATCGCATCAGTTCGGCGATAATTCAGCTTTTCTTCAAGGCAAGTTTGGAGGATTTCCTTTAGGAGATTCTGTAATAAAAACAAAGCCATTGATAAAGGTAAAAGACAGGTACTATTGTTTCTCAATTAATCTTGCTTTTCGGAATCTTTTTGACATCACGGCAAATCTCTTACAATCAGCAGACGCCGTATATTATGAACAACGCTTCAAGGGTAATACGAGTCCCACGTCCAGGGATAATTTCATTGAATTGAAAACAAAGGAATTATTTTCAAGGTTCTTGCCGACAGTACAGTTCTATCATTCATTAAAATACAACATTATTGAAGATGGAATTCCAAAAGAGCCTGAACTTGACATTTTAGGAATTGGTACAGATACGCTTTATATCATTGAAGTTAAAGCAGGAGAATTGAATAAGAAACATCGTAGAGGAGCACTTCTAGGATTAAAGGATCGACTTAAAGAAACTGTGAATGAAGGTTCATATCAGTGTTTTCGTGTAGAAAAATTCATAAAAGATACAGCCGTCCCAGTATTTAGATATACGGATAATAATCAAGGAAAAACCTTGATTATTGATAAGAGTAAAGATTACCAGATTATCAAAATATCAGTTACATACGAACACCTTGCAACCGTATCAGTAAATCTTAAATATCTGATTGAATCTGGTGTTCTAAGTGATACTTACAAATGGACTTGGATCGTTTCTCTTTACGACCTGATGATTTTTGCTGACATGATTGATGGTGAAGCGGATTTCAAAGAATATCTTCAAAACAGGTTGGGACTATATGAAAGAAGTGATATTGAGTTTCATGATGAGATTGATATACTCGGATATTTCTTTGAAAACCTATTTCCTCTTCCCAAAGAAAAAGATAATGAAATAATCTTAATCCATTCATATAAAGATGACTTTGATAAATATTATACTAGAACAGGTGTTGGAATGCCAGGAGTAATAAAACCAAAGAAAAAAAGAGTGTGATTGTACTAAATTATATTTATTGTGTCAATTATTCATTCGACTTGTAATGTGCATTTATCTTGGTGAAATCGAAGGGTTGCACTATGACAGTCCAGATCATATTATTCCTGCAGGATTAGGTGGGAAAATAAAATTGCCGTCTGATTATGTCAGTCGGGAGTTTAACAATATGAGTTCAAAGTACGAGAAAGTATTACTGAGGTCTTCAATATTGTCTCTTCCTAGACAACTACTAGGACCTGGTAAAAGAGGAAGTTTTGATCCTAAGAAAGCAACCAAATCCCGAGTTAATGTTTTTAGCCAGTACCCAGAAACGGGACTTCTCTCATTAGGATTTATCAAAATGGGAAAGCCTTTTGAGATACCACATATCTTTCTAAATAGAAAAACAGGTGAAGTTCGAGTAGAAATGGATAAAGCAACGACAGATATTGAACTTCAAGAATTTAAAAATCAACTATGTCATTTCGAATCCTTAAGAATTCGATTGATGAAGTTTTCTCGCTTAGACTCTGATAGTTTTTTACTTGGGATAAAAACTGGTATCGAGCAAAATTTTGATTGTTTTATTGCAAGCCATGATGGAAAGTCCAATCCGTTTACTGCAAAAGCCCTAACTATAGTCGCCAATACAATTGAAAACAGAACTTCTTTTTCTGATTCTGCTTCTTTCAAGGTCACTACACATCAGAGTGCAGAACTAAATGAGGGGTATTATAGGAGTTGTGCTAAGATAGCATTCAATTGTCTCGCATATATCGCAGGGAAGACATATGTCTCAAATGAAATGTTTGATCCTATAAAAAAATGGTTGGTTGAAGGGGGTGAAAATATTTTCGTTGACATCTTACCAAACTACAAATCTTCCATTCAAAGGATCTTCCCCGAAGATTCACATCAGGTGGTGATTACTAAAATAGATAAGGAGTTAATTGCAGATGTTTGCTTCTATAACTATTTTCACAATAAGGTCAGAATAGCCACAAATTTCAATGAGTCCTTCAAAATAAATGGATTTATCTGTAATTGGAAGGAAAAGAAAGAATATACTTTGTATGATTTTTTAGGGGGTTCCCTAATTAAAGAAAGGATGATCCTTTAGTTTCTCAGCTGTTTCAAGCTTTGTCACCCGGATATATTTCAAGAATGATTCGGTTGATCTGTGACCAGTCACTTCCATGATATCCCTCATTGGAATTCCAGTCAGGTAAGCGTTTGTGGCAAATGACCTCCTAGCAGTGTGTGTCCTTACTTCCAACCATTTTTTAGGATTTCCACTGGCAATCTTTTTGTCGGCTGCTAAATCTCCGATCCAGCGTAATGCCTCATTGGTCTTTTGTAAAGTCGGTATGTCAATCAAACCATACTTTCCAAGGATTTCCATCACCAAAGGTTTTACCGGGATAATAACAGGCTCTTTCGTCTTTTGCGTTTTGATGTAAAGTTTATTTTCGTGGATGTTCTCAAATGAAACTTTATCCCAATCAGAATGTCGTAAGCCGGTAAAACAATTTAAGACAAAAATATCCCGGATCTTTCTTTTGCTTTGATTGTCGATTTGCATCTCGTAGAGTGCCTGAATTTCATTTATTGTCAGGTAAACAGTATCCATCCACGTCTTCCTTGATAATCTTGAATTCCCGCTTATGGTGCTCCTGGTTTGTTGTCAGTTTGTCCTCAATTGCTTCATTCATCAAACGCTTGACCCTTTTTATATGAGCACTGATAGTATTCGGCTTCAATCCTTTCTCTTTTAGGTGATTAGTGAACTTGAGATAAAAATCCCTTCCGATGGTATCAAAATCTACCCGGAAGCCTTTTTTATTCTGGAAATCCTCCAGGTGCATCTTTAATCCGTTGTAATGTCTCAGATGAGATGAAGTGAATTTGTTCTTATACCGATCCTGGAATATCTCGATAAAGGAGAGAAGCGTAGTCCTGACAATCTCTTCAGCTTTCTTTCTACCGGTGAAGACTTTAAAATCTTCAGTGATCTCACCGGCAGCATTTTTAAAATAAAGGATCGTTGGCTGTATATTTTTTCGCTTTCTCATGATATTCAAATAGTACTCATGAGGGAAAAATGACACGCAAGCCAGGATTGTTGTTTCATTGAACAACCATTATACAACGATTGAACACTCCTTATACACTCCTTATACAACGTCTGAACAACCATTGAACAAGCATTGAACAACCCTTGAACAACCCTTATTCAAAATGCAGATCAGCGCGGAAAATGTAAAAACGTCCATGGTACAGTCTAAAACGAAAGGTGCAAAGTGTAAATTAAATCACACTTTGCACCTTGCACTTTGCATTTGTCCAGTGATCCGCCTGGGATTCGAACCCAGGACCCCCGCCTTAAAAGGGCGATGCTCTACCTACTGAGCTAGCGAATCAACTTATTGTAAATTGAGGGTGCAAAAGTACAGGTTTTCTTTCAAATTCAAAATAAATATTTTAAAACTTATAAGTAATCTTCCAAAATTCCTTTTCCCTGACGGACCAGCACAATATCATCCCGGGTACAGTCGACAACCGTTGATGGAGCATTGCCTCCATGACCTCCGTCAATGACAATGTCGACTAACTTGTTGAATTTCTCATAAATCAATTCGGGATCGGTTTGATAATCGATGACCTCATCGTCGTGATGAATAGAGGTAGTCATGATCGGATTTCCCAATAGTTCCACAATTTTAATGGGTATCTGGTTGTCGGGAATACGGATACCTACACTTTTTTTCTTGCTTTGAAAAAAATGTGGAACTTCATTGTTCGCATTCAGAATAAATGTAAATGGACCAGGAAGCGCCCGCCGCATCAATTTGTATATGTTATTAGGAATGGGTTTTGAATAGCTGGAAAGCTGGCTCAGATTGCTGCAAATAAAAGAAAAATTCGCCTTTTCCCGCTTGATCCCCTTGATCTGAGCAACCCGATCTACTGCGTGAATCTGGGTAATATCACATCCCAACCCGTAAACAGTATCAGTAGGATAGATGATAACCCCGCCTTTTTTAAGGCAATCCACAATGATATTTAGTTGCCTTTCTCCGGGATTTTCAGGATAAACTTTTAACAGCATCGAAAATTATAGATTTTAAATTTTCATATTACGATTTTGCCATTTCACAATTAAACACAAAAATACCACTAATTCCAAAATCGTAAATCGTAAATCGTAAATAAAAAAAGGGTAAGCCCCTTATATCGCACCGCTCAACCATCGTACCCTTGCTTTCTTCCGAACCTGGGGGAGTTTGACAGGAGCTGGTCGTATAAGACTTACCCTGTGCAAAGATATAAAAAATCCATATTAGTAGACATCGGTCTCCATTTTTTTGTATGTTTGCCTTATCAACAAAAAACATCATTATGGAAGAAAAAAAACGTACCACAACAACCCAGGGGTTGTATTATGGATTGATCACCGGTATCGGTTTGATCCTCCTCTCTTTGATTTTATATATCGCTGGTCTGTATATGAATAAAGGGCTTTCATCCATCAGCTATCTTTTCCTGATAGGAGGGATGGTATACGGCACAATCGATTACCGGAAGAAATATCTGAATGGATATATCTCTTATGGTAAAGCATTTACCCAATGTTTTCTAATTGGATTGTTTGCCGGACTTCTTGCTGCAATCTTCACTTACTTCTTCGCTCAGTTCATACATCCCGGTTTTGTCGGGGAAATATTGGAACAGTCACGTCAACAAATAATTACTACGAATCCCAATATGAGTGAGGAACAAATTGATGCTGCCCTGGCTATTACGGCAAAGTTCACATCACCCGTTATGATGATGGTGCTCGGAGCCATTACGTATACAGTACTCAGCGCCGTGATCGGTTTGGTTGCCGCCATTTTTCTGAAAAAAGAAGACCCTGCACTCAAAACATCAATGTAATTAACTCTTGATGGACATATCAATCGTAATACCTTTACTTAACGAAGAGGAATCGTTACCTGAACTTTCGGAATGGATTGTTCGGGTTATGAATAAAAATAATTTTTCCTATGAGGTCATCTTTGTTGATGATGGGAGTCAAGATCATTCTTGGAGTATTGTTGAAAAGCTTCGCACAGAAAATCCAAATCTCAAAGGAATTAAATTTCGCCGGAACTATGGGAAAGCAGCGGCTTTGAATGAGGGTTTCAACCAGGCCAAAGGGAATGTTGTTTTTACCATGGATGCTGACTTGCAGGATAGTCCTGATGAATTACCTGAAATGTATCACATGATCATGGACCAAGGATATGATCTCGTTTCCGGCTGGAAAAAGAAGCGGCATGACCCTCTTTCTAAAACCATTCCGACAAAATTTTACAACAGTACGGCTCGTTGTATGTCGGGGATCAAATTACACGATTTTAATTGTGGCCTCAAAGCATATAAAAATTCCGTAATCAAAAGTATCGAAGTGTATGGCGATATGCATCGGTACATCCCATTTCTTGCCAAAAGCGCCGGGTTTAAAAATATCGGAGAGAAAGTGGTCCAACATCAAAAGCGTAAATTCGGGAAAACAAAATATGGTCTTGATCGCTTTTACAAAGGGTATCTTGATCTTTTGACCATCAGCTTTACCTCTCGTTTTGGAAAAAGACCCATGCACTTTTTTGGACTTTGGGGAACTCTAATCTTTTTTGCCGGTTTTGTCATTGCCGGGTATCTCGCCTACGAAAAATTTGTTAATCAGGCTGTTAAAATGACGGAGCGACCTCTCTTTTATTTTGGTTTGCTTGCTATGGTGCTTGGTACACAGCTTTTTGTTGCCGGATTTATAGGAGAACTTGTCTCAAGAAGCGCGAACGACCGTAATAAATACCTGATCGAATCATCACTGGGCCTCGAAAATCAGAAACCAGTTCATTAAACGCTTATTCTATGGATCTTGATCGCAGAGTTGCTTTTCTAAAAACTGTTACGATTTTTTCTGAAACTCCGGATTCCCTCTTAATCAAACTTTCCGAAAACCTGGTTGAAATGGAAGTTTCGGAAGGAGAACAGATTGTTCTTAAAGGAGAATTGGGCGATTCGATGTATATTATCCTCGATGGACGCGTTAAAGTTCATGATGGTGAGTATATTTTTACTGTTTTGAAAACCGGAGATGTTTTCGGAAAATATTATCTCCTTGATAAAAAAGAACGATCAGCTACTGTTACTGCACTTTCACACACTTTTTTACTCCGATTTCACCAGGATGTTTTTTATGACATTACAAAGAACGAAAATTCAGTAATAAAGGGAGTTTTGAGAGCACTGGTCGGTCGTCTCCGCGACATGAATGTAATTGAAGAACAGTTGGCTGCCCAGAATCAGGAGATCATTCGGCAAAAAGAGAAACTGGAAGAGCAAAAAAAAGAACTGATCGAATTAAATACCACCAAAGACAAATTCTTTTCGATCATTGCCCATGATTTGAGAAGTCCGATCACCACCCTGATCACCTTGTCGGAGATCTTACGCACCGACCTTGACTTGCTTACTCCGGAACAAACCCATGAAATCCTTTCGGGGCTGTATGACCTCTCTAAAAACTATTTGAAACTGCTTGATAATTTATTGCAATGGTCCCGAATCCAAACCGGAAGAATGGAACCTTCTCCCGAAAAATTCGACATTTCCAGTCTCCTTGTTGAAGTCACAAACTTCTATAAAATAACTGCAGTTGAAAAAAAAGTCAATCTGATCTGTACCACAGATACCCCCATGTTCATATTTGCAGATAAAAACATGATCAAAACGGTGTTGCGGAATTTGATTTCGAATGCCCTGAAATATACGGCGATAGATGGAACGGTTGAGTCGGGGCTGATACAAAAAGAGAATGGAGTTGAGATCTATGTGAAAGATACCGGATTGGGAATGACTTCGGATCAGGTGAGTAAACTATTCCGGCTCGATTCGACCTATTCAACCTTAGGAACTGCCAACGAAAAGGGAACCGGATTAGGCCTTATTTTATCCAAAGAGTTTATTGATAAAAACGGGGGAAAGATCTGGGTTGATAGTGAGAAGGGGGTAGGTTCAACATTTCATGTTTCATTACCCCAAAATGGTTAGTGCTCATGACAAGCCGGGGAAGAGTTGTGTTAATTGGTTCTGCTCATCCTTTACGGGGAGGATTGGCTACATTCAATGAACGTTTGATCTGCGAATACAGGAAAGAAGGAAGTGAGGCCTCTATTTATACCTTCACCCTTCAGTATCCATCGTTGCTGTTTCCCGGTAAAACACAATATTCTACAGAACCTCCGCCAAAAGATATTCCCATCTTCGTCCGGATCAACAGCATCAATCCTTTTAACTGGATCCGTGTTGGCCTTACATTGAAAAATCAACGTCCCGACCTTGTCATCGTGAAATACTGGATGCCGTTTATGGCTCCTTGTTTCAGTATCATCTGCCGAATCATCAAAAAAAACCATCATACCAAAATCATATCGATTGTTGATAATATTATTCCCCATGAAAAGCGTTTGGGCGACAGAATATTGTCGGGTTTCTGGGTCAGATCGGTGGATGGATTCGTTGCCATGTCACGATCTGTTTTGAAAGATCTTGAATCTTTCGATTCGGAAAAACCAAAAATCTATTGTCCACATCCATTGTATGATAATTTTGGTGATGCGGTATCAAAACAGGAAGCAAAGAAAAGACTTAACCTGGATCCGGGAACAAGATATGTTTTGTTTTTTGGCTTTATTCGCGATTATAAAGGGTTGGATTTGCTTTTAAAGGCATTTGGAGATAATAACCTTCGCCAGAAGAAAATAAAATTATTGGTTGCAGGAGAATTTTATTGTGATACAAAGCCCTATAAAGAGATTATTGCCCATAATCACCTTGAGGATACGGTTATTATGAATAACGATTTTATTCCGGATAGTCAGGTGGTCAATTATTTTTGTGCTTCCGATTTGGTTGTACAGCCTTATAAAAGTGCGACCCAAAGTGGGGTTACACAAATTGCCTATCATTTCAACAAACCCATGATTATTACCGATGTGGGAGGATTGGCAGAAATTGTTCCCCATGAAAAAGTTGGATATGTGGTTGCCCCTGAACCGGAAAAAATAGCTAAAGCCATAAACCGTTATTTCGATGAAAACCGGGAAGCGGAATTTTCAAAAAATACCGCTGTTGAGAAAACGTTATATTCATGGGGACGGATGCTGGAGGCTATAGACCAGGCATCAGGAAAAAAGAATCAGTAATTTGATAACAGTACAGGATCATGATAATTCGAAGTAAAGCGCCATTAAGACTTGGATTGGCAGGTGGAGGAACCGATGTAGCTCCTTTTTCGGAATTATATGGTGGGGCCATCCTCAATGCCACCATCAGTATGTATGCTTATGCCACCATTCAACCCAGGAATGACGGGAAAATTGTTTTTCATTCCGATGATAAAAATGAACATTATATCCTCAATGGAAAGGAAAATCTCGAGATCGATGGGAAACTGGACCTGCATAAAGGTATTTATAATAGTATTGTCCGAAATTTCACCCATCATCCGCTTTCTTTTGAACTTTCAACCTATGTTGATGCCCCTCCGGGATCCGGATTGGGTACTTCTTCTACCTTAGTTGTAGCAATTTTAGGTGCGTTTACAGAGTGGTTGAAACTTCCCATGGGAGAGTACGATCTGGCGCATCTGGCCTATGCCATCGAACGTGTTGACCTGAATATGGCCGGAGGCAAGCAAGATCAGTATGCTGCTACTTTCGGAGGAGTGAATTTTATGGAATTTTCGAAGAAAGATAAAGTCATCGTAAACCCACTTCGAATTCATGATAAATACCTCGATGAGCTGGCTCATAACCTGGTCCTTTATCATACTGAAACAAGCCGCCTTTCCTCAAAAATTATCGAACAACAAACAAAAAATATCATTGCGAAAAATGAGAAGTCTCTGGAAGCTATGCAGAAGCTCAAGGAACAGGCAATTATGATGAAAGAGGCATTGCTAAAAGGAGAACTTGACAAGATCGGAGAGATCCTTGATTTTGGCTGGAAATTTAAAAAGAACCTTGCCGAAGGTGTCACTAATCCTTTTATCGATGGAATATACGATGCTGCTATAAGAGCAGGTGCAACAGGAGGTAAAATCTCAGGAGCCGGGGGAGGAGGGTTTATTTTCTTCTATTGTCCAGGAACCACCCGATCGAAGGTGGTTGAAACATTGAAAAGTTTTGGGGGACAATCGAAACGATACGAATTCACTTCCAAGGGATTATCTTCCTGGACAATTTAATTTTTTTCACTTTTTCGCAATTTAGACTATGAGAATCACAGAAGCCATCCATCAATCCATCACAACCAAACAGAAAATTTTAGCTGATGCCTCTTTAATTCAGGAAATCCGTGATATTGCACAAACTTGTACTGAAGCATTTTGTAATGGGAATAAAGTGCTTTTTTGTGGAAACGGTGGGAGCGCTGCCGATGCCCAGCATCTGGCGGCTGAATTTTCGGGAAGGTTTTATTATGACCGACCTCCATTACCGGCAGAAGCGTTGCATGTAAATACATCTTATCTTACGGCAGTGGCCAACGATTATTCTTATGAAGAGGTATATGCACGGCTACTGAAGGGAATTGGCCGGGAGGGTGATGTGCTCATCGGTATTTCAACTTCCGGAAATTCAAAAAATATTATCCGTGCCTTTCAGGTTGCCCAAGAGCTTGGCATCATCACGGTAGGTATGACAGGTGAAACTGGTGGGGAAATGAAAAATTTTTCCGATTTCATAGTCCGAATACCTTCTGATGACACTCCCCGTATTCAGGAATCACATATCATGATCGGTCATATTATATGTGAATTGGTCGAATCTACCCTGTTCCCCAAAGAAAGATAACGGTGGAAGCAATCATTCTTGCAGGTGGATTGGGTACCCGGTTACGAACAGTTGTCAGCGACTTGCCAAAATCCATGGCATTGGTCAATAACCGCCCTTTTCTGGAATATCTTCTGGATTATTTGATCTCTCAAAAGATTTCTTCAGTGGTTATCTCGGTTGGGTATAAAAGAGAGATCATCATGAACCACTTTAAAGATCGGTATAAATCTCTGGAGATATCTTATGCTATTGAGGAGGAACCACTGGGTACTGGTGGCGGGATCCGTCTCTCTTTATGGAAAATCAAAGGTGCCAGGGCTTTTGTATTGAATGGAGACAGTATGTTTAAGGTCGATTATGGAGCCATGATGGAGCAGCATCTTAAACGCCAGGCAGACGTGACGCTGGCATTGCGAAAACTTGACAATACCGGTCGGTACGGAAGTGTAACCCTCAACCGGAATAAACGAATTGTGGGTTTTACGGAAAAAAGTGAATTTCCCGGTCCCGGATTTATTAACGGGGGAGTTTATATTCTTGAGAAAATTGTTCTGATGGAACCGGGATTCAGAGGGAAATTTTCAATAGAGCAAGATTATTTTGAAAAATATTACCTGAAATCAAAAATGTATGGATTTCCGGTTTCAGGATATTTCCTTGATATCGGTATCCCTGAAGATTTCCAAAACGCTCAACATGACTTTGCAGGATTTGATAATTGATCACAACTGGACGTTGTTTCTCGACCGGGATGGGGTTATTAATACCCGCATCATCGACGACTATGTAAAAAGTTGGGATCAGTTTTCGTTTTTACCAGGGGTACTCCCTGCCCTGAAAATATTTTCCGGAATATTTGGAAAAATTATCGTAGTTAGCAATCAACAGGGCATTGCAAAGGAAGTGATGACTGTTCAAGATGTGGAACAGATCCATCAACGAATGATCCAAGAAAGCAATTCATCGGGTGCGGTAATTCATGCCGTTTATTATGCGCCTCAGTTGGCTTCAAGTGGGTCTGTGATGCGTAAACCCAATGTTGGGATGGCTCTGCAAGCCCGGAAACAATTTCCTGAAATTCGTTTTAAAAGGTCTGTGATGGTGGGAGATTCATTGTCAGATATGCTTTTTGGAAAAAGATTGGACATGAAAACAGTCTTTCTGAGCCATGATTCCTCACTGCCAAATAAAAATCCGAGACTCATCGATTTTTTTTATCCTGACCTGAAATCCTTTGCAGATGCTCTATAATTTCGTCTTTTCGTTATTTCGCCATTTAATTTTTATATCTTGAAACCTTCTGTCATTCTTATCTGCTTTATTCTTTATACCGCTCTTTTATTTGCGATCACATGGATAACCGCACGTAAAGCGACAAACAGGGCATTTTTTATTGGGAATAAATCTTCACCCTGGCCGGTTGTCGCCTATGGGATGATCGGGGCCTCCATGTCGGGGGTTACCTTTATGTCGGTACCTGGTTTTGTTGGAACGGCTGGATTTTCATACATGATGGTGGTCATCGGATATATTTTTGGTTATATCACGATTGCTACTGTGCTGTTGCCACTCTATTACAAACTCAATCTTACCTCCATTTACGCATATCTGGAAACCAGGTTTGGTTTTTGGTCATATAAAACAGGATCTTTCTATTTTCTGCTTTCCCGTGTTATCGGGGCCTCTTTTCGCATGTTTCTGGTGGTTAATGTCCTTCAGATTTTCGTATTTGATGCATATCATATTCCATTTTGGGTTACGGTATTGATTTTTATCGTTCTGATCCTTCTGTACACATTTAAGGGGGGGATTAAAACCATTATTTGGACCGATCTGATCCAGACTACCTTTATGCTTCTATCCTTAGTCGTATCACTATATCTCATTATTGACTATATGGGATTGGATCTTGGCGGTATGATCAAGAAGGTTTTTGCCAGTCCATATTCAAAAATGATCCAGACCGACTGGAATGGACGGCATTTCTTTTTAAAAGAGCTTTTGAGCGGTGCTTTCATTGCCATTGTGATGACCGGACTTGATCAGGAGATGATGCAAAAAAATCTGAGTTGCCGTTCATTGAAGGATGCTCAAAAAAACATGATTACCTATACCGGGATCATGATTGTAGTCAACTTTTTTATTCTGTTTTTGGGGGCTGCCCTTTTCCTTTTTGCCGCTGATAAAGCCATTTCAATACCAGCCAGAAGCGATGATCTTTTCCCGATGATTGCCATCAATCATTTGGGACCCATTGCCGGATTGGTCTTTGTGATCGGATTAATATCTGCTGCTTATCCCAGTGCCGATGGCGCATTGACCTCCCTGACCACTTCATTTAGCATTGATTTTCTTGGATTAAATAAGAAAAACGAATTGGGTGAAAAGAAAAAGCAACATATCCGTCACCTTGTTCACATTTCCTTTGCCTTTATTTTGCTTTGCGTAATCGTAGTTTTCAGGGCCATCAACGACCAGGCTGTTATCGACAAGCTCTTTACTGTGGCAGGATATACTTATGGACCCTTATTGGGGTTGTATGCATTTGGCCTTTTTACTCATTTCCAGGTAAAAGATCGCTGGGTTCCTTTGGTTGCACTGATTTCGCCGGTTATTTGCTATTTCCTGAGCGAATTTTCTACCGTTCTCTTTCACGGCTATCGTTTTGGGTTCGAACTGCTAATTTTAAATGGATTTATTACATTTGTAGGACTGTTGTTGTTTAGAAAGAAAGGATAAAAAGCAACATCCAATGAATATTTATACGATAACTCAGATCTTATGAAAAAAATAGGGTATTCACTTCTGGTATTTTTGATTCTTAGCACTTTTGGCGCTCAATCCCAGATCAATGTATTTCATATCGATAACAACGCGATTCCGCCCACCAAGGAGGGGATTTTTTATGCCTTGCCCAGAACTGTGGTGCATGTTGAGGTGAAGATCGACAGAACTGAAAATTATAAAGGGCCCTATTCGGATTATGCACTTCGTTTTCTGGGTTTGAAAAATGTAATAACAGCCAATTCCACAACTTATAAGATCAATGATATCAATATGACCACTTATCCGGAACCCGATCCGGATCAATACTATTTTGTTGAACTGGGTGATAAGCTCTCTAAGGGAGATAAGTCCGGATTGCTTTCCCTTAGCGAGGATGGAATATTTCTTGGAACACTTTTACCATCACTTGATACCTCCAGGATGATGGTTTCCTCATCGGATGGTGTACCCCTTTTTGATACGGAAAAAGATGCTTTTGGGGAATTATTCAAATATTCTGCAGATATCAGTGTGTTTGAAAAAGTTGACACCATTATTCGAAAAATCAATATTGATACGATGACGGTAGAACGTCAATATTACAAACGAACGATTGTAGAAAAATCACTTGAGCAGAAAGCCAAAGAGGCTGCCGATTTCATCTCAAAAATAAAAGATAACCGGTTTAACCTGATCAGTGGGGTACAGGAGGTTAATTATAACAAAGAGACTCTTGAATACATGGATGAACAGCTGAAGACCATGGAGAAGGAGTATATGAAACTTTTTACCGGCATCAGCATTCATAAAACCATGACTTTTGATTATAAATATATACCCATTCCCAATCAGATCAACACCGAGATTCCTATTTTCAAGTTTTTACAAACCAAAGGAGTTGTTGATCTGGATGAACCTGGTGGAAAAGTGATTACTATTAAAATTCAAAGGGTTGGGAATACTAATTTAGTGGCAGGATATTTACAGAAAGCTGAAAAAGAGGTAAAAAGTCACGGTTTTTCATATAGGATTCCGGAATTGGCGAGGGTTACGGTAAAACTGAACGACAACACCCAGAAAGAAAGCCAATGTTTGATCAGCCAGTTAGGGGTAATAACGTATCTGCCTATGAACAAGTGGAAAGTGATGTTCCATCCATCAACCGGGGGAATTAAAGCGCTGGAAATTCAGTAGGAAATTGCCCGTTTTATTTTTACAAGTTTTTCGAGTAAATCTTCAAGAAGATCAAGTCGCAGCATATTCGCTCCATCTGATTTAGCAATGGCGGGATCGGGGTGTGTTTCAAGAAAAATTCCGTCGGCTCCTACTGCAATAGCGGCTTTTGCAATTGTTTCGATGAGATCAGGGCGACCTCCGGTGATTCCGGAAGCCTGATTGGGTTGTTGCAGTGAATGGGTAATATCCACACAAACAGGAATTTTGAACCGTTGCATTTCCGGAATATTTCGGAAGTCGACTACCAGGTCTTCGTAGCCAAAAGTGGTGCCTCGTTCGGTGATCATAACAGAATGATTGCCTGTTTGTATAACTTTTTGTATTGCAAATTCCATCGAAGAAGCTGAAGCAAATTGCCCCTTTTTGATATTCACCCATTTTCCTGTTTCCCCAGCACTTTTCAACAATCCTGTTTGCCGGCATAAAAAAGCAGGGATTTGTAAAACATCAACGTATTTGGCGGCAATAGAGGCTTCTTCTTCTGTATGAATATCTGTGAGAACGGGTATTTTCAATAAATCTCTAACTTGTCGGAGTGTCATCATTGCTTTATCATCTCCAATGCTGGTAAAGGAGTCTCCGCGCGACCGGTTTGCTTTCCGATAGGAGGCTTTGAAAATATAAGGTATTTCCAACCGATCGGTTATTGTTTTAATATATTTTGCAATGTCAATGGGCATCTGTTCGTTTTCCACAACACAGGGGCCGGCGATCAGGAAAAACATTCCTGAATTGACATGGTTAATATTATGAACAGCAGGTATCATAGGGCATGAGTTAATACTTGTATTTTCCTTTCCACAATGTTTTCAGTCGTGTTCTAAGTTCCTTTTCGCGGGCATTTTCCTGAGGATCATAAAAGGTAGATCCCTTTATTTTTTCTGGTAAAAATTCAAGTTCAATAAAATTGTTGTCGTAATCGTGTGCATATTTATAATCTTTCCCATACCCGATTTTTTTCATCAGATTGGTAGGCGCATTCCGCAAGTGTAAGGGTACCGGGAGATCTCCTGTATCCTTCAATGATTTCGAGGCTTTCCGGATCGCGAGATAAGAGGCGTTGCTCTTCACAGAACAAGCTAAATAAATGGCTGTTTGGGAAAGGATTAAGTCACATTCGGGATATCCGATTACGTCGATTGCCTGGAAGCAGGAATTGGCGAGGAGCAAAGCATTTGGATTGGCATTGCCAATATCTTCAGAAGCAAGAATAAGCATACGCCGGGCAATGAATTTTGGATCTTCCCCAGCTCCGATCATCCGGGCCAGCCAATAAACTGCGGCATTGGGGTCACTGCCACGGATCGATTTGATAAAGGCAGAGATAACATCGTAGTGCATCTCCCCGGTTTTATCATACATTGCCAGGTTTTGCTGGATTATCCGGATCGTTTTTTCATTGGTGATGGTCACTTTTTCTCCTGCGGTTGCTTCGGCATTGGTGATTAACTCAAGCGCATTCAGGAGCTTTCTGGCATCTCCTCCCGAAATCCGAAGCAAAGCATCTGTTTCAGGTATCTCAATGGAGATTTTTAAATTGTCCTCCAGCCGTTTTCGTCCCTGTTCAATTAACTTAAGAAGATGCTCTTCTTCCAGAGGTTTTAAAATATATATCTGGCATCTCGAAAGGAGGGGAGAGATGACTTCGAAAGAAGGATTTTCAGTAGTTGCTCCGATGAACGTCACTACTCCTTTTTCAACTGCTCCTAACAGTGCATCCTGCTGTGATTTGCTAAAACGGTGGATTTCATCAATAAATAAAAAAGGACTATCGCTGGATTCTTTTGCTTTGGCAATCACTTCACGTACTTCCTTTACGCCGGAACTGATGGCGCTTAGGGTATAAAAAGTACGGCCCATTTGTTTTGAAATGATGTAGGCGAGGGTGGTTTTACCCACACCCGGACCGCCCCAAAGGATCATTGAAGGAACATTGCCGGATTCGATAGCGCGCTGAAGAATAGCGCCTTTTCCAGTTAAATGTTCCTGCCCAAGATAATCTTCAAGTGACTCAGGGCGCAATTGTTCTGCCAAAGGAATCAACATGCAACAAAGGTAATTGTAAAAAAAAGGTTGATAACCGTAAAATCATAAAAAATGTTAAAATTATTCTTATTGACAATCAGTTGTTTACGCAAAATGTTAAAAAATGTTAAAAAATAGTGGTCAAAAAATTTGGTTCGTATTAGAGGTTTGATTTATCTTTGCAGCAGAATTTAAAAAAATCAATAGACAAATGAAAAAACTTGCAGTATTAGTTATCGCCGCAGCAGCTTTAATGGTTTCCTGTGGTCCCAGCGCAAAAGAACTGGAAGAAAAAAGAATTGCTGACTCTATCCGCGTTGCTGACTCTATGGCAATGGTTCAGGCTGAACAGCAGAGAATTGCTGATTCAATCGCAAACGTTCAGAAAGAAAAAATGATTGCTGATTCTATCGCACATCAGGATTCTATTAAAAAAGGCCTGATAAAAGTGAAAAAAGTAAAAGAAGTAAAAAAAGGAAAGAAGTAATCTTTCAGCAAACAAATAAAAAAGCCCCGAAATTCGGGGCTTTTTTATTTATAGATTCTTGATCTCCGAGATCAATTGTTGCAGTGTCGCTTTCGCGTCCCCGAATAGCATCCGGGTTTTTGGCATAAAGAATAAATTATTGGCAATGGCTGCATATCCCTTGGCCATGCTTCGTTTCATAACAATCGTATTTTTTGCCTTCCACACTTCAATAACGGGCATTCCGTAAATCGGGCTGGATGGGTCTTCCATGGCTGCAGGGTTCACAACATCATTTGCTCCCACCACAATGACTACATCGATGTTATTCATATCGTTGTTGGCATCTTCCATCTCCTGTAATTTCTCATAAGCCACATCGGCTTCTGCCAATAACACGTTCATGTGTCCCGGCATCCGGCCAGCAACCGGGTGTATCCCATATTTAAGTTCTACTCCTCTGGACTCTAATAGATTCTCAAGTTCATGACACAAATGCTGAGCTTGTGCAACCGCTAATCCATAACCGGGTACAACAAGCACTTTTTGTGAATAATTCAGCAATACCGCTGCATCGCTCAGAGAAATCTCCTTAACTGTTTTATCTCCTTCCTGTCCAATTGCAGCAGAACTTCCACCAAATGCCCCGATAATTACATTGAGTAAAGACCGGTTCATGGCTTTACACATTAAAATTGTTAAAATTG
This sequence comes from Bacteroidales bacterium, assembly GCA_023231005.1. Taxonomy (GTDB): domain Bacteria; phylum Bacteroidota; class Bacteroidia; order Bacteroidales; family FEN-979; genus CAIVAT01. The sequence continues at coordinate 21,744 of JALNWG010000025.1, read as the reverse complement.
TACCCGAAGACCCAACCAAAATTCCTCCTGTGAGCATTGCCTGGTTGCTGTATAAAAATCCGCCCATGGCTGCAGCAACCCCAGTAAATGAATTTAACAGGGATATCACAACCGGCATATCGGCACCTCCAATAGGCATTACAAATGTTACTCCATAAATAAGCGCCATCGCGGCAAGACAATAGATCATCCAGTTTTCTCCTGCAACCGGAGTTTTAAACATGATAAAAATCACAAAAGCAAACAGAAGGAATAGAAAAACCAGATTAATAAACCGGAGTACAGGATGTTTGAAATCACCAATCCGTTCATCCAGTTTTCCAAAAGCGATCATACTGCCAGCAAAAGATACTCCCCCGATCATCAGGCCCAATAATATTGCAATCGATTCCCCGGTAAGCATATTAGATGCTCCTTCAAGAGCCAGCTCATGTTGCATTTTTGGGAATTCCATTAGGGAAATAAGTGCAGCACAAGCTCCGCCCATCCCATTGAAAAGTGAAACCATCTGGGGCATGGCAGTCATTTTTACCCTCCTGGCGGCAAACCAACCCACCATGGATCCGATGATCAGCGCAGCAAGAATCCATCCGATATTGTGAATTCCCTGATAGCTCCCATCTTCCATCCGGGTTTTATGAAACAAAATAGTAAATAAAATAGCCAGACCCATCCCTACTGCTGCCCATAAATTACCAGAACGAGCTGTGTCGGGGTGACTCAGCTTTTTTAACCCGAGGATGAATAAAACAGATGCCAGGATATACACCATCTCAAGGATGGATAAATAGGGCGAAAATTCAATGTTTTTGATCAAATTTGAAATTGTTTCCATCATCTTCAGGATTTAGGGGTTTTCTTTTTCTTGAACATCTCCAACATCCGGTCAGTAACTACAAATCCTCCAACCACATTGAGAGTTCCCAGAACAACGGCTATAAATCCTAAGATCATTGCCACAGGATTTTCTGCGTGACCCATTACAATGATGGCTCCGATAATTACCACTCCATGAATGGCATTGGCCCCCGACATGAGCGGGGTATGAAGGACACTTGGAACATGTGAAATAACTTCAATACCAAGGAAAATGGATAAAATAATGATAAATATCGCCTCCCGGTATTCCAGGAAAAACTTTAAAACCTCATCCATAAATTGCCGTATTAAGAGTTAATAAATGCTTTTATCCGTTCGTTGATGATCTCCTTTTGATTCGTTACACAAGTGCCTTTAATGAGATCATCTTCCCAGTTAAGATTGAATTCTCCCTTGGCATTGATCATCAGTTTCAGAAAATTAATAACATTTTTACCAAACATCTTACTGGCATCTACCGGCATCTCTTCCGGAAACAAAGAATTTCCAATGATCTTCACGTTACCATGAACCAATGTTTGATTATTTAGTGTGAGTTCACAATTTCCGCCCGAAGAAGCAGCCAGATCAACGATTACAGCTCCGGGTTTCATCAATTCCACTGTTTCCTTGCGCAACAAAACGGGTGCTTTTTTTCCGGGAATCTGGGCTGTACAAATGATAACATCCGATTTAATGGCATGATCATGTACGGCTTTTGCTTGTTTCTGCTTGAATGCTTCGGTTTGTTCAACAGCATATCCTCCAGCCCCTTTGTCTTCTGTAGCGCCTTCAACCTCTACAAATTTTCCTCCCAACCCGATAACTTCTTCCTTTACAGCCGAACGTACGTCAAAAACCTCAACAACCGCGCCAAGCTTTCGTGATGTGGCAATAGCTTGTAATCCTGCAACCCCGGCTCCAAGAATAAGTACCTTGGCAGGGGTAATGGTACCCGCTGCGGTCATCAGCATGGGGAAAAATTTTGGAAGTGCATTTGCAGCAGCCAATACAGCTTTGTATCCGGATACCGTTGCCATGGAAGAAAGAATATCCATTGATTGAGCCCTGCTGGTTCGGGGAATAATATCAAGACTGAAACTGGTGATGTTCCGTGAAGCAAGTTGTTCAATAATTTCTCTATTGAAGAAGGGGTTTAATACAGCCAAAAAAATAGTCTTCTCGGCCATTAGGTGTAATTCTTCTTCATCGGGTGGATTGATTTTTATGATCACCCCGGCTTCAAGAAAAAGATCTTTTTTGGAAACTATTTTAGCTCCAGCTTTCTCATATTCATCATCGGTAACACAGGCACCCATTCCCGCACCAGCCTCAACTACCACAGGCACCAGCATTTTTGTTAACGTTGCCACCGATTCGGGAAGGAGCGCAACTCGTTTATCGGTGCCGACTTCCTTTAAGATACCAATAGTCATAAGATGAATTTTTAAATGAAATCGTTCCCTTTACCAACTCCTGCAATCAATCGGCAGATTTGACTGGTTGATGGGACCCATCACAAAATGGCTTTTTATGGGAGGCACCACAGCAGCAAATGGATATCATAGCATTGTCGGTTTTTATTTTTTTCCTATCTGAACCACGAAGGATATAATTTCCAGTGATTAAAGCAGGACCATTTTTTACTAACTTGATCCGGGCATATTTAGGTTTCTTATTTAAGGTTTTCCTCTTCTTTGAAATGATGAACTTCGTGCTTTTCAAATAGGTCAATGATCGGGAGGGGCAGGTGTCGACAATTCTCATAATCTCTTTACTCGTCGAAGCATGAATATTGATCCATGGATTTTTTTTAGAGTTAAATACTTCAGGCAATCCAAGCAAACAATTTGCCGAATGAATACAAAGCTCAGGCTCCCAGAAAACAGTGATTTCTCCATTGGAAAATTCTTTAACACCTTCTTTGTTTTGTTTGATTTCAGCCAATCTGGCTTTTGTAACTTTATTTGTCATACCGACAAGATTTTAAATTTGTTGTAAAGATAAAAATTATTACTCATAAAGAGCAATAAAAATCCCTGCAGTTTTAGAATGCTATGAACTTTAAAATCGGCAGGAATTTTGACTATGGTCGAATCAGGGGTTTGTTAAATATGTTTGAATGTAAACCGGTATTTGTATTATTGGCAGGAACGGCTAATTCAAATTATTTGTTTGTCTGACTTGTGTTTAGTTGCTGGATTTTAATTTTATCGGTAGGTTTTAATCCCGACAGAACCTGGATATTTATTCCATCTGATAATCCTGTTTTTATCAACCGTTTTTCAAATTTTTGCGGAGTAGTTTCAACCTCAACAAACATTGAATCTCCTTCAAACAAAAGAAGCGACTCTTTGATGGCCATTACATGATCCCGGCGGTCGAGAACAATATCGGCATTGGCACTGTAACCCGATCGGATAAATTGTTTTTCCTTCAATTTTACATCGGCTTTTATTTCGAATTGAACTGCCCCGTTTTCAAGAACTCCTTTGGGAGCGATGTACTTTAATTCTGCCCTGAAGGTGTCGTTTTCAATAGCTCCGATGGTGAGAAGCAGGTCCATTCCGGGCTTGATTTTCCCCACTTCCGTCTCATCTACCTTTCCCTGGAAAATCATGTCACCCACATCGGCTACTGTTGCTATGGTAGTTCCTGCGTTAAAATTATTGGTCTCAATAACCGAATTTCCTACTTTAATGGGAATGTCAAGGATCATTCCGGAAATGGTGGAACGGATCAGGGTGTTTGTGGTTTTACCGGATTTTTTATTCACCCCTTCCCGAATTAGTTCAAGATTGGCTTCTGAAGCATCAACTTCCTGTTTGGCATTCTTAAATGCAACTTGTGTTTGCTGGAAGTCGGCTGCTGAAATCACATTTACTTTGAAAAGTTTTTCCTGTCGGTCATTATTGATCTTCGCATCTTCATAGGCAATTTTTGCCCGCTCCATTCTTCCCTCTGCATTGTTCAGGTTGATAAGATCCGGAATAATTCTTACCCGGGCAAGAATATCGCCTTGATGAACGGTCTTTCCTGCTTCGACAAAGACTTCTTCAACAATTCCAGAGACTTGAGGCTTGATCTCAATCTCTTTACGGGGAATTACTGACCCGGTGGCCACAGTTTTTTTAATAATGGTGGTGGTAAACGGTTTCTCAGTTTGGTAAACCACTGGCTTTTCCTTCGACTTGTTGTATAGATAAACAATGGTTGCAACAAAAAGTAACAGGATAATGACCAGTGCCGAGATTTTTACAATCTTCTTCATAACATCATTTCTTTCTATTCATTGTTAATTGTTCATTGTTAATTGTTCATTGTTAATTGTTCATTGTTAATTCTCATGTTATTCTGCCCTGAGGGCATCTATTGGTTTAATCGCAACGGCCCTTCTGGCTGGAATAAAACCGGCTAATGCTCCAGCCACAATAAGAATGCTCAATGCTATAATTGCCACACTGAACGTAATTCCGGGATGTAAAAACATTTCGGTATTGGCTCCAGTGGAACCAAGAAGGTAATTAATCAATTCCAAAAGTCCCACCCCTACGCAAAGTCCGAAATATCCGGCAAAGGTTGTAAGGACAACCGATTCAGTAATAATCTGGGTAATGATCCTGAAAGGTGTTGCCCCCAGCGCCCGCATGATACCTATTTCTTTGGTTCGTTCTTTCACCACCACGAGCATGATATTGCTTACCCCGATTACCCCGGCAAGTAAGGTTCCGATGCCGACTATCCAAACCAGCAGCCCGATACCTAAAAAAAGACCCTGCATTTTATCAAACTCTTTCTTCAGATTAAAATGACCTACAGCTGATTCATCATCCGGGGCGACGAAATGGCGTTGTTTCAGGAGACGGATTGCCTTTTCTTCAACAACCCCGACAGGAATTCCATCTTTAGAGGTAATAGAAAAAAATCCAACGGCATTGCCATAATTATATGTTTTTTGGAGTGTTGTGAAAGGCATGTAAATGTTCATGTTCTCCTGATTGGCTTGCTCTCCTGTGCGTTTTGATTTAAAAATTCCAACTACCAGAAAATAAACACCCTGAATCTGAATGTATTGTCCCATTGGCTTTTCATCTTTCAAGAACAGGATGTCGACCACCCGGGTTCCAATCACGGCAACTTTGCGTTTTTCGGTGATGTCGTTGTCATTGATAAATCTCCCTTGTATGATGTTTAATGGATCGATCTGATTGAATGTTGGATAATCGCCCATAATATTAAAAACACCCGATTTTAATCCTCTTATAACATTGTTGGTTCCCCTAAAATCTCCGGCTTGAATGCGGGGAGCGAGATATTTTATTTCCGGGATGGAATGTTTGAAGGCTTTGGTATCTTCATTATCGAAATCGTAACGTCGGCCACGCGGAAAGCCTTTATAGGGAATTGTGGTTTGTTGGGTCCAGATGAAGACGCTGTTGGTTGCCATGTCGCCGAAATTTTGGGTTATCCCTTGTTCCAACCCTTTTCCCGACCCCAGCATAATTACCAACATAAAGATGCCCCAAAATACTCCAAATGCGGTAAGAAATGTACGGAGTTTATTTTTTCTCAATACATGGTAAATTTCCTGCCAGCGATCAAGGTCGAACATTTTCAATTTTTTTTATTCGTCTCTAAGGGCTTCTACCGGTCTTACTTTAGCAGCTTTCATTGCAGGGAATAAGCCGGCAATGGCTCCTGCAACGACCAATAGGATGGTTGCACTGATGGCTATGGAAAAATTGGCTTCAGGATTTTTAAAGAATTCTGTTGCCGGCATCTTTTTTGCAACCAGCTCAAGCAAACCCACTCCGAGAATAAGCCCGATATATCCTGCAAACCCAGTTATTACAATAGCTTCCTGCATAATCAGTCCGATAATAGAGTATGGCGTTGCACCCAGCGCTTTCCGGATTCCGATCTCCTTTGTCCGTTCTTTTACTACAATCATCATGATGTTACTAACTCCGACAATACCGGCAATAATGGTTCCAATCCCAATGATCCAGATAAAAATACGGATCCCGGAAAACAGTGCATTGAATTTCTTAACATCCTCACTTTTGTTCCAAATGTCGATGGCCCTTTCATCCTTAGGATCGAATGTATGGATCTTGGCTAACACTAATTTTGTAGATTTTACCATGGCATCGGCCTCTTCCGGAGTTGCCTTCCCCGTGGTAAAGGAAATCTGGTTAATCACATTTTCTCCTTTGAATACACGCTGTGCTGTAGATATGGGTATATAAACCCGCATCTGTTCATAATCGTTTCTGCTGTAATCACGAAAAACACCCACTACTTTGAAGAGCACCCCGGTAATGTTGATGTATTTTCCAAGTGCAATGGTGTCGTTATTCTTAAATAGGCTTGCTTTTACTTTTTCGCCGACTACGGCTACCTTCCGGAATTCAGAGATATCAAGATTGTTCAGGAACCTTCCCTGTATCATATCAATTTCTTTGATATAGCCATAATCAGGGTGGCATGGGGAAAGAAAAAAAGAGCCATATTGGTCTTTATAGGACACCAGCTTGTTGCCAAGAAACAAACGGGCCGAAATCCGGTCGGCTCCCTGTACTGTTTGTTTGACCGAACCGAAGTCTTCGTTTGTAAATTTAATCATACGACCAATTTTGAGCCCTTTATATTGCATGCTGGTCATTCCGCTGCTAATCCATACGCCGTTCAATGCACCTCCTTTAAACTGTTCGTGAATCCCGTTTTCCAGTCCGCTCCCTGAACCCAATAATACAATCAGCATGAAGATTCCCCAGGCAACACTGAATCCCGTAAGGAACGTCCGGAGTTTGTTCTTACGAATTGTGCTATAAATCTCTTGCCATTTATCGATTTCAAACATTTAATTATTTATAATTTCAGTAATTAGTCCGTCTGTAATCCTTACTGTTTTTTGTGTTCGTGCTGCGATATCATATTCATGGGTTACAATGACCATCGTAATTCCGGTTTTATTGATTTCCTGTAAAATATCCATCATTTCGAGCGAAGTCACAGAATCAAGTGCCCCGGTTGGTTCGTCAGCAAGAATCACTTTTGGCTTGGAAATCAGGGCTCGGGCAATGGCAGTTCGTTGTTTTTGTCCGCCCGAGAGCTCATTGGGAAGATGATGGGCCCATTCTTTCAACCCCATCCGGTCGAGATATTCCATCGCAATGAGGTTCCTTTTCTTACGGGGAATGTCCTGGTAATAAAGTGGGAGCGCTACATTTTCCATGGCATTTTTAAAGGAGACTAAGTTGAACGACTGGAAGACAAATCCCAGCATTTTGTTTCTTAATTGGGCTGCCTTTCGCTCACTCAGTTTTTTTATCTTCAGCCCATTCAATATATATTCACCGGAATCATAGTTGTCTAAGATCCCTAAAATATTCAGTAAGGTTGATTTCCCAGAGCCGGATGCCCCCATGATCGAGATCATTTCACCAGCTTCAATCCTAAGATCAATGCCTTTTAATACATGAAGACTATTTTGCCCGGTAATATATGATTTATGAATGTTATTTATTTGGATCATACTTTTTTATTGAAGATCAAAGATTGTCAAATTAAGATGTCAAAAGAAATAAAATCGGCATAACCACTCATTAAATCGCCAAACATTGAAAATTACACGCTGATGAAAAATGGTACCATCTGTCTTAATAAGGAATGAAATATAGATGTATAAAAAGATAAAAGGTTACAACGACAGACTAAATTTTTCAAACATTACTGATATATTTGCATCTTTATGATATATAACGACAAATAATTTTTAAAAGATGAAAAAGATCCTATTTATTATGGCAGCAATATCAACGATTTTCTATTGCGGATGCAAGGATGGCAAACAAAGTAAAAATCCATTTTTCAGTAGTTTTGATACCCCATTTCAGGTTCCGCCCTTCGACAAAATCGATACAACCGATTACATGCCGGCTTTTCTGGAAGGTATTAACCGGCACAACGCAGAGATCGAGGAGATAGTAAACAACTCACAAGTGCCAACATTTGAAAACACAATCCTTACATTCGACAAATCAGGGAAGTTGTTAACCCAGGTAGGAAAAGTCTTTTATAACATGAATGAGGCCAACACCAACAAGGAGCTCCAGAATATTGCCAGGAAATTAAGTCCGATCATATCGAAGCATAATGACGACATCATGCTGAACGAGAAACTCTTCGCCCGGATAAAAAAGGTTTACGAGAAGAGGAATGAAATGGGACTTGATCCACAACAGATCCGGGTTGTTGAGAAATATTTCCGTGATTTTGAACGTCAGGGAGCCAACCTTTCTCCGGATAAAAAAGAACAGCTTAGGAAGCTGAATACCGAACTTTCGCTGCAATCGCTTACATTCGGAGAAAACCTGTTAGCCGAAACCAACGATAATTTTAAGTTGGTCGTTGACAATAAAACGGATTTGGAAGGTCTTCCCCAGGGGGTTATCGATGCCGCTGCTGAAACAGCAAAGGAGAAGGGACTCGCCGGGAAATGGGTGTTTACCCTGGCAAAGCCAAGTATGATCCCTTTCCTGCAGTTTGCAAAAAACCGCTCATTGCGGGAAAAGATTTACCGCGGGTATTTTATGCGAGGCGACAATGGCAATAAGAACGATAATAATGGAATTGTTGAAAAAATTGTCAAACTCAGAGCTGAAAAAGCGCAATTGCTTGGTTATAAAAGTTTTGCTGCTTATGTAATTGATGATAACATGGCTAAAACCCCTGCAACAGTAAATGACTTTCTGATGAAATTATGGAATGCAGCATTGCCGGTTGCCAAAATGGAAGTTGTGGAGATGCAGAAAATCATTGACCGGGAGGGCGGTAAATTTAAACTGGCTCCATGGGATTGGTGGTATTATGCTGAAATAGTTCGGAAAGAAAAATTTGATCTCGATGAAAATGAGCTGAAACCCTATTTCAGTCTTCAAAATGTAAGAGATGGGATGTTTCTCGTTGCCAATAAATTATACGGGATTACTTTTACTAAACGGACTGATCTTCCGGTATATCAAAAAGATGTAGAAACTTATGAAGTGAAAGAAGCCGATGGTAAACATTTGGGAATTCTATACCTTGATTATTTTCCCCGCGATGGTAAAAGTGGGGGAGCCTGGTGTACCGATTTTCTTTCTGCAGGTTGGGAAAATGGCAAACGCGTTGACCCGGTTGTTTCGATGGTTTGTAACTTTACCAAACCAACTGGCGATACTCCGTCGTTACTTAGCTGGGACGAAACAACAACGCTTTTCCATGAATTTGGTCACGCCTTGCATGGACTATTCACTGAAGGGAAATATACCCGTACTGCCGGCAGTGTTCCCCAGGACTATGTTGAAATGCCTTCGCAAATAATGGAAAATTGGGCTGGGGAGCCAAAGGTATTACAGGCATACGCAAAACACTATAAAACAGGAGCAGTTATTCCTCAAACACTGATTGATAAAATTCAGAAAAGTGGGCTTTTTAACCAGGGATTTGAAACAATTGAATATCTTGCAGCTTCGTTGCTTGATATGGATTACCACAACCTCGCGGCCCCTGCTGAAGTTACTGTTCAGGCCTTCGAAAAGAAATCACTGGACAGCATCGGGTTGATCAAAGAGATTTTACCACGGTACAGAACCACTTATTTTGCCCACATATTTGATGGCGGATATGCTGCCGGTTATTATGTATATATCTGGGCTGCCGTGTTGGATGCTGATGCATTCAATACATTCAAAACATCCGGTGATATCTATAATAAAGACCTGGCTGCAAAATTCCGGAAATATTGCCTGGCAGAATCGGGTGATGATGAAGGGATGATACAATACAAAAAATTCAGGGGGCAGGAACCTTCAATTGACCCCTTACTGAAAAAAAGAGGATTGAAATAATCGGATCAATAAATTTCAGCCCAGGTTGTATAGGAGGGAGGAGGAGCGAAGCGCAAATACCTCGTATTATTCATTCAGTTCATAAAAACGAAGTGTGTTTTTTAGCGAAACAATTTCATCTTGCAACGATTGTATCCGTTGTAATAAATGGGTAATGGTTTCAATACCTTCCATGTTTATATCCAGGTCGTAGTAGAAACGAATAAATTTTTCTAATTGTTGAAGCTGGTCGGCATCAATGAACCCGGTTTCCTGAATGGTTGTAATTTCTATCAGTCCTGTTTGTTGTAATGAATTGATAAAAGAAATCTCTATGTTGTGGGTTGCGCAGAACTCATCTACTGCAATTAAATATTCTGTTTGCATCGATTGTGTTTTAAAAATTAAGATTTGGATAATTCAGTAAATAATGCTTTTTGCTTATTCGTTAAATTTGTTGGAATTTTAATGGCATAGGTTACATATAAATCTCCAAATTGTTCTTCATTTTTATAAACAGGGAAACCCTTCCCTTTCAATTTAATTTTGCTTCCATTTTGTGTTTCGGGATTGACTTTTAATTTGACTTTCCCATCCAGGGTGTCGATGGTTATTTCTCCCCCCAACACAGCCGTATATAAATCCAAATCTACCGTGGTATATAAATTATTTCCAAGGCGTTTTATTTTTGGATGATTGGCAATGGTAAATGTGATGTATAAATCGCCGTTTGGACCGCCATGTATTCCAGGGCCCCCATAGCCGGCTATTTTAATTGTTTGCCCGTTTTCAATTCCGGCTGGAATGGTAAGCCTTATTTTTTTACCATTGACAGTCAGGGTTTGTGGATGGGTTTTATACGCATCAATAAGGCTGAGTTGCAACTCTGCATTAAAATCTTCTCCCCGGAACCGTACCTGCCGGTTTCTGCCGAAACCTTGTGATCCGCCAAACATGGATTCAAAAAAATCGGAAAAATCACCACCCGATTCGGCACCTGAATAACGTGTCCTACCAGGTCCTGACGATTGTTCCTGATGGTGTTTTGCTTGTTCAAATTCTTCAGCATGTTGCCAATCTTTCCCGTATTGATCATATTTTTTGCGCTTTTCAGGATCGCTCAATACTTCATTGGCTTCATTGATCTGCTGAAAGTTCTTTTTCGCATCCTTATCATTCGGATTCAAATCGGGATGATACTTTCTCGCTAATTTCCGGTAAGCGCTTTTAATGTCTTTTGGCGTTGCATTTTTATTTAACCCCAATATTTTATAATAGTCGATGAAGTCCATATTTTGGTATTTTCCTCTTTTTTACAAAGATATAAAAATAGATCGCGAACTGTGTTCTGGTGAAAGAAGAATCTCCTTGATAATTTCTTTAGAAATAAAAAAATGCATATATTTGAGGATGAAAAGAATAGAATTATGACTCCTAAAAATACAGATGAGGCTGTTTGCCCTGCGTTTCATTGGGATAGCGAACAATTGATCAGTATTCTGGAAACCATGACCGATGCTTTTGTCTCGTTGGATAAGAACTGGTGCTATACATACATGAACCAACGAGCGGGAGAAATTTTTGGACGTGATCCGAAAACCATGATAGGGAAACACATCTGGACCGAATTTCCTGAAGAAATAGGTCAGCCTTTTCATCTGAATTTTGAGAAAGCCATGAAGGAACAAATTTTTATTCAGATGGAGGAGTATTATCCGCCTTATGATAAATGGTTTGAAAATCGTATCCATCCATCAAAAGAGGGACTTGCCATTTTTTTTCAGGATATAACAAGAAGAAAAAAAACAGAACTCGCATTGAAAGAGAGTGAAGAAAAATTCCGGGCTTTGGCGGAAGAAAGAGCGCTTTTTAAAACCATGATCAATCACATTCCAAGTTCTGTATTCGCCAAGGATCAACAATTCAGGAAAACTGCTGCGAATTCAGCGCATTTGAAACAGATGGCAAACGCTCTGGGGTTGAATGAACCGCTAACCGAATCTGAAGTAATTGGTAAGACCGATTTTGACATATATCCTGGAAAAACGGCAGAACTTTATTATCAAGAAGATGAAAGCGTGATAAAAAACGGTGAAACCATAATGAACCGTGAACAATATTCCATTAATGCAGCGGGTGAATCTTCATGGGAGTTGATCTCTAAAATTCCATTAAAAAATGAGCAAGGAAAAATAATCGGTATGGTGGGTATTGCTCATGATATTTCTGAATTGGTCTATCAAAAGCATATCTTAAATGAAAGATTGAAAGAGTTAAGATGCTTGTACAGAGTTACAGAAATTTTGCAGGAAATCAATGTACACCCTGGAAAAATCATCCCCAAACTTATCCCTCATATCGTTCAGGCTTATCAACATCCGGAGTTTACCGCAGTTAGAATTTTAGTAGAAGGAATTTACTTCCAGTCAGATAACTTCATGGAAACTCCCTGGATTCAGTCTTCTGTAATTTTCGTTTCAGACAAAGAGGTGGGGAAAATTGAGGTACTGTACCTTAAAGAGATGCCAGAAAACGATGAGGGTCCTTTTTATAAAGAAGAGAGGGCATTATTAGACTCCCTGGCAAGGATGATTGGCCAGTTCATTGATCGTTCAACGAAAGCCCAACCGGCCTATCTCCTTACTTCTTTGCTGGAATTATCCAACGATGCTATCGTAATAATATCCCTGGATGGTACAGTCGTTACTTGGAATAAAGGGGCTGAGCAATTATATGGTACTCCGGCAAGAGAGATCATTGGTAAAAATATTACTGTTTTTTATCCTTCCGATCTAAAAAATGAATTGCAGTTTTTTGATTCAAAATTAAAACAAGGTGAGAGCATCAGCCATCACGAAACCAAAAGGAGAAGGTTGGATGGGTCTCAAATGGATGTATCAATAAATTTGACCCCTTTAAAAAACGGGGAGGGCATTTTTGATAGTTTCCTGGCCATCTCGCATGATATTACTGAAAGAAAAAACAATGAACGGGTAATTGAAAATGAGAGGAGCAGATTGCGAACATTGATTCAGACAATTCCCGACCTTGTTTGGCTCAAAGATCCCGAGGGTGTTTATCTTACTTGCAATCCGCAATTTGAACGACTTTTAGGTGTGCAAGAAACTGAAATTATAGGGAAAACAGATTTCCACTTTGCATCCAAAGAAAATGCTACTGTATTCAGGAAAGAGGATCTTGAGGTAATCAAAACAGGGAAACCAAATATAAATCTGGGAAAACTAACATTTGTAAGCGATGGACATACGGGTTTTTTCGAAACCATTAAAACCCCAATGTATGATTCAAAAGGTGAGGTGATTGGGGTTCTTGGAATTGCCCGGAATATTACAGAAATTCAACAATCAAGAGAGGCCCTGGCTGAACGTGAGAAACAACTTTCCATCTTAAATCAAACCCTTGAAAATCGTGTTGAGGAGAGAACCGCTGAATTGGAAGCAGCGAATAAGGATCTTGAAGCCTTTGCTTATTCCGTTTCCCACGATCTGCGATCTCCGTTGCGCCATATTGATGGATTTTCCAGGTTGCTCAGAAAAACCATCACAGAACCTTCCTCTGAAGCAATACGTTTCTTTGATAAAATATCTGAATCATCATCGAAAATGTCTTCCATGATCGATGCTTTGCTGAATTTTTCTCGTTTGGGACGAAAACCGGTTTCTAAAATACCCGTTAACCTTGACACAATGGTTAAACAGATTGTCGATCAGTATCAACCACTAAAGGAGACGCGAAACATTGACTTTAAAATCGGGAAACTTCCAATTATTCAAGGTGATCCTAATTTATTGCAGACGGTTTTCGAAAACCTAATTTCGAATGCTGTCAAATTTACTTCAAATACCAATCCGGCTGTCGTTGAAATAGGTTGTCGTAATGAGAAGGATGATAAACATGTAATTTTTATCAAAGATAACGGAGCCGGATTTGACATGGCTTATGCCGATAAATTATTCAATGTATTTCAGCGTTTGCATACTACCGATGAATTTGAAGGAACAGGTATCGGTCTGGCTAATGTGAAGCAGATAATTCAAAAGCATGGCGCTTCCATATATGCCGAAGGAAAAGTCAATCATGGAGCAACCTTTTATATAGCCATTTAAATCACAACAAATATGGGAAAAATTCCTCCGATTTTATATGCAGAAGACAACGAAAATGATGTTGAACTAACACTTACTGCATTTCGAGAATGTAAACTTCAAAACAGGATTGATGTCGTGTACGATGGGCAACAGGTTATTGATTATCTGACGTATCATGGAAAATTCAATGATCGACCTGAAGAAAAGCCCGTAGTCATCCTTCTGGATATTAAAATGCCTAAAATGGATGGTATTCAGGCTTTGAAAATAATAAAATCGGATGAAAACCTGAAGACAATCCCCGTTGTTATGCTGACATCTTCTTCGATGGAAAAAGATCTTATTGAAAGTTACAACTTAGGCGTTAATGCGTATGTTGTGAAACCAGTCGATTTTACGGAATTCCTGGAAGCAGTGAAAAAAATTGGCTTTTTTTGGGCACTTATCAATAAAACGGTATGAGTTGTTCTCATGATGAATGAAAATCGAGGTGATAATATCCGCCTGAAAATTGCCATGGTGATTGATGCTTACGATGAATGTAAGAATGGCGCTGCAATTTCCACAAAGAGATTTGTAAACCTGCTTCGTCATGACCATGATGTGTTTTTGGTTACTACCGGCAAACCGGGGCCAGGAAGAACGCTCCTCCCGGAATTTTATCCGCCATTTGTGCGCAAGGTCATGAAAAGAATGAAGACCCCGCTGGCATTTCCGATTAACAGGAGGCTGCGGAAGACATTCAGAGAGATGGATATCGTTCATATACAGTTTCCATTTTTGTTGGCGGTCCAGTCTGTCAAAATTGCCAGAAAACTTCATATTCCCGTCGTTACTACTTTTCATATCCAGGCCGAACATCTGGCCATGAATGCTGGGATCAGCGCAAAATGGTTCATTCCCGGTTGCTATCGTATGTGGTTGAATTTTATTTATAATCGATCTGATCTTGTAATTTGTCCCAGTAAGTTCGCCGAGGATGAATTGAAAAGATTTGGATTAACTGCTCCCAGTGTGATCATTTCCAATGGAACCTTACCCGATTATAAACCTGCTAAAAATCAACGGCAAAAGGATTGGACCTCCAAGTTTATTATCCTGTCGGTTGGCAGGTTTGCTCCGGAAAAACGGCAACAAATGATCATGGAAGCCATCAATCAGTCCAGAAACCGGGATAAGATCTTGCTGATCCTCATCGGGGAAGGGCAGATGAGAGAAAAACTGGAGAAATATGGAAACATGCTTCCCAATAAACCTGTTTTTCTAACTTTGCAATCAGAAGAATTGATTTACTATTATACTATTTCCGATCTATATGTACATGCCGCAGCCATTGAGACTGAAGGGATGACAATTCTTGAAGCCATGGCTTGTGGTTTACCGATTTTGATAGGAAACAGTCCGAAAAGTGCTGCCAAACAATTTGCCATAGATGAGCGCTCTCTTTTTAACTATGACGAAATTTTTGATCTTGTTGAAAAATTGGATTACTGGGTTGAAAATCCTGACCAATTAGAGGAAGCCAGCGATCGATATTTGGAATATTCGGAAAAGTTCAGGATTGAAAACTCCTATCGGCAATTGGTCGCGCAGTATCACAATTTGCTGTAAACAGTAACAGTGAATAGTGAAGTGAAAAAAAAGTCTGTTCAAGTCGTATCAGAAAGATGAAATTGTTCTATTTTTAAAGTCGTTTTCTGGTTTAACCATAAAATTAGTAACGATTCCTGTATTTGCGAAAAAACCTTAAACTCAATGATATGAAAATAAAATTCTGTCTTTCACGGATTACCACCTTACTGATTATCTGTTCTGTAGCTTTGATATTGCCGTTGCCCCTTGAAGCACAGCGAAAGGGCGAACGCCCTGCTGGCGAAAGGGAACGTTCTGCTGTATCAAGGCCTAATGCCACGCAGGGAAAATCAAAAATCAAAGATGGCCAAAAAAAATCAACCGGAAACAAAACCGATGCAAGCGGCAAAAATGCAAACATCGACAATAGCAAAAAAAATACGAATGTTGACAATAGCAAGAAAAATGTTAACGTTGACAACAGTAGGACGAATGTAAATATCGACAACAGTAAAAATGTCAATGTCAATGTTAACCGGAGTACTGTAGTTGTAGCCAACCCCCGGCCATACTCCCGGCCTCCCTATGCTTATGGCGGTCACAGTTATTATGCATACCATCCATATCATTATCATCCATATCAACCATATCATTGGGGGCCGGTATGGCATCCAGTGGGTTTTATCGTGGCTACCATGGCAGCAACCGCCATCATTGTAACCGTTGCGAGCCAGCAATATCATTACGACCAGGGTGTATATTACGTAGCCAGCAATGGTGGATATACAGTGGTTCCGGCACCAGTCGGTGCAACAATTGTTGCGTTGCCTCCCGGTTCCCAAACAGTGGTTATCAACGAAACCACCAACAACTATTACTACGGGGGTACCTATTATGAGAAAAAGCCTGAGGGATATACCGTTGTGCCGCCAACTGCCGGCGCTGTAGTTGAAAAACTGCCTGAAGGTGGGAAAGAGGTGAAAATCGGTGAAGTAACGTATGTTAAAGTAGGGGAGACCTACTACCAGCCCATTGAGCAGAGCGGAAAGAGTATGTATGAGGTTGTAGAGGTGAAAGATAATAAATAAACCAGATCATTTTTCTATCCTTTTCCCTGAACTGGATATGTTTGCGCCAACAATCTACCAGATAAAGGGAAACAAGACGTTTCAAAATAATTCTGACCGCAAGTAAAACGGTTAAACATGTCCATATCAGGATCCGGTCTGGTTTGATAATGTCAGGAGTTCGCATTTAAGAAAACAATATTTATATTTGTGATATTGGATATGGAATGAACAAAAAATGAAACTCTTCATCAAATACATGGTAAGTATCCGTTGCAAAATGATTGTGAAGGAAGAGTTAAAAAAGCTCGGACTACATTTTGTTAAGGTGGAACTTGGAACTGTGGAGATTATGGAAAATCTTTCCAACCGGCAGCGTGAGCAATTAAAATTAGGTTTGCTTAACTCAGGCCTTGAATTAATGGAGGATAAAAGAGCCATTTTGATTGAGCGAATAATAAATGTCATTATCGAACAGATTCATTATACAGACGAATTGCCCAAAATAAATTTCTCTGATTACCTTAGTGAAAAATTGGGTTACGATTATACATACCTGGCAAATCTTTTTTCGTCAACAAAAGGGATTACCATTGAACATTTCATCATCAGTCATAAAATTGAACGGGTTAAAGAATTAATCATTTATGATGAACTTAACCTTTCCGAGATAGCCTGGAAACTTCATTATAGCAGTGTTGCACATCTTTCGCACCAGTTTAAAAAAATAACCGGATTAACACCTTCCTTCTTTAAATCCCTTAAACACAAAAAGCGTATCGCACTTGACAAAGTGTGAATCATGTAACATTTCACTACAATTGTGTAACATTTTCCTGATCCTTGGGTCGCACCTTTGCTGAGTGATAGTTTAATCACAATCCAAAAATCAGTATTATGAAAAATTTTTATCAACTTATTTTTAAGGTTATGATTGTTATTCTTCTGGCAATTATTCCTTTTGTTTCTATGGCTCAAGATGAAATTATTGAAAAAGTGACAAGACCGAATGGTGCATCCTGTTATAATTATTGGTCGATTGGTGTTTTCGGAGGTGTTATGCAGTTCAATGGTGACTTGTCACGGAATTTATGGACCAATCTTGGTCCAAACAGTGCAGGTTATAGTTTTGGCCTGGTTGTCACTAAACAGTTTACACGGGTTGTTGGTGTAAGGGCACGGTTTGCTTATGGTATGATTCAGAGCCTTGCAGAAAACAAATTTGTTTGGGAATATGAGGATGGAAATGGAGATCCCAAATTTATTTCACAAAGGTTCAGATCTACTGTTTTTGAGACCGACATTCAACTTACGATCAATTGGTTAAGCTGGATGCTGGGGTATAAGCCCGACCGGGTATTCTCTTCTTATCTTATTGCTGGTTTTGGTATGGATCAATCCAAAGGGACCAAGCACGACCTCAATATGGATGATGAAATTGCTTATCTGGGTAAAAAAGGGAATGATCTGAATGTGGGGAATACCCATGGAATGGGGGGGGCGGACATGCGATTTAAAATATCAGCGGGAATTGGTTTTGATTTTAACATCAACAAGCATTTTTCCATCCCGGTTGAATTTTGCTGGAGATTGCAAGATTCTGATGTTCTTGATATGACCCTCGGGGGTGCAAAAAATATTGTCAACGACATGTATAGTTCAGCTACTGTTGGGTTGACTTATAAATTCGCATATACTTGTCCTGCAGTCAAAGAGAAGGAGATGGTAACCGTTCCTGTTGCAACTGTAGTTGCAGAACCCAAAGTCCGGTTTTCTGTTTACTCACCAAAGAATATCCCTGTTGAGCGCAGGGGTAGGGAAATCTTCCCACTTCGTAATTATATATTTTTCAATTTAGGATCAACAGTAATTTCTAATCGTTATGTGTTACTCAGTAAAGAGCAGATAAAAGACTTCAAGGAAGACCAACTTGAAATGTTTCTGCCTAAAAATCTATCGGGTCGTTCCGGACGGCAAATGGTAGTTTATTATAATGTGATAAACATTCTCGGTGATCGTATGGGGAAAAGTCCATCAACCACTATAAAATTGGTTGGGTCGTCAGAGAATGGAACAGAAGATGGTATGGCTATGGCAGAATCGATAAAGAAATACCTTGTAGAAGTATTTGGAATAAATGCTTCAAGGATCGATACCGAAGGTCGGGTTAAGCCAAGAATTCCATCTGAACAACCTGGTGGAACAAAGGAACTTGACTTGCTTCGTGAAGGAGATCGCAGGGTTTCAATCGAGAGTAGTTTCCCATCTTTACTGATGGAGTTTCTTAGTGGTCCTGAAGCTCCGCTGAAACCTGTGGAAATCTTAGCAATGCAAAATGCACCTATTGAAAGCTATGTTTCTTTCGATGCCGAAGGAGCAAGAGATGCATTTACATCATGGTCTTTAGAAATCATGGATGATAATGGAAAGTTTCAATATTTTGGGCCGTATACTCAGGAAAGGGTAAGTTTGCCAGGGAAAATCATTTTGGGTGATCAACTTAATGGTGACTATAAGGTAACCATGATCGGTCTGGCCAAGAATGGTCAAACGATGAAAAGGGATACTACTATAAATATGATACTCTGGACACCACCCGTAAATCAGGAAATTACAAGATTCAGTATTATTTTTGAATTTAATGAATCGAAGGCTATTATGATTTATGAAAAGTACATCACCGATATTGTTATCCCAAGAATTTCTCAAGGTGGTACTGTCATGATACAAGGATATACAGATATTATCGGAGATGCTGACTACAACCAAAAATTGTCGATGGCTCGGGCTAACGATGTCAAAAGTATCATTGAAAAGGGCTTGACGAAGGCTGGTAGAAGTGATGTAAAATTTGAATTGTACGCATTCGGTGAAGATGAAAACGTGTCCCCGTTTGAAAATAAATTCCCGGAGGAACGTTTTTATAACCGGACTGTTATCATGGATATTGTTCCTCCAGAATAAATTTTAATCGATTTTCTTGAACTCAAATTTTAGGAAAAAAGGTTGTCTGAATTTTTTCAGACAACCTTTTTTTTGAAGGGGTTTTATGTGTTTTTTGGGATTGTCTTTTTTGTTTTACCGTTAAGATTAGATTATGTGTGAATCATGTAACTTATTTATGCAATTGTGTAACAATATTAAGTATTCCGGTAACGATCTTTGTCAGGTTGTGAAAATTCATTCACAAATTAAAACCATGGAAAATGAAAAATCAGCTACTCAATGCATTAAGAGTAGTTTTAATGCTCTTAATACCAACGTTAACATTTGCACAGGCTCCTCCGTTGGGAACTGCTGCCGATTTCGTTCTCTTTACATCTGTTGGGGCAGTGACAAATGTAGGTACATATAAGTATCTTACACATCTTACAGGTAATGTTGGCACAAACAGTGGTTCCAGCACCAATTTCGGAAATGTAAATGGTGTGATGCATGATGGGGATGGTGCAAGTGGGACATGTGCATCAGATGTACTGCTTGCCTATAATACGCTGGGTGCGGCCATACCGGATTCCACTTTAGGTTCTGTGATTGGGAATGGAACCACGCTTAAGGCACATACATACCTTATGCCAGGGGCAACATCACTGAATTTAGGCCTTACACTAGACGCACAGGGAAATTCTAATGCGGTATTTATTTTCAAAACACCAACCGCAGTTGCTTATGCATTTACTGCAAATCCTAATTCAAAAATCCATTTGATTAATGGTGCACAGGCATGCAATGTGTTTTGGCAGGTAAGTGGTGCCGTGGACCTGGGGGCCGGAACAACCTTTAGGGGTACTATTATTGCTCATGGTGCAATTTCAATGGCAGCTCAGGATACACTTGAGGGAAGAGCGCTTACAGTTAACGGGGCCATTACAGTTTCCAACGGGGCTATAGGATTATTAGCATATACCCCAATTGGTTGTGGAACCCCGGTTCTTATTGGTCCAGCAGCTCCTACTTTTGTTGCCTCAGGAAGTTATGCGGTATTTGCAACAACCGGGGCTGCCAGTGATTGTGGCACTTCACGCATTATTGGTGATGTTGGAGGGAATACTGTTCCTCCTACAGGTTTCAATCCTGATTCTGTAACAGGAGGCATCCATTTTAATGATCCCTCTACAAATGCAGCAGCTGCCGATTTGCTTCTGGTCTTTAATTATCTTCTTGGACTGCCTTATGATATTAAATTGTTAGATCCTGCAGAGTTTGGGCACAACCTGGTTCTTACACCACATACTTACCAAATGGATGCAGCTGTAACTTTAACAGATACACTTTATCTGAACGCACTTGGCAATACCAATGCTGTATTTGTTATCAAATCGTTTGGCGCTTTTGCAACGACCGTTGGCTCGAAAATTATTTTGATTAATGGAACACAGTCAAAAAATGTATATTGGTTTTGCTCAGCTGCAGTGAGTATAACTGCCAATTCGATATTTAAAGGTGCCATCATTGCTCATGACGCGATTGAGATGCTCCCCGGGTCCAAACTCGATGGCAGAGTGTTTTCAACCAATGGCGCTTTAACAACGTGTGGAATTACCGCCTCTCTTCCTTCTCCGATTTCCGCAGGGCCAGACAGTCAAACAGCCTGCTCAGGCAGTTCAGTAAGTTTATCAATTACTGCTTCAGGAACAAGTCTAACCTACCAGTGGAGAAAAGGAACTGTGAATCTTATTGATGCTGGAAATATTTCTGGTGCAAATTCTGCAACACTTACGTTTAACCCTGTTAATATCTCTGATGCAGCATTAAACTATAATGTCACTGTTGTAGGGCCTTCAACTCCAGCATTTACTTCAAATAATGCATCTATAACGGTTAATCCCTTACCGGCCGCAGTAGCCGGGGTTGACAGGGCTATCTGTTTGAATGCCAGCACTACATTAGGGGCAGCATCTGTAACAGGGAGTACCTATAGCTGGACCTCAGTACCGGCCGGATTTATTTCAACCCTTTCCAATCCTTTGGTTACGCCTCTTGTTACTACCACCTATACGGTAGTAGAATCCGTTACAGCCACCGGTTGTACCAATACACATGGTGTTTTGGTAACGGTTAATCCCTTACCGGCCGCAGTAGCTGGGGTTGACAGGGCTATCTGTTTGAATGCCAGCACTACATTAGGGGCAGCATCTGTAACAGGAAGTACCTATAGCTGGACCTCAGTACCGGCCGGATTTATTTCAACCCTTTCCAATCCTTTGGTTACGCCTCTTGTTACTACCACCTATACGGTAGTAGAATCCGTTACAGCCACCGGTT
>JALNWG010000024.1 GCA_023231005.1 Bacteroidales bacterium | reverse complement strand
TCACAATATTTAATAACCTCTAATGCGAATTCAAATGACAATTCCAGAATAATATTTCTCTTTTCCATGAAAAAACAAATTAACACATTTGCACATCAGCACATCAGCACATCATTTCAACATTCCATCAACAGCTTTTTTGATCTCCTTCTTTAACTTGTCCGGGCTGTCGTTAGCATATAGAAAGCCCTTGTCGGTAAGATCAACACGCTTATTGCCGCAGATTACAATCAGGGTCTGACCTTCGATTTTATACTTTGCGCCAATGGCTTCACCATCTTTTTCGTCAAGGTTGACGCTTTTGAATGTGATCTCCCCGTTTTTTACCTTCTCAGGGTATAATGTTTCAACGGCTTTTTTTGTAACATTTTCTACATTCAGGCAAGTTGTACACCGACGGGTAAAATGAAAGTAATATACCTCAACCTTTTTATCCGGGATAAAAGCAGCAATACCGTTTGATGCAGAGGATGTATTTCCAGTACACGCATAACTGCCGACCACCATTGCCAACAGAACCATAAATGAAATAATCTTTTTCATAGAGACGATTTTATTGCGTTAATATTTTTTTGATTTCATCAGCAGAAGGAACCTTGCCCTTCACAACCACCTTGCCGTCAACAACCATCGCAGGAGTTGACATAACACCGTACTTCATAATTTCCATAATATCTTCGACTTTCGTGATTGTCGCATTGATCCCATTTTTTTCGACCACCTCCCGGGTGATTTTGTCTAAGGTTTTACATTTTGGGCATCCAGGTCCTAAAATTTTAATATCCATATACTTATAAATTTAAATACATTCATTGGTGACTATTTTCTTTCATAAAAGCATTGAAACAATTCTTTTGCCTCTTCCCAGTTCACTTTGTTGATACAATATTTTATATAAGGAGGATTGATCTCTCCTTGTATCAATCCGGCTTTCTTCAATTCTTTCAGATGTTCCGAAAGGGTGGAACGGGCGATGGGGAGTTCCTCTGCCATATCACCGCTGTAACAACATTTGCCTATATTGTCGGCCAAAAAATCAAGAATGAAAATTCTTACCGGATGTGCCATGGCTTTGGCATAAAGGGCCATCTTCTGCTGTGATTCGGTATAAAATTTCTTTTCTGTTACCATGCTATTTAGTATTTCGTAGAATAACGAAACAAAGTTATACAATTTCTATTACAATGAAATTCGTTTGTTTTCTTTATTTTTGATCTCATAAATCAGAATATATGAAATGGTGGACCGCTGTAATTTTTTGTCTCTTGGTTGTGGGTATTTCTTCCTGCAAAAAAGAAACGGAAACGACTGTTCCGGCAGGAAACGTGACCTTCTCGGTACAACATCTTGTAAACGGAGAACCCCTTCGCGAAAATGAACTCATCTATACCAATGCTGCTGGTAATCCATATCTCATTGTCGGATTAATGTATTTTATATCCGATGTAACATTTTATAAATCCGATGGCAATAAAACTATAATCAGCCAGGCAAAGGATATTTTTTATATTGATGAGGATATGGCCGATACAAAAATTCTGAAATTTGCCGATAAAATTCCGGCAGGGGCGTATGATTCCATCACCTTTATTTTTGGCATCTCTGAAGAAAAAAACAAATCACACCGGTTTTTAAACCCACCGGAAGTCAACATGGCCTGGCCCGAAGTACTCGGTGGTGGATATCATTATATGATGATGAATGGTAAATGGAAAGACACACTGGATGTTGTTAAACCCTTTAATTTTCATTTCGGTATCGGGCAATTATACCATGGAAACACTTACAATACCGATTCTATTTATGCCTTTGTTCAAAATTATTTCAAGGTAAAGTTACCTGGATCTGCATTTGTTTTAAATGACGGTCAAACTTTAACTTTCAAATTGCAGATGAACATTGAAAAATGGTTTACTACCCCGCATATTTACGATCATAACCATTGGGGAGGTGCCATTATGCAGAAGCAACCTGCAATGCAAATGATCAAGGAAAACGGCTGGGATGTGTTTTCTATAACACAATAAAATTCTTTCCCATAGCTTCGATTGGGCAAAAGCTTATCGGAGGACAGCCGAGTTGATTTTTTTCGACTTTAATAGGTATCCCAGGTGATTATCGGTGAATGGAGGCAATCTCAGCGATGGCTTTGATCGCGGTATCGATATGTGCTTCAGTGTTGAAAGGTCCGATACTTAGCCGAACAGTACCATGAATTTTATCAGTCCCGATTCCAACATGCACCAGCGGTGCGCATTGTAATCCGGTACGGCATGCAACGTTGTAATCAACATCGAGCATAGTTCCCACATCGCCCGAATCAAATCCCTTGACATTCAAGCTGAGGACTGGATTTTGATCGGTTATACTTTCAGCACAGTAAGTGGTGACATTTTCAATTTCCTGAACTCCTTTTCTTAGTTTGTCCCATAGCATGATCTCCTGGTGATGAAGTTTGTCCATTCCTTGTTCCAGTACCCATTTAACACCGGCATTCAGTCCGGCTACACCCACAAGGTTTAAGGTGCCACATTCCAGACGATAAGGAAATTCCTCGAGGTGTGTCTTTTGTGCAGAACGAACGCCTGTTCCTCCAAAGCGGGTACCGCGAACCGGAACACCTTCCATCACATAGGATCCTCCGATGCCAGTTGGGCCCATCAAACATTTATGACCGGTGAAAATTACAACATCGATGCCCATTGCTTTCATATCGATTGGGATGGCTCCGGCACTCTGGCTTCCGTCAACGATGAACAGAACGCCGGCCTCTTTACAAATCTTTCCGATTGATGCAAGGGGTTGAACGGTTCCAATTACATTGGAACTATGGTTTACAACGACCATTTTGGTGTTCTTTTTGAGCGCTTTTTTGATATCGTCCGGGTCAACATATCCATGAGAATCAAACGGAACATGTGTTACTTCAATGGAATGGGTTAAACTGAGATGATATAGTGGACGGAGTACCGAATTGTGTTCCAACATCGTGGTAACAACATGATCGCCTGGTTCAGCTAATCCTTGCAGAATCATATTCAGAGAATCGCTGGCATTGTAACTGAAAGTAAGTTGATTTGGATCATCTCCGTTGAATAGCTTTGTGAGGAGTTTACGGGTTTCCAGAACCACCTCTTCCGTTTCAATGGCTGCATCGAATCCTGAACGGCCGGGATTGACACCGTGATTCCGGTAAAAATTACACATAAAATCATATACCACATCCGGTTTCGGGAAAGTAGTTGCAGAATTATCAAGGTAAATCAGGTTGCTCATCGGTTAAAAATTTGATATATGTTTAAATTCGTTGTTGTTTCAATCGAGGATCAGAGCATCGGCCACAACTTCGGCCAGGGTCTTTATCTGAACTCCAAGATTGAAATGTATATTGATTTGTGATAATTGGTCAACACAGTTATGGCAGGGAGTGACGACAATATTGGCACCTGTCTTCCGGATCTGTTCCGCTTTGATTTCGGCAATTTTCATCCGACGTTCATTGTATTCGCTCATGGCCAATTGTCCTCCTCCTCCTCCACAACAATAATTATCGATCCCATGCGGGGTCATTTCTACGAAATCTCCGATGAAATGGTTTAAAATAACCCGTTGTTCCAATAAAATTCCTCCATTTCTCACCAGGTTGCAAGGATCATGCAGGGTAACTTTTTCTTTGATCTTTTGCGGGTCAAGGCGGATCTTTTTTTCGCGAATGTAAGCAGCGATTAATTCAACGGAGGTCTCTACTTTAAATGGAAATGGTTTTTTTAGGAAATTTGGTGCTTCCCAACGAAAAGCCCGGGAGCCATGTCCACATTCGGCCAACACTAAGGTTTGCGCCCGGAGGTGCTCCATCTCTTTCCACAATCGGTCAGCAATCCGTGCCGCTTCCGTGTTGTTCCCTGAGAAAAATGCATAGTTGGTCACGTCGTACATGGCGGTCGACAAGGTCCAGCTTTCTTTCGCTGCGAAAAAGATCTTGGCCATTGCTGAAATCGACAAAGGGAAAAATTTAGGTTCCCTTGGATTCAACGTATAAAGGACTCGTTTATCGGGCTCATTTAAAGGAATCAGCGCGTTGGGATTATTGATCTCATCGATGAGTTCTTCTTCCATCCACTTCACCGTATCTACGAATTCTTCGGTGGGTATGCTCATGTTGTTTCCACTGGTCAGAGCTGCATTGACAGTGGATTGCAAGGTGGCAGGAACCATCCCCATGTTGGACAACATGGTCCTGCCTGTTTTCACTATGAATGAAATGTCAACACCGATGGAGCAATGAGCAGTACAACGTCCGCACATGGTACAGGCCCCAAACAGCAAATCAACCATCTCTTCCGTTGTCTCCTCATTCAATTTGCGGGCATTTACGATGCTCGGGAAAACTTTTCCGATATGGGTGCAGTATCTCTTGTATACAGAGGCAACGAGGTCAACTTTTCGTGCCGGAATAAATCGATCATCCTTGGTAGCTAAGTAATAGATGCAACTTTCAGCACAAAGACCGCAATGCACACAGCTATTCAAGTGGGTGATCAGCTTGCTATCGGCTGGATTTTGAAAAACATCCAACCCTTTTTGTATCGTTTCTTTATTCAA
Organism: Bacteroidales bacterium; assembly: GCA_023231005.1. Classification (GTDB taxonomy): domain Bacteria; phylum Bacteroidota; class Bacteroidia; order Bacteroidales; family FEN-979; genus CAIVAT01. The sequence goes on along the minus strand of JALNWG010000024.1, from coordinate 42,292 downwards.
GGATCCCATCAGATCATTCAGTTACAATGGCTTTGGCGGCCAGACTCCACGTCTTCCGTAAAAAAAACCAAGATGATATCGTGCTGCGAAGAAATAAAGGACATGTTTCAGCTTCCCCATAGGGAAATACAATAAAAACAGAGAGACAACAATAAAATAAACCGGTGCCATGAAAGGTAAAATGAGCACAATGGCTGTCATTAACTGGAAAAGGGTCACCAGAATATTTGAGATGTAATCATCGGGGTTGGATAAGTCGTTCAGCCCTTTTTTTACCATGCGTTTGATCAGGATTCCCACACCGCAGGCAACGGAAATAAAAAGAAATACAGAAAAAATCCATCGAAATAACCCGGTAAATGGGAAGACGAAAAGGAGAATAAAAAAAAGAAGGATCGACAGAAAAGTCCCAAGATGATAAATAATCCCTGCACCGTATGTAGGCAAGTGGAGATAGGCAGATTCTTTTTTTCCAGGGCTCATGGCACCGGTAAAAGAGTATTGTACAGCAGGACCTACTTTTCCAGAGGCCGGAGCATAATCATGGGGTTTCCCAAGGCGGATAAGTCTCAGTAAATGAAATGTAAGATGACCTACACAAAATACCAACGAAACCAGAGCAAGAATCTGATACCAACACATCTCAGAAAAAATAATTATACACAACCATCAGGTTTGGGTAATCCGGCAACCCGGCATGCTCCACGGGCAGGCCCCAATGGGAATAATTCATATATTTCACGCAATTTTACACCTGTTTGCTGGCAAATGACCCTGACCATCGGAGCCATTCCTTTTTCTTCAAAATTTTTGCGGATTATATTTACGATGGCCCAATGTTTCTCCGACATCTCTTGAATTCCATCATGTTTTGCAATGAGTTGAGCTACCTCTTTATTCCAAATGGTAGGATCTGATAAAAAACCATCACCATCAACTTCGAAAATTTTTCCTTCTATTTCCAGTGTTGCCATAATTATTTCCTGTTTCCTTGCAAAATTAGGAAAAAAACCAATGCCCCCAAAAATTCATTTCTCGCTTTGCTCTGGTTTATCTAAAGATACCCGGGTCGTTTTTTTTGTAGACTCGTTCTTTTTCCCTTTGCCTGCCTTTTTCATCAATTCGGATATTTTTCTTCCGCCAAAAAGAAGTAAAATCACCAGCGCGATCAATATTAATTCGGGGATACTCATTCCAAATATTGATAATATACCTAAGGTCATTTTTTAGATTTTAACAATCAAAGATACATAAGATTGACTGATATCATTTTGAAGATTGGAAAAACAGGCAGGAGTCACCATAGCTCAGGAAACGGAAATCGTGGGATAATGCATACTGGTAAACCTCTTTCCAACCCGGACCGATAAGAGCAGCCACGAGCAATAATAAGGTACTTTGCGGCATGTGGAAATTGGTGATCAGCCCTGAGAGCAACCGATACGAATAGCCGGGAACAATCATCAGTTGTGTCTCTGCATGAAGGGATTCAATTTGCTGTTTTTCCAGATACATCAACAGGGCGGAAAGAGCTTCCCTGGCGTTTATCGTTGAAGGTGCCGAACCATAAGGATCCCATTGGTTTACGATCAATGGACTGATCGCTTCACCACGGATCAATTTAACCCCTAACCAGTAAATACTTTCCAGGGTTCTGGCCGCTGTTGTGCCTACTGCAATGACCGGCCGGTCATGACGGTTTAGCAGTTGTTTTAATGTGTTTTGTGAAACCACAATTTTTTCACGGTGCATTAGGTGATCCTGAATGGTTGGGGCGGTCAAAGGGCGGAATGTGCCCACTCCAACATGCAACGTCACCTTAGCAAACTCGCATCCGTTCTGGGTTAAATTTGTAAAAACCCGATCCGTAAAATGCAGTCCGGCTGTTGGAGCAGCAACAGAACCTTCATGCCGGGCATAAATGGTTTGATATCGTATTTGGTCGGAAGGTTCTGTCGGGCGATGAATATAGGGAGGTAAAGGGACAGTGCCGGCCAGTTCGAGTATTTCAGAGAATGATTTTTCCGGAGGATTCCAATGAAAATCAATGGCATAACTGCCATCTTCCAAATTTTCTTTCTTTTCAGCAAAGAGCGTACAAAGGGCATTAGATCCTCCTATTTCCAGTTGAAGTGATCCCGACTTCCATCGTTTTGCATTTCCGACCAGGCATTTCCAGGTCGATCTTGTTTTTATATGAAATGCCGTTTCTACTTCTGTAACAGGAGCCAGTGGTTCCAGACAAAAAATTTCGATGACAGCTCCTGTCGTTTTGTAAAAAAGAATCCTGGCACGGATCACTTTTGTATCATTGAAAACAAGGAGACTATCGGAAGGAAGATGCTTGTAGATACCTGAAAAAACATCTTGCTCAATTTTACCATCCCGGTAAATAAGCAGTTTTGAAGCATCCCGCTCACTCAGCGGAAACTGGGCAATACGCTCGGGAGGCAATACATAATCAAAATCTTTTACTTGCAATTATTTTTTTTCTGAAGTGAAGAAATTGGGTTTGTAAGTAACCATGATATAGGCGTACTGTGCAAATTTGCTCTTTCCAACGGCTACTTTATTCAGAGTTTCCATGGCTGAAGTTGGTAGAAAAAAGCAATAGGCCGCGTTTAGTTCGAGATTGGGTACCGGTTTATAAACATACATCAGGTCAACTTCCGATCCAAGACTTTTTGTTTCTATCTCCTGATAGGGAAGTTGTCCCTTTTTTGGATTTATAACTTGTAAATAGGTATACGGAAGGCTGAACCATCTAAAGGTAGCTTCGAGTGACATTTTATTATTAAAAATTACAGTTGCTCTTGCATACAAATCATTCAAACCCGGAGTCAGGTTATCTTTTACGTAAGAATTAAATAGATCCATATATCCATAAGGGCGATGCGAGGTTCCATACAGGGTACTGAATCCGGTGACTTTGGTGTTTAGTTTACTCGTATCCGAAAAGTTGTTCCCGCTCAACTGTTCCCATCCTACCAGGATCTTAAATTGTTTTACCGGTTGGTAACTGCTCCATACCCCATAGAAATAAGAGCTGATTTTCCGTCCGTCGCGAGTATGCCCCCCTTGATAAAATCCATTCAGGAAAATGGTCCATTTATTCAGGCTAACCGTAGCGGTGCCACCGAGGGTACCACGGGCATACAGGGTATTTGGGAACTCTTCGGTGGTGGTTGTCTTTGTTACAACCGGAATAATGGCAGTACCGATAATAGAGTCGTTTTGATTATAAACAAAAATGGTGTCGTTTTTTACTTTTGTGGTTGTATTTGTGATGTTGTATTTTTGAAATGCATCGACCACTCCGGTGAAAGTAACGTCAAGTTTGTTATCGAAGAGGTTGATATTTCCGTACAAATAACCCAAATATTTATAGTTGTTACGCATGTTGTAAGAGTTCAGATAGGAAGAAGCGGGAGCGACATTATTCACGGCGAATCCGGCATTACCCCAGAAATCTTTGTTTTTAAACTGAGCGATGATGATATCATGCGTGGCACCCCACATGCTCCAGTTGGAATAGCCAAATAACCGTTCATCATCATAAGCCACTTCCGTGCGTCCCACTTTCAAACCGAAGTTTTTGGTAAAGTTATATTGGAACCAGGCTTCAAAAATATTAATGGTGTTTTTTGTGATGGTATCAGCAGAATAATAATTCTGTCCGAAAACCCAGGCATCATTCAAAGAAAACCGGGTAGTAATTTTATCATTCTTATAATCAAAAGCAAGACGGGCCCTTCCAAGGATGGTTGAATAGGGGGTTTTTGATGAATCACGAAGCGATTGATAACCATCGCGATATTCTCCCCGCATCTTGAATTCTCCGGATATGTTGAACTGGGCCCTTACATTTCCGGTAAAAAGCAAGATAATAATGGTAAGTAACTGAAATCTGAGTATATGTTTTTTCATTTTTTCACTTTTTTTGAAGGCAAAAATAATTATTAAATCATCCGGTCATACATCGAGCATCATCGACCTGGATATATTTCATAATTTTACACCTCAATTCTTCCATTATGAAAATCAAACAATATATCCCCAATACACTGACCTCTTTTAACCTGATTTGCGGGTTAATATCAATCACCCTTATTTTTAAAGGAGATGTAGTATGGGCTTCTCTATTTATTTTTATAGCGGGAATTTTCGATTATCTTGACGGAACTTCGGCCAGATTGCTGAAAGCATACTCGGAGTTGGGGAAGCAGCTTGATTCATTAGCAGATGTTGTCTCCTTTGGAGTAGCCCCGGGGATTTTGATTTATCACCTTCTGATGGTTCATTGTACTGGTAGTGCTAATTATCTCGAACGGATGCACATTACACCTTATATCGCCTTGCTCATTCCGGTGTGTTCTGCATTGCGTTTAGCGCAATTCAATATTGACTTGCGACAGGAGGAAAATTTCATCGGGCTGCCAACTCCGGCCAATGCATTTTTCTTTGCATCTATTCCCCTGGTTCTATATCTTCAACCGGATTTATTCACGATTTTCCATTTGGATTTTCTGAACTCTTTTTTCTCCAACACCCGGGTATTGGCTATCCTTACGGTTTTCTTTTCTTACCTGTTAATTTCGGATTTCCGGATATTTTCGATGAAGTTCAAATCTCTGAAATGGAAAGGGAATCAGATACGGTATGTTTTTCTCCTGCTTTCGCTGATACTACTTGCTCTCTTTTCTCTCAGCGCCATCCCTATAATCATCATGTTGTATATTCTGATGTCAATATTTTTTCAAAATTATTTTAGTTGAAAATTACCGCAATTCGAAATTCTGTCCCAGATAGACTTTCCTTACATGGGGATCATCGGCCAATTCCTGTCCTGTTCCGGATCGCAATATTGAACCTTCAAAAAGCAAATAGGAGCGGTCGGTAATCGATAAAGTTTCATGAACGTTATGGTCGGTGATCAAGACACCGATATTTTTTTCTTTCAGAGTTCTTACGATCTGCTGAATATCTTCCACCGCGATAGGATCTATCCCGGCAAATGGTTCATCCAACAATATGAACTTAGGGTCAACGGCAAGACAGCGGGCAATTTCACATCTCCGGCGTTCTCCGCCCGATAATGTAATTCCCTGGCTTTTTCTTACATGTTGTAATCCGAATTCGTCTAATAATTTTTCAAGCCGTTCTTTTTGCCCTTCTTTGGTGAGTCCGGTAAATTCAAGAATGGCCTTGATATTGTCTTCCACACTCAGTTTCCTGAAAATGGAGGGCTCTTGCGGCAGATAACTTATTCCCCGTTGAGCTCTTTTGTACATGGGTTCCCGGGTAATGTTGATGTCATTCAGAAATACATCTCCCGAAAGGGGTTTGATAAGGCCGACAATAATATAAAAGGAGGTGGTTTTTCCGGCACCATTAGGCCCCAGAAGTCCAACAATTTCTCCCTGATTTAAAACAATGGAAACTTCATTGACAACAGTGCGTTTCCTGTATTTCTTAATGATTTTCTCAGTTCTGAGGATCATGTATCGATATTTGTGGTTCAACATGGTTAACCGATAGCAAAATTAATAGAAAAGAGCAGAGTACCATATTTTTTGATTTATCTTTGTTTCAAGTTTGTGTCAATCATCCATTCAAAATTGTTACCTATGAAAAAATTTTATTCTTTATCTGGTCTTTCTTTTTTGTTTTTTCTGATGTTTACCCTGTTGGTTTTTACTTCAGAGGCAAAAAAATGGATCGTAAACGTTAAAAATTATTCTTTTACTCCTTTCAATTTAACCCATGTAATAGCAGGAGATACCATCCAATGGGAGTGGTCTGAAGGCAATCATACCACTACCTCTACCGCTATTCCTAACGGAGCTGTTTCCTGGGATATGGCCATTAGTCAGGAGGAGCCTATTTCGATTTATGTGCCGGATATAAACGGGACTTATTCATATCATAGTACGTTGGATAGTAGCATGAATGGCCAATTTGTTGTTACCGGAGGAAGTGGTTTAATTACCCCAAAACCTCTTACTGGTCCCACTATTTATCCAAATCCCTTCAAGGATAAGGTAACCATCGCATGGCAGAAAAACGGTCCCGTATTCAGTAAGCTCAGAATATTTGATGCGAATGGGAAAGTAATAAAAGATGTCACGAGTATTAAACAGCTTCAGGGAGTAGCTGATCCGTGCATTGATATGCAATCTCTGCCCCATGGCGTGTTCTTTTTTAAATTTACAGAAGAGTCCGGTAAAGCTCAGACATTCCGGGTAATTCACCAGTAACGCGGTTTATAAAATCCCTTCGCGGAGGATATCATGCAAATGGATGACCCCTTTATAGATTGTTTTTTCGACAACCAGCAGCTGGGTAATACTATTTTGCCGCATCAGGTTTAATGCATTTACTACTAAGGTATCCGGTTGGATGGTCTGTGGATTGGGCGACATGATATCCATCGCATGCAAAGTATTCACGTCGATGTTTTTTTCAAGCATCCGACGGAGGTCTCCATCTGTTATGATCCCTACCAGTTTTTTATCCTTCAGAACGGCGGTTGCTCCCAACATTTTGGAAGAAATTTCCATGATGATGGCTTTAATGCCATCGGTGGTTTGAACACTTGGAACCTGATTGACGAGATACAGATCCCTGACTCTGAGATACAGTTGTTTTCCGAGGGTTCCTCCCGGGTGAATACGGGCAAAATCGTTCGGGGTGAATCCTCGTGCTTCAAGCAAACAAACTGCCAATGCGTCTCCAATAACCAGTTGGGCGGTCGTGCTGGAAGTAGGGGCCAGGTTGTTGGGGCAAGCCTCTTTAGATACGGTTGTATTGATGATCAAATCCGCTTGATTTGCCAGGTATGATTTTGTATTTCCGACAATGGCAATCAAAAGACTGCCAAACTCTTTGAGCAGTGGAACAAGAATTTTAATTTCGGGAGTTTCTCCGCTTTTTGACAAACATATAACAATGTCATCTTTCTGGATGATTCCCAGGTCTCCATGAATAGCGTCGGCAGCATGCATAAAGATAGCCGGTGTGCCGGTCGAGTTGAATGTCGCTACAATTTTCTGGCCAATGAGGGCACTTTTTCCGATTCCGGTAACAATGACTCTTCCCTTTGATTGGAGAATTTGTTCAACGCACGTTAAAAAATCTTTATTGACGGCACTCACCAACCCTGATATGGCAGCAGCTTCAACCGTTATGGTGTTTATTGCGATCGATTTAATTGTATTCAAGTTTTTCAAAACACAATTTTTTTATAAAAAATTTGTTTGTTTCAGACCTTTTCTAACTATATTTGTATATAAGCATATACAAATTCTTAAAAATCTACCTACGCTGAACAAAAGTACAAAAATTAATTCGAGTCAAAAAACGATGGCTGTCAAAGAAGATCATAAGCTACATGATGTGCTAAAAAAGGTTTTTGGATTTGATAGCTTTAAAGGGAATCAAGAAGCCATCATCCGAAATTTATTAGCAAATAAAGATACATTTGTGATTATGCCCACAGGAGGTGGAAAATCATTATGCTATCAATTACCCGCCTTGATTAAACCCGGTACGGCCATCATCGTTTCTCCCTTGATTGCCTTGATGAAAAATCAGGTCGACTCCATGCGAAGTTTTGGAACAGAAAATGATGTGGCCCAATTTATGAACTCATCCCTGTCGAGGCAGGAGATTACCCAGGTTAAACAGGATATCACGGATGGAAAGACCAAACTATTGTATGTTGCGCCGGAAACCATAACCAAAGAGGAAAATATTGAGTTTTTAAAAGGCATAACCATTTCTTTTTACGCTATTGATGAAGCTCATTGCATATCGGAATGGGGACATGATTTCAGACCGGAATACCGACGACTACGGCCCATCATTGATGCCATCGGGCAGAAAGTTCCGGTAATAGCGCTTACCGCTACGGCAACTCCCAAGGTACAACAGGACATCCAGAAGAACCTCAATATGATGGATGCCTCTATTTTTCTATCCTCATTCAACCGTCCTAACCTTTATTATGAAGTCAGGGCTAAAACCAAAAATGTTAACAAAGACATTATCAAATTTATCAAGGGACAACCAGGAAAATCTGGAATTGTCTATTGCCTGAGCCGGAAAAAAGTAGAGGAGATGGCTGAGAGTTTCGTCGTCAACGGAATCAAGGCTTTACCTTATCATGCCGGGCTGGATGCTGCTACCCGTCGCCAGAATCAGGACAAATTCCTGATGGAAGAGGTAGATGTTATTGTTGCTACCATTGCTTTTGGGATGGGAATTGACAAGCCTGATATCCGATTTGTAATTCATTATGATATGCCCAAAAGCCTGGAAGGATATTACCAGGAAACCGGACGATCTGGACGGGATGATGGAGAAGGTAATTGCATCGCATTTTATAGTTATGATGATATCCAGAAGCTGGAAAAGTTTCTGAAAGGGAAAGCTGTTGCTGAGCAGGAAATTGCGAAACAATTACTGATGGAAACAGTTGCCTATAGCGAGTCTTCTGTTTGCCGGCGAAAACAATTGTTGCACTACTTCGGAGAGATTTATACCGAAGAAAACTGCCAAAACTGTGATAACTGTATGCATCCAAAGAAAAAGTTTGAGGGAAAACAATATGTTCAACTCGTTTTGGAAACTGTACTGGCTGTAAAGCAGCAGTTTAAGAACAAACACATCATCAATATTATTCTCGGGAAAAGTACGGCTACCATCAAATCATACAAACACAACAAACTGGATGTGTTTGGTAAAGGTAGCGACCGGGAAGAAAAATTCTGGAATGCCGTTGTTCGCCAAACACTGATTGAACGGCTATTGAACAAGGACATTGAAAATTACGGATTGCTGAAAATTAGTCCGGAAGGTACACAGTTCCTTAAAAATCCATATTCCATCATGTTGGTCGACGACCACGATTTTGAAAACCCGGATGAAGAGGAACTTTTTGAAGCGATAGGAGCCAAAAGCAGTACCGCAGATAAAACTTTATTTGCCTTGCTTAAAGATTTGCGTAAGGAGATCGCCAGACGCGAAAAATTACCCCCCTTCGTCATTTTTCAGGATCCTTCCCTCGAAGATATGGCCATTCAATATCCCGTTACGGTTGATGAATTAAAACAAATTACGGGGGTTGGTTCAGGAAAAGCACTGAAATATGGTAAACCTTTCCTGGATCTTATCAAGGAATATGTAGAGGAAAATGAAATCATTCGTCCGATGGATATGGTGGTTAAATCGGTAGTAAACAAATCGGGACTGAAGGTTTTCATTATTCAGAGCATCGATCGTAAAGTTTCCCTTGAAGATATTGCCCTGGCTAAAAATCTCAGTTTTGACGAACTGTTGTCGGAAATAGAAAGCATTGTCGCTTCAGGCACCAAAATTGATATCAATTTTTATATTGACGAATTTATCGACCCATACCACCAGGAAGAAATATTTGAATATTTCCGTAAAGCCGAATCCGATTCTATCGAAGAAGCACTCAAAGAGCTTGGTGAAGACGAATTTACGGAAGAAGAGATTCGTCTGTTACGTATCAAATTCATGTCAGAAATAGGAAATTAAACAACTACAACATGCAAGAAGAAAATATTATTAATCCTGAACCAATTCAGGAAAGTGAACCTGTTAACCAGCCGGAAATCGTGAATCCTAAACCGGAGTCGGTTAAACCGTGTTTTTTTACCTTTAATTTCAATACGTTGCTTGGCCTAATTTTATTAATAGGGTTGGTGGTATTATATTTTTTGTTTTTCAATTCAAAAAAAGCACAGGAACCAGATATCCCGCTATCGCTTAAGAAATCTTCAGGAAAATCTTTATCGATAGTATATGTCAATGTTGATAGTTTGAATACCCATTATGATTTTGTAAAAGTGATGCGTAAGGATTTGGAAAGTACCGGGAAAAAATTACAAACAGAAGTGCTTTCAGAACAATCGTCGTTGGAAAAAGAAGCTGCAGATTTTCAAAAACAGATTTCCGCTAATGCCATTTCAGAGGATAAAGCTAAAATTGTTTATGAGCAACTGATGCAAAAACAACAGATGCTGATGCAAAAAAAAGAGCGTTATACCCAGATGGTTGCCGATCAGGAATTGAACATGAACATGACACTTATCGATAGTGTAACGGCATTTCTTAAACGTTTTAACCGAACATACCGGTTTGATTACATCATGGGATATAAAACCGGGGGAGAGATACTGATTTCAAATGATACCCTTGACATTACCCGTTCCGTGTTAGATGCCCTGAACAAGGAATATCAGTCTCGAAAAAAATGAAATTCGTTTCGCGCTTTTTACTGATTTTTGGAATATGCGGTCTGCTGTTTTCCTGTGGCGAACCAAAAACATATCGGGAAGCTGCCTTTGCCGTTGTCCCTTCGGATTCGTTAATTGGGCAGGAACAAATGATCCACTTGATGGCTGATGTCCATATTGTAGAAGCTGCATTGGTGATAAAACGCAATGAAGAAGTGGTTCCCAAATCACAAGTACAATTTTATTATGATGGTATTTTTAATAAATACCACATCAGTCAAAAACGATATGACGATAATCTGAAGTATTACCGGCAGGATCCCCAGGTGTTTGGGAAAATCTATGAAGCGGTTGTACAGGAACTGACGAAACGGCAAAAAAATTATACTCCCGTAAAATAGTAATTACCGTGTGTAAGTAGCTGATGCCGTAATCAGGTCTGCTCCGTCAAAAATTGTATAATTCCAGTTTATTACCGGCCCGGAGGCAGAATAGATTCCGGAACCATTGATGGTCAATCCTTCACCGATAACCTGGTTGGGATCCAGTATTATTTTCTTGCCTGATATACTGGCTCCCGCTGGCACCGAAGTGGATCCGGTATTTGCAAAATTAGCAATGAATACACCATCGCTGGAGTTGGGATCCGCTGTGATGGTTACATCGTAAGTAAATCTTGTCCAGCTTTCATTCACACTCCAATGGCCTAAAAAAACGGTCCGATTGTCGGTGCTCACAGGTTCTGGATCTGCAACTTTTGCACAGCTCGAAAAAATAAACACCAGGCATGGGAACAAAATGACAAAAAGTTTTGATTTCATACACATTAATTGTTATAAAACAATTTCAAGCAACCGATCTGCAAGCCGGCTGGCTCCCAGTCGGAATAAGGATGGAGTAAGCCAGTTCACGCCCAACACTTCTTTTACCAGCCAGTAATAATTCAAGGCCTTTTCCGGATCCCCGATTCCACCTGCGGCTTTGATCCCAATCTGTTTCCCCGTTTTTGTGTAAAACTCATGGATCACTTTTAACATGATAAAAACAGACTCTTCTGTGGCTGCTGGCTGTATTTTCCCGGTGCTTGTTTTGATAAAATCAGCACCGGCTTCGATGGCAATTTCGCTTGCTTTTGCAATGTTTTCAGGAGTTTGAAGTTCACCTGTCTCTAAGATCACTTTTAAAGTTTTTTCCCGGGTAATTTCACGCATGGCATCTATTTCGCGATAAACCATATTAAAATCCTTTTCGAGAAAAGTTCCACGGGAGATCACGACATCGATCTCATCGGCTCCCTCCTGAAGAGCATATCTGATCTCTTCCAGTTTAATTGAAATGGGCATTTGACCGCTCGGAAATGCTGCTGCGGTGGTAGCGACTTTGATTGGGGTTCCCTGGAGTGCTTTTTTTGCGGTGGCAATGAATGGGGGATATACACAAACGGCAGCAGGTAAGGGTAACCCTTTTTCACCCATAAAGATTGCCTTTCTACAAAGTTTATTAATTTTCTCCTGATTGTCGGACCCTTCCAAAGAAGTTAAATCGAGAAAAGAAGAGAGTTCTCTCAAAACCTGCTTCTGTTCTTGTATTTGAGGCTGCTTCGAGCGTATCTGGAAGACCTCTTCCTGCACAGTAGAGAAAGAAAGTTTCGAAAGAAGCGAAAATGAATACATGTTATCCAATGATATTTATTTAAAAGCTAAAACTCAATCCCAAGCTTGGCATTAAAGGCATCTGGTCGATCCGTGTATAAGAAACCCGGTCAAAGTAGAAAATGTTTTGTTGATTTAACGCATTTGTAACACTCAGGTTGATCTCCAGTTTAAGGGTTTTTCCGAATAAGAAAGTTTTTTTCAAATTGGCATCCAGGCGACTATAATAAGGGAGGCGCCCTTTGTCATAATCACTGTAAAGAATACCCAGTTGCCCGTTGCTGGTTGTATAGTTGGTTCCCATATTGTCAAAGTCGATCATTTCATAGAATCCTCCTGTTTGGGTGAAGGGGAATCCGGAGCCAAAGTTATAGCGGACATCCAGTTCCCAATCGGATTTTTTACCGAAAAAGAAGGTTCCAACAAGGTTCAAATTATGTCGCCGATCGTAAGGCGGAACATAATCCACCACTCCATCGTTGCGGTGAATAAACCCCAGGGAATAGGTAACCCAAAGGTGAATTTTTTTCCAATCGTATTTAATGGAGACATCAACCCCCTCGGCATCGCCTGTTTCAAGAACAAAATCTTTTTTATAATAATCAGGAATATTTGCATTTTCCTCTGTGTCATCATATAATTTATTCCTGTTCAAACTGGTAAGTTGTGGATAGTATTTATAATACCCCTCAACATTCAGAGAGAGGTTTTGAAGTACATCCAGTTCAAAACCAAGCACTACCTGAGAAGAGCGTTGTAAACGGTTATTCACCGTTTTGCCCATAAAGGTGGTAGGAAGATTCATTGGGCTCGTGATGAATCCATAAAAAAGATTGACAACGTCCTTATCATACGTTGTGCTGATAAGATTTTGTGAATACAAACCGGCGGCCATTTTGAGGCGGAAGTTTTTCAAAATGTTATATTTAATGGCGAGGCGCGGTTCCAGTGAAAGTGTCGACAACGAAGCATAATATTGCAGCCGTATTCCGGGTTCAATAATAAATTTTCCGGGAAGCCATTTATATTTAGCGTAAACTGCCGCTTCCGTACTGTTTTGCGTATAATCGATTTCCCGTTTGACGGCGTTGAAAAAATTGAAGATGGTTTTATATCCGGCTAATTCCAACCCATACTTTAGAGCATCTCTCCCAAAGAAATAGGTAAAATTCAATCCGCCATTAAACCCTGAAATTGAACTTGACCGGGCCGATTCGTTGGTTTCCTGGAGAACAACTTTATAGTTTGAAAAGGCAAAATTCCCATCGATCAGAACAGAACTTTTCCCCGGAATAGCCAGAAAATTCAACCCTCCGCCATAAGACTTCCAATTATAATCCTGAAGCACTTTATAATTCACTTTATCGGTGAAATCGAAACCGAAGATGTTTACCTTGCTTCCATTTGGAGCATTGATTGCGATTTTTCCGTAAATGTCGAGGTAGTTATATGGGAGTCCGTCTTCATCTATATAACTATAAAATATTTTGCTTGATTCAGCGAGGTAAGAATTTTTAATGGAGAAGATAAATGAAGCACTTGCATCATCCTCGTCTTTTTGTTTGTGGATGGGGCCTTCGACTAATGCTTTCGCCCCAAATGTACTTACATCAAATTTTCCTGAAATGCGGTTTTTATTCCCATCGCGGGTTGTAACATCCATAACGGAAGAGATGCGGCCACCATATTCGGCCCCGAAACCACCGGTATAAACTTCCACATTTTTAAGGATATCGACATCAAACACTGAAAATAGGCCAATTGAATGAAAAGGGTTATAAATGATCATTCCGTCGTATAATACTTTATTCTGTATTGGTGGGCCGCCACGGATATATAGTTGACCTCCCTGGTCCCCGCTAAAGATCACCCCGGGGAGGATTTGCAGGTATTGAGCAAGATCGGGTTGCCCGCCGATGGTAGGAATCGATTGAATTTCTTTGGGTGTAATCTTGATAATACTGGTTTGGGTCTCCCTCACTTTGTCCTGCCGGGTAGCTGAAATATCGATTTCTGCAAGATCAAACGAGGATTTTGTAACATAGAGTTTTTTTGAGATCAAATCATTGGCTTTGATGGTTACAGGTATTTTCAGAGTATCAAAACCCACATAAGTGACCATCAGTAAATAATCGCCAGGCGGGATTTTAGTGATGGCGAAATAGCCGTTTGCATCCGTAGGAGCGCCAATGGAAGTTTTATAAAGATAAACATTGGTGAATAAAACCGGTTCTCCTGTTTCCTGTTCATACACAAATCCACGTATGGCTCCTGTCTGCGCATAAACAGAGGTCGAAATAAATGGGAAAAGTAGGAGAAGAAGAAGAAGAGGAAAAAGAAAGTGTGATCGAAAATTCATGGAGATAGGGCTGGAAACAGATTTAACATCTTGATGTTTAGCTTGCAAAAATAGTGAAAATCAATAAACTTCATGTTGTAAAAAAATCTTATTTTTGTCCTCTTTCAAACATCTATTAAAATACACTATGCAGAAGTTATTGTTATTGGGAGATGAAGCTCTTGCCCAGGGGGCACTTGATGCCGGGTTGTCAGGAATTTATGCTTATCCGGGTACCCCATCCACCGAAATTACCGAATTTGTGCAACATTCGGAATATGCCCGTGAACATAAAATTCATTCAAATTGGTCAACAAATGAAAAAACAGCGATGGAAGCTGCTTTGGGGATGTCATATACCGGTAAAAGGGCCATGGTTTGTATGAAACATGTTGGATTGAATGTGGCTGCTGACCCTTTTATTAATTCTTCGATTACTGGTGCCAATGGCGGATTGATCGTAGTATCTGCCGATGATCCATCCATGCATTCTTCTCAAAACGAACAGGATTCGAGAGTATACGGAAAATTCGCCCTTATCCCCATTCTGGAACCTGGTAATCAACAGGAAGCGTATGATATGGTCAGATATGGATTTGATTTCTCGGAAAAATACCATGTTCCGGTCCTTATTCGAATGACTACAAGAATGGCACATTCCCGTTCGGGTGTGGCGTTAAAACCTCCCCGGAAACAAAATGAAATCCAGATGCCCAAAGACCTCAGACAATTTGTTTTGTTGCCTGCCATTGCAAAGAAACGGTATAAAAAACTGTTGCAAGATCAACCCGCTTTTATACAGGAATCGGAGATTTCACCATTCAATAAATATATTGACGGTTCCGATAAATCATTGGGAATAATCGTCTGTGGATTGACTTTTAACTATTTAATGGAAAATTTTCCAGATCGCAAAATTCCCTTCCCAGTATTAAAAATCGGACAATATCCCATTCCCCGTGGTTTGGTAGAAAGGATGGCCAATGATTGTAAGGAGCTGTTGGTCATTGAAGACGGTTATCCAGTTGTTGAAGAGCTGTTGAAAGGATATACCAGTCATGGTTTAAAAGTCAAAGGTCGCCTTGATGGTACTTTGCCTCGCGATGGAGAACTGAATCCTAATCTGGTAGCCGTAGCTCTTGGATTTAAAGATACCTTCGGATCTGCTGTTCCCGAATTGGTTGTTGGCCGTCCCCCACAGCTGTGTTCCGGTTGCCCTCATATTGATTCTTATCTGGCTCTTAACGAAGCCATGAGCGAATTCTCCAAAGGACGGGTTTTTGCTGATATTGGCTGCTATACGCTGGGAGCCTTGAAACCATTAGAAGCCATTAATTCTTGTGTCGATATGGGCGCTTCTATCACCATGGCTAAAGGGGCTGCTGATGCTGGATTGGTTCCAGCCGTGGCTGTTATTGGCGATTCAACCTTTACCCATTCCGGGATGACCGGTTTACTGGATGCTGTGAATGACAAATCTCCCATCACCGTATTGATTTTAGACAATGGTACCACGGCAATGACGGGAGGACAAGATTCACCCGGCCATGGAAAAATTGAGAATATCTGTAAAGGAGTTGGGGTAGAAGAAGCCCATATAAGGATTATTAAACCGTTAAAAAAACACCACGAAGAAAATGTTCAAATCATGAAAGAGGAGTTGAATTATTCGGGTGTTTCGGTAATTATTCCCCGTCGGGAGTGTGTTGTGGCAGTTAATAAAAGAATGAGGGAAAAGTTCAAGAACAAATAAACCAAATTCATCAATGAAAAAAGATATTATTTTAGCCGGTGTAGGTGGTCAGGGAATCATCTCCATTGCCTCGATTATAGGTTTTGCAGCGCTCGAACAAGGAATGTATCTCAAACAGTCGGAAGTTCATGGAATGAGTCAACGTGGAGGCGATGTGATGTCGAATCTTCGCATTTCTGAACAGGAAATTGCCTCCGATCTTATCCCATTTGGACAAGCAGATATGATTATTTCTATTGAACCCATGGAATCGCTACGTTATCTGCCTTATTTGTCACAGGAAGGGTGGGTGATAACCAATACCCAACCATTCAACAATATCCCGAATTATCCTGATCTTGATAAGGTGATAGCAGAAATTGTAAATATACCACATCATATTGTCCTGGATGCAGATACAGCAGCGAAAGAAACGGGTTCGCCAAAAGTTGCCAATATTGTAATTCTTGGCGCAGCTTCTCCTTTTCTTGGCATGACCTATGAAAAACTGGAAAATGCCATCCGACATATTTTCGGGAGAAAAGGGGAAGAGGTCATAGAACTTAACCTAAAAGCATTGAAAGCTGGTCGTGTTTTTGCTGAAAAACAAATGTAATTTTTTCTTCATATCTTTGAGCGCTTTATTTTTTATTCAGATATAAATCAAACAATGAGGTTTCTTCAACGCAAATTATCCCATTATACTGAACCACAAAAAATTCAGAAAATGGGCATTTATCCCTATTTCCGGACGATCGAGTCTGATCAGGATACTGTTGTAACCATAAATGGCAAGAAAGTGCTGATGTTTGGATCAAACAGTTATCTTGGATTAACCAATCATCCAAAAATCAAGGAAGCAGCCATAAATGCCACCAAAAAATATGGGACAGGTTGTGCCGGTTCACGCTTTTTAAACGGGACCTTAGATATCCATATTGAGCTGGAGAACAAACTTGCCTCTTTTGTTGGTAAAGAGGGCGCTCTTGTTTACAGTACAGGGTTTCAGACGAACCTCGGCGTAATTCCAACGGTAACAGGCCGTAACGATTATATTCTGATTGATGAGCTGGATCACGCTTCCATCATTGAAGCCACCCGGTTGTCGTTTGCCAAGGTTCTGAAGTTTCGTCACAACGACATGGAGTCGCTGGAACGGCTTCTCAAACGGTGTGAACCCAACCGGATCAAACTCATTGTTATCGATGGTATCTTCAGTATGGATGGCGACATTGCCAATCTTCCTGAAATTGTGATTCTGGCCGAAAAATATGAGGCTACCGTCATGATCGACGATGCACATGCCATCGGAGTGATCGGCGAACAAGGCTCTGGAACAGCCAGCCATTTTGGGCTGACTAAAAAAGTTGACCTGATTATGGGAACATTCTCGAAATCATTGGCCGCGCTTGGCGGATTTATTGCCAGTGATGCTGAAACCATTAATTATATCAAACACAATTCCCGTACCTTGATCTTTAGCGCTTCGGCTACTCCAGCCGCTGCTGCCTCAGTACTGGCAGCGCTCGAAATCATCAAAAATGAACCGGAACGAATTGCTAACCTTTGGTCAGTGACTCATCATGCCATTGATAATTTCAGAAGATTAGGATTTGATATCGGACATACCGTTACTCCCATTATTCCATTATATATCAGGGATAATTTTAAAACCCTGAAAATTACCAGAATGTTGCTGGATGAAGGCATCTTTGTCAATCCGGTCGTTGCTCCTGCAGTAAGTAAGGAAAATACGTTGATTCGGTTCTCCCTGATGGCTACCCATACCAAAGAACAAGTTGATGTTGCTCTGGAAAAATTCGAAAAATTAGGGAAGAAACTTCATATAATATGAACCCAGGTTAGATGACAAACAATACCAATATTGAATTAAAAAAAGTTCAGACAAAAAAAGAGCTTAAACAATTCATCGGGTTTCAATACAAACTTTACAAGGAAAATAAATTCTGGTGTCCTCCGATGCGGATGGACGAAATAAACACACTGAGCAGGGGAAAAAACCCTGCTTTTGATTTTTGTGAAGCAGCGTATTGGCTGGCATATAAGGATAAAGAATTGGTGGGACGTATTGCCGGTATTATTAATCACAATGCCAATAAACGATGGAATGAAAAATTGGTCCGGTTTGGATGGATTGATTTTATTGACGATATCGATGTTTCCCGTGCTCTGGTAGAACAAGTGATAACCTGGGGAAAAGAGAAGGGAATGGATGGTATTCAGGGCCCTCTGGGTTTTTCCGATATGGACAACGAAGGTATGCTCATCAAGGGGTTTGAAGAACAAGCCACCATGGCATCTATTTATAATTATTCCTATTATGTAACCCACATGGAGCAGTTGGGCTTTGAAAAAGCTGCCGATTGGGTACAATATGAATTTGAGATTCCTCCTGCCATTCCAGAAAAAGTTGATCGTTTATCACAACTGATTCAGGAAAAATACAAACTCAGGCTGATTAAAGCCAAAAAAGCAAAGGATCTGGTGGCTTATGCTCCGAAAATGTTTCGCACTCTAAATGCTGCCTTTGATGAGCTTTATGGATATACTGCACTTTCACAGAAGCAGGTAGATGCTTATGTGAAGTCTTACTTTGGATTTATACGTCCGGAATTTGTCTCTTTTGTAGTTGATCAAAAGGATGAAGTCATTGGTTTTGGCATATCCATGCCTTCCCTTACCAAAGCCCTTCGAAAGTGTAATGGAAAACTTTTCCCGTTCGGATTTCTGTATATATTACGAGCGATTAAAAAGAATGACACCATTGATATGTACCTGAATGGCGTTCGCCCAGATTATCAGGGAAAAGGTGTCAATTCGTTGTATTATAATGAAATGCACAGGTCTTATATTCGGGCTGGAATTAAAAAAGCAATTACCAATCCGCAATTGGAAAATAATGCCAAAGCGTTGACGATCTGGAAAAATTTCAATGGCCGACAACATTTAACAAGGCGGTGTTGGATCAAACATTTTAGTTAGCATACCATTACCATTTTCATTTATGAAAAATGTTTTGATAACCGGAGCCAGTGGATTCATTGGCAGTTTTTTAGTTGAGGAGGGTTTGAATCGCGGTTTTACTGTTTATGCAGGAATCCGGAAATCAAGTTCCCGCAAGTATTTACAAGATTCGCGAATCAATTTTATTGAGTTTGATTTTTCTACCCGTGAAGCGGTTATTCAAACACTTGAAACTTGCAAAAAATCAGGCATCCGGTTCCAGTATATTATCCATAATGCTGGTTTGACAAAGACAAAAACGAAAGACGATTTTTATAATGTCAATACCCGGAACACGATCAATTTTATTGAAGCATTAAGGGAAACCGGGATGGTTCCTGAAAAATTTATTTATGCCAGTAGTCTGGCTGCCTTTGGGCCGGGGGATCCATCCACAGGTGCTCCGGTCATGCTTTCCGATAAACCCAAGCCCATTGAACTATACGGCAAGAGCAAATTGGCCACAGAGAATTTTATTACACCGCTTCAGGACTTTCCCTGGCTAATTTTCCGGCCTACTGGCGTTTATGGCCCCAAAGAGCGCGACTATTTTGTTTTCTTCCAGACCATTAATCGCGGACTGGAACCGTATATTGGTTTTAAGGAACAGATCCTTACTTTTATTTATGTACGGGATTACGTTGGGTTGCTTTTTGATGCACTTGTTTCAGAACATGTTCATAAAGCTTATTTTGTTACGGATGGAAAAGAATATACTTCCAAAGAATTTGCTGCAATTACCAAACGTGTTCTTGGGAAAAAAACAATTCGGATTACTGTTCCGTTATTTATTGTAAAGACCATTGCAACCGTTGGAGAAAATGTTACGGGGTTATGGGGTCAGGTTCCCACGTTAAATACCGATAAATTTAATGTTTTGAGCAGTACAAACTGGCGATGTGAAATTGAACCGCTGCAACGTGATTTTAACTTTGTTGCAAAATATGACCTTAATAAAGGAGTTGAAGAAACCATTGCCTGGTATAAAAACGAACATTGGCTCTGAATAAATCGGGGAATTTGGAATAAAAAGAAAGAACCTCATGGATTTCCATGAGGTTCTTTCTTTTTATATTAAAAGGGTGTTTGGGTATTAGAAATAGAAAGTCAGATTGATAGCGCCACCAGTATTGGAATTATCGATGCAGAAATGGGTTGCTCCTCCTGTTTTTGTTTCGGCAGTTTTTACAGAGGTCCCGTCAAAAGATTCAACAGTATATTTGCTTTTTCCGGTTGATGCGAACATGATACCAAAATCAAATTCTCCACCAATAGACATTTTGGGTGCGAAAAAGTATTCAACTCCGACAAATGCATTTACACCAATTCCAAAAGTCAAACCATCATTATCTTTGGTGACTCGGTAACTAGCAGGTGAAGTAGCATATCCATTTTCTTCTTCAACCCAAGGATAATCCGTCGATAATGGAGTAGGATACTTAGCTGACATTTCGTTGCCATATTTGATTTTATTGCCAGCAGTGGAGACTGATAAATTAACCATAGCACCATAAATACCTTGAACTCTTCCCTTGCCTCTTCTTTTTTCAATACCGAGACCGATAGAGATATCTAATGATGAATATGTCCATTTGTCTTCAACTGTTTTAAGATCAACCATGTTTGTATCGGTTTGGTCCCAAAGTGTATTTTTAATAGTTTCATTGTGATATCCTATACGAACTCTTCCACGATATGCAGTATTTGCAGTTTTAAAATATTTTCCACTGATCGTGAACATTGGATTACCATGTCCTAAACCGGGGAAGTCCCAAGTTGGTGCATTATTAAAGGAATTTCCATTAAAAAGATTACCTGCATATTCAAAAAAAGGCACTGCATCGATCGACAATCCATATTCACCTGCTTCTGGTAGGATTGGGATCCCCTTTTTTGAAGTTAAATCCTGAGCTTGAATTACACTCAAGCTAAAGCAAAGAACGAGCATTGACAGTAAACATTTTTTCATACGTTTAAATTTAAGGTTTAACATTTTTTTATTCCTTACTCTCCAACTGGAGAAAAAATCACCGAAATTTACACAAAAAAATCTAAGTGCATTAAATATTTTGTAAAATTGTTAAATTTTTTTTCAAAACTGAAAACTATGAAAAAATGGTTGTTGATCATGGTCCCTGTGGCTATATTGTTGGTCTTTGGATTGTTGACGGGATTTGTAAATCATCCTGAATCGAATGAAGGGAAATACCTGGTAATGAGAGTGTATGAAAATTTCACCGTTACATCTTCTAAGATTGTCATTAATTATCCTGATAGCACATTTGAGGTGATTCCTCTAAAGCCGTTCAAATACAATGATGAATATCTCGTAAGCAACGGACAAACGATAACCCGAACACTGAACAAACTGAATGGAAAAGGATATCGACTCATTACCTCTACTGCCGATGGGAAGCCTACCTCAAACAAAACCATGATGATTACAACTATCATAATGGTATCACATCCATGATAATCAAGTAAGGATTTTATCTTTATCGGCGGTAAAATATCCCGAATAATACGACTAAAATAATGTAAATGCCTGTTGTGGTGATGGCTATCTCGGGTTGGAACAGTTGGTAAGAGGCTGCAATAAGTGAGGTTATGGCGATCAGATAATATCCCCACCGGCGACGATGCCACATTAATATCGTTCCGGTAAAGGCAAAAAGGTGAAGAAGACAAGCACAGAATAAAACCAGGAGTAAGTCCTTATGCTTTGAATGCAGATGTATTGGAGTATATTGGTTTACGACTTCGGTGATCGTACGGGAATAAAAAATTGCAAGGAGATAAATTAAGGTAAGAAACCCAAAATAAATCCAGGAAAATATAAATAATGCAGTAAAAAAAACCGGCCGGGTCTTTTTGATCAGAGGTTCTGGAACATATTCCGGACCGGTTTTTTTCTCCATGTCAGATCATTATTTTAAGGTGTATACTGTAAAGGATGATGAAAGTCCCCGAAAAAATTAAATCGGAAATATTCGGTCCCGACAAGTGCATGAAATACATCGGGGCAATGACCAGTAAAATCTGAAAAATGGTGTAAACATGAAACCCGACTTTTCGTAATTGAAACATCAGAACAGCTCCTGCCACAGACCCGGCATATAAAATTCCGGAGATAAAGAAAAAAAGTGGTTTTGCTTCAAGAAATACATCCATCCCCGGTAAATTGAATTTTTCTGCAATCTCCTGAAGAACCTGTATAAAAGTTTCGTAAAAAGCAGAAATCACAAAACTCGAGAACATGTTCATTCCGCTCCCGATAAAAGTCAGGATACACAAAACAGTAAGCAAGTTGGAACGTTTAGGTTTTGATTCGGGCAGTAAAGGTTGAGTGTTTTCTTCCATACGTATTGTAACAAGAGTTTTTTAGCGTCAAAGCCTGATGTATTACCAAAATAAAGTAAAATCGGTTATTATCCAAGCAGACCAACCGTCTTTTCAACTTCATTCAGCAATTCACACGACTTGACAAGTTCCTTCATTTTATTGTGGTCAGGATAGAGGGGGCGGTCAATCTCTAAAAAATCGACATGCTTCCGGATCACCTCTTTGGCTTTTGTAACCCCTATTCCGAATTTATATTCCCGGAAGTCAAGCGCTTGTGCGGCTGCCATTAGTTCAATTCCAAGAATTCCATAAGCATTATCGAGGATCTGGAAATTTTTCAGCGCCGTATTCATTCCCATGGAAACAAAATCTTCCTGGTCGGCAGCAGCGGGGATGGATTGAATGGAAGCAGGCATGGATAAAATTCGTTGTTCAACGATCTGCATATCGGCGGTATATTGGCTCAACATCAAGCCGCTGAACATTCCGGCACCTTTCGACAGGAAAGCTGGCAAACCAACGCTCAGGGCAGGGTTATTCAATCGGTTCATCCGGCGTTCACTCATTACGCATACCATGGTGATTACATACCCGGCCATATCCATGGGAACAGATACCGGAGAGCCCTGGAAATTGGCACCGGAAAGCTGAAGATTTTCATCGGGGAAGAAAATCGGGTTGTCACCCACTCCATTGAGTTCGATTTCCACCTGTGAACGTGCATAAGCCAATGCATCATGGGCAGCGCCGATAACCTGAGGGGTTGAACGCATGGAATAAGCATCCTGAACCTTGCATTTAACTTTCATCTCTGCAAGATCTCCACCCTGAATGCATTTCATAATGGCTGCAGCACTGCGGATAGCGCCTTTAAACCCACGCACCTCATGGAGCTTTGGACTATAAGGACGCATATTTGCTTTCATGGCTTCAAGCGACATGGACGCTGCAATTTCTGCTTGTTTCAGCCAGTTATTGGCATCGTACAGAAAAATTGCACTCATAGCTGTAAGAACATTGGATCCATTGATGGTGGCAAGACCGTCGCGGGCTTGCAAACCAGGAATGGGAATTCCTGCAGCAGCAAGGGCTTCTTTACCAGGCATCAGTTTTCCTTTGTAATAAGCCTGACCTTCACCCATCATCAGTAAGGCAATTTGCGACATGGGAGCCAGGTCTCCACAAGCACCTACGGAACCCTTTTGACAAACCATCGGGGTTACCCCTTTATTAAGCATATCAACCAGAGTTTGCGTAATTTCCAGCCTTGAACCTGAATTTCCATGGGCATGGACATTGCAACGCCCCAGCATGGCACCACGAACCCATTCAATGGGCATCGGATCCCCAATTCCTGCCGCGTGATTATACACTAAATATTTCTGAAACTCTTTGACTTGTTCATCATTCAAAACAACTTCAGAGAATTCACCAATACCGGTATTGACCCCATACATGATTTCATGGGCTTCAATTTTTCGTTCAAGCATAGACCGGCATTTATGAATCCGTTCGATGGCCTTGGAATCGAGTTCAACTTTTTCATTATGACGGGCTACACGCACAACATCTTCAATGGTCAGTCCCGCTCCTGTTATAATATATGTCATGATTTGAATTATTGAATTAATGATTGATTGAGTTTTTGCTATTTAATAGCCCCTTTGCAACCTCCCCACAGGAGGAGGAACTTATTCTGCTCCGATAATCATGCTACGGGCACTTAAGATAGCAGTGGCCCAGGTTCGTTTGATCTTTTTCTTGGTCATGATAGCAACTTCTTTAGTTCATCAACCCGCATCTTGGTTTGATTGCCGGTTGACATTTCCTTCACGGATATTTCACCGCTTTGCATCTCATCCTGACCTGCCAATACAACATAAGGAATATTATTTCGGTGGGCATATTCCATTTGTTTTTTGACCTTTGCCGGGTTGGGAAACAACTCAACAGAAATACCGGAAGAACGGATCTCAGAAGTAAGTTTTAAACAGAATCTTTCTTCTTCTCCGCCAAAGTTAATGAAAAGAACTTTGGTAGCAGCTCCGATTTCGGAAGGAAATATATTCAACTCAAGCATGACATCATAAATCCGGTCGGCCCCAAAAGAGATTCCCACTCCCGACATTTCCGACAACCCAAAAATCCCGGTCAGATCATCATATCGTCCGCCGCCGCAAATACTGCCCATTGTAACGTCAAGGGCCTTCACTTCGATAATGGTCCCGGTATAATAATTGAGGCCACGGGCTAGCTTGATGTCAAATTCAAATTTGTTTTTCAGATCAAGCGCTTTCAAATAGTCAATCAAAATTTCGATTTCTTTCAGCCCCAACCTGCCAATTTCTGTATCAGCAAAAAATTGGGTAAGAAAATCGAATTTGGTTTCCATTTTCCCTTCCAGATCGAGCAGGGGAGCTAATTTTTCCACCGAATCGGATGAAATACCTCTTTCAATCATCTCCTCTTTCACTTTTTCTGCGCCCACTTTTTCAAGTTTATCCAGGGCAACAGTGAGGTCTGTCAGCTTTTCCGGAACACCAATAGCTTCTGCTATTCCGGCTAATATTTTCCGGTTGTTGATCCGGATCAATACCCGGATTCTAAGCTTGGAAAAAACCGCATCAATGATCTGAACAAGCTCAACTTCATTTAACAAGGAATGGCTCCCGATCACATCAACATCACATTGAAAAAATTCGCGATAACGGCCTTTCTGGGGACGGTCGGCACGCCAAACCGGTTGGATCTGATATCGTTTAAAAGGGAAAGTGAGCTCATTTTGATGTTGTACCACGAACCGGGCAAAAGGAACTGTAAGATCATACCTGAGACCTTTCTCTGAGATGTGCTTGGTCAAAGTGTGGATGTTATCTGTTTGATCATGATACCCATCCATGAAATTACCGGAATTGAGAATTTTGAATAGCAGTTTATCTCCCTCTTCTCCATATTTTCCCATCAAGGTGGAAAGATTTTCCATGGCAGGAGTTTCGATGGGTTGATAACCAAATAGTTGAAAAACATTCCGGATGGTATCGAAGATATAATTCCGCCGCACCATCTGAGAAGGGGAAAAATCACGAGTGCCTTTAGGAATGGATGGTTTTTGAAGGGACATCAGTAAAATTTTGTACAAAGATAAAAGATAATTCGCTGTTCAGGAACGTGATGTTACTTACTATTTACAATATTGCTGCAATAGATTTTCAGCATCGGTAAGGCCGAGTTTTTTAGCGGTTTCCCAATCTCCACAGGCTCCTTTGAGATCCTGGGTCATAAAACGCACCATTCCCCGGTCAAGATAAGCTTCGGCATATTGATTGTCAATAGCCAGTGCCCGGTTGAAATCCTCCATAGCCCCTGAATAATCCTGTAATTGAAATTTTACCGTCCCTCTGTTGACGAATGCTTCCAGGTATTTATTATTCAATTGAATGGCCTTGGTAAAATCCTGGATTGCCGCCTGGTGATTCTGTAGTGTTATTGCAAGCACACCCCGGTTGAAGAATGCTTCCGGGTAGTTTTCATGCAGAATGATGGCCTGGTTCAGATCTTCAAGCGCTCCCTGGTAATCTCTTATTTCCCTTTTTAAATAGCCTCGTTCATTGTATGCCTGATAAAATGATGGGGAATAGGCCAACACGGTGTCGTATTCGAGGATCGCTTCTTTGAACATTCCCAGATTTCGTTTCAATGAGGCAAGGTTCACATGGGGCGCGAACCAATCGGGTTTTACACGCGATGCTTTTTCATAGTCAGCCATTGCTCCTGCGGTATCATGCAACTGTTCTTTGCAATTGCCTCTGTTATTATAGGCTGCTGCATAATCCGGTAACATGTTAATGGATTGGTTGTAATCAGCTATTGCACCACGGTAGTCTTTGTTAAAATTCATCCTCGTGGTGCCCCGGTTGATATAGGCTATGGCAGAAGCCGGGTTGTTACTTACCGCAAGATTATAATAGGACATCGGAGTCCGATAATTTCTGCTATAGATATGCGTATAAACGCCAAAAACCGGAACAAGTAAAAGAAGGATCACTGGGATCGTTTTGTTCTCTTTTATTTTTGGTGTGGTGGTGAGGAACAGGTAAATGAATATCAGGATCCCGACGAGTGGGAGGTAAGCCCGGTGTTCCATATAATCATAGGAAGCCGCGCCAAATTTATTGATATACATGATGGCGGGGATGACAAAAAGAAGAAACCAAATCAATCCGAAAAGAAACATTCTCCCTGATCCTGACCAATAGCGGACTGAAATACCGATCAGCAGGGCAAACAGGAGTGTGCCAAAAATGGTTAAAGGCATACTGAATGCTGGCATTGGACCTAAGTTCAAAGGGAGAAAAAACTTTGAAATGAACTCGGGAATCGTTCTCAAATGTACCAGGAACGGCAATAACCCGAATTGTCCCTTCTCAACAACGATTCCAACGATTCCATTTCGGAGGTACATGAAAAGTAAAAACAAAAAAATGCAGGAAACAGCCGGTATCACCAATCCGGTAATCGAAATGTTTTTTTCTTTTTCGATGAATAAATAATACAGGAGACAAATTACCGGAATAATGACAGCGGTTTCTTTTGAGATAAGTGCCATAGCAAAGGCGAGGATGGTAAAAAGAAGAAAATAGTAATTTTTATCCCGGATGTAACGGATAAAGAAAATAAAGGATGCGATTCCGAACATGGTAAGTAACAAATCTCCGCGGGAAGGAGCCCATGCGACGGTTTGTACAAATAAGGGATGCAAGGCAAAGATAACCGTGAGAAGCAAAGCAATTTTCCGGTTCTTTCCGAACAGGGTAAGAAGATAATAGATCAGCGAACAGGTAACGAAATGGATGAGGAGGTTAGAGAGGTAATAGGCCCAACCATTTTGACCGCTAAGGTGGGCATCAATCATGAAAGAAATATTCTGCAAAGGGCGGTAGAAATCTCCGCCTTTATTGAAAAATGGGTTGGTCAGAAAGACTTCTTTCAGATTTTTGAAATCGCTGAGAAGTCCAAGGTTATCAAGAATAATGTTTGTTTCGTCAAGTTTCCCGAGTTGGAACCATAAAGTATGTCCATAAACGATAAAAATGAGGATGAAAAGGACTATGTATGCAATCGGAAACCGGTAAAGGATGTCTCCGACAATTTTTTTGCTCTGTGTTTTTTTCTTTTTTGATACTTCCTTTTTTCCCATTTTCTCCAATTCATCGATTTCCCATTTCACTATTTTTATCCCTTGAGTTTTTTGTATTTTATCCGGTGTGGGCCCTCATCTCCCAGTCGTTTTTTCTTGTTTTCCTCATAATCTGAATAGGAGCCTTCAAAGAAATAGATTTGAGAGTCTCCTTCGAAAGCAAGGATGTGAGTAGCTACCCGATCGAGGAACCACCGGTCATGGGATATGATCACGGCACAGCCGGCAAAACTTTCCAATCCCTCTTCCAGAGCACGAAGGGTATTTACATCAATATCGTTGGTGGGTTCATCAAGCAGGAGGACGTTGGCTTCTTCTTTCAGAGTAAGAGCCAGATGCAGCCGGTTTCGTTCTCCGCCCGACAGTGTACCGCATTTTTTCTCCTGATCAGCTCCGCTGAAATTGAATTTTGCCACATACGCTCTTGCGCTCATGGTACGTCCGCCGATCTGTATGTTTTCTGCACCGCCGGAAATTACCTGAAATACGGTTTTTTCGGGATTGATGGCAGTATGAGTTTGGTCGACATATCCGAGTTTCACTGTTTCTCCGATAGCAAAAGAACCGGTATCCGCTTTTTCTACTCCCATGATCATTCGGAACAAGGTCGTTTTACCTGCGCCATTGGGCCCGATAATTCCGACGATCCCGGCCGGTGGTAAGGAAAAATCCAGTCCTTCGAAAAGCAACTTGTCGTCAAAGGATTTCGCTACCCCTTTAGCTTCGATGACCTGATTGCCTAAACGGGGACCGTTAGGGATATATAATTCCAGCCGTTCTTCCTTTTCTTTGACATCTTCGCTCATCATTTTTTCATACGCATTCAACCGGGCTTTCCCTTTTGCCTGACGTGCTTTAGGTGACATACGGACCCAATCGAGTTCCCGTTCCAGCGTTTTTCTTTTTTTGCTTTCGGTTTTTTCCTCCATGGCCAGTCGGTTCGATTTTTGTTCAAGCCAGGAACTGTAATTTCCCTGCCACGGAATGCCCTCCCCGCGGTCGAGTTCAAGAATCCACCCGGCAACATTATCCAAAAAATAACGATCGTGGGTGATGGCAATCACGGTACCTTTATACTGTTGCAGATGCTGCTCAAGCCATTGTACCGATTCGGCATCAAGATGGTTGGTTGGTTCATCGAGCAACAAAATATCCGGCTCCTGCAACAATAACCTGCAAAGCGCAACACGTCTGCGCTCACCGCCTGAAAGGTTTTTTACGGGAGCTTCGGGATCCGGACAACGGAGGGCATCCATTGCGCGTTCCAGGCGACTGTCAAGGTCCCATGCGCAATGCTGATCCAGTAACTCTGTCAATTCTCCCTGCCGTTTGATGAGTTTATCCATCTCGTCATCAGTAAGCGGATCGCTGAATTTATTGTTTACTGCCTCATATTCCTTGAGTAAGGAAACCACTTCCTGAGCGCCCTCTTCTACAACCTGGCGGACAGTTTTCGAATCGTCAAGCTGCGGATCTTGCTCAAGATAACCGACGATATATCCTGGTGAAAATACCACCTGTCCCAAAAAAGTTTTCTCTACTCCGGCGATGATTTTCATCAGCGTAGATTTTCCTGAACCATTCAAACCGATGATCCCTATTTTAGCGCCATAAAAAAAGGAGAGATAGATATCTTTCAGGACTTGTTTGTGTGGGGGAAAGGTTTTGGTAACTCCCACCATGCTAAAAATTATTTTTTTATCGTCAGACATGGGTTATAAAGTGAAATGGTGAAATGGTGAAATAGCGGAATGGCTATTCATGGCTCATTAATTTTTCAATTTTTGCGGTTTCAGTTTCCCAATTAAAATGCTGGTATACAAAATCATATCCGCTTTTAGCCAATTGTTGTGCTTTTAACGGGTCACGAAGCAGCATTAAAATTTGTTGGGCATATTCTTCCGGTGACCGGGCAACCAGGATGTCAGCACCTTCACGGGCATTCAGTGCCTGAAAAGCCAACGGCGAAGTAATACAGGGTATCTGCATGGCCATGGCTTCGAGGAGTTTGTTTTGCAAACCGGTTCCCAATTGCATGGGCGCAATAAAAATGCGAGCCTGGGCATAACATTCCCGCATATCGGGAACCCATCCGCTGATTTCTACTTGCGCTGATTTCAACGACTTTACACTGAGGTTGGGGCTGGCACCGGCAATTAGTAAACGGACATCCGGTTGCTGTGCCAATACCCTGGGAAGTATTTGATGAACCAGGTATTCGGCAGCATTTATGTTGGGCGGGTATCCCATATTTCCGGTAAAAACCAGATCGTATTTCTTTTCCCGCTCCTTAGGAGTGAAAAATTCCGTATCCACACCATTGGCCACGATAACTATTTTATTCCGGTCGGGATGAGGGATAAGGTCCCGGTCGGGAGCAGCAATGATGATTTTGTGATCAAAAGCCTCAAAGGCATCATGCTCATACCTAAGCAAACGATTCAATTCGATTTTTAAAAAAGGTTTCAAATAGAATGGGGCAGTAGAAAGTCTGCGCTCAATCCCTTTGGAGAAAACATCTTGATAATCGAGGGTTTTCGGAATGGGAATATCCTTTACATATTCAGCAACCCGGATCAGTTGACAGAAAAGATGATCCGGTTTATATTCATCAATCAGTTTCTTTATCTGTTGTGCCGAAGAGGCATTATAATAATAACCAACCTGTAATGGTCTCCCCGAAAACAATGCTTTTATTAAATTGAGAACAATGGTGATTTTTGAAAGCGGTAAAATATGGACAGCCCTCACATATTTTTTTAAAACCCGTAAGGTGTCTTCATGCAATACTCCTTCGCTAAAGGCACAAAGAATGATCTCGTGGTGCTTTGAGAGCTGTTTGATCTGATGAAATGCTCTCAGTTTATCACCTTTTTCGGTAGGATAAGGGACCCTTGGTAAAAGAAAAAACAATCGCATGAAATTGGCTTGAATTCAGCAAAAATATAAAAAACTGAGTTACGGCAAGGAGTATTGATAAAAACCAATAAGTTTTTGTATCAGTTTTTTTGTCTGATACTTTTCTTCCACCAGTTTTCTGGCCTGTATTCCGATTCGTTCACAAAGTGAACGATCCGTTACCGAAACAGAGATCATCTCAAAAAATTCACATGGGAGGTTGGCAATTAAGATGTTTGCCCGGTCGGAACAGTCTATTCCTTCAGCCCCCAGGCTGGTAGAGATAATGGTTTTACCCATCGCCATCCCTTCAATGATTTTTATTCTGATTCCGCTTCCGGAGAACAGCGGAACGATCATGATGGCCTTGGAAGAGATAAAGATCCGGGCATCTTCCACTTCTCCCAACACAATCACATTGGGCAGGTTGAGGGAACGCATCCATGAAGGCATCTCCCGGCCGGCAAGATAATATTTCAGGGTTGGAAATTGATTGTGGATATCCAGCCATACATTGGCCAGAAACCACCGGATTCCCTCCTGGTTTGGAATCCAGTTCATCGAACCCAAAGTAAAAAGGGAAGGAAATTCTACCTCTTTAAAGTCGACCGGATACTGATTCGGATCAATACCAAAGGGAATATCGATGATTTTGCCTTGGTTTTGGATAGATCTTCCGAAATATTCTGCATCGGTTGGAGTAATGGCAATGATTCCATCGATTTCCCGGATGATCTTTTTTTCATATCGTTTTAGTGTATGGGCGAGATGGGAGATATACCATTTTCGAATCGGATTTTTTGTCTCTTCAGCTACCCTTTCCCAGATGCGGTGTTCGATGTTATGAGCCCGTAAAATAATTTTTGCCTTTGAATGCCGGCGGATGGTTTTAATATATGGGCACATGAACAGGGTCTCCAATTGTACAACATCAAATTGCGACTCCTGAAGGATGGAAGTTAATCGTTTCCGGAACATTTTTGAAATGAACCGTTGAACATGATAAGATTTTCGGGTGAACAGGTTGAAGAAAGCGGCAAATGGTTTTATCCGTAAGTCAACTTCCAGAAGTTCAATCCCTGTTCTTTCACGGTATTCCGGAGGAATTTCTTCCGGAGTAATAGTATATTTGAATGAATTAACGGCAAGGACCTTCACCTCGTGTCCGGTTGCCACGAGACCTTCGATCAACATGTTCATAGCCATCGGGCCTCCTTCTTTGGGAGGCCAGGGTGACTTATTACATAAAAACAGGATTTTCATAACCGTTGATCAGGACTCCGAAAAAGTTTGTTTATCATTCGTAACCAGGCATCCGTATCCAATAAAGATGCATCATTGGTTGCTTTCACTGTTAAGAATAACCCGATGGGCAATAGAACAGCCGATGCAACCCACATTCCTTCCCAGGGGGGAACCACTCCCTCCGCAGTATATTTTTCGCCAACGAAGGAAATGATCCAGTAGAAAATGAAGAAAAGAGTGGAAATAACAGCTGGCATCCCCAAGCCGCCTTTACGAATAATAGCACCCAGCGGGGCCCCGATGAAAAATAGCAGGAAACAGGCCAGGGAAAAGGAAAACTTCTTATGAAACACGATCTGGTGTTTGTATATTTGTTTGCTTTTATTGTAAAGGTCATCGCTGTTTACAACCAGACCTTGCTGAGCCGAAACGGCAGAATTTTTAGCTGTTTCAAGAATTTTGTACCGTTCTTTTGCCGGGAAATTGGTCAGCACGTCTCGTTTGAATTTTTGAAGCGAATCGGATTTCCTGAATATTTTTATTTGAGAATAATAAGGAAGGCTGGACATATAACTTACATCAAAATTCTTCAGGTCCAGCGCAAGCTCTTTTTTCAACGAATCGATAGAATGATTAAGCTGAACAATGTTTTGCATCTCATAATTTTTCTTGAAGAGGTTCTCGTCGGTACGGGTCAGTTGAAAGTTTGAGAGGTCAAACATTTGAAATTGCTCTGAAAATTTGGTTCTTTGAAAAGGCCGGGTGTTCTCGTTTCCCCGTAAATCAATCCGCTCTTCATAATTTGTTCCGTTATACAACCGGAAAACCAGGAATCTTTTATCGGGCGAAAGCTCCATTTTTCCCCATTCTGCAGTGGTGAGTGAAATATTGCCCAGATGTTTTGTGTGATCATATACCATGACATCGCGAATGGTGTTGCCATCCTTTTCTTTTTTCCCTACCCGGATCACGAATCCTTCTATTCCATTATAAAACATGCCTTCTTTCAGGTTGAATGCCAGTTTCTTTTCGCGGACATCATAGAGCAAGGAGAGAAATTTCAGATTGGCATACGGTAACGCTACATTGGAAAAGTAAAAAGCCAGGCCGCTGATAGACAGTGAGACAATGATCAGGGGGCGCATAACCCGGCTCAAACTGATCCCTGCCGCCTTGATCGTTACCAATTCGTAATGTTCGCCCAGATTTCCGAACATCATTAAAGAAGAAAGCAAAATGGCCAGAGGCAGGGCAAGCGGAATGAAGGTGGTAGAGGCATAAAAAAGCAGTTTCACAATGATATACCATTCTAATCCCTTTCCCACGAGATCATCAATATACTTCCATACAAATTGCATCAGGAGGATGAACAGTGCAATGAAAAAAGTCATCACCAATGGCCCAAGATAGGACTTCAAAATATAGATGTCGAGCTTTTTCATACAGAGGATAGCGCCGTGCAAAGATAAATAATAACGCTAAGGTAATAATTGTATTTTTGTAAGGTGAATTAATTGAAAACGGGATAAAATCAAAATAAAATCATGAAATTAGTGGTGGTTAACGACCGGAAAACCCGGTGTCAATTCCTTGATATGGTGGATTCTATTTATCAAGGAGATTCCTGCTATATCCGTCCGCTTGACCAGCAGATCGATTCGGTTTTTGATCCTGCCAGAAACAGTTTTTTTGAGCATGGAGAAGCGATCCGCTGGATATTGTGTAACGAGGATGGAAAGGTAATCGGGAGGGTAGCTGCTTTTATCAATAAAAAGAAAGCATTCACTTTTCAGCAATCTACCGGCGGAATGGGCTTCTTTGAATGTGTCAACGATCAAAAAGCTGCTTTTCTTCTCTTTGAACAATGTCGTTCATGGCTTATGGAACGTGGTATGGAAGCCATGGATGGGCCGATCAATTTTGGCGAAAACGATGTAAACTGGGGACTTTTGGTTGAAGGATTCACCGATCCGGGATTTGGGATGAATTATAATCCCCCATATTATAAATCGTTTTTTGAAGCCTATGGGTTTAAATTTTATTTCGAGCAGGTTTCCAACCATCTTGATCTCACAAAACCATTCCCCGAACGTTTCTGGAAAATTGCAGAATGGGCCATGCAGCGGCCGGGGGTTTCCTTCCGGCATTTCACATACGCAGAAGCCGACAAATTTATCCAGGATATGAAAGAGGTATATGACGATGCCTGGAAATTTCATGAGAATTTCACTCCCATGGAGGTTGCTACACTCAGGAAAGGGTTAAATCAGGCCAAGTCTTTCCTCGATCCTGAAATGATCTGGTATGCATACCATGACCATGAACCCATCGGATTTTTAATCCAGTTCCCCGATGTAAACCAGATACTAAAGCATTTGCATGGCAAATTGCATTTCTGGAATAAATTGAAATTTCTTTATCTGAAATATAAAAAAACCATCACCCGGACCCGGATTGTTGTGATGGGAGTCAAGCCAAAATACCAACGGTTCGGTATAGAATCGGGAATTTTCTGGCATCTGAATGAGAAGATGAAAAAGAAACCCCATATCACCGAACTGGAACTCTCCTGGGTGGGTAACTTTAATCCAAAGATGAGGGCATTGCACGAATCGGTAGGGGCTACCTTTGCCAAAAGGCATATCACCTACCGGAAGTTTTTTTCTGATGAAAAAATTGATCAACACGCTACTGTTATCCCGGTGGATACCAAAGAAAAAGCCATTCATGAGCAAACAGGCCCGAAAAGTTAAATTTTGTCAAAATTTGATGCTATTGTTATAAAATTTATACATTTGTATTTTAGAAAAAGATTCATCATTCATTTTAAAGATTTTATTTGTTAAACCAAAACCCAAAAACAATGAAAAGAACCTTACTTTTTATGATTGCACTGATGATTGGTGTGACGGTGATGGCGCAATTAAAGCCAGCCAAAATATCAAAATCATTGCAAAATCAGGCAATGCCTGCTGCAGTTATCATCGATAATCAGATGATTCCCTCACAATCAGGTAACGCAATTGTTAATACTAAAGCCACTCTGGATGATAACCTCGGAGCTTCGCGGTATGATATGCAAACCAATGGTACTATTATGAACAACCGCCTTTTATTATGGCCCGATGGTTCCCTTTCAGGAACCTGGACAATGGGCATGGCTGATCCTAATTATACAGATCGTGGAACCGGATACAACTATTCGGATGGAACATCATGGGGAGCCGCTCCTACTTCCAGAATTGAGACCATGAAAGCCGGCTGGCCTTCTGTACATCCCTGGATGGAAGCTGGCGAATTGGTCGTTTGCCATAATTCCACTGCAACTTTGGTAATGAATTCCCGCCCTGCTAAGGGAACTGGTGCCTGGACACAATCTCTGGCCCCCCATGCTCCCACAGGAGCCTCCGGCCTTTCTTGGCCAAGAACCATCACCAATGGTGACGATCACCAGAATATTCATATCATTGTGATGACTACCCCAACTGCCAACGGTGGTACAAAATACCAAAATCTGGATGGCGCTGTGATATATTATCGTTCCACCGATGGTGGCGCTAACTGGGATAAAAATGGAATTATCCTTCCGGGGATGTCTTCTCCTATGTACAATGGATTTTCCGGTGACTCATATTCCTGGTGTGAACCCAAAGGCGATACCATTGCTTTTGTAATTGGTGATGACTGGAGTGATTCTTTCGTCATGAAATCAACAGATAATGGAGAAACCTGGTCAAAAATAATGATTCTCGACAATCCTTATAAACTGACCCCCGTTAATACTGTTACCCCGTCCTTTCCCACTTGCGATGGCGCTATTGCCGGAGCTATGGATAAAGATGGAGTTGTTCACGTTGCATTTGGCCGTATGAGAGCTAAAGGAGATACTGATGGGAAAAAATATTATCCCTATACAGATGGATTGGTATACTGGAATACCAACATGCCCGTAATCGATACCACCATCCTTACGGATCTCGATTCTCTTGATGCTCACCATCTCCTGATTGGCTATGTTGTGTCGAACGGGAACCCCAATGATACCATTGTCGGTTTTCCTAAGTATTACATGAGTTTATCCAGTTTTCCACAAGTAACGATCGATGCTTATAACAACATCTATTTCTTCTGGTCAGGATTGACTGTTGGAAATCCTTCACCCGATCCGTATAACTATCGTCACCTCTGGGGCCGCGCCTGGTTCAATGACAAACCCGAATGGACGGAAATGACAGATTTCAATTCAAATGTACTCTATATGTTCCAGGAATATGTGTATCCTTCTACCGCTGCTACATTGAAAAACGATAAAATCCAGGTCATCTATCAAACCTCTTCACAGCCCGGTTCAAACATTAAAGATTCTACCATTCCCATTCATGATGTAAACATCGATTATCGTGAAATACCCGCATCTGATTTCTGGCCTGTAGGAATAGCTGATCCCGTTGCTAAGACAAGTTCAGTAAGCCAAAACCGTCCGAATCCGGTAAATGGGGTAACCAGTTTCGATGTAAACCTTACTAAGGCGGCTAACGTAATTGTGGAAGTTTCCAATATCATGGGACAGAAAATCATGAGCTTTGATAAAGGCTTTGTCAATTCAGGTCTTTCTACCTACACCATTGATGGTAACCAACTTACTTCCGGTATTTATTTCTATACCGTAAAAATCAATGGCGAATCGTATACCCATAAGATGATCGTTGAATAAACGATTTTCATCTACTTTCTTAAAAGGCTGCTCAACCGGGCAGCCTTTTTTTTCATGTTATGCTCATCTTTATTCAATGATATTTCCTAAAAGAAGAGAAAAGTAAAAAGAATTATACAATTTTAGTATCTTTGTAGCACTTTACTCATAAAACTATAAACAATGAAAAGAACCTTACTTTTTGCAATTGCGTTGATGTTGGGGGTAACGGTAATGGCTCAGTTGCAGCCTGCCAAAATTTCCAAATCATTACAAAATCAAGCGGTTCCCGCGTCCGCAGCTGTCGATAACCAAATCATGCCGACTCAACCGGGAAATTCAGTTGTTAATACAAAAGCTACTCTGGAAGATATCATTGGCACTTCGCGCTATGATATGCAGAGTAATGGTGGCATGATGAGCCGCCTTTATCTGTGGCCCGATGGCTCCCTTTCCGGGACATGGACCAAAGCTATGTCTGATCCCAATTATGGTGATCGTGGCACTGGATACAATTATTCTGATGGTACAGCTTGGGGTACAGCTCCAGCCGGACGTATTGAAAATGTGAAGACAGGTTGGCCCAACATTTCCCCTTGGAATGTTAATGGTGAAATAGTAATTTCACACAAATCTACTCCAACCCTTGTAATGAATACACGTCCGGTAAAAGGAACTGGCAACTGGACCCAATCCAATGTACCGGTTGCTCCGGCCGGAGTTACTGGTCTTTTATGGCCAAGAATGATTACCAGCGGTTCAAATCACCAGAATGTTCACGTTATCGTGATGACTACCCCAGTTGCCAACGGTGGTACTTCATACCAGAATTTGGATGGCGCTCTTCTATATTACCGTTCCACCGATGGTGGCGCTAACTGGGATAAAAATGGAATTCAATTACCTGGAATGACTTCAACCGAATACCTCGGATTTGGTGGAGATGATTATGCATTTGTTGAACCTCATGGCGACACCATCGCTTTTTTGGTAGCTGGCCAATGGACCGATACCTTCCTGATGTATTCCTATAACAATGGCGACACCTGGACAAAACAAATGATTTTCCATAATGCTTATAGCTTAACCCCAGCCACTCAGGTTACTCCTAGTTTTATTTGCACTACCGGTGATATCGCTGGAGCTATGGATAAAAATGGCGTTTTCCATGTTGCTTTTGGCCGTATGCGCGCAAAAAGTGACGGAACAGGAACCACTTCATATTATCCTGGTACCGATGGTATTGTTTATTGGAATTCTACCATGCCTGCAATCGATTCAACCCTTTTAACAGATATTGAAGCGCTCATTAATGAAAACCGCTGCATTGGTTATGTTGCTTCAAACGCAAACCCTAACGATACTATTGTTGGTTTCCCGAAATACGGTGTTGGCCTCTCTTCCTGGCCTCAAGTAAGCATTGATGATTATAACAATATTTATTTCGTATGGTCATCCCTTACCGTTGGAAATCCCTCACCGGATCCCTATAACTATCGTCATATCTGGGGTCGTGCCTGGTTCAATGGCAAAACCGAATGGAGTGAAATGAAAGACTTCAACGAAGGGGTGTTTTATATGTTCCAGGAATATGCATATCCTGCCACTGCTAAAGCTTTGAAGAATGATAAGGTCCAACTTATCGCCCAAACTTCTTCGCAACCAGGGTCAAACATAAAAGATGAAACTATTCCGATTCATGACGTGAACATTGAATACCGTGAAATTCCGGTTTCTGATTTCTTTTCTCTTGGTCTTAATACCCCTGTTGCCACGAAAAACACGGTAAGCCAAAACTGTCCGAATCCGGTAAAAGATGTAACCAGATTCGATGTTACCCTTACTAAAGCTGCTAACGTGGTTGTGGAAGTTTCCAATATCATGGGACAGAAAATCATGAGCTTTGATAAAGGCCTTGTCAATTCAGGTCTTTCTACCTACACCATTGATGGTAACCAGCTTACTTCCGGTATTTATTTCTATACCGTAAAAATCAATGGCGAATCGTATACCCATAAAATGATCGTTGAATAATTTACCTTATTCTATGGAAAAGAGGTTGTTCTTTCGGGAGCAACCTCTTTTTTTTATTCCTGATAATTTTGAAATATTATTTTTTCTTTATTATCTTTGAAGGAATTAATCTTTAAACCAGAAACCATGAAGAAAATTTTACTTTTTTCAATTATGACGTGCCTGGGCATTGGCCTTATGGCTCAATCGTTGAAGTATTCAAAACCTGTCAACGTTCCGCGACAGGCTGTCCCTGCTGCTATCACTGACAATCCGTTACTCCCGCAACAGGTTGCAAATTCGTTCGTACAATCGAAAGCTGCCCTGGAGGATGTGATCGGGGAAACCCGATATGATGCTCAAACCAATTCCGCTATTCCAAACCGTTTGATTGTTTGGCCAGATGGATCTATGTCTTCTGCCTGGACAAAAGCACAATTAGACGGAAGTTGGACTGACCGTGGTACCGGATATAATTACTATGATGGTTCTGCATGGGGTACTCCTCCAACACAACGTATTGAATCTGTGAAGACGGGATGGCCAACAATGGACAAGTGGAATGGAACAGGTGAAATTGTAATTGCGCACCAAAGCGGAACTACACCTTTGGTGATGAATACACGTCCTGTAAAAGGAACCGGAACTTGGACTCAGTCTTTGATTAATCCCCCCACTGGTGCTTCCGGATTATTATGGCCCAGAATGATAACCTCAGGACCGACTAACAATTATGTACACATGATTGTTCTTTCTTCCCCAACAGGCAATGGTGGCGTTACCTACCAGGGGTTAGACGGCGCTCTTCTTTATTACCGTTCCACCAATGGCGGTGAAACCTGGGATAAGAATGGAATTATTCTTCCGGGATTGGAATCTGCAAACTATGATGGGTTTAGTGGTGATGAATATGCCTGGGGTAGCCCTCATGGCGATACTCTTTATTTTGCAGTTGCCTGCGCATGGACAGATTCCTTCATCATGGAATCCGTTGATAATGGAGAAAACTGGACCAAGATTCCGGTATTAAGCAATGCTAATAAAAAACTTCCTTCCGGAACAACTGAAGTGCAGCCATTTTATGCTGCCGATGGTGCTGTAGCCTTAGAAATGGATAAAGCTGGTGTTATTCACATGGCCTTCGGTAAAGGAGGTGGTTATATGTCGGCTGGTACCAAATACATCTACGTAAATGTCAATGGACTGATTTACTGGAATTCCACCATGCCAATGATTCAGGATAGTCTTGTTCTCGATAGTCTTGAAGCTCACGGAAATTTATTGGGTTATGTATCTGATGGTCCTAACCCTGGCGATACCATTATTGCTGCTCCAAGTTACAGGGTCGGTTTATCAAGTCATCCGCAAATTTCCATTGACCCGTATAATAACATTTATTGTTTATACAGTGCGGTAACACCCGGAAACCCCTCTCCAGATCCATATAATTACCGCCACATGTGGGCAAGAGCTAAATTCCATGATAAAGCCACCTGGACTGATATGCTTGATTTGAATACCGGAGTTCTCTATATGTATACCGAATTTGCCTTTGCAAACATGGCCAAAACAATATTAAACGATAATCTTAATGTTATTTATCAGTCTTCCTCTCAACCTGGCTCAGCCATCCAGGTAACCACTATTACTGTTCATGACAACAATATTGAACATCGGTCTATTCCAGGATCTACTTTCTGGCCAGAAGGAATAGCGAATCCTGTTGCTAAGGCAAACACGGTAAGCCAAAACTGTCCGAATCCGGTAAATGGGGTAACCAGGTTCGATGTTACCCTTACTAAGGCTGCTAACGTGGTTGTGGAAGTTTCCAATATCATGGGACAGAAAGTCATGAGCTTTGATAAAGGCCTTGTCAATTCAGGTCTTTCTACCTACACCATTGATGGTAGCCAACTTACTTCCGGTATTTATTTCTATACCGTAAAAATCAATGGCGAATCGTATACCCATAAAATGATCGTTGAATAACCAATTATATTATGACTTTACTAAAAGGCTACCCCAACCCGGTAGCCTTTTTGGTTATGTTTTGAAATATTGATTCGTATTCTTACTTTTGTTTAATACAATAGGTTTCAGATGGAATTATCATCCTTCATTGAAGATTTTGAAAATTTGACAAAACGCATTCAACACCAACTTACTGAATACGCTATATTTTAATAACAAAGTCAAGGCCTATGAAAACAACCAGTTTTATGCTCCGGTTTATCATTATTTGTGTGTGTCTCACAGTTCCGGTCTCCATTTATGCGCAGGACTTTGAAACACAACCGGATCGCAATGTCCCTTACATGCGGTTTTCCGAAAATGTTTATGCCTGCCAACGCACTGTTCGTGCAAATATTCCGTTGATCACTAACATGGTCGCGGCCGTGAATGTCGACACGCTTCATAAAACCTTGCAACAATTACAGAATTGGGGATCGCGTTTTATGCTGAATGAAAATCGTAAAGAGATAGCCACCTGGCTGATGAACAAGTTCCTTTCCTATGGCTATACGGATGTAAAACTCGATTCCTTTTACAATATCGTGAATTGGAACAATATCTATATTGACAGCACATGGCAATATAATGTCGTATGTACGCTCCATGGCTCCTCTGCCTCGGATGAGATCTATGTGATCGGCGGACATTATGATTCATACAGTGATCCAGATCCTTATATTGATGCCCCAGGGGCAGACAACAATGGCTCCGGTACGGCTGCGACGCTTGAAATTGCAAGAGTGATGGCCAATTTGAATTTCCATCCTGAGGCAACGATCCGCTTTATTCTTTTTGCCGCGGAGGAACTGGGCATGTTTGGTTCTCAATATGATGCCCAAAAGGCACGTTTGGAAGGAAATGATATCCGGCTTATGTTCAACATGGACATGGTTGCCAATAATCCGGACGACTTGAATGAAGTGGTAGGTGGCAAATATCAAAACTTCGAATGGGCGTGCTCTGCAGCCGCTGAAGCAATTGAACGGTATACTGGCCTCTCGGTTGCTATCTTTGAGGCGAATTTGGAGGGAGGGACCGATTCTTATTCCTATTGGAAGGAAGGATTTCCTTCGTTCGGTTGTCAGGAGTATGCGTTAAGTCCATATTGTTTTACACCGGCAGATACCCTTGGCAACTGCAATGTTCCCTACCTTGCAAAAATTACGGGTGGTGCCCTTGCCACCCTTGCTGAACAACAACTGTTTCCGACTCCCCAGAATGTGATCGCACATTGTACTAAGGAAGAGATCACCCTGCAATGGAAGCCGACAAACAATGCTCTTGTATCAGGGGTTAATGTCTATCGTTCAGATACGACCGGGGGGCCATATCAGAAGATCACGGCATCTGCTGTTTCCGATACGATGTATCATGATTTGATGATTCAACCGAACAAACAGTATTACTATGTGTTGGCAACCTTGAATGATTCTTTGCAAGAGAGTGGATTTTCGCAGGAAGTTTCCGGAGCCCGGTTTAACTTCTGCGATACCCTGCTGGTACTGGCAAACCTCAAGGGGACACAAATCACCCCCGATAGTGTGTTTGCGTTTTACCATGCAATATTGGATACAATACCGTATGTATGGCGTGATATCAATGCAATTCAGAAAGTAAACATTGGCCTGCTTTCCCGTTATCACTCCATTCTTTGGATATCAAATACCGGTAATTTTGAAATTCCTGACAACGATTTATATAATTGTGTATCGGAATTTATTTCTAGCGGAGGAAACCTGCTTTTCACCGGTTTCAACCCCATGAAATTTTGGACGAACGGCGCTACCTACCCTGTTAAAATATCTGAAACATCAATATTTCATCAGATTTTCAAGGTTGACAGCGCGGACCGTAAAGTACAGTGTATGATGTTCAGGGCAAAT
>JALNWG010000023.1 GCA_023231005.1 Bacteroidales bacterium | reverse complement strand
CTGGTTGGCATAGCGGAATGTATGTTGCCCGGATAGTCTTCATGAAAGAGGTAGTGGCAAGTGCAAAGTTCCTGGTGCTTGGCTGATCCATGTTAACCTGGATTATTCACAAACCAAAATTTCTGGAAAAAAGCGATGCCAGAGAAAGGGTGGGCCGTGCGGGTTTTCGGAATGTGGTTTGCGAAACAGGATGATTTGTCTCTCGTAATAACAACAACCCTCCATCTGAAGAAATCTTCCCGGCTGAAAAGCTCATCTCTATTGGCTTTTTGCAAACCGGAGATAGGTTAAAAAGAGGTGAA
This sequence comes from Bacteroidales bacterium, assembly GCA_023231005.1. Taxonomy (GTDB): domain Bacteria; phylum Bacteroidota; class Bacteroidia; order Bacteroidales; family FEN-979; genus CAIVAT01. Next base: position 48,540 of record JALNWG010000023.1, on the reverse strand, counting down.
GAAAAAGTATTGATCTCAGAAATTGGGTTGGCATTGGGACTTTTTGTATCTTCACTCATGGAAAGGTTTGTTTTTGTTTTGCAGCCTCAAAGATAGTAAATATCAATGGGTTAACAAACTTTTCCTATTTTTTAGAAATAATTCAGGCTAACAGTCATAGAGCCAACTGTTAGGCTTTTTCCTGTTTAAATATACTACTAATTGGAAGTATTCACTCCGATGCAATAATAGGAGAATCCCTTCCGCTTCATTTCTGCGATTTCGTATATATTTCGGCCATCAAAAATAACAGGTTCTTTCAATAATTTCCGGATAATATTGAAGTTCGGAAATTTGAATTCAGGCCATTCTGTGATGAGCATTAGGCAATCGGCATCAATTAAAGTATCGTATTGATCAGGGGCAAAATAAATTTTATCCCCCAGGATACGCTCAGCTTCATGCATCGCAACCGGATCGTATGCTTTTACTTTGACACCGGCTTCCAATAGTTTTTTTATTATTACCAGAGAGGGCGCTTCCCGCATATCATCAGTTTGTGGTTTAAATGATAGCCCCCAGAGCGCCACGGTTTTACCTTTAATATCTCCATTATAATGCTTCGCCATTTTATTGAACAAAACCGCTTTCTGATCCTCATTCACTGCTTCTACCGCTTTCAGCACCCGGAGGCTATGTTTGAAATCATCGGAGGTGTGGATCAGGGCTTTAACATCTTTTGGAAAGCAGGACCCGCCATATCCAATGCCGGGATAAATAAATTTATTTCCAATACGTGTATCGGAACCAATTCCTCTTCTCACCATATTGATATCAGCGCCAACGATTTCACATAAATTAGCAATGTCATTCATAAAACTGATTTTCGTGGCCAACATAGAGTTGGCGGCATATTTGGTCATTTCAGCGGAAGTGATATCCATAAAAATAACCGGATGGCCATTCAAGGTAAAAGGTTTATAGAGTGATTTCATCAACTCCTCCGCACGGGCAGAATTACAGCCCACAACGATACGATCAGGTTTTAGAAAATCATCAATGGCTGCTCCTTCTTTCAAAAATTCAGGATTAGAGGCAACATCAAATTCAAGATCAATACCTCGTTTATCCAGTTCCTCCTGAATGGCTTTCTTTACTTTTTCGGCAGTTCCTACCGGAACGGTACTTTTGGTGACGATCAGCAAATAATCTTTCATGTATCGCCCACATTCACGGGCTACACTAATTACATATTGGAGGTCGGCGCTTCCGTCTTCATCAGGAGGTGTCCCTACTGCGCTGAAAACTACTTCACAGTTTTCGAGTGCTTCCGCGAGGTTAGTAGTAAAGTTCAGCCGTTCTTTTTTCATGTTACGGTGAACCATTTCTTCCAATCCCGGTTCATAAATAGGAATGATCCCATTTTTGAGATTATCGATTTTCTTTTGGTCAATATCAACACAAACGACATCAATACCGACTTCAGCGAAACAGGTGCCGGTTACCAGACCGACATACCCAGATCCAACGATAGCAACTTTCATAGGGATTTTTATTAATGTGCGAACAAATATAATAATATTATTCAAAAATTAAGATGTGTTTGAATTGCCCGAACATCCTGCTTCAGTTGCTTGATGGTTTCAACGAGGTGATAATTTTCGGCAGTCGGGTTTTCCGGTATGGTTGGACTGATATAATGAACAAATTGCCAGATTTCCCTGATCTCCTTGACCATAAGATCAAAAGGCTCATACAAGGGGTTGAGAGAATGTAAGATCAATTTGTTTTCACTTTTGATCCTGTTCTCCACGACCTTAAATACAATGCCATCCTCAACGGTAAGAACAATGCAAGCATCCTTGTCGCGAACGGTCAACCAATCCTGAACGAAGACACCGGTAACCCAGGATCTATGGGGGATGGGAAGCATAGAATCTCCGCTGATTTGAAAAGTACGGTACTTTTTTTGTTTTGAAAGAAAGGGCAACCGGAAAGTGGGTAAAATACTGATGTACTCTGGATCGGCAAAACCACTTGTATAGCCAGCTTTCGCTTTCTCCGACACCAACTCGATATTTTCTTCATTGTCTTTCCCAATTGTTGTAGCCAGAATACGAAGGTGGGTCCCTTTCAGGTAAACATCAAATCCCCGTTCGATCTGCCGGAGCTGGCTTTCAGGCAATTTTTGCAGATTTATCTTAATCAGGGTATCGATCGCGATGTTGAAGTAATTGGAAAACCGTATCAATGTATCCATTCCGGGTTGGGCAATCCCATTTTCATATCCACTGAGAGTGGACCGTTTTATTTCAAGCGTTTGGGCAACATCGTCCTGAGTGCGATTTAGTCGCTTGCGCATAAATTTAATATTGGAACCGAAATACATTTTTCTTGCGTTTTTATAAATTATGATTATATTGTAGTCGTAAATTTGATTAAAAACACGACAAAGATAATAAAAAAAATAGTAAAAAATATGATTTTGGGAGTTACCTTTTGAATTATTTCTGGATTAAGAAGAAAAAACTGTTATACAAATTAAAGTTGAAAGCCCGTCAATGATTTTACTATTCACCATTTCTGCTTATGATAGTTGCCCGTAACATAGTCCATCTTGATCTTGATGCCTTCTTTGTTTCCGTTGAGCGCCTGATCCGCCCTGAGTTGACAGGGAGGCCTGTGATCATTGGGGGAACTTCCGATCGTGGCGTGGTAGCCAGTTGCAGCTATGAAGCCCGGCGGTTTGGGGTAAGTTCAGCAATGCCCATGAAAATGGCCCGGATGTTGTGCCGCGATGCAGCCATTATCAGGGGAGATATGGAATTATATTCCAGATATTCACATACGGTTACAGAGATCATTGCTGAACGGGCACCCCTTTACGAGAAGGCATCCATTGATGAACATTATATCGATATCACCGGGATGGACCGGTTTTTCGGTTTGCTGAAATGGGCTCATGAATTGCGGCAAACCATTGTTAAAAATACCGGGTTGCCTATCTCTTTTGGTTTGTCGGTGAACAAAACCGTTTCTAAAATTGCTACCGGTGAAGCCAAGCCAAATGGGGAATTACAGGTGCCGGGAGAAGAAGTGAAATCTTTTCTTTCACCCCTTTCCATCCGGAAGATTCCGGGCATAGGAGAGAAAACTTACCCATTGCTTCGCTCTATGGGTATTGTTACAATCGACACCCTGAGCCATATCCCTGTGGAGATGATGGAACGTGTGATGGGAAAATGTGGTCTTGTGCTTTGGGAAAAGGCCAATGGCATAGACCGTACCCCCGTTTATCCATATCAGGAGGCCAAATCGGTGAGTGCCGAAACTACCTTTGAACAGGACAGCATCAACATCATCATGATGAAAGATCTCTTGGTGAAGATGGTAGAGAAGATTTCCTTTGAACTGCGCGATAAGCAAAAACTCACCTCTTGTGTTACAGTGAAAATCCGTTACTCGAATTTCGACACCCACACGCTGCAGAAACAGGTGCCATATACCGCTTTCGACCATCAGCTTATCCCTGTGGTGAAGGAACTTTTCGACCATCTGTATCAACGCCGTATGCTGATACGCCTGATCGGTGTGCGCTTCAGCGGGCTCATTTCCGGAAACCCGCAACTCAATATGTTCGAGGATAGTACTGAAATGGTAACCCTGTATCAAACCATTGACCGGATCCGGCGGAAGTATGGGCAGAAGAGCATCGGAAGAGCAGTGACCATGAGAAATAGTGAAATTATGAAATAGCGAAATGTATTTAAATTGTCATACGTATTATTCACTTCGTTACGGAACCATATCCGTGGCTGATCTTGTGGAGGAAGGGGTGAGAAATCATGCTTCTGCACTGTGTCTTACGGATATCAATAACTCTACCGGTATCGTGGATTTTGTGGCTGCCTGTAAAGAACGTGGCATCAAACCCATTGCAGGGATTGAGTTCCGTCGGGATAATCGATTGCTGTATATTGGATTGGCCAAGAACAACGAAGGTTTTCGTGAGCTGAATGAATTTCTTAGTCATTACAACCTGAACAATCTTCCGCTTCCCGATCAAACTCCGGAATTCAACAATGTATACACCATCTATCCATTCCAAAATAGTGAAATAGCGAAATGGCGAAATGGCGAAATTTTGTCACCTGAAACATTTGTTGGCATAAGGCCTTCCGAGCTCAATGCTTTTTTTCTTTCCCGCCACCGTGATCTGATTTCCAGGATGGTGCTTATGGCACCGGTTACTTTCCGGAATGAAAAGGAATACGAGTTACATCGGAATTTCAGAGCAGTAGATAACAATGTCCTGTTGAGTCGCCTCGAATCCGACCAGCTTGCTGCTGCCGATGAGTTTATGCGTCCCATAGATAAGTTGATCGAGATCTGTGCAGCTTTCCCCGCGATTATCCAAAACACGGAAAAACTCATCGACTCATGTTCCATCGATTTCGATTATAAAAGTTGTAAAAACAAACGGACCTTCACCGGAACTCTTTATGATGACCGAATATTGCTTGAAAAACTGGCTATGGACGGATTGGAATACCGATATGGAAAATACCATACAGAAGCGATCGATAGGATCAGACATGAATTGGAGGTTATTTGCAATATGAAATTTGCCGCCTATTTCCTCATTGCCTGGGACATCATCCGGTATTCTATGTCACGGGGATTTTATCACGTGGGGCGGGGGAGTGGAGCCAACAGTATTGTGGCTTATTGCCTGAAGATTACCGATGTGGATCCCATCGATCTCGACCTCTATTTCGAGCGATTTATCAATTCTAAGCGGACTTTTCCTCCCGATTTCGATATCGATTATTCCTGGAAAGAACGCGATGCGGTGCTGGATTATATTTTTAAAAGATATGGCCGTGGTTCCACCGCACTTCTTGGAGCAATGTCAACGTTTAAGGACAAATCCATTTATCGGGAATTGGGAAAAGTACATGGACTCCCAATGCAAGAGATGGATGCATTTTTAAAACATCCAGAAGAAGCGATTAATCAAAATGATATTGTTCGGAAGATTCATGATCTGGGTGAGATGATGGCCGATTTTCCGAACCTGCGCAGCATCCATGCCGGTGGCGTTCTGATCTCTGAAGAACCCATCACTTGTTATACCGCACTGGATCTGCCTTCCAAGGGATTTCCTACCACCCAATGGGACATGTATGTTGCCGAAGATATTGGTTTTGAAAAACTCGATATCTTAAGTCAGCGGGGTATCGGACATATTTACGAAACAGCCGAAATCGTTAAGAAAAACCGGAGGTATAATGTAGATGTACACCGGATAGGGGAGTTTAAAAAAGATGAAAAAGTAAGGGAGCTTTTGCGAAAAGGGAAAACAATCGGCTGTTTTTATGTGGAAAGTCCTGCCATGAGAGGATTATTAAAAAAACTTCAATGTGATAACTATCGTAGTCTGGTTGCTGCCAGCTCAATTATCCGTCCGGGAGTGGCTCGATCGGGAATGATGAAGGAGTATATTTATCGCTTTCACCATCCGGATAAAATCAGGTATCTGCATCCGGTTATGGAAGAACAATTGAAAGAAACGTATGGGGTGATGGTTTATCAGGAAGATGTTTTGAAAATTTGTCACCATTTTGCTGGTCTCGATCTGGCAGATTCCGATGTGTTACGGCGTGCCATGAGTGGAAAATACCGTTCGAAAAAAGAGTTGCAGCGGATCATCGATAAGTTTTTCGACAATTGCAGGAAATCAGGATATCCAGAAATAGTGATCAAAGAGGTTTGGCGGCAAATCGAATCCTTTGCAGGGTATTCATTTTCGAAAGCCCATTCGGCTTCTTATGCCGTGGAAAGCTACCAGAGCTTGTTTCTGAAAGCCCATTTTCCATTGGAATTTATGGTTGGGGTGATTAATAATTTTGGGGGATTCTATCCCGGTTGGGTCTATTTTAATGAAGCTCATATTTTGGGAGGGAAGATCCATTTGCCTTGTGTCAACCAGAGTGAATATAAAACCAGTATTTGCGAAAATAATATCTATATTGGATTTATTCATATCAGTGATCTTGAAAATCAGGTAGGAAAATCGATTTACGATTTACGATTTACAACCCGTGATTTACAAAAAACGGAAGAGCCATACAAAGACCTTGAGGATTTCGTAGAGCGGGTCCCCATCACCCTTGATCAACTTATCATTCTTATCCGGGTTGGTGCTTTTCGTTTTACAGGGAAGCCAAAAGCAACTCTGTTATGGGAAGCACACATGTTGTTGGGGAAAATTAAATCATCACCGATCCGACATCAATCATTCGATGCTCAAAATCCGGATTCGTCAATTGACAATTACCAATTACCAATTATCAACGCTGTGACTTCAAAAAATTATGAACTTCCGGTTCTCTGGCAAAGCCATCTTGAAGAGGTTTATGACGAAATTGAGCTTTTGGGTTGGCCTGTAACCCATAGTTGGTTTGATCTTCTGGAAACTTCTTTCAGAGGAGAGATCATGGCTTTGGATATGATCCACCATGTTAAAAAACGAGTACGTATGCTTGGATTGCTGGTAACCATTAAATATGCTCGTACCGTAAAGAAGGAATGGATGCACTTTGGAACTTTTATCGATGTGAATGGACAGTTTTTCGATACCGTTCATTTTCCACAGGTTGTTAATAAATTTCCTTTCCGGGGAGAAGGGATTTACCTGATCCTTGGGAAAATCGTGGAAGAGTTTGGTTTTCCCAGTCTGGAAGTGGAGAAAATGGCAAAAATGCCGTTTAAAAAAGACCCACGTGGATAAAGTTGTCGGGTAATTCTTGTAAAGTATTATCTTTGTGGCCGCTACTCTAAAAAACATACTGTGACTTTTGTAAACAATAACATTTTCCCTGTTCATCATGAAATTCTTTCCAGGGAAGAAAAAGAAAAACTTCTTCATCAGCGGGCAAAAGTAATCTGGTTCACTGGACTCTCCGGAGCAGGGAAAACAACCCTGGCGAAATATTTAGAGGAAGACCTGTGGAAGCGTGGGTTTCTGACACAAATCTTAGATGGAGATAATGTCCGGTCGGGAATCAACAACAATCTTGGATTTTCACCTGATGATCGGCTTGAAAACATTCGCAGAATTGCTGAAGTTTCAAGGCTATTTCTCGATTGCGGAATTATTACCATCAATTGTTTCATTAGCCCAACCGAAAAACTACGCGATTTGGCAAGGGAAATTATCGGGGAGAAAGATTTTATTGAAATATTTGTAAATGCTCCGATTGGAGTTTGTGAAGAACGTGATGTGAAGGGTCTTTATTCGCGGGCACGCAGAGGAGAGATCAAAGAATTTACTGGCATTACAGCGCCTTTTGATGCACCGATTAAATTTGATATGGAAATCCAGACCGATTTGTTGTCCATCGAAGAATCAGTCAAGAAACTCCTGACGCTGGTATTGCCCAGTATCCAATATTCCTGAAAACTGTTTTTTTCCTAAAATCAGAGGGTTACGTTTACTACTGGCATTTTAGCAGCATGTAATATCTCTTTGGTTTCTGAATTCATTAAGAATGCTACAATATTGCAATTACCAGGGATCCAGGTCGGTTGGGTATTAAACAGGAAAGTGTAATCTTTGGTGATAATGGTGTTTTCATCGGGGTCGGTAGTGAGCAAATCTCCCCAGGAACCATTAACAGATCCGCGCAAAACATCCATGAAGCAGAAGTGTTTGTAATAAGGAATGGAGTCACCAGGAACAGAATTCAACTGACCGCCATAAATACTATCTTCAAGAATGCATACACACAAATTGACCTGGCCACTTATTCCCTGAAGAAACTTTGTCCCGATATGGATTGCAAGAGATTTAGTGCCAGCATTGTACACGTTTTTAATGGTCAGGATAGCAAGTTTGGGTTGTTTAACAGCAACGCTAACAGCACCCGCCCACTGTGAAGGGACCGCTGATATTTTTCCATTGTATAAAGCTCTGTTGACCATTCCTTTTGGGTTCTGATCAATTTTAAATAGGGAATAATTATACCAATCGTTTCCGGTAGTACATCTGAAATCATCTTTTAAAATTCCACCATATTTAACCGAATCGGGTTGTGCAAAACTGCCGGCATGAACTGAGATGACAAACACCTGATTTGGATACAGCTCTTGTATACTCTGTGCCATTCTTGCTGCAGGAGCACAGTTCACACACTTATGTCCTGTGTAATCTTCTAAAATAACTGACCTCATATTCGTATCGGCATATACCGATTTAACGGTATAATAGGGCTCCTCAACCTTGGTACACGAAGGAAATAATAAACCAGCTAAAATTCCGATCAGCGTTATATATTTAAATATTTTCATGTTAAAAAAATTAATTCAATTATAAAATCTTCAAATTCTATCGATCATCCGGTATTTAGAAACTACTCGTTACCGTCAAGGTTACTCCATTGGCAGCAGGAACATATCGGCATACGCCACCAACACATATAATTCCTTCTCTCTGGCGACCCCATGATAAGGCAACACGCGTAGTATGATTGGTATATCCGGCACTCAATAAATAATAATGAAGTTGTTGTCCGGAATCTGAATTGCCATAGTTCCATTGATCTTGAACAGAGAGGAACCAGGCAGGTGCAACGGTATATTCAACCAGGGCAGCGGCCCAATTTCCTTTATCTTGTTTGGTCCATAAACCTTGAAACTCAAAGCGAAGATTGTTTTTCTTCGTGATATTCCATGAAATATCGGCTATTCCAATTTGGGAGTAAATTGTTCCATAATCGTTGGCATGGCCCTCAATAATATCTTTATTGTAGGTTTGATAGAGATAGGTAAAGATACCTTTCCAATTTTTCCCAAATTTTTTCGTCACTTCAATATTGGCATCCTGATAATAGACTTCACTACCGACGCTATAGAATGAGGTGTTGTAGCCCAGGGTACCGAGTTGGTTAACCATGGTGGTATCATTAAGAGCGGTTTTGTTAATCCCATTTACCTGCGAAAAATTTGCAGCGATGCTCAATCCTGTTTTTCCTCCTAAGGTTGAATTTTTAGGAAAATGGATTGTTACCGTTCCTGAAATTCCAACTTCCCCGTCGGGCTGGGTGGCATACGGATACATACTGGCTAATGCATAAGTGTGTTCCTTGGTAATGGAAGGTAAATAATTGATGTTTACCATATTATTGGCAATGGTACGGTCGGACTTGTAACTCATGTTATCAATCCATTTCGACATTAAGGATATCCCAAGTCCTTTCTTTGAATAGGAGAAGTTGGTGAATAACCCATTACCATCCTTGTAGATGTAATTGTTGAGGGCATTCGGGTCATTAATCTTATGAGCATATTCAGTGAACCAGTTAAATCCTCCGATATTCAGGTTGAAACGTCCACCGTAATTTGAAACATTCTCCGGCATTTTTAAAAGATAGATTTTTCCGTTATCTGCTATTTCCTTCGTTTTCCCTTGTTGATAATCACTCACAAATGATCCTCCGAGTGTAAGTTTAACCTTGGCATCGGATAAGGAAGTGAACATATCATTCAAATAAAAATCTGCATCAAATCCTTTCACAATTCCACGGTTATAATCTTTATACGGCTCCCAATAATAGCGCTGTACCCCGTATACTCCCTTTAAGGTTATTCCTTTATACGGCATCACTTTGACACGGAGCCCTCGAATGGAATTGTCATAACCAAGGGTCCACTCCTGATATGTACGCAACATCATGCCATTTCCGAATTGCTCGTAAAAATTACCGGCTGTGATATCGATAAAATCATTTTTATAATTGGCATAAAAATAGGGAACGCCAACCCCGTTATTTTGAACATCATAGCCGGTCAATGCAGGCAAGTATGCCTCAAAACGCAGGCCAGCCGTGAAATTTCCAAGAGAATAGTTGACTTCTGTAAAACCGTTCATCCGCATTAATTTTCCATCGAGCGTAGAATCGGTGATTCCCATTTTGTTATCCTGAAGATAATAAACCGCATCAAGCTGAGTGCTTCCATGGACTTCGCTGCCTTTTAAAATATCCTGAGCATGAATAGCTCCAGGAATTATGCATAACGACCATAAAAATCCAACAACCAATAAAGTCCCTTTTTTCAAAGTCATTAGTATTAGGTATTTGTGAAATAAACAGAAAGAATTAAATTACTTGATTTCTTCTCCTTTATTCAATTTACGGACAAGTTCGATGAGTTCCAATTCATCCCCTTCGGCAAAGGAAGTATGTTGCCAAACAACTTCTCCATTTCCATTGAGGAGGAAAGTATGGGGTATCGGGCCAACATTCATAGCTCGTTTGAAATCGCTATTGGGATCGAGCAAGACTGTGTAATCCCACCCTTTTCCATTCACAAGAGGCGCTACCAGGTTTGCTGAACGGGCATCGTCAACAGAGACTGCATAGAGTTTTACGCCAGTTTCCTTTACCCATTCATCATAAACATCGGCCATGGTGGTTAATTCACGGATACAGGGTTTACACCAGGTAGCCCAAAAACTGATGATGATCGGTTTTCCATCGTTGGAGATATCTGACGATTTGAATGCCAATCCTTTGATGTCTTTAATGGTGACATCAGGTAATTTTTTGTATTTGAAAATATTTGTCTGAGCAAATGTTACGGATGACAAGAGTGACAAGACAAGTAACCATTGAATTTTTCTCATGAATCTTATTTTTTTGCAAAAATAAAAATTTCATGGGAATTCAGACCAATCATTCTTGATTTCTCGGGAATTACTTTTTTATCTTTCCTTGGAATCCTGATGTTTTTAATGGAAGGTAAAGATTTAAACCACACAAATCGACCGATGAAAGGCAAGAATCCATCGGTCGACACTCCCAAATTGTTTCAGGTTGCTGGCCTGGAAGAATTATTGCGGTAGTTTTTTGTCTTTAATTGGGATAATTCCGGCCATTTCTCCCAGAACGTTTACCAGATCGGATCCTGCAGGAACCACAATCTTTGCATTTTCCTTCAGGGATGTTTCTAACATCTGTATCTTTCTCAGAATTTGAGCATTCCCGACAAAAAATCTTTCGGCTGCTTCGTTAACCAATTGAATGGCTTGTGCATCGCCTTCAGCTTTTAGGATGGCTGCTTGCTTAATCCCTTCGGCTTTTCTGATTTCTGCCCGCTTTTCACCATCTGCGCGGGTTTCAGTTGCTGTGGCAAAATCGATGGCTGCAATTTTTTCATTCTCAGCTTTAACAATTTTATTCATCGTTTCCTGAACATCCTTGGGAGGTTCAATCTCTTTCAACTCGGTACGGATGATCTCAATGCCCCAATGGGCCGTTTCCTCCAATAATGTTGTATGGAGTTCCTTATTAATCCTTCCCCGTTCGCTGTTGGCCGATTTTAAAGTGAGTGTTCCAATGATGTTACGAAGTGTGGTGCGTGCAAGATTGACAATTTGATATTCAATGCTGTTTACATTGTATTGTGAGAACTTAACACTAACTTCATCCGACTTGATTTTAAAATAGACCTGTGCATCTACTTTAGCATTCAGGTTATCATTGGTAATAATTTCTTGTGGGTCGGCGTTGATCATTTTTTCAGTGACATTGACCTGATACATCATTTCAATTCCAGGAATAATCCAGTGAAATCCGGGCATCGAAAAACGATTGTATTTTCCGAATCGCTCAACAAGTCCCCGATGGGTGGGCCGAATAATCCGGATGCCCATAAAAAAAAGAAGGAGAATAATACCGAAGATAATTAATATTGAAAATTGGCTCATGTTTTTGATTTTTTTAAATATAGTCTGATTTTTTTGTTGAACAAATTTACGAAATATTCTGGTTCGAAACAATTTTTATAATTTAGCCATGGAATTTTAAACCATTTTTCAATATGAAACGAACCTTATTCTCACTGGTTGTTATCCTCCTTTGCCTTTCAAATCTTTTCATTGGTTGTAACAATACATCAAAAAAAATTAGTGCAAACACGGACGATTCTCTTCTTCAGGCAAAGATCAACGAATTTGCAGTAGTCAAACTGACTACAGACCTTTCAAAGTTGACTACTAAAGAAAAACAGATGATTCCGTTGCTGATTGAGGCCAGTAAGATTATGGACGATCTTTACTGGGAACAAGTGATCGGAGATAAAAAAAAGTTTATGGACACAATTTCAGATCCACTGATCCGGCAGTTTGCTGAAATAAACTATGGCCCTTGGGAAAGATTGAATGATAATAAGTCTTTCGTTAAAGGTATTGGGGAAAAGCCCGCAGGTGCCAATTTTTATCCCAAGGACATGACCAAAGAGGAGTTTGAAAAATGGCAAGATAAAGATAAAACGAGTCAATATTCAATTATCCGAAGAAACGATGCGAAGGGGTTAAAAAATCTCTGGTATCATGAAGCCTATAAAGCTAAACTGAGCCAGGCTTCCGATTTGTTAAAAAAAGCTGCCTCTCTGGCCGAAGATGCCGGTTTGAAGAAATATCTTTCACTTAGGGCGCAGGCACTGATCACCGACGATTATTTTGCCAGTGATATTGCGTGGATGGAAATGAAAAATAATACCCTGGATTTTGTGATTGGGCCCATTGAGAATTATGAAGATGCTTTGTTTGGATACAAAACTGCCTACGAATCAGCCTTATTGGTAAAGGATAAAGAGTGGAGTCAAAAATTGGCAAAATTTGCTAAATTTTTACCCGAACTGCAACAGCAACTACCGGTGGATGAAAAATTTAAAAAAGAGAAACCCGGAACCGATTCCGACCTCAATGCGTATGATATTATTTATGTTTCAGGTCATTCCAATGCCGGCAGTAAGACCATTGCCATTAATCTTCCGAACGATGAAAAGGTACAAATGGCCAAAGGTTCCCGTAGATTACAACTAAAAAATGCCATGCGGGCGAAGTTTGACAATATTCTTGTACCTATTGCCGGAGTTTTGATAGATACAACGCAGCGTAAGAATATTAAGTTCGATGCTTTTTTCTCCAATGTGATGTTTCATGAAGTAGCTCACGGCCTTGGAATTAAAAATACCATTACCGGAAAAGGGACCGTACGGGAGGCCTTGAAAGAAAAGTATGCTTCCTTTGAAGAAGCTAAGGCAGATATACTGGGGCTTTTTCTGACTGTTAAACTAATTGAAAAAGGAGAAATCCAAGGTATTTCTCCGGAAGATTGCTTCGTGACTTATATGGCCGGATTGATTCGTTCGGTTCGTTTTGGTGCTGCCAGCGCACACGGAAAAGCCAATATGATGTGTTTTAACTTTTTTGCGAAAAATGGTGCCTTTGAACGCGAAACCAATGGAAAGTATAAAGTAAATTTCGAAAAAATCCGTACGGCTATGAACGCTTGGGCTGCTCAGATATTACTTTTTGAAGGTACTGGCGATTATCAGGGGGCTACTGCTTATCTCGAAACGAATGGAAAAATTCCCGGAACCTTGCAATCCGATCTCGATCAGTTGAAAAAAGCGAATATCCCGGTCGATATTGTGTATGAGCAGGGAATGGCTGCTTTGGGATTGTAATTAATGCGACGATCCAGGCACAAAGGCATTTCCCTTGTCGGTTGTTTTTGAGAGGAAATGATGCTATCCAATAAAAAGCCCTTCAATTCTGACTCGGTAACTACCGTCTTTTTGACGTGTTACAGCGTTCACCAGGCCGCTGTGTCTCCACTGCAGCATACAACGACGTGGTAAAAACCAGTATCTGCGTCCCAATTCAATTTTCTCTTTCGACTCCTTAATGATTCCTTCATAGCCCTCTGCAATGTAATAACCGACGTCGATGAAGCCTTCTGACCTGGGGCGGAGTGGACCGGTAACACACCAGTTGATCACTCCATTTCGTGGATCTGAATCGGTTACAACGCCACAATGGGTGATTGGGCATCCGCATGACATCCCCATCGGACGGCCGATCATGACATCTCCTTTTTTAACTCCAAGTTCTTTGGTAAGTTGAGGATTATAAGGAAGTATTGTTTCTCTGGGACCCGGTTCATTTTCAAAGCAATCAAGAATGAAATCAAAGTCACGGTTCAGGTGATCCTTCCAACCCATTTTTTCTCCAATGCGACCGGCATCCTTGCAATCGATGCAATTGGTCATTTTTTTAGTCTCTGATCCATTATTCTTAATATGGATACACATCGTTAACGCGGTTTCAGAGTTATCAACTGCCAGTGCAAATTCATTGCAGGTTTTATATCCGCAAGCACCACAGTTGAGTAGTGGAAGTTGTTTTATGGTATTACTTTCTTGGATTTCTGTTCTCATAGTATTAAAATTTGTATTTATATTGTTTAGATGATCATCGTTGTGCACAGGAAATCATTGAATTATCAGAAAAAATTGATGTCAGGCTTTTCAGTGTTTTACTCAATGAATTCATAAAAATATCTATATCTTCCTCCGTTGTAAATCGCCCCATGCTCACTCTGATGGCTCCTCTTGCTTCAAATGGATTCAGACCGATTGCCTGAAGGACATGCGATGCCTGATGTGATGTGTCGTTTGAGGAACAGGCAGAACCGGCAGAAACTGCAATTCCCATTTCATCGAGCAGCAACAATAACCGAATGGTTTCTCCCTCCAATCCGTGAAAACCGAGACTTAAATGACCCGGTAACCGTTGGCTGTGATGTCCATTGATGTATGCATTGGGAAAATTAGAAAAGACAAAATCAACCATTTTTTTTCTTAACAGAGAAAGGCGTATTTCTTCACTTTTCATCTCCTGTAAGCTAAGTTCAGCCGCTTTTGCGAAACCCACTATTGCCGGAATGTTTTCGGTGGATGAACGCAATCCTGCTTCCTGTCCTCCGCCATGCAAAAGAGCTTCCAGATTGACTCCTTTTCTGATGTACAAAGCCCCGATACCTTTTGGACCATAGATTTTATGAGCATTGATTGTAAGCAGATCCACCCCGGCTTTATTTACATCTATCGGAATTTTGCCGAACGATTGACAAGCATCAGAATGGAAATAAATATTGCGTTCCTTGCAAATTTGTCCGATTTTTTCAAGGGGTTCAATGGTACCAATCTCGTTGTTGGCATGCATGACCGATACAAGAACTGTTTTGGGATTGATTACTTCCTTTAGCCTTTCGAGATCGACAATTCCATCAGAATCAACCGGAAGGTATGTGATATAGTACCCCTCATCATTGAGCCATTCACAAGTATTCAGGATACAATCATGTTCAATGGAAGACACAATAATGTGGCGGCCTTTATGCTGATTTGCATGGGCGATCCCTTTCAAAACCCAATTGTTCGATTCCGTTCCACTTGAGGTAAAGAAAACCTCATTTGGATTGGCCACGATGCATTGGGCAATGGTTGTCCGTGATTTTTCCAGAAGTTCCTTTGCACGAGTGCCAAAATGATGCAAACTTGATGCATTTCCAAAGTCCAGTGAAAAAGCAGGAAGCATTGATTCCAGCACCCGTTCGTCGACACAAGTTGTGGCGGCATTGTCAAGATAAATATTGTGTTTATGCATATTGTTTTTATTCACCGACATAAACAAGGTCTTGTTCAAGAGTACGTAATACACCAAAATGGTTTTTAGCTCCGATCTCTTTTTTTCCTACGCAAATGGTACATGTTCCTACTGGTGGATTTCCCCGAAGGAACATGGGGAATTCAACATCGTTGGTTTTAAGGATTTGTTTTACTATCGGATCGATTCCGATGCCATACAGGGCATTACTTTCAACAACGGTTATACGTTTTGCCGATTCCAGTACCCGATAACGGAATACTTCACGCTCGGCCTGAGAAATCAGATCGATTTTCGTAATGACGCTGATATCGGCCAAGGTGAGCATTGGACCGATTTTACGGGGGAGATTCATTCCGCTGGTGGCCTCGAGGACAACAATTCCCAATGAATTTTCCACATACGGGGAGCAACGCAAACACAAGCCGGCTGTTTCAACGAAAAGGTAGCTTGCTCCTGCTTTTTCTGCCCATTCAACAGCTTCGTCAAGAACCACTACATTACAATGATCGGGGCATAATTCCCCGGAATAGATTTTTTTTACCGGGATCCCGAACTCTTTTTCTATAATGATATCATCATCAGCATAAAGGACATCTATTTTAACAAAGGCGGTTTTAATCTGCCTTGCACTCATTCGTTTTATTACTTGCCTGATTACCGTGGTTTTCCCGCAAGTGGGAGGCCCGGCAAAAATTACTAGTTTCATATTGGACAATTAAAAGGTTAATACATTGAAATTTTCCTTGAAAACAGCTTCAGTAAGCTCGTCTCCCGATCGGATAATCTGCCTGAAATTGAGCATCATATCGTCGATTTGCTTCATTTTACTAACTACTTTCTTTTCTTCCTGCCGGGTAGTGATCAGTTGTTGCATTGCCCCGTTTTTCATCACAATTCTGAAATCCGACATCAGGGCAATACAGGGATCATGAGTAACAAAGACGAAGATTTTTTTGTATTTCTTCAATAATTCAAGTGCCTTGGTCCGATGAATTCCGGCATTTTCTATTTCATCAAGTAAAATGATGGGGGAATGGCCAATCACCACTGCATCGGCAATTAGCAGCGACCGTGTTTGACCTCCCGACAACTCGGTCATGGCGATATCTCTCATAATGGGTTCACCGGTAAGTTCATTGGCAAAGTTGAGTGTCTCCGTAATGATGGATCCAACTTCACCAGCGCCGCGGACTTTTGCATGAATAACCAGGAAATCCTCAACCGGAAGATCACTAAGGAAATTGGTATGCTGTGAAATCAAGGCAATTGGGTGATGGGAGGGATCAAAAATGAAATCTTCGGGTACCGGTTCATCATTGATCGTAATCCGCCTTCCGGATGGAGTGTTTTGGTTGGCAAAAAGTTCGATGTCATTAATCAGCGTGGTTTTTCCACATCCTGTAGGGCCAACGATACTGACAATATCGCCAACTTCCAAACTGAATTCCTTTACCTTTTCCTCTGAGTCATCTTTTCCGAAGCCTCCATACACCGTTATCTTATGTACATCCATGGTCAATAATTTTTTTACAAAAATACACACTATGTCTATCAATTTAGTGTACATTTGCCCTGAATATTTGATAGTACAGTATTAAATATTCTATACTCAAGATTTTAAAATCATGGATTTTAAGGATGACAGCCATTCCCTGATCGACTGCAACAATTGTTTGTTGAACAGGTTAACTCATCAATATTTGAATGAAGATGAGCGAAACAGAGTATGCGGGAAAGCAACCCAATTACATTTTAAAAAAGGGGAATCCATCTTAAAGCAGGGAGCTACTTCGACCAGTATCGGATTCCTTCACAAAGGAATCGTCAAATTTACCTATCAGAAAGATGCCACGAAGAATTATATAATGACAGTGGTTTCAGGGCCCAAATTAATTGGGCAGGCTAATCTGTTTTTTAAAGAGCGGAATATTTTTTCTATTATTGCCATTGAAGATTGTGATACCTGTTTTTTTAATAGCAGAGATATGATGGCAGTTCTGGAAAATCATGGTAATCTTCTGCTTGTGCTTGTTGACCACTCGTCTGATATGTTTCAATCTTCTATTTTTAATTTCATCAGTCTTGCCCATAATCATGTTTATGGGAGGATAGCGGACATTTTGATTTTTCTTTGGGAAAATGTTTATAAAAAATCGGAATACGATTTTTCGTTAACCAGAAAGGAAATTTCGGAATTTGCAGCCTGCTCGCATGAAAATGTTATCTCTGTTTTATCAAATTTTAACAGAGAGGGATTGATTACCTTTGAAGGAAGGAAAATCATCATCAAAGATTTGGACAAATTAAAAGAAATCAGTAAAAACGGATAATTGATTCAAGATGCTTTCGAAAAAGACAAGATATGCGATGGTTGCACTGACAAGGCTTGCCCGTGACTATGGCAAAGGAGCCATTCTAATCAGTGAATTAGCAAAAAGTGAAAAAATTCCTCAGCGATTTCTTGAAAATATTTTACTTGAGTTAAAAAAAATCGGAATTCTGGGAAGCAAATTGGGCAAATCAGGAGGCTATTTTTTATTGCGTCATCCCAAAGATGTCAATTTAGCCGAAATCGTTCGCCAGTTTGAAGGCCCCATTGCCTTGTTGTACTGTGTGTCGGAGAAAGCTTATCAATCCTGTGAATTTTGCAAAGATGAGCGTACCTGTGCCATCCGGAAAGTGTTTAAAGAGATCAGAGATACCACCTTCGTAAAACTTGAGCATACCACGTTAGAAACTCTGATCGCTGAAACCTGATAGACAAACTGTGTTTTGTTGCCCTCCACAATAAGTTTCAATTCTTTCTCAGGATAATTGTCTCATTTGGAAACAATTTAATATTTATTTAGTTATCTTTACAAAAACATTACCTTTTAACATTGCCGTGTTATGATAACTTGTTTCCATGAACCATCCGATAAAAAATTTACCGAACCTTCTCATTGTTGACGACGCTGAGGAAAACCTGGTATTCATTGAAAACATCATTAAAAAAATAAAAATTAACCTGATCCAGGCCCTTTCTGGTTTTGAGGCCCTGAAGAAAACCGAGGGAATTGATTTAGCTTTGGCAATCATCGACGTGCGGATGCCCGAAATGAACGGATATGAGTTGGCATTGAAATTAAATAGTGAAAGATCGGGGAGGAAGGTGCCAATAATTTTTCTAACGGCAAATCAAGTTAATGAAATACAGATTTTTAAAGGGTATAATTCCGGGGCTGTCGATTATATTTTTAAACCAATCGATATTCATATTCTGTTATGTAAAATCAACATATTTGTTGATCTTTTCTATCAGAAACAAACAATTATCTCGGCAGCTGTAAAACAGAAAATTACTGCAGAAAAACTATCCAGAGTCGTTGACAGCCTTAAAAAAAGTGAAGAAAAATACCGGAGCTATATTGATTATGCCCCAGATGGTGTTTTTGTTACAGATGAGACCGGGAAATACATTGAAGTGAATAAAGCAGCATGTAGAATTACCGGATATTCAAAGAATGAGCTTCTAAATATGTCCATTACGGATATACTCCCGAAAGAATCGTTAAAAAATGGGTTTGCATATTTCAGAAAGTTAGTAAAAACCGGTGTTTCAAAAGCCGATTTATTGTTCAAACATAAAAACGGGACAATACGATGGTGGACTGTAGAAGCCGTTAATCTTGATAACAAACGATTTCTTGGCTTTACAAAAGACATCACCGATCGGAAATCAGCCGAAAAAATGTTGCGGGAAAATGAAGATCAATTCCGAGCCATAACACAATCAGCAAATGATGCTATTATTACTGCCGATTGTACAGGAATGATATTAGGCTGGAACAAAGGGGCGGAAAAAATATTCGGTTATTCGGAAGAAGAAATTTCCGGAAAAAATCTTGCTATAATAATACCACAACCTTTTGCCAAATATCATAATAAAAATATTGAGCGCATTGTAAAAGGAGGAAGTTTTGTTATTATTGGTAAAACAGTTGAACTGCTTGGTTTGCATAAACATGGAAATGAGTTCCCAATAGAAATATCATTGGCAAGTTGGGAAACCACATCGGGTATGTTTTTTACGGGGATCATTCGTGATATCACCGAACGAAAAATGGCAGAACAGGCGCTAAAAGTAAGTGAGGAAAAATACAAAACAATGTTAAATGCCTCTCCGGATGGTATTTTATTGATCAACCTGAAAGGAATCATTACTGAGGTTTCTGAAATTGGGCTCGAATTATTTGGTGCCGATACCAGAGATGACCTGGTAGGCAAACATTTTTTTCGCTTCATTCCATCTGATGAAAAAAATACTGTTAGAGAAATTATTGACAAGACAATGAATGAAGGGCTTGCGCAGAATAATGGATTAAAAATCAGAAAGAAAAACCAATCGTTTTTTGCTGGTGAAACCAGCGCTACTTTAATACAGGACCCGAATGGGGCCCCTTTATCATACATGATCATCATCCGTGATATTTCCCAACGTAAGAAAATGGAGACTAAGCAGATGCATGCCGACCGTATGGCTAACCTGGGAGAAATGGCATCCGGCATTGCTCATGAAATCAACCAACCATTAAATATCATTTCCATGGTAATGGATAAGATTTTGTTCGAATCTGCCAAAACCGAAGCAATTGACATCGAATTCCTAAAAAATAAATCAAACAAAATATTCGAAAATATCACCCGGATAAGGAACATCATTGATCACATAAGGTCTTTTTCGAGAAGTCACGACGATTACCTGTTGACCGCTTTTGATATTAATTATAGCATAGAAAATGCTGTTTCGATGATATTGGAACAGTTCAAATACCTTGGAATCAACCTGAACCTCCAACTCGAAAAACAAATTCCTCAATTATTTGGCAATACATATAAATTTGAGCAGGTTATTGTTAATCTGTTGGTCAATGCCAAAGATGCCGTGGTAGATAAGAAAAACAAACAGGAAGAAAATACTGAAATGATCGTTGGAATCAAATCATATCAGGAGAATCAATTTCTTATTGTTGAAGTTACCGATAATGGTATTGGCATCACGAATGACGATATTAATAATATCATCCTTCCTTTTTATACTACCAAAGATGAAGGGAAGGGAACAGGGTTGGGATTGTCTATTTGTTATCAGATAATTAAAGAAATGAATGGAATCATCGAAATAACAAGCGACAAATTGAATGGAACAAAAATTAAGATTGTGCTGGATAGTCAAAAACAAAAGTAAAAATGGAAAAGAAGGACAAGATAAAAATCCTGATTCTTGATGATGAGAAGCAATTTACTGAAGAATTGAATGGGTTTTTCGTAGATTCCGATTTTGAGTCATTTGAGGCCAACACGGTTGCAGAAGGGAAAAAGATTTTAACCAATAAAGCTATTGACCTCCTGATCCTTGATGTACGTTTGCCCGGGGTGAATGGCCTGGATATTCTAAAAGAGGTTAAATCTCAATATCCCTTTATGGAGGTCATAATAATTTCGGCACATGGCGATATGGAAACTGTGATCAAAGCCATGCGACTTGGGGCATTCGATTATTTGCGTAAACCATTCAGATTTATTGACATTCAGATTGCCATTGAGCGGACCCAAAAATATCTTCAATTGCAACAAAAGTTGAAGCAGATGGAAGAAAAGAACTCATTGATCTCAAGAACCCTCGAGGAAAAAATCGATCGGCAATTTATCGGTATCAGTCCTCAGATTCAGGAGGTATTTGAACAAGCCATCACTGCTGCAAATTATCCTGATTCTAATGTATTGATTACCGGGGAAAGTGGAACAGGAAAAGAGAACATTGCCAGAATCATTCACTATTCAAGTGAAAGAAAGGATCATATTTTTTGTGCGGTTAACAGTAGTGCGATTACTAAAACACTTCTTGAGAGCGAATTTTTTGGACATAAAAAAGGATCTTTTACCGGAGCCATCAATGATAAAATGGGTTTCTTTGAAGTATGTAATCAGGGAACCTTGTTCCTTGATGAAATCGCCGATATGCCATTTAATCTACAGGCGAAAATTTTACGGGCAACCGAAGAAAAAGTAATCACCAGAGTTGGCGATACAAACCAGATTCACACCGATTTTCGGATCATTTCAGCCACCAATCATGATATCAATAAACGCGTGGAAAAGAAAAAATTCCGACTCGACCTGTTTCACCGGCTTAATACCCTGCATATACATATTCCTGCGCTCAAGGAAAGACGTGAAGATATCAAACCCTTACTCCTTCATTTTGTTGATGCCTATGCAACGAAATTTAATAAACCTAACCTTCATATCTCCAAGGAGGCCTTCGATGCACTCCAGAAATATGATTTTCCGGGAAATGTAAGGGAATTGAAAAATATGGTAGAAAGGGCCATTATTCTTAGCAAAGGCAATATTCTTGAAATAAATGACTTCCCGGTAAAACCGCATAATATTTCTTCATTGAAAGAACATCCGGATTCAATCAATTTGAAAATGCTTGAGATAAAAACGATCCGACAAGCCTTGCAAAGTTGCAAATACAATCAACAAGAAGCAGCTAATGCGTTGGGAATACACCGCGATGCACTCAGCCGGAAAATGAAAAAGCATAATATCACGGTTGGCAGAAGTGAAGCGTAACGCATTTTCGCGGACTTACGCGAATATAATGAAGAATATATCCTGATTTATTCAGTACGCTATCTCTGAATTTTATTTTTCTAAAATAAATATTTTTATTTAGCTTCTCATATTCAGACGAATAGCTGATGGTGATCACCTGATTTTAAGTTTCTGCATTTTCCGGCCTGCCATTTGTTTAATCCTATTGCATAAGAGGTAAACCGTCCCTCATGTAAAGAACGGTTTTTATAAATTAATAATAGGAGATAAAGAAATGGTAGAAAAGACAATCGGGTCGTCCAGCCTCGTAGAGGTGATTGACCGTATCCTTGACAAAGGTGTTGTGGTTGATGCATGGGTAAGAGTTTCACTGGTTGGTATCGAATTGCTTGCTATCGAAGCAAGGGTAGTCGTTGCCTCTGTTGAAACATACCTGAAATATGCAGAAGCAATCGGATTAACTGCTAAAGCCGCATAAGGCACATTGCAGTTAGGCAGTTATTCTTGCTAAAACATCCTTTCCGGTTGTGAACCCTTAAGCATGATTTACCAAGAATTTCTTTTCTCTCTCTCTAAGTAAAGTCAATATATAACCTTATCTTCATTATGAGTTCCCTGCCTGAAGTCAATATTGATGGTTTCCTGGATAACATTATTTCCTCTTACGAAACCCGGATTCAAAAAATTCAAAATGCCTTCCAGTCATCAGAAAACATTACAGAATCATCCCACTTTCTGTTCGATAATGTCCATAATTCTTTAAACGAACTTAAAAAGGAAAGAGATCTGTTAAATTCCAGGCTTTGCGAAAACCTGGCAAAAAAAGAATCGCTGCGTAAAAAAGATTACCATACAATAATGTCGGGCATCCTTAATGCACTCGACAAAAAGGAAATCGAAGCAGAAAAACAATTTTTGAGTTTTATTGAAGCCCAGAAAGAAACTGCTAAATTGCTTAAAAACAGCATTCTGGATATTAAGAATATCACGTTACTGGATGCCGGTAAACAAATCTCCATTGTAAAAAACCAACTTTCCCGGATTTCAAAACAACAGGAAATGAGAAAGGAAACGGTCATGAAAACATTCATGGATTTTCAGAAAATGCATAACAACATGATAAAATGTCTTGAAAACCTGCTTGAAAAAGGTGATCACATTCTTATCCAGGATATAAAAAATGTTAAAGATCAAATGCTTAAAGAAATCAATTAACTCAGATAACTAAATATTTATTTAAAAATAGGAGATGAAAAAATGGGACTAGCATCAGAAATGAAAAATTTGAGTGAAGAGTTGCTTGCTTCATTCAAACAACGGATTAAGGATAATGAAGAACTTGTAAATGATGTACAGAAAACACTCGACGGTTTTCACAAAGATCACCTGGAAATGGCCGCTGTTTTAAATGCCAATGCTGCTGACCTAAAAAAAGGTCTTGTCCGTGGGGAAAAAGAACGGCTAAATACCTTCAGGGAATTAATGACCGGAATACATCATACGATTTCCTCTATTCAAAAAGAAGTGGTGGCAATTAAAACTTCCACCATCAATATTATTACTGAATTCACTACAGATAGGGTACAAATGGCAGACGGGTTAGATAAATTGTTTGCGCAGGGAAGGGCTACCAGAAATCAAAACGAAAAAATCAGGATCAAGGAATTTGATGCCCTTATGAAAGACATCAACGATGATATTAAATGCATCAATGATGAGGTGTTAATGATTTTAAAAAATACTACCGATATGATCGACAGGTTTGAAAAAGAGCATTTGGAAATGTCGGCTGGACTTAGAATGGAACTGAGTAAGAACCTTGCCGAGAGAGTTGAATATACTCGAACATTGCTGAATGGGTTTCAGAAAAGAATATCAGAAATTAACAAGGAAAATCAAAATATGGCTCAAAAGTTAAGAAAAGATCTTGCCAGTGGCGAAGCAGATCGACTTAGCGATTACCATGATATCATGAAAGGAATCAATGAGGCAATAAAAGGAATCCGCAAAGAAGTAAGGGATATCCAAAAAGACACTGCCGGAATGCTTGATGATTTGTTGCAAAACAGAGTTCAGGCCTCGGCTGAGTGGAGCAACATGCAGGATACAATGACTCAGATAAGGGAAACTGGTGTTGTTTCGCCACCCAAGCAAGTAGTCAGGAAAGCTGGGAAAAAAGAGGCAAAAAAAGAAGCCAAGGTTGTGCCAAATAAAGAAATTCCGGTTAAAGAAGAATCAGCCTTAAACTCTTTTTCTGAAGAGCCAAAAACATTGGAACAGAAAGTGCTGGATTATATCAGCAAACATCCCGAGGGGGTGAAAATATCGGAAATGGAAGAACCTCTGGGCAAAACGCGGATGAAACTTGGATTTACTGCTAAGGGATTGCTGGATGAGGGGAAGGTATTAAAAATTGAAAACATTTATTATCCAAAACCCAAATGATAAAAATAATCAAGTGTACCTTTTGTAACGGAACGGGAAAGGATCCCTTCGACCTGCTCTCTGCAATCTCAAAATGCATAGTCTGTAACGGTACAGGCAGGATTGATGTAGAGGAACCTGTGAAAAAATGTGTTTTTTGCTCGGAGACAGGAAGAAACCCACTGGGCTCCAGGATTTCTTGCATCGTATGTGGAGGGAAAGGATATAACCATTGCGAGGGCAACAAAAATTGCGTTCAATGCAAAGGAACGGGGAAATCAAGCGATGGTCTGCCTTGTACCAAATGTGGAGGCAAAGGAATGATTTGAAAATTTTCGCATCAGCACTGTATCACATCAACTAAATCCATTATGAGCAACAACAATGAAATGAATACCGTACTTGAACTAAAGCCGATGTCAAATTTTGTTGAAACCGACTATATTAAAGACATTACCAACCGCGGTCTTATCTATATAAAGGCAGGATTCCCTGTACATTTCAGGGGACCGTCGGGAACCGGGAAAACAACGGTGGCCATGCATCTGGCAAGCAAAATCGGAAGGCCGGTGGTCATTATTCATGGCGATGCTGAGTATAAAACCTCCGATCTTATTGGTAGTGAACAGGGTTATAAATATAAAAAACTGGATGATAAATTTATTCATTCTGTCCATAAATATGAGGAAGACATGAGCAAACAATGGGTAAATAACCGTTTAACCATCGCTGTGAAAAATGGATTTACCCTGATATACGATGAATTTACCCGGTCACGTCCTGAAGCAAATAACATTTTGCTTCCCATCCTTCAGGAGAGAATGTTGAGCACATCGGCAGCAAAAGAGGAAGACTACTACATGAAGGTGCATCCGGATTTCCGCGCCATTTTTACTTCCAATCCTGAAGAATATGCTGGTGTAAACCGAACTCAGGATGCCCTGCGTGACCGCATGGTAACCATGGACCTTGATCATTTCGACTATGAAACCGAATTGCTGATAACCAAGGCAAAATCTGACCTTTCACTCAAAGACACAGAAATAATTGTGAAAATTGTAAGAGGTTTACGTGAATCGGGAAAAACAGAATTTGATCCAACTATTCGCGGTTCTATTATGATTGCAAAAACTCTGGCAACTTTAAAAACCACCCCCTCTGAATCCAAAATTGTATTCAGAAGAATCTGTCAAGATATTCTCACTTCCGAAACAAGCCGGATTGGCTCAAAAACCAATCAGGAAAAGGTGAAAATTATTGTTGATGAACTTATCGAACAATATTCCTGATCTCTAATAAATAAATCAACAAATCAAAAATGTTATGCCAATTTCCAGCGCAATAAAAGGGCTTCAGAGCATTAAAAGCATGCAGAATGTAGCAAAATCAAGTATATCCAATAAAGAGGAATCGGATTTCTTAAAAATGTATATGCTTGAAAAAGAAAGAACTCGCTTACGAAGCGAAGAAATATCTATCTCACTCAGACTTAATATTATTCAAATGAGACTGAAAGAAATTCAAGAGTTTTACAATGAGAAATCCATATTGCTCCAAAATCGAGATTTGGTAGAATGTCGTAAAACAACCAATGATGAGGAGAAAACGGATTTTAAAACCATTTCAATAGACTATTAAACAAAACATCACGAAATAAAATTTGAAGAAATCAAAACAAAATGGCTTTAGAGGCAAGGAAAGATTATGAAAATAAGGGTGGAACCTTGGTTGATGTCATAGACCGTATTTTGGATAAAGGTTTGGTGATTAATGCCGACATTACTGTATCTGTGGCAGGAGTGGAGCTTCTGGGCATCAAGGTACGTGCCGCGTTAGCCTCCTTTGAGACTGCTGCCAAATATGGCTTGGAGTTTCCTTCTGGTACCAATTATGAAACAGCATCCTGGAAAGAGGCAATGGTTGATAAGGAGACGTGTCCGCAATGCAACAAACACGTGCCAGTAGAAGAACTTCTAAACAGCGAATGTCCATGGTGTGGTTGGGTCTCTGCCAAATCAAAGGCAATCAAAACAGCGGTATAAAGAAGATGTAAATCATATAAAAGATAAGTAGTAATGCCTGTAAACATTGATGAAGATAATCTGAAACATGGAGTCTTGGGTTTGGTTCTCGCCATCGTAGAGGTAATTAAAGATGCTCTAAATCTTCAGGCAATGAAACGCATGGAAGGAGGAAGCCTGTCTGAGGAAGAAATGGAACGATTAGGAGAAGCCTTGATGGATCTTGATATAGCAATAGAGGAGATTAAAAAAGAACAGGGGGTGACCGAGTCAGTAAAATCTGTAAGGGATGGATTGGACAGTATTGTGGATGAGGTATTGGACAAAATGTTAAATCCAGAGAGTTGGAAGAAAGAGGTAGCGGAAAAAGGAGTTTAGAGGTAAGGAACAGCGAGGGCTAAAAAATGAATGAAGCAAGATATATTTATTGTATTACCAGGGGTAAGGAAAAGATAATCCTTGGCAATATTGGAATAGAGGGAAATGAGGTCTATACTATTTCCTGTCAAAATTTATGTGCTGTGGTCCATAATTGTCCTGCTGAACCGTATAAATCAGAAGATAAAGAGGTAATGAAAACCTGGGTAATGGTACACCAAAAAGTGGTTGACATCGCCTTGGAGCGATTTGGTACAGTTTTACCCTTAGGATTTGATACCATAATTAAAGGAGAAGAGGGTATTGCTTCTGATGAGAACATCAAGAAATGGTTGAAAGACGATTATGAAACCTTGTTACAAAAACTGATTAAGTTCAAGGACCGTGCAGAGTTTGGAGTTCAAATATTTTGGGATCCAAAGGTGATTGGGAAGGAGTTGATGGAAAATAATCAAGAAATCAATAAACTTAGTGAGGAAATAAAATCCAAATCCAAGGGGTTGGCGTACATGTATAAACAAAAATTGGAAAATCTCTTAAAGAAAGAGATGGAGGTGGAGGCTGAGCGGTATTTTAAAGATTTTTATGAGAGAATTAAAAGATGCGTGGATGAGATTAAAGTAGAAAAGACCAAGAATCTTGAGGAAGACAAACAAATGCTATTGAATCTCTCATGCTTGCTTTTCAAGGAAAAGAGTAAGATACTGGGTGAAGAGCTGGAGGAGATTAATAATTTGAAAGGTTTTTTTGTCCGTTTTACCGGGCCTTGGCCACCATATAGTTTCGTATAGAGGAAAGAAAATGGAACCCTCCAGAGATACACATGCAACCTTAGTAGATCTGTTAGATCGAATCTTAGATAAAGGACTGGTAATTAATGCTGATATCATTATTTCCGTGGCGGGTATCCCTTTAATAGGTGTCAACCTGAGGGCTGCAATAGCGGGGATGGAGACAATGCTTAAATATGGAGTGATGCAGGCATGGGATGAGAAGACACGGGCATGGGAGAAAGCGCATTGGAAGAAAAACACTCCTTCTTTAGTTGAAGAAGAAGAGATCGTGTTGAAAATGTATGGTTCATATTACTATAATAAAGGAATTTATAATGCCTGGAAGCCAGGGTATTTTTATTTAACTAATAAAAGGCTTATTCTTTATCATCAAGATTTTGGAGAAATCACATTTCAGCTACCCTTAGAAGAA
Source organism: Bacteroidales bacterium (assembly GCA_023231005.1). GTDB lineage: Bacteria > Bacteroidota > Bacteroidia > Bacteroidales > FEN-979 > CAIVAT01. Next base: position 20,406 of record JALNWG010000023.1, on the reverse strand, counting down.
ATAAAGGCATTGATAATGAAAGAGGAAGTGCATTTTGTTAAAGAAAAGAAAAAACTGGTAATTTATCTTATGGATAAACAGAATAAGGTACATCGGCTTAGTTCAGTAGAAACAAATCAGTTAAAAGATGCTATTGAACAATATTTAACAACCATGGGGCTTGCTTTAGAGGCGAGTTCAGTATTTCCAGAGTATACAGAGGAGCCTGTTAACTTCCTGACCGAAAGAGAAGAAGTGACTCATCAGGGAAAAAAAATATGGTATTTGGTACCTGCCTCTGGTATTCTTAAAGAGACATGGAGGCCTGGCCATTTGTATCTTACTAATATGAGGTTGTGCTGGTGGTGCGATTTTGAGAAGAAGTTGCTTTTTGACGTTCCTGTTAATACAATAATCAGCACCAATACCGTGATGAAAAATACGAGCGGTCTTAATAACACTAAGGAGTTGGTGTTGGAGGTGACATGTAGTTCTAATTCGGCAAAATCAGTAGCTGCTTTTGCTGGCGAAGAACAGATAGATGAATGGACAGATGCAATAGATAGAATTGTTTCTGGTAAGATGGGGGAGGAAACCGAAACTTGTCCCCAGTGCGGCAAGTCTGCTCCAACTAAAAATCTATTAGAAGAAGGATGCTTAAACTGTGGTTGGATTAGCCATAGCTTAAAAAGTAAAATAGCCGAAGTTGCTTTGTAAACTGATTTTTTTGGAAAAGACGATATGCAATATGAGAAGCTATTTAGATACTAAAAGAAAACCAGTTAGTTTGCCTTTGCTACCGGGGGAGGAAATAATCATGTATTATTCAGCAAGCTATGATATCGGGAGTTCGCCTGCTTCATCCTGGCGGCTGGGTAATTTATACCTTACCAATGCAAGGCTGCTTTTTGTTCAGGGTAAAAAGATACTATTCAAGGTACTGCCCAGTCAAATAAAAGCTATAAATATTGTCAAAAGGGGATGGATTTTAGGCAAGATGGTAAAACAACTTCATATCGTATCTAAAGACCGGAGAGTGCCATTTATTGCCATTAAAGATCCTGAGAATTGGAAAAAAACAATTGAGGAAAATATGTTAGGGTCACATTCTGCTTCTGATTCACAGTTCACAGTTGTTAACTCTCAGCCTGATGAAGTAATTTTAGAGGAAAAGGGAGGACATTTAATGCCAGGTCAGGCAAGGTGGAGGTTTGGAACACTTCTCCTTACTCACAAGAAGTTGAACTTTCTTTTTGGATCGGGGATTATATGGGAGATACTACTTAGCGATATTAAGGATTTAAGGGTAGAAAAAAAGATATACGGCGTAAGCCAAAGTGATACGATCTGTATAGAATATGAATCTTTTGGCGAATTGGCAAGGGCATGGATTATAATACAAAATTTGAATGTTTGGAGAAAGGAATTATATATGAGGGCATTACTAAAAGTTGACAGAGAGACAATAAATAAAATAGTTACCGGATTGGATGCCGATTCAAGCGAGATACTCTGGTTTCTATATGAGAACAGACACGCAAGAATCGACACATTGGCAAAGCTAATAAAGGCTTCTACTCACATGGACATTCTATCTAAAATTCGGGAGATTATAAATCCAACTGCTGAAAAGATGATCGGCTATCCTATACTCTCATTCGAGAGTTCGAAAATAGATCCTGAAACTGGTGAGATATTTACATTTAGTTGGTGGCTTTCCGGTCAGCCTTACAGAGAGGGAAAGGAACCACTTTTGGATATTTTTGATGAAGGGGCTGACCTGTTGGTTTATTTAGAGTTGTCAGGTATTGAAGAAGATACGCTACAATTAGGAATAGTAAATAACGTACTTATTATTGATGCATGTAAAGATTATCATAAAGAAATTACCTTACCGGCCGTGGTTAAAGCAAGTAGTATGGTAAAAAGGTATAAAAATAATATACTGCAAGTCAGGTTAAAAAAGAGGATTACAAATCAATATAACAAGTAACATGGTAAACAATCAAGAAAATGAAAAACAAGAAGGATAAAGAAAAAAACGAAGATGCCGCTTTTGATCTTTTAGGACTTGGCGGTCTATTCAAAGGCATCGAAAAATTAGTTGATCTTGCCGGGAAGCTCGAGGAAAAAGGCGGAATCAGCAAGGAAGGTGAGATCAATTTTGATCATATCAAAAAAGGCATGAAGGGGGTCTATGGCTTTACAGTCAATACGATAGGTGGCGGTACCCCAAAAGTGGAAACTTTCGGGAATATAAAAAAAACGCCCGAGGGCCCAAAAGTGGATGAGGAACGTGAGCCGATAACCGATATTTTTAATGAAAAAGATGAGATCGTTATCATTGCCGAAATGCCTGGAATTGATGAAAATGACATAAAAATCGATTTAAAGGAAGACATTCTCGAAATTTCTGCGGTCAGCAAAAGCAGAACATATCGCAAAGAATTACTGCTCCCTGTAAAAGTTATTAAGCATAATTTAAGCCACAAATTCACCAATGGCATCCTTGAAATCAGGATAAAAAAATAATTATCATGGCACTTGCCGGGTTAGAGAATAAGGATCTGAAAGTCATCATTTTCGGCGGAAAAGGAGGGGTTGGGAAAACCAGTTGTGCCATTGCCACAGCTATCCCCACTGGACATGCTTTACGGTTGATTTCATCTCCTAAGTTATTGGATGAGTGGATAAAAGTAGCTGCCAAGATGAGATGGAAATACCGATACATGATAACCAGTTTTTCGGGGTCCTATCAGCAGGATGAGGTGGATGCGTTTTTATTCAGCCTGAAAAAAATGTTAAAAAGGATTGAAAATATTTTGATGGATCAAAACAAATGTGAATTTATTCCTGTATGCATTCCCGAAGCGATGGCAATTCTGGAAACCGATCGTTTGCTATCTGACCTAAGTAAAACTGAAATATATGCCAAGCAAATCATCGTGAACAATGTAATGATATCGGATGAATGTGACTTTTGTAAAAGAAGAAAAGCTGGTCAATTCACATATATTCAAGAGATTAGTGAGAAATTCAACAATTTGAATATTGTTTTGATACCATTGTTTGCTGAAGAGATTAAAGGATCGGCAACATTAAATCAGTTAAAGATGCACCTTTTTGAAGATAAACCTGTTAATCAGTAAATTATGAGTATAATAAAAGAAGAAATAGTGCTGAGGGTAAAAGAAGCTTTAGTGAAAGACGTTGGCAGAGCTATTGCCAGGATTGATCCCAAAGACATGAAACTTATCGGTCTGGAAAGTGGTGATGTAATCGTTATTGAAGGCAGGCGTACTACCCCAGTCAAAATCATGCCATGTTATCCCGAAGACAGGGATAAGCGTATCATACAGATTGACGGAATTACCAGGGAAAATGCTCAGGCTGGAATCGATGAGAAAGTGAAGATCATTAAAACAACCTGCCACCAGGCTATAAAAATAAAGCTCAAACCCGATACGAAATCCGGCTCCCTTTATAAGGCCGATGATGCCAAATACATTGGTTCACTCATCAATGGTCTTCCAGTGACCAAAGGAGATAAAGTGAAGGCCACCCTGTTTGGTTCACGAACGGTTATTTATACAATAACTGGGGTCAATCCCGAAGGCGTGGTACTGATCAACCCAAATACCACCTTTCAGCTTGAATTGGCAAAGCAAGAGGGAGAAAGTAAAAGCAAGGTTTCCTACGAAGACATTGGTGGACTTGGGAACCAGGTTCAACGTATCCGTGAGATGATAGAACTACCCCTGAAATACCCTGAGATATTCGAACGGCTTGGAGTACAAGCCCCAAAAGGAGTATTTCTTTATGGCCCTCCGGGAACTGGTAAAACGCTTATTGTAAGAGCGGTAGCTCATGAAACAGATGCTTATTTTATTAACATCTCAGGTCCTGAGATTATGGGCAAATTTTACGGAGAGAGTGAAGAACGTATCCGAAAACTTTTTGAAGAGGCTCATTCACATGCTCCTTCTATTATTTTTATCGATGAAATTGATGCCATTGCTCCCAAGAGAGAAGATATGGGCGGGGAGAAACAGGTTGAAAAGCGCGTAGTAGCTCAATTACTTTCGCTTATGGATGGGCTGGAATCGCGAGGAAAGGTTATCGTGATCGGCGCAACCAATATTCCAAATTCCATTGATCCGGCATTGAGAAGACCGGGACGGTTCGACCGCGAAATATCTATTTCCATACCGGATAAAAAGGGCAGGCTGGAAATTCTTCATATCCATACCAGAGGGATTCCACTGTCGATGGATGTGGAAATGGAAAAACTGGCAGAAATCACCCATGGTTTTGTTGGTGCCGATCTGGAAGCTTTAGCCCGGGAAGCTGCTATGACTGCCTTGAGGAAAATACTTCCGCAAATCGATTTCGAGATGGCCGAAATTCCTTACGAACTTTTAATGTCATTGGAAGTTACTATGGATAATTTCATGGACGCGATGAAGGAAGTGGAACCATCGGCAATAAGAGAAGTCTTTGTTGAAGTACCCGATGTGAAATGGGATGATGTTGGTGGTCTTGATGAAATAAAAGAGGCTTTGAAAGAAACTGTAGAATGGCCATTGAAATATGTTGATCTGTTTAAAAAAGCCGACACCAAACCACCAAAAGGAATTATTCTTCACGGGAAACCCGGAACTGGCAAAACTTATCTGGCTAAAGCGTTGGCAAGCGAAAGTGGTGTTAATTTCATTTCTGTAAAAGGCCCACAAATATTAAGCCGTTACATTGGAGAATCGGAGAAAGGAGTGAGGGAACTCTTTCGAATGGCAAAACAGGCATCTCCATGTATCTTGTTCTTAGACGAAATAGACAGTCTTACCCCCAGACGTAATAATGACAGTTCCGGTTCCGGGGTGATCGAACGGGTGATTGGACAGTTTCTTACCGAAATGGATGGCATTGAAGATCTGAAAGGAGTGATTGTGTTAGCTGCAACCAACCGGATCGATTTAATTGACCCTGCCTTATTACGAAGCGGCAGATTCGATCTGATCTTTGAGTTGCCGTTACCCGATGTGAAAACAAGAGAAAAAATATTCCATATTCATACCAGGAATAAACCCCTTGGAAAAAAAGTAAACCTTAGTCAATTGGCTCAGAAAACAAACACACTGACTGGGTCTGATATCGAATTTATTTGTCGTAAAGCAGCGATGTTAGCCATCCGCGAATTGATTGAAAAAAATCGCGGAAAACCGAATGAAGTTATTGGAGAAATCTCCATTTCCGGAACCCATTTTGAAGAAGCCATACAATTAGTTTTAAAACAGAACGCGACGAAAATATAAAAATATTCACTTATAAACTTAAAAACCATGCCAGCCCAGGGAATCTATATATACGGGATTGTGCCTAATTTTTATGGAACAACGCAATTCCAATCATTTGAAAATTCAGGGGTGTACGCTATCACCTTCCAAAATATATCTGCTATTGTTTCAGACAGAGATAGTACACATCTCAATTATTCAGACAGAGAATCGCTGGGATATTTGCTGGTTCAACATCAGGAAACGGTGGAAGAACTCATGGATAAGGGATTCAAAATGATCCTCCCTTTAAGGCTTGGCACAATTGTGCGCACCAAAGATGAGGTAATAAAAATCCTTTCCCGCGGCCATGATTTGATGATTGATACCCTAAAGAAAATCGAATACCTGACAGAGATAGACCTTGCGGTGACCTGGGCTGATTTTCCTGGAATACTCAGAGAAATCTCTGTCCATCCCGACATCATTGCATTAAAAGAAGACATGTTGAAAACCGGAGATATCATTAAAAAAGTTGATCAGGTTAAGATGGGACTATTGGTGGAAGAAAAACTAGATAAAAAAAGTAAAAAGATTGAGCTGGAAATTCTCGCTTCCTTATCATCTTTAGGCATCGATATTAAAATGCATGAAGTGATGAATGGTGAGATGATTATTAATGCGGCATTTCTTATTTCCAGAACTAAAAAAGAAAAGTTTGAGCAGGCAATTGACCAACTTGATAAAAAATACAACAGTACCCTGAATTTTAAATTAGTAGGCCCGTTACCCTGTTATAGCTTTTACACGCTTGAAGTCAAAGAGCTGAATCCGGAACAGGTAAAACAAGCCAGTAAAGAGCTTGGTGTGAAAGAAAAAACTAACGAAAATGAAATAAAAAAGGCCTATCTGGAAAAAGCAAAAATATTTCATCCCGATAATGGGAAGGATAATGATGACATAGAAAACTTCAACATGATTCAAAATGCCTACCATACCCTACTTGATTATTCAGCGGCTGCAAGGCAATCTTCAAAAGAGGATTTAATCTCTCTGGCAAAAGAAGAAGTGAATGAAAACCTGATTCTGGTAAAAATAAAGGAATAATATGCAGCGAGACGGAAAGTACATTTATTGCATCATTGCATCGGATTACGATATCAATTTAGGACCTATTGGGGTAGGCGGACGTGGTGACCTGGTCTCCACCATCGGTTTTGATGGCTTGTGCATGGTAGTGAGCGACCATCCGCTTAGCAGGTTCGTTGTCAATCCGGAAAACATGTTAGCCCACCAGAAGGTGATCGAAGATGTGATGAAAGAATTCAGAAGCGTACTTCCCATCAGGTTTGGCATCATCGCGGCAACCCCCGATGAAATACGGAACCTGCTCAACCGACGATACAGCGAGTTTATGGAATTGCTGAAACAATTCGAAAACAAGGTGGAGCTCAATGTGAGGGGCGTTTGGAAAAACATGGGAATGATATACCAAGAGATCGACAAGGAACATGTTGAACTTCAAAAGCACCGGTCTGAAATCGAAAAGTTGCAGGATCAGCAAGAAAGAAACCGGAAAATCGCTGAAGCCGGAAAACTGGTCGAACTTGCTTTGGCCGAAAAAAAAGAGGCGGAGTCAGCTAAAATTATCGATGCTTTCCGGAAATCGGTATTTGAGTATAAACACAACAAAACAACCGGTGATGCCATGTTTATGAATACGGCATTCTTAGTAAACAGCGGCAGAGAGGTTGAATTCGATAACATCATGGCTACCCTTGGCACCAGATTCGATGATCGTAGCGATTTTATATACACAGCCCCCTTGCCGATCTTTAATTTTATTGACCTGAAAATATTTCCTGAAAAATGGGAATTGTGATAAAATCAGCATTGCCAAGGTTTTAAAAACAATTCACCAGAGTAGTGAATTAAATGAAATCCGATCGTATGGAAAATGGAGTAGAAATTTTGAAAGAAGGAAAATACATTTACGGAATTATCAGGCATAAGGGCCCGATCGGATTTGGCCCGATTGGAATCGGAAAACGCGCCGACCTGGTTTATGGTATCAATTACAATGAGATCACCGCCATTGTTAGTAACTCGCCAATTATGATATATGAAGCCCGGCGGGTAAACATGATTGCCCACGAGAAGGTACTTGAGGAAGTTATGAAGCAATTTACCGTTCTTCCAGTTCGGTTTTCTACCATATCGGAACATGATGATGACTCTGGAATTCTAAAAATCCTTGAAAAAGATTACAGAAAATTCGATGATCTGCTTAGCAAGATGGACGGTAAAAAAGAATTGGGACTCAAGGTGCTTGCACAGGATACGAAAATTTATGATAGCATCCTTGAAAAATATGATGAAATCAAGACACTACGCGGAAAACTGATAAACCTCCCTGCTGATAAAACGCATTACCAACGAATGAAAATCGGCGAAATGGTAGCCGAAGCGCTTAAAAAGGAGACCGAAACCTATAAAACCAACATTCTCTCTGTGCTAAATCCACTCGCAGAAGATGTCAGGGTGAATGATAACTTTGGAGAAATGATGATCCTCAACGCCGCCTTCCTTATTAATAACAATATTGAATCTGAGTTTGATAAAGCGGTCAACGATTTGGACGAAAAATACGGAGGTTTAATGACCTTCAAATATGTTGGGACATTACCCCCATATAATTTTGTTAACCTTGTAATTAACACCAAAGGAATTTAACATGTTTTTAATTGATGATATTTTTATGGCTCCCCTGAAAGGGGTAATTTTCCTCGGAAACAAGATCAATGAAATGATTGAAAAAGAAATGTCGGATGAAGGAGCCCTTAAAGAAAGGCTGATGGAATTGCAGTTGAAATTTGAAATGGATGAAATTGACGAAGTAGAATACGATAAAAGAGAAGATGAATTGTTGAAATTACTGGAAAAAGCCAGAGAGGAAAAACAAAATAAATAGCGAAAAGTGGAGTGACGAAATGTAAAAAACGGAGGAAACAATGAGCAACATTATTGACGTAAAAAAAACAGTAGTAAAGTTCCTTAAAGAGAATATTAAATGTTACGACGTGACGGTTATAAAAATTGAAAAAGGTCAGGAAAGTTGGAACACTGTGGCAGAGGTTTATGAAGACGATTCGTTTTTAAAATCCATGAAACTTCCACCCAAACAGGTACGGCTTTTCTATTCGGTCAGGGTGGATGAAAACCTTGAAATCACCTCCTTTGAACGACTTAATTCCTTTGAGGGGATGGATAGTGCTGCTCAGTAATATCATTTAATAATGGACCCAGCTATCATGATCAATGATCTGATATATGTTTATTGCATTTCTGACAGTCCTCTTGGAATTGCCAGTAGCTTGAAGTCCAAAAGGTTGAAATCAATTAAGTTCAATGATTTATACGTCATTGTTAAATATGTCACCGAAAGCGAATTCTCTGAAGCCAACTTCAAGATAAATTTATCCAACGTTCAATGGGTCGAAAACAATGTGAAAGAGCATCTTAATGTGATCGGTATGATCATGGAATACACTGAGGTTATTCCGTTAAAATTTGGCACGATCTACCATACCAAAGCTGGATTACAAAAGTTTATCACGGATTATTCTGCTTCGTTAATCGAAAATATTCATAATATCCGTGGAAAGGAAGAATGGGCTGTTAAGATTTATTGCGATCGTAAAATGCTGGGCGAACAAATTGATCAGTTGAGTGACGTAGTAGTTGATCTGGAAAAATGTATTATGGCAAGTTCTCCGGGGAAAGCATTTCTGTTGGAAAGAAAAAAAAATGACCTGATCGATAACGAGATTGACCGACTTTGTAAGGATTATGGACAAAAATACCTTGATGAGTTTAAATCTATGAGCGAGTCGATTAGCCTCTGCAATTTGCTCCCCAAGGAATATACCGGAAGATCTGATACCATGATCCTCAATGCTGCTTTTCTTGTTAGTAAAAACAAAGTGTCTGATTTTAAATGGAGCATCGAAATGCTGGTAAAAAAGGATAGAAATTCCGGTTTTTTTATTGAAGCAACCGGGCCATGGCCTCCTTTCAATTTTGTTGATTTCACACTCAAGCAGAAGAGCAATGAGACTTAAAAAGCTGATTTTCATAAAAACCACTGAGTTGACAATCAAAGCTAAACGTCATTCATAATGAGAACTCTGATATATGTCCCCATTATTCACTCAATAGCCGACATGGGTTCTCTGGGTAAAGAACTTAAACGCGAGAGTGTTTGTGAACCCGTGGGGAATAAATGGCAAAAGCATATTGATACGGTAAATGGATACTGGAATGCAATTGAGTTCTATTTTAACAATATTAATATCAATATTAAGGGGATAAAAATCTATCAGGATGGGATGTTTGTTGATGGTGAAATGGCAATGAAAATCATTGATGATGGCATTAAGTCGGGAAGTAAAAATTCTGAAATTGTTTTTAACCTTATCGACCGTGGTGCCATCCTTATTAAGACTGAAGATTTCAAAATGGTTAAAGATGAGTACGATGGACTTCAATCAATCATCAAATCGAAAAATGTAATTTCAAAATATATTCAACTACTAAGATATAGAGTTTTAAAACCCATATTTTTAATCAGGAGGGATAAATTTATTGCCAACAGGATATCAGAAACGCTGGGGCCAAACGAAACCGGAGTTCTTTTTATCGGAGCTTATCACAATATCATGAAAAGGCTTTCCAGAGATATTACTGTGATTGAATTAAAGGAAATTAAAAAAATCAGGAAGTATCAAAAAACAATTCGATCTGATTCGAAAACGAAGGCACTCCAACTTGATCAGTTGGCTCAATACATGACTAAAAGGTGATAAAATCCCCGCTGTCGCCTGGATGAAAATAATTCTGAAACCCAACTTCTTTCTTTTATAGATATATGAAATCGTAATATATGTATAATATTGTATATTTGTTTCGCGTTATTTCATATACATCCCTGGAAACACATTTCAATGGCTACATCACAACCTCATAAAAGGTACAGGCATCTTAAACTTATATTGTTCGGTTTTTTTATTATTTCAACAAGTCCGGTATTTCCAGTCGGAAATACCGATTCCCTTACCATCTCAAGAAATCTGCTTCAACAAGGAAAATTTCATGGTGCATACAAAATTATTAAATCCTATTCCAAAGACCATCCTGATGATTTCAATTCGACTTGGTTATATGCCTATACATCCTATTTTGTACGACATTTTCATAAATCTGATCAGCTATATCAGAAGGCGATGAAAGCTGACCCTGACAATTATTACTTGAAACTTGACTATGCCAGAATGTTGGTTAATGTTGGATCGTACAATAAGGCAAGGCCCATACTCCAATCTTATTTGTCGTACGATTCTTTGGATGGTGTTGCTTTGGTTACCCGTGCAAGATTAAATTACGATGAAGCAGACTATAAAAATGCGCTGATAGACCTCAATAAAATTCCTTCAAAATCAAATGAATTCCAATATGTCGGCCTTGTAAAGCAGGAGATCAATATTGCCCGGGCTCCCTGGATATTAACCAGGGTTGGCTATTCAACAGATGACCAGCCTTTGCAGGGATTTTACCCTGAGATTAGGGCAGGATGGTCACTCCATCCATTGGCTACTATGGACCTCTCTCTTCAGGTTCCGGTTTTTCTCTGGGATAGCAGTTCGTCGACCGGTTTTTGGGGGCAGGCTGGAAATACAATGTTCTTTGCAAAACCCAGAATTGTCTTTAGTGTTCATTTGGGAATACTGAAATTTCCCAAAGAGAAATTCATCACATGGACAGGTGACTTTGCTCTGCAAAAGAGTTTTTTAAGAAATATAGAAATGGCTTTCAAGGCAGAACGAAGCCCGTATTTTTCCACAATCAGCAGCATCGACAGTTGTGTTATCGAAAATCATTTTTCGTTTACACTGGGATTGACGGATATCAACTCCTGGCATGGAAAGATGAATGTAGAGATCAGAAATTACCCCATTGACCAGAACAATATTTTTTCGTTGAATGGTTGGGTTTTAGCTCCTCCTGTCAAATTCTCGGTTATTGAATTAAGATTTGGGTTGGGATATAATTACAGTACTTCACAAAAGAATAATTTCGTTGCTAAGAAGGGCCTTCCTGAAATCCTTTCCGATTATAATCCGGCAACACAAATCGAGGGAATATATAACCCATATTTTACTCCAAACGATCAGAGTGTTGGCTCGTTTATTGCTGCTTTTGCCATTCATCTGACAAAAAATATAAATTTCGATGTGAATATGAATCTTGGGATAATCTCCTTTGCAATGATACCTTATTTGTATCTGGATAGAAATAGTTCCGGAGATCTTTATATTGCAAGAGATTTTGTTGGAGAAAACTATTTTCCAGCAGAAATGACGGCCTCCCTTGGATTTAAACTTACTCCGACTATTCGGTTGCAAGCTGATTATAATTTCAGCAATACCTATTACTTTATTAGGCACAATATTGGACTTGGATTGAAACTAAACCTTACCAATGGTAATTGATCAGAAAAAGTCGCTTTGGCATTTTAACCAATCTGTTTCTCCAACCCGGAAAGAAAAATTTATTTTGCAAGTGCTGATCATAGCCGGCATGATTGGTATTGCTCAATTTGCAGAATGGTGGTTTCGTGTCGAAAACATCGGAAACATCTATTTATACATCATACTTACACTTTGTTTTTGGTTTGGGCTCGTTCGGATGATTATGGTCTGGATCAATTATCTGTTTATTGATAAACCAAAGCATATCGACCCTCCTTCGGGATTATCAGTGGCAATATTCACAACCAGTTCTCCAGGAGAGCCGCTTTCGATGTTTGAAAAGACACTTGAGGCATGTCGTAATATCCGGTACCCGCACACTACATATCTTCTCGACGATACACAGAACCTGGCATTTAAGGATGTAGCCGAACGAAACGGAGCTATTTGGCTCGAACTCGTGGGTATTCCGGGAGCAAAAGCAGGTAAGGTAAATAAAGCCCTGCAAATGACCAACGAGGATTTTATTCTGATTCTGGATCCAGATCATATTCCATTTCCTGAATTCCTGGATCACACTCTTGGATACTTTAATGACGAAAAAGTTGGCTTTGTACAGGTTTCGCAAGCATATTATAATCAATACCGTTCTTTTACTGCAAAAGGAGCTGCAGAACAAACATATACTTTTTATGGTCCCACTCAAATGGGATTATTTAGATTGGGTTCCAGTGTCGCTATTGGTGCCAATTGTACTTTTCGGAGAAGCGCTTTGGAAAGTATAGGAGGGCATGGAATCGGTTTGGCGGAAGATTTAATTACCTCTATCCGCATCCATAGCAAAGGCTGGAAATCAATTTACAACCCGGTTGTAGTAAGCCGTGGATTAGTGCCTGAAGATTTCGGCTCTTTTTGTAAGCAGCAACTCAAGTGGGCAAGAGGCGTTTTTGAAGTCGGATTTGTTGAGATGCCAAAACTCTTCCATAAACTTACATTTTGGCAGAAAATTTCCTATTCCGCAATTGGGACCTATTATCTGGTAGGTGTCACTTCATTCTTTTTTTCTATCTTGCCTTTTCTATTCTTTTTAACAGGAATTCTGCCTGCGAGGATGTCGTTTGCCGAATTTCTTATACGAGGGTCCATCGTTGCTTTTATTGCGATCAGCATTTATTTGTATGTTCAACGATGGATGTGTCATCCTGCCATAGAAAAAGGAATTCACTGGAGGGGAATGATCCTGAAGTTTGCTACGTGGCCTGTGTTTCTGCTGGGATTTCTGCTTGGTTTGGTAAATGCAGAGATTCCATATATCCCTACTGCAAAAAAAGCGGTGATTGGCCATTTTACTCCATTTGCACGTCCCTTGCTTATTCATGCCTTCCTCTTTATTTTAACATTTGGTCTTGTTGTTTTTCATCGAAAATATTTCATGAATGAAAGTGATTTGGTATTCACGGCAGAGCGGACATGGGCCATGATGGGTTTTGCCTTCATTGCATTTTTGATGACCTTGGGAGGAATTTATGCTGCATTGGAAAGTCGTCGTCTGAAGGAAGAGGAACCCTGGAAATCGGTAGATCTTCATCAAATCAACAAAAAAAAGCATGATTAAAAAATCGCATCGTATTCTGTCTACTTTTGGTGTCCTTGGATTTGCCATTGGTTTTATTTTGATCCTCTCCTTTATCGGAGGAAAATCAAAGGGCCCTCTTGAAGGAATTTTTTCTAAAGCCAGCTCTCTTGTTTCCAACATGGAATCAAATCACATTGTCAGCCAAAGAAAAGGTAAGCGGGCAGACAAACTAAAATGGTTTGCCGAATGTCGTTTAAACCGGGATAGTTTGTTGAAGCAAAAAGTAATCTTGCTGGGAACGTTTGACAACGAATCGAAAGAGTCGTTTAAAAATATCATCGATTTTGAAGATTCATTAAAAACCACCTTTTCCCTCATCCATATTTATACTGCATGGGGGAGCAAAGAGGAAGAAAAATTTCCCAGTATTCAAGTAAAAGCGATTCTGGAAATGGGGTCTATCCCTGTGATTACCTGGGAACCTTGGCTAACTGATTTTTCCATTGAGGATTATCCAAACCTGAAGAAACCGGAATATAGAGATAAAGGAGGGTTGGCGGATGTTGCAAAAGGATTGTATGATCCCTATATCCGCCAGTGGGCAAACGATGCCAAACAATTTAATAGCTTGATTATTCTTCGTGTTGGTCATGAGATGAATGACCCGTATCGGTATCCATGGGGACCACAAAATAATAAAGCAAACGATTTTATTGCTGCTTGGAAACATATCTTTAATGTTTTTAAAGCCGTTGGAGCTATAAACATTATATGGGTATGGTCCCCACATCCAGCGTATGGTTGGTTCGATGCTTATTATCCTGGAGATAAGTATGTCGATTATGTGGGAATCAGTGCGCTCAATTATGGAACTGTTGCCTCCTGGAGTCAATGGTGGACATTCGATGATATTGTCGGTAAACCATATCACGAATTAATGAAATTCAATAAACCGATTATGATTACCGAATTCGGATCATTGAGTGTTGGAGGGGATCGGAGCCGGTGGTTTTCTGAGGCATTAAAAATGTTACCCTGGAAATATCCGGGAATTAAATCAATCGTCTTTTTCCATTACTCCAACGATATAACCACTACTCAGCAACCTTTGAACTGGTATCTTAAAAATGATCCTCAAACAATCAGTGCAATCAACAAACAATTGAGAATCTGGCCTGACTCGGTAAAGCCAAGAAGAACCAAACAACCTGACCGCAAATAGGTTTAAAATTTTTACCTGAACGTATAATCCTGGTTGCGGAAAGTTTAAGTTAACAAGAAATATAAGTTGGGGTGATTTTTCATCTCAGTCGTGAAAATGGTATTGTTTTTTAAGCGATTTTTGGGTTGGCGAATTGTCCTGACTAAAATACTGTTGTATGTTTACTTTGATGATCGTTGTATTTATCGTTGGTTATGCCGCCATTGCCCTCGAACATCCACTCAAAATCAACAAATCGGCTACGGCTCTGTTGCTCGCAGTAACTTTGTGGGTTTTATTCGTCATTGGCGGAGAACAAATATTAGTCAATACTCTTCCATTCCGGGAGTACCTGCTGAAAAATCCGGATGGAAATTTTTTCGACTGGCTCTCACATCATGCCTTGCTGGAACATCTGGGTGAAATATCAGAGATCATCTTTTTCCTGATGGGTGCCATGACCATTGTTGAACTGGTCGATTCTCATGAAGGTTTTCGGATCATAACCGATAGAATTACCACGACCAATAAAGTTAAACTGCTTTGGGTGATCAGCATCATTACATTTTTTCTTTCGGCAGTATTGGATAATCTCACTACTGCAATCGTAATGGTTGCTCTTTTACGGAAGTTGGTAGGCGATAAAAAAGAACGCTGGTTCTATGCCGGTATGGTGATCATAGCCGCCAACAGTGGAGGAGCTTTCAGCCCGATTGGCGATGTTACCACCATCATGCTCTGGATTGGTGGGCACATTACTACCATGAACATCATAATAAAAACCATCATTCCAAGTGCTATTTCCATGGTTGTTCCGCTGGTTCTGATTTCCCTCTCGATGAAAGGAAATATCCAGAAGGTCCCGCAGAAGGTAGTTGAACACAGTCAAAATCCAACTTCAACCTTTGAAAGAAATCTGGTTTTTTATCTGGGTATTGGTTTACTCTTATTTGTTCCGGTATTCAAGACCATTACTCATCTTCCTCCATATATCGGCATCCTTTTAGGTCTCAGCATTCTCTGGATCGTGACCGAAATCATGCATAAATCGAAAAATGAAGAATATCGTTCCAAAGTGACGGTAGCCAGTGTGCTTAGGAGGATTGATACGCCCAGCATTCTCTTCTTCCTTGGTATTCTACTTGCTGTTGCCGCCTTACAAACAGTCGGGCATCTTGACCTTCTGGCCAAAATCCTCGACCAACATGTAGGTAATCTTTATGTGATCAACGTGATCATCGGACTTTTTTCATCCATTGTTGATAATGTTCCCCTTGTTGCCGGTGCCATGGGAATGTATAAAAATGCGTTTGTTACCGACCATTATTTTTGGGAAATGTTAGCCTATTGTGCCGGAACGGGAGGTAGCATTCTCATCATCGGCTCGGCTGCCGGCGTTGCCGTGATGGGCATGGAAAAGATTGATTTCATTTGGTATTTGAAGAAGATCTCCTTGTGGGCATTGATTGGCTATCTGTCAGGTGCCATCGTATACTGGGGCCTTAGCGTACTGGTATTTCACGGATGATAAACAGTATGAATGATCGGTTTTCCTGTCAAAAATACCCTTAGGATCATTAAGCTCTGATTGTTGTTTCCGGATTGGCCAGGATTGTTGTTTCATTGAACAACCATTATACAACGATTGAACACTCCTTGAACACTCCTTATACACTCCTTATACAACGTCTGAACAACCATTGAACAAGCATTGAACAAGCATTGAACAACCCTTATTCAAAATGCAGATCAGCGCGGAAAATGTAAAAACGTCCATGGAGGAAGGAACAGCAAAAAGGGTGTTATAAAATCCTGGATCACCACCTTTCAAACTTTTGAAGATCTCTCCATGATACAATTTTGAATCCTTTATGCATGAAAGTGTCATCGCCGCCATATATAATCGACTTATTATCCTTCGCTGCATCCTCGTTTTTATCAAGAAAACGGAATGTGTTGATGAAATCTGGTGAAAAAGTTCTTGCTGACTTTATTTCTATCCATTGCAGCAACTCATTTTCTGCTACGACATCCACTTCATTGTGATTGCTGTCGCGAAAGAACCAGATATCCTGAGGGACTCCATTGTTAAATCTCTGTTTCAGTAATTCAAGAATGACCAGGTTTTCAAACAGAGCTCCCTTCAGGTAATGCGTTTTCAACTGTTCAGCGCTTTTTATTCCCAGAAGATATGAAGCCAGTCCCGGATCGGTGAAATAGATTTTGGGCGATTTGATTACTCTTTTTCCATAATTCTTGTAGTAGGGATACAATTGAAAAATGATGTAACCTGCTTCCAGGATTGAAATCCATCCTTTAATCGTGCTGACGCTGACACCTGTATCCTTGGCCAGGGAAGAATAATCAATCAACTGGCCTGTACGTCCTGCACATAACCTTACAAAATTGGTAAAGGTGTTAAGATCCCTGACATTCTGGATTTCCCGCACATCTCTTTGAACATAAGTCTCCAGGTAGAATGGATAAAATTCTTCTGGTGAGATATGTTGATCATAGGTTCTTGGGAAAAATCCCTTAAAGATAAAGTCCTCGTAAGAGAAATCCTTTACCTGTTTCAGCTTTTCAATTTCATTCAGACTGAAGGGGAGGAGTTTCAATATAGCCGTTCTTCCGGCCAGTGTCTGGGATATCTTTTCACTGAGTAACAAGCTCTGGGAACCGGTCAGTATAAATTGTCCGTGTATTTTTTGTTCATCTGAGATAACCTGTATATAGGATAATAATTCTGGAACATGCTGAATTTCATCCAGGATCAGCAATTGATCCTTCCGGTCAAAAATACTTTTAGGATCATTAAGAGCACGGCTCCTTGTTTCCGGATTTTCCAGAGATAGGTATTTGTGCTTTGGAAAAAGCGATCTGATCAGTGTTGTTTTGCCCGACTGACGGGGGCCGGTCACAGAAACAACCGGATATTTTTTTGCAAATTTCAGGATGGCGGCGGATAATTTCCTTGGTATCATTTTATGTAATTTTAATTTTCAATTACAAAAATACATAAAAACATTGAAATCGGGATACTGATTTTCTTATCTATCTCTATAGAAATACAAGGGTAATTTGCTTAAACCACTTTAGAAAAGAAAGGTAAAACGACTCCGGGAAAGAATTTTCCTTTGCACCGGCGGAAAGGGCGAAATGTAAAATCCCAAAAAACAAAATTGCGATGTGAAATGTGCGAGGTGCATTGTCGGTATCAGATTTGTGTTTTTTGAGGGTTATGATCACAAAACTTATTAACCGGCTGTAAACGGTTGTAAACAGGAGATAACAGAAACCAGCGTTTCCGCTGGTTTCTGTTGTATCGGCCTGACTGTCAATTGGCCTTCCATGATCCGCCTGGGATTCAACAGCACATTCTGAAAGCGACTAATGACCTAAGTTATAGCGTTAGACAATTTTCATTAGGCGGGGCGTTAGGCAACATATTTAACCCCGAAAAAGGGATACTGGGTTCGGATCGCAAAGGGATTCGAACCTATCGTTTTCAAGCGATTTTTCAATTACTGATCACTGACCTTTGTAAAGGCTAAGGGAATTCTTTACTTAAGGCTGTCAAAGAGTATGGCTGGTGAGATCATCAGGAATTGTTCAGCAGATATTCCGTCCCCGCCAACAAGGATGACTTTTGCCGTTTTGTATTTTTTTGTGAATTCCTCCATCCCTGTTGTTGACCGCACTTTCCCGCTTTTCACTTCCAGTGCTATGATTTTCTTTCCTTTTTGAAGAATGAAATCGACTTCATGGTTTCCTTCTCTCCAGTAATAAAGATTGAAACCATCCGTTAAAGAATGGTTGAGAAGATGTGCACCGATGGCAGACTCAAACCATCTTCCCCAAATCTCAGGCTGTTTTCTGGTCTCATCCATGGTAAGGGGACTCAGGGCGGTCATTAGCGCTGTGTTGAAAACCTGTAGCTTCGGACTGGATGAACGCTGGCGAATCATATTCGGTGTAAATTTTTCCAATCCGGCGACAAGTCCGGCACCTTTCAGCAGATGTAAATAGTTAGCAAGGGTGGTAGTGTTACCGGCGTCCTGTAGCTGGCCGACCATCTTGTTTAAAGAAAGAATTTGTCCTGACCAGGAACATGCTAGTTCGAACAAATTCCTGAGCAGGATCGGTTTATCAATTCTAGCCAGCAATAGAATATCACGCATAAGCGTGGTTTCAATCAATGAATTCCGGATATAATCTTTCCAGCGCTGTTCATCAACAATGAGGGATGATGAACCGGGATATCCTCCAAACCAGATAAAATCATCCATGGTAAATTTGAATGCATCTTTCATTTCCTTGTAGGACCAATGAGGCAGATAGAGGACCTCGAACCTTCCGGCAAGGGATTCACTCAATCCTTTCTGAATCAGAAGCTGAGACGAACCAAGGAGGATGACTTTTACCGGGATTTTATCAAAAGTATCCTTGTCCCAGTGGATTTTTACCTGGTTACTCCAATCCGCTATTTTCTGGATCTCATCAACCACCAACAAAGCCTCCTTTGCCTCGGATGCTGTCAGTTTGATCCGGATAGTTTCCCATTGTTGGCTTAACCACAGCATCGATGTGGCATCATCTGCCGATGCATAATGCCAGGGATAAGGGTAATCTTCGAGTACCTGACGGATAACAGTCGTCTTTCCAACCTGCCTTGGTCCCATGAGTACCTGGAGAAATTGCCTTGATGCCCCAAGTCTCTGTTTGATTATCTCATAATATGATCGTTTATACATCTGTTTATCTTTTCTACAAAAATAATAAATATCTCAATACATTGAGTAAATTATCTCAATACATTGAGTAAAGTAGAAATTTATGAAGACTGGTAATTCATTGCCGCAATTTTTTTCGATTCTAAACAGATTTTCTAACCGTTTCGCCAGCCGTGTTTTGGTCTCCGGGTAGTTTACGTTTAGTTTTCATTTAGTTAAATAACAGTTTACAAATCAGTTAGTTGTTGGCAAATAAAATTTTTCGTTAACGCTTTGTTATATACTTTCGCCGCTGTAAAATTTAACAATCATGGTGAACGAAAAATCTACAATTGAAAAACCTGTTACAGTCAACTTTGTCTGCAAAATGCTTGGTGTAAGCCGGCCAGCTCTCCATAAATGGAGCAAGGCCGGGATCGTCCGGTCACATAAACTCGGGGGAAAGCTGATATTCTTTGAAAGTGGACAGCTTACCATGATTGATTTTAAACTCAGAGCGCTTTTCAATTTCATTTCGATTACCCCAAAAATCAAAAAACACCTTCATCCGGAGGATACATATTTCTTATGCGAAACCCTTGATTTCCTTTTCGAAGAAGTTTCACTGACCAGGAATCTTCTTCCAACAATAAAAACTGGATTGAGAACATACGTTGGTCCATCGGATGTAATGAAGAACTGCACCTTTGGGGAATTCAACTGGTCACTGACCCATTTTTATCCGGAGGTCGATTTCTCCATGCCGAAGATCGGCAACCTGGATTATTACGACCCGCCAGCCACCAACCCGGAGTTGATGGCCTATAATTACGTTTTCCCGGATGGATTGCTGCATAAAACCACTACGGATGGCACCCAGCGAACGATCCTTGTACCTTTCCTTTACCTGAAATATGTCCTGAATAAGCTGGCTGAAATCTTCGGCTACAGGCTCGAAGATGAATTTTTTACTTCCAGTACCGAGCTTTCCCGCCTGGTCATATACCATTCGGTAAACATCAGCGAAGTTTTGTTCGGACTGCAGCAGCTCTTTTACTGCCGGTTCGTTCCTAAGGTCAAAGTGAGCGAGTTTATCGCCGGGCTGGAGAAATGGTTCAACTGCAGCTTTCATGCCGAT
>JALNWG010000022.1 GCA_023231005.1 Bacteroidales bacterium | reverse complement strand
TCTATCCTGGAAGTGCTATTATCCGAAGAGTATGGCTTGACACGATAAAAAAGAAAGCACAATAATAGAGTTATCTTAATTTAAGATTTAAATATTAAGAAAAAACTACTGGGCACAATAAATAGGATTTCATGTGGCACGTAGTGCCCAGCATGAAGCCCAGGTTGAACAAAATCACAATGGTGCAGGTTTCTATGCACTTTACGCCTAAAGTTTCAGTTTCATGGCATCCGGACGGGTTCCGGGAGATGGTTTTTATAGTGTAATCACCTGCCGGATGGCTTGATGGGGGATTCTCCCTTCTCCTTGAGGAGAAGGGTTAGGGGATGAGGTGGATGGCCTTATGCAACGGTTGGGTTCTTTCCCCGGTTCTTTTTCTGAAGATACAAGGCATCGAGGTAGTAGAGGATGCGAATGGAAAAACTGTTGGATGAAGGGGAATTTATGGTGGAACTGAAATTGTTGAAAAAATTCTGATCAATGCTGTTGTCAAAGGTTGTGATGGCATTTTTCCACATGATGGAAATCTGACTTCCCGGAGCAAAATTCCAGATATAGGTCAGGTCAACGTTGAATAAATTAAAATCCACATCCCGATCGCCCGAATAATCCGTAGGTTCCAACCGGCCATCCTCCTGCAACCGGAAAAATGAATAATAAGGTGCCGAAACCCAGTAATGCCGTCCCCTGATATCAACGCTCATGTTGCTGGTAAGCATGAAGTTCGCTTCGAGAATGTTGGCAATAGTTTGCCGGTCGCGCCGACCAAAAAGTATTACAGGGTGATTTGTAACATCCAACGAATCCATTACATAACCAACATTATTCAGCATCTTATCATAGCTAAATTGATACACTAAAAAAATCTTGTCTGATATTCTGTAACGGGGCGAAATACCCGCACTCCAGCCCGAAGCTGCATATTTGGAAACAATCAGTCCGGTGGCATTGATATCAATGGCGAATTTTTTCCGGTAATCACTCGATATCCATAAGTTTTGACTCGCATACGCAGGTGCGATGTACATCCACCCCGGAACTCGGGCCTCATAATAATCGTGAGATTCGATTGGCTGGGCATCAAAATTGGCACCGAATGTAAGATATCGTTTGCTCGTTGTATTACTTTCGGCATTGATATTCAGAGCGGTATATTTGAACCCATCGTATAAACAATTGTAACTGACTTTGGCAAAATTGTACCAGTTAATCACCTTCCAGAATGGGGTGTAAAAATTGTATTCCAGCGAAAGGGTGTTATTAAACCGGTTATTGATGGTGTTGAACCCCATATCGTTGGGATCGTACTTATCGGTTTCAAGTAATTGGCTGTATGAATACTGGAAATTTCCTGAAATTTTTCCAAAGGCCAGGGAA
Source organism: Bacteroidales bacterium (assembly GCA_023231005.1). Taxonomy (GTDB): domain Bacteria; phylum Bacteroidota; class Bacteroidia; order Bacteroidales; family FEN-979; genus CAIVAT01. The sequence goes on along the minus strand of JALNWG010000022.1, from coordinate 47,804 downwards.
TAATGGTAGCCAAACTCCGGTGTGGTGTGACTATAATACTTTTGACTTACAAACCCGTCACCGGAAAATGCATAAGTGTATTTCTTGTTCGCAAATTTAAAGGAAGTCCCCGTTACATTGGCCATGTATCCCTCGGTGGGCTGGTAATAATTGGTGTTGAGAAAATCGAGATAGGAATTGTTTTTCAGGTTTTGATCCAGAACAAACATATTGTAATTTGTAAATCCCTGGGTGAGAAATCGCCGGCTTTCGCCTGTCGTGGTATCGGTTATTGTTGCCCATGTATTGGCCGACATGGCATTGAACAACCCGATTCCCAGGCCTTTTGTTGTTCTTCCAGAAATTTTTGTCGCGTTGACTAATTTGGTTTGACTGGGATTATCCGTTACCATTTCGTTTTTTTGCAGGTCATTATATGCCTTGCTGTATCCTTTTGGTTCGTTTCCAACCCGACGTGAATAAAAAATGCCTCCCTTGTTGAAAAGCTCTGTTCCCTCGGTGAAAAATTGCCGGCGTTCATCATACTGAATTTCAAAAGGCGAAAAATTGTAGATCTTATCGTCGGAACGTACCTGTCCGAAATCGGGGATCAGCGTCATGTCGAGGGTAAAACTCTGGTTGATTCCATATTTAAGGTCTGCGCCATAATTATAAGAGAATTCATAAGATGATGATCCGGCACTGTTTTCGAGGTACCCCGAAACGTAAGGAGTAAGCGATAATCGAAGGGGCGGAGTAATGTCCTGGATGCCGTGTAGTAATCCGCATTGATTGGTAAAACCGGAAACTTTGGCATCGACAAAGTTCCAGGTGTCGGTTTCACGTGCTCGCCGGAAACTTCGCTGGAAATTTAGCCCCCATTCCTGTACCGGTTTTTTGGGAAAGCGGATCGCAGAATATGGAATCTTCATCTCAACAGTCCACCCATGTTCATTTTTCTTTGCTTTACTTTGCCATACGGCATCCCAACTGTAATCATCATTTCCATCTGCCCCCGGAATTTTAAAGTCAACCTGAACATCGGAAATATAAACTAAAAAGCAAAAAGCATTGATTCCATCATTAAATGGGCTGAGTACCAGAATAAAATAATCGGCATTCAAATCAGAATTATCACGAAGTCCTAATTGAGCCGGAATACTGTCAGGATGCGGGTCATTCATTTGAGCGCCGACATATAATCCGGAATTACTGTAGAGCAAGCGTACCTGGGTTGAATAAGTAGCTGCCTTTCCATTATAGGGTGCCCGTTGTAAAAAATTGTCAGCTACGGGTGCAGTTGCCCAAACACTTTCATCCAGCACCCCATCAATTTTTATTGCTTCACCGATCGGAATGGCATTGATTACTTTCTTTTCTGGCTGAGCAGAAACAGAAAATCCAAAGGAGATCAGGAGTAGGAGCAGGAGCGTTTTTTTCATAAAATCAAAGGACGCATAAGATAGGTGACATTACGCGTCATACAATGAAAAGTTGCGGAATGGTGTATTAATTGTTCAGAAGTTTCTTGTATATGGCCAGGTTTTCATCGTCAAAACAAACAAAAATAACCTTTTCAGGAAGTGTGTTTGACAGAAGATAATTTTGCACCTCCCTGCAAGCGATTTCTGCCGCCATTTCTTTGGGAAAATGATAAACCCCGGTTGAAATATTCGGGAATGCAACGATTTTACATTCATATAGTGTGGCTTGAGCCAGACTTTTTTGATAACAACTGGCCAATAGCTCGGGCTCGTGACGGAGGCCTGCACTCCATACCGGACCAACGGTATGAATAACGAACCGGGCAGGTAATTTATAACCCCTGGTAATTTTTGCTTCTCCTGTTGCACAGCCTCCCAACAACCGGCATACTTCCAGTAACCCCGGACCGGCAGCCTTATGAATGGCTCCATCCACGCCACCACCGCCCAGAAGGGAAGAATTGGCTGCATTTACGATGGCATCTACCTGAAGTTTCGTGATGTCACCTTGTACTATTTCAATTCGTTTTTCCATGTTTGAAAGAGTTTCGAAAATTCTTGATAGATTGAGGGATTGGTGGCCATAATTTGTTTCCCAAAGATAAACTTTTCAAGGCCACGAAAATCACTTACCCGTCCTCCGGCATTTTGAACAAGTAAACTCCCGGCAGCAACATCCCATGGGCTTAACCCGTATTCGTAAAACCCGTCGTACCGGCCACAAGCCACATAAGCAAGATCGGCTGCAGCGGAGCCCAGCCTGCGCAGTCCCCGGCTGTTTTGCAACAGATGACGAAAAATGGTCAAATACGCGTCCAGGGCATGATAATCATAATACGGGAACCCTGTTCCAAACAAAGCATCTGTAACAGCCTGGGTGGTAGAAACCCGGATTATAGTCTGGTTTAAATATGCCGGCGCAGATTTCCAGGTATAAAAACATTCTTTTAGGTTGACTTCATAAACCACGCCCAGTATGATTTCGTTTTCATACATCAAACCAATGCTGATACAATAGAGTGGAACTCCGTGAATAAAATTGGTTGTCCCGTCTAAAGGATCAATTACCCAAGTGTATTCCGATGGCTTCAACTGGTCATCTTCTTCTGCAATGAACCCACAGCCGGGAAGGAGATGCGATAGTTTTTCAACGATCCGCCGTTCCGATTCTTTGTCAACATAAGTTACATAGTTGTGAAGCCCCTTTTGCAGTATATCGGAAGAGGTCAGCTTATTGACTTCCTGCTTTAAAAAGAGACCAGTTTCAACCGCTATGTCACAAACCTGATGGGTTAATTTTTCTAAGTTCATTTTTATTTATCGTCAATAATGTTGATTAAAAAGGTTCCATCATCATCCACTTTTTTAAGAATCACTTTTTTGATCTGGTTGATCAGATTGGATTGGAAAGGAGTTTTCACCCGGAGGTAATTTCCTGAAAATCCATGCATAAAGCCACCCGAATTATCCGATTCGAAAAGTACATTTTCAATTCTTCCCTGATTTTGATGATAAAAGTCTTTCTTTTTCTCATTCGACAGGGTGTGTAATATCTGGCTTCTTTCCCTTTTCACCTGTTCCGGAATCATCAAATCCATTTTTGCAGCCAGGGTGTTTTCACGTTTCGAAAAGGAGAAAACGTGCAGATAAGAGAGATCGGTTGCCTGAATAAAATCAACCATTTCCCTGAAGTCTTCTTCACTTTCTCCCGGAAAACCTACAATTACATCAGCAGCAATACAAGCATACGGCATCAAGGACTTAATTTTATTTACTCTTGAGGCAAAAAGGCTGGTTGTGTATTTCCGGTGCATCGCTTTCAAAACCTTATCGGAACCCGATTGCAGGGGAATGTGAAAATGGGGTAAGAACGTATCGGAAGAAGCAACGATTTGGATGATCTCATCATTCAGTAAATCGGGTTCAATAGATGAAATTCTGAACCTGGAAATTCCTTCTGCTTTGTCCAATGCCTTGATCAACGACTCAAATGTTTCTCCCTGATGCCGGCCGAAATCCCCGATATTTACTCCGGTCAAAACGATTTCCTTAATGTTGTGACGGATGATCTCCCCAACATTGTTCAGGACATTTTCGATGGTGTCGCTGCGGCTGTGACCGCGGGCAAAAGGAATCGTACAATAGGAACAGTAATAGTCACACCCATCCTGAATTTTTAAAAACGACCGGGTGTGGTCACCATAAGAAAAGGAAGGGACAAAACCAGGAGACGGAGTTTTTTTTTCACAAGCCAATCTGCCATGATAATCATCGGTATGGTCAAGTTTTTCAATTTCATTAAAGAGTTCGAATTTTTCTTCATGGCCCAATACTAAATCCACACCCTCCATTTGAAGTAATTCGGTTGGTTTTAATTCAGGGAAACAACCAATCACGGCAATTTTTGCCTGTGGATTCAATTTGTGAGCCTGGCGTATTGCTGCCCTGCATTTTTTTTCGGCAATTGCTGTTACTACGCAGGTACTGATCACATAAATATCAGCCCTAAGGTGAAAATCAAGGATCTCAAAACCCTTTTCCTGAAATTGACGGGAGAGAGCGGATGTTTCCGCGAAATTCACCTTGCATCCAAAATGATGAAAAGCGATGGTCCTTTTATTCATACGACAAAGGTAAACAGGATAAAGCATTTTGGAAAATTAAAGTTCAAACATAAATTAATGGTATTTTTGTATATGATTAAAGGTGTAAAAAGAATAATCCTGCCTGTTGTGGGAATGTCGTGTACCAATTGTGCCGCCACCATCGAAAAAAACATTCGAAAGGTTCATGGCATAATTTCGGCCAATGTTGATTTTTCAAATGGAAAATTGATTGTTGATTTTAATCCTGAACTTATAGATGTTCGGGGGATTGTTGATCATGTAAAACGGATTGGTTACGGAATTGCCATCGGGAAGGCAGAACTTGAACTTATTCAGGCTGGAGAGACTGAAACAATGGAAGAGGCTGAATCGAATGTGCGTGCCAGGGAACTGCTTCATCAAAAACGGTTGATGGTAGTTGGTTTGCTGGTCACAATACCACTCATTGCATATAGCATGTCTCATGATTTCGGCTTTGCCGGGTTCCATTATGGTCAGTATTATATGCTGGCTGCGGCCACGCTGATTCAGTTTGTTGTAGGATGGCAATTTTACCGGGGAGCATACAAGAGCCTGCGTGCCGGCAGTGCAAACATGGATGTATTGATCATGATGGGCTCATCGGTTGCCTATTTTTCTAGTCTTTGTGTAACCCTTGGCTTGATTCATAGCCCTCACGTTTACTATGAAACGAGCGCTGCAATTATCACCCTGATTGTATTGGGTAAGTTTTTAGAAGCCAGGGCAAAAGGAAAAACATCGGAGGCCCTAAAGGCGCTTATGGGGCTTAGGTCAAAAACTGCCTGGGTTATACGTGATCAAAAGGAAATGGAAATTGACATTGATGCGGTAGTTGTTGGTGATCTTGTCGTGGTACGTCCGGGAGGAAAAATTCCCGTAGATGGGATCATCAATGAAGGACAGTCGGTGTTTGATGAATCAATGATAACCGGTGAATCGATGCCGGTATCCAAAGGGCCGGGTGATGAAATAATCGGGGCAACCATCAACCTGGAAGGTCTTATAAAATTTGAAGCCACCAAGGTGGGAAAAAACAGCACCCTGGCACAAATCATCAAGCTGGTGCAGGAAGCCCAGGGAAGTAAAGCTCCCATTCAAAAGCTTACGGATAAGATCGGTGCGTATTTTGTGCCTATGATTTTGGTAATTGCATTGATCACCTTTTTAGGATGGATTTTTTGGGGTCATATCGATTGGACCGGGGCCATGATGAACGCCATTGCCGTTCTCGTTATTGCTTGTCCGTGTGCCATCGGGTTGGCTACCCCAACGGCCGTTATGGTTGGGACTTCCAGGGGAGCAGAAAACGGCATTCTTTTTAAAAACAGCGAAACGCTGCAAAGGGCAGGGCGGATCAACATTGTAGCCTTTGATAAAACGGGTACCATCACGCTGGGTGAACCTGAAGTAACCGATATTGTTGCTTTTCAGGAGATGGGGCCGGATGAAGTATTACGCCTTGCTGCGTCAGTTGAACGCGGATCTGAACATCCGTTGGGAAAGGCAATTGTGCAGGAAGCCCGCAAGAAAGGAATTTCCCTGCCGGAACCGGAACAATGTAAAGCAATCAAAGGATTTGGAATCCTTGGGAGCATTGAACACCACCTGGTGCTGATTGGCAATCCCCGGTTGATGCTGAATGAAGGAATTGACATCACCGCAATACAAGAGAAAATTATCCCTCTTCAGGAACAGGGTAAAACCGTGATGATTGTTGCTTCAGGATCATTGCAATTGCCGTCGATGCTGAGGGTTGTTGGTTTGGTAGCCGTAGCCGATCAGGTCAAACATAGTTCCCGTGGTGCCATTGAAAAATTGCGCAAACTGGGGCTTGAAGTTATCATGATTACCGGAGATAATAAAGCAGCGGCCAACTTTATCGCCTCACAGGTGGGCATCAACAGCGTATATTCCGAAATTCTTCCTGGCGAAAAAGCCAATGAAATAAAAAAGTTACAGGAATCACAAACCGGGGATAAAAAGGTGCATCCCATAGTGGCTATGGTAGGCGATGGAATCAACGATGCGCCGGCCCTTGCACAGGCCGATGTGGGCATTGCTATTGGAACAGGTACGGATGTGGCCATGTCGGCTGCCGGCATTACATTGATCAGTGGCGATTTGCAAGGGGTGGAACGGGCCATTTCTTTGTCACGAAAAACCTATCAAACCATCATTCAAAATTTAATCTGGGCTCTGATCTATAACGTCGCTTTAATTCCGGTAGCTGCTTTTGGATTGCTGATTCCAATGTTTGCAGCAGGAGCTATGGCCTTCAGCTCGATTTTTGTGGTGGCCAATAGCTTGAGACTACGACGGGTTAATTTTTAAGGGATTATTTCCGATGGGAAAAAATGCTAATTTTGGGCCATTATTCCATATCGTATGAAGAAACTTGCAGTTGTTGCGCTCGGTGGAAATGCCCTTTTAAGAGGAGATCAAAAAGGGACCATTGAGGACCAGGAGTCCAATGCCAATGCCACAGCCGAATCGTTGGTTAAATTATTAAAACGTAACTATAATATTGTAATTACCCATGGAAATGGTCCGCAGGTTGGCAATATTATGTTAGCCAATTCTGCCGGATACAAAATGTACGGGCTTCCCGAAATGCCCTTGGATATTTGTGTTGCATACTCACAAGGCTTTATTGGTTATATTATCGAACAACAACTCAAGAACGTACTTGAACTCCATGATATGGAAAGTGATATTATAACCATTGCAACCCAGGTATTGGTAAACCGCGATGATCCTGCTTTTCAGAACCCCACTAAACCGATTGGACCTTACTATACATTGGAAGAGGTTCAATTGATGTCAAAAGAAACAGATTCGGTTTATAAGGAAGATCCGCGAGGCCGGGGATGGAGAAAAGTAGTGGCTTCGCCGAAACCTTTGGTGATCATCAATAAAAAGACCATTGAAAAAATTGCCCGCCAGGGACAAATAGTGATTGCTGTGGGTGGGGGAGGAATTCCTGTTTTTTATGTTGAACCCAATAAACTTCAGGGAATTGATGCCGTAATTGATAAGGACCTGGCATCGGCCTTGCTGGCTTCACAAATCAATGCGGATAAACTTTTTATCCTCACCGATGTTCCCAAAGTCTGCATCAATTATAATACCCCTCAGGAAAAATCGCTTGATCGTATGACGATCGCACAAGCAAAAAAATATTTAAAAGAAGGGCAATTTCCGGAAGGCAGCATGGGACCCAAAATACGTGCTGCCATACATTTTGTAGAACATTCAGGAAAAGATACCATCATCACCAAGACGACCATGCTTGGCATCGATGACGGAGGAACACGGATCACATTAGTTTAAAGGATTCATCCCTGTTTCCGGTGAATTCCAGCAGGATGAAACCGCTTGTGGAACAAAGGTTGTCTTTTACTTCATGTATGACTAACCGGGTTTGGGAAATACATCGAAAAAGAAGTCCCTTTATGTTGATTAATCTCAATCTTTCCATCCAACTGCTCTACCAGAAGTTTTACAATAAACATTCCAAGTGATTTATTTGTTTCGAACGAGAAATCGGGTGGAAGGCCAATTCCATCATCACTTAAAATTAATGAAAAATGGTCTTCGGGTTGTTTTTTAAGGCTGATTTTGATGTTTCCTTTGCGATTATCGGGGAAGGCATATTTAAATGCATTGGTAAGTAATTCGTTGGCAATTAAACCAATGGGAAGGGCAGTTTCGATACTGATATCCATTTGATCAAGATCTTCGATAACGCTTATCCGGTGGCCGCTAAAGGTGCTTAATATAATGGATGAAAGTGAGTGGAGGTAAGTACTTAAAGGAATACGGTCGAGGTTCTCTGACCGGTAAAGATGCTCATGGATCAACGCCATTGACCGGATTCGCATTTCAATATCCCGCATGATCCTGTGTAATTCAGGATCTTCGTTGTTTTGCATTTGTAAATTAAGCAAACTGATTACAATGGCAAGGTTGTTTTTAACCCGGTGATGAATTTCACGAAGCATGATCTCTTTTTGCCCGATGTTTTTTGCTTTCAGTTCCTCTACTTCTTTTTCTTTCGACCGGTCACGCATTATGGTGATTACCTGAACAACTTTACCATCTTTAAGGATGGGCACTTTACGCGTTTCTCCAAAAATGGTTCGCTCAAGGAATTCCAATTTCTGCTCACCAATCAGAATTTTACCTGTTTGAAACACCTGCTCAATTTCTTCCAGGGTTTTTTTTGAAATAAACGGATACACTCTATTTATTTTCCGGCCAATGCAGTTCTCTGTAAACCCTTGCCGATAATGCTCCTCTTGTAAAGAGGAATTGAGCATGACAAAACGCAGATGTTCATCTACAACATATATCCAGTCGGGTATGGCATTTAAAGTGTCACGGTAAAGAATTTCTGAACTATGCAAAGCCGATTCGGCAATTTCCCGATCTTTTGACTCCTGGAGCAATTTTTTATAATTGGCCGATAATGCCCGGGTTTGAATAAAATTTTTCCAGTTGATATGTTCAATGATATAGGCCATAAAAAAGCCTACCGAATACATCGACAATACAAAAAACAGATTGTTGAGGAAAGTGGATGGTTTTTCTGTCAGGGTTCCATTGAACAGGGTAGTAAAGAAATAGGTCAAAACCTGAAGAGCTCCAATGATAACTAATGTACGGAATCGTAAACGATAAAATGTAAATAATCCGACAACGACCAGCATTACCCAGGTAAAATAATATTCATAACCTGGGCTGCTTACAGGGGTTGAAGCGCCGATGATAAAAATCAGTACACAAACCAATGAATTGAGAACAATGAAACAGAGATTAATCCGCTTTGTCAGCGGTTTGATATAGGTAACCAGGATGGATAGTATAAGAATGGGAATAAAGGCAGCCAGCTTGATTAAAAAATATTGCCCGGGATCTTCTGCGAAGAACAATCTGCTGATTATTGTAAAAAGAATAAATATAATCAGCGTGATTGCCAGCCCCAGCCTCATACTGGGGATTGAAGAATGAAGATAATACGTTCGGAATTCTGTATGCAAATTGTCTTTTAAAACCATCGTTAATGGAAATGTTACTGCTTAAAAAAACGTGTAAAGTTCAATTTTACCCTTAGAACAAATTTACGAATTAAAAGCGATTATTATACTATCCGTTTGGTCCGTTCCGACAAATAAACACCGCCAACGACTAAAATAATTCCACCAATCTTCTGAATACTAAATGATTCGGAAAGTAGAAAAAAGGAAAACAGGGCAGTGAAAACCGGAATGAGATTTGAGTAAATATTTGTTTTGCTCATTCCCATCAGTTTGACGGAATGTGCAAAAAACACAAAGGAAACGGAGGAGGCAAGGATGCCTAATAAAAGGATGGAGACAATGATTTCTTTATTCACGACAATGGTTTTGATGAGTGGCGCTTCAAAGATCAGGAACAAGGGTAAAAAAAGAAAAATGCCAATAAGATTTTGATACGCAATTACGATTAGTGCAGAATATTTTGATGTAAGTTTCCGGAGTGTAACCGAGTAAAAAAGAGAAACCAGAACGGCACCCGATAAACATAATACCCCCCGTAAATCTGTATTTAATGAAAGATTGGGTTTGATCAACATCAACATTACTCCGGAAAACGATATCGAAATCCCAATGAAATTTATGGAGGTCATTTTTTCTCTGAAATAGAGGTATCCGGCGAGGGGAGTGAAAACCGGAATGGTTGCAATGATCACAGAGGCAATGGTAGGAGAGGAAAATTTCAATCCATAGTTTTCCCCTAAAAAATAAAGAAAAGGATTGAAAATGGAGCTGAGGAGTATGAGACCAAAATCTTTTTTCTCGATTCTTTCTTCGTTCCAGAAAAAATGAAGCAGAATGAAAAGAAAGGCGGCAGAGATTATCAACCGGATAAAAATAATGGTGATCGGTTGGTAATATTTTAAAAGAACAGCGCTCCAGATAAAAGACAAACCCCAGAAAAGCATTGCAGTTACTGCAAAAAATGAGGCCGGTATAGAATAATGTTTCAACGCAGGTGCAAAAGTACTTTTTTTGTGATATTTTTAAGCCGCTATTGTAACATTAAAAATTTCTCTTCGTCCCTTCGCTAAATTATGTGAGTTTGGAAAGTACTGTTATCAACATACACCAAGACCTGATCGATGCTTGTCGTCGGGGTGACAGGACTGCTCAATATAAGATTTACAAACTTTATTATAAAGCTATGTACAACACCTGCCTGAGAATTGTAAACGATACCGGAGAAGCAGAAGATATCATGCAGGAATCTTTTTTAGAAGCATTTCGCCAGCTCCCTAATTATACTGCTGAGGGAACCTTCGGCTCCTGGTTAAAACGAATCGTCGTCAACCGTTCTTTGGATTTTCTCAGAAAAACCAAGTTTACCCTTTCTATTGAGGAAGAACAACTTGATTTTCCGGAAACAGATGAACCCAATCGCGAGGAGGAAATGATCCTCCGGGTGAATGATGTAAAATCGGCCATGTTACAGTTGCCAGATAACTACCGGATCATCCTCTCCCTGTTTTTGTTTGAAGGATACGATCATGAGGAAATTTCACAAATCCTGAATATCTCCAACCAACTTTCCCGAACCCGCTATTCAAGGGCCAGGCAGAAATTGCTCGAAATTTTAAAAGAAAAAAGTAAATACACTTCATATAACTATAATTAATATGAATGATTTCGAAAAATATATTCACGATCACCGTGAAGAGTTTGATACAGAAGAGCCTCCTTTCGATCATTTTGAAAAATTTGAATCGAAGTTGCGCAGACAACAACAGGCCCCGATCAACCATGGCAACCGAACTGTGTTGCTTCGTGTTGCTGCCCTCATCCTTATCCTGATTACCGTTACGGTTTTTGCTTTTGATTTTGGAATCCGTGAACTTCGTGAACGATTAAGTACCGGTAATACTGCCTCCGAATTGCCTACTGATGTGCAGGATGCCATACAATATTATGACAATCAGGTTTCCGTATGTATGACGAAAATCGAAAAACTTTCTGATAATTCGGTAGAAGCTAAAAAGCTCAGTAACGATGCACTAAAGGAAATTGAACAGTTGGATGTCAATACAAAAGAGATTAAACAAGTTCTTGGTCAAAATCCAAACAATGAACGAATTAAGGATGCATTATTACAGAACCAAAAGATGAAGGCGAATATCATGAATGATATTCTCAACAAATTATCAAAAAAGGAAAAATAAAAACAATCAATATGAAAACGAAATCTAAAATAGCATTTTTCACCTTTATACTCATATTCCTGTTGGGTGTCAAAGGGGCAAAAGCACACGACGAGTTCACCAAACTGATTAAAAAAGAATATGCAATTAATCAGGATGCTCAAATAACCGTTAACAATCGATTCGGTAAAATAGAATGTACCGACTGGGAAAAAAATGCCGTATCGTTTGAGGTGAAAATCACTGTTACGGCTGCCAATCAGGAAGAGGCCAATAAAATGTTCGACCGAATCAATATCGATTTTTTAGATAGCCCCTCTCAGGTTTCTGCCAATACCACCATCAAGGAGACCCGGTTTCATGGCAAAAGTAATTTCTCAATCGATTATAAAATCAACATTCCAGTCACGGTAAACCTGGATTTAACCAATAAATTCGGCGATATTTTTCTCAACGAGTTACAAGGGAAATGCAGAATCAATATAGGATATGGAGATCTGGAAATAAATAAACTGGATAACTCCGATAACTTGCTCGATATCCAATTCGGTGATGCTAAGGTTAAATGGATCAAAGGTGCTGTGGTAATTCTGAAATATTCGGAAATGGATCTTGATTATGCCGGGAGTTTACGGCTCAATTCTAAATTTTCTGATCTGGTTGCAAGGAAAATAATTTCCCTCAATGTAGATCTTGAAGGAGGTAAGCTGAATATGGATAACTCATCAGCCATTGATTCACGATCGAAATTTTCGGATCTGGAAATTCAACGGGTAGAACAAAGCATTAATCTGGATATTCAGTATGGCAGTTGTGAAATTCATGAAATGCCAGCCGAATATCCCGACATCAAAATTGTAAATAAATATGGAGATGTTTCGATAACCCTTAATAACAAGGCAAAATATATACTCGATGCTGATTTAAAATTCTGTGATCTTGATTTCCCGGAAGAAAATGCGAAAATTAATTTCCGTTCTGTAAGCCCGACGAAAAATAGTTACCGGGGTGTTGTTGGCGGGAAGGATTCTCCTTCTGGAAATATTTTCATCCGGAGTGAATTTGGTAATGTTTCCCTGAAATAGTGTAAAGATTGTAACCAAATATTTTTTTTTCGTCACATATAAAAATCAAAAACCTATGAAATCAAAAGTATTTTCTCTGTCCATTTTATTCAGCCTTATGCTTGGTATGTCGAACCTCTTTGCAGGATGTAATTATCTTAATGGTTTGCATGGCAATGGTAACGTAGTTAAAGAAACCCGCCCCGTTTCATCCTTCGATGCTCTGGATGTTTCTGGTGCCTTCGATGTCTACATCAAACAAGGGGATGCTGAGGGCCTTGTCATTGAAACCGACGACAACCTGCTGCCCTCGATTAAAACCACGGTAGTAGGTCATACCCTCAAGATTGAAACAAAAAATCCAATCCATCATGTAACCGTCCTGAAAGCATATATAACCGTTAAGGATTTAAAAAAAATTGATGTGAGTGGAGCTGTTGATATCCAGACCGAAAATCGTTTAACGGTACCGGAATTATCGATTGATGCAAGTGGCGCCTCCGACAGTAAAATGGAAATAGCTGTACAACGGCTCAAGCTCGATTGCAGTGGCGCAAGTAAGATGAGTTTTTCGGGCACTGCTGTAAATGTTGAGATGGATCTATCCGGTTCCTCCGATATTTTTGCTTACGATTTGATCAGCGAAACATATTCGTTTGAAATCAGTGGGGCAGGGGATGCACAAATCAATGTTTCGAAAAGTATCAAAGCATCAATTTCCGGTGCAGGTAGTGTGAAATATAAAGGTTCCCCCTCGGAAATTGATCAGGTTGTTTCCGGAGCTGGTTCTATCAAAAAAGTGCAATAGATTATTTGAGCATTTGCAGGAACGACTCCTCTGAAATGATAGGAATGTTAAGTTTTTCAGCCTTTTTCCTTTTTTCAGGTCCCATATTGTTTCCGGCAAGCAGATAACTCGTTCTTGAAGAAATTGAACCGATATTTTTTCCACCATGTTCCTCAATGGTCTTTTTTAGTTCATCTCTTGAAAACTGTTCAAACACCCCACTAACTACAAAAGTCATTCCTTCAAGATTATTGCTTTTTAATGTTTTGGCAGCGGCTTCGATTTCAAATCGAAGCCTTGCTGTTTTTAATCGTTGGATCAATTCCAAAGATTCGGAATTCGCGAAATATTTTAAAACACTTTCTGCAATTTTCTCCCCAATTTCTTCAATTTCTAAAAGATGTTCCTTATTTGCATTGATTAATGCATCAACAGAACCAAAATGGAAAGCCAGCTTTTTTGCGACGGTTTCACCTACAAATCGGATTCCGAGGGCATAAAGAACGCGTTCGAAAGGAATATCTCTGGATGCATTTATCCCCTTTAATATATTGGAAACAGTTTTTTCACGAAAGGAGATCCTTTTCTCTTTTTTTTCATCTGTTGAAAAATAAATTTTCTCTATGCCGATCAGTTTTTCATACGTCAGATCATAAAGATCGGCAATGTTCAGAACAAGTTTGTTGTCATACAAAATTTCCACTTTTCCTTCGCCCAAACTATCAATGTTCATGGCTTTTCGGGAAATGAAATGTTCAAGTTTTCCTTTAATCTGCGGAGGGCAAGAAGTTTCGTTCGGACAGTACCATGCCGCTTCGTTTTCCTGACGCTGTAACAAGGTGCCACATTCCGGACAATGGGTAATGAAATGGAACTGATTAAGCTCCGGTGGTCTTTGTGAAAGATCAACGCTAATTATTTTAGGAATTATTTCACCTCCTTTTTCTACAAATACCATATCTCCAACCCGGATGTCGTGGAAAGAAATTATATCGGCATTGTGTAAAGTTGCCCGTTTGACGATAGTTCCGGCAAGGAGAACGGGTTCCAGGTTGGCTACAGGAGTTACTGTACCCGTACGGCCTACCTGAAAATCAATAGAAGTGAGCCGGGTGGAGACCCTTTCGGCCTTGAATTTATATGCGATGGCCCAACGGGGCGATTTGGCTGTGAAACCAAGTAAATCCTGCTGTTTAAAAGCATTTACTTTAATCACGATTCCATCTGTATCAAATGGAAGATTGTGTCGTTCGTGGTCCCACATTTTCAGATAATCAAAGATGTCATCAACAGTTTTGCAACGGACGATGTACTCGGATATTTTAAAGCCCCACGAACGGGCAGCCATCAGACTGTCATAGTGTGTTTGAAATGGTAAGTTTTCACCCTGGAGATAATATAAATAGCAATCGAGATTTCGTTTTGCAACTTCAGCAGAGTCTAACATTTTAATTGTTCCTGAAACTGTATTCCGTGGGTTCGCAAAGGGTTCTTCCCCATCTTCTATCCGTTGTTGGTTGATGTTTTCAAAGCTGGCCCGGGGCAGGATGATTTCCCCCTTTATATCGAAATGAGGTGGATAGCCGGTTCCCTGCAACCGTAAAGGAATACTTTTTATGGTCCTGATGTTTTGGGTCACATCATCTCCCTGTACCCCATCACCGCGGGTCACAGCTTGTATCAGCCGGCCATTGTGATAGGTGAGGCTGATGGCAACTCCGTCAAACTTCAGTTCACATACATACTCAACATCCTTACCAATGATTTTCTGAACCCGTTCTTCAAAATCACGGATGTCATTTTCAGAATAGGTGTTTCCCAGTGAAAACATAGGATATTGGTGTACTACCTGGCGAAACTCTTTGGTGATTTCTCCTCCAACATGTTGTGTAGGGGAATCGGCTTCCCTAAATTCCGGAAAAAGTGACTCTAATCGGATCAGTTCCTCTAAAAGCATGTCAAAATCATAATCACTGATGGTAGGTTGTGAAAGTACATAGTAATTATGATTGTGCTTTCGGATTTCATCCGATAATTGGGCGATACGTTGTTTTGCTAATCCTGCATCCATTGGATTAATCCCTATTTCCAGATTCCAAAACGAATTTTAAGAACACTAAAGGTATATCGACAAAGTTCTCCTTTAAGATTGGTTTTTGATAAACCGCCTTTTCGATCTTTATATACTACCGGCACTTCGAGAATGAACTTGTGATGCTTTTGCATCACATATAAAAAGCGGATAAAATAGTCGCCGTATCCATAAAATATGGATTGAAGGTCTATCCCATCCAGGATGTTTTTATTAAAAGCAAAATACCCGCTTAGATTGTCGGTGGTTTTAACACCCAGGGTATAGTGAATGAACTTGTTAAAGAGTTTGCTTCCAAGGTAACGTCCATAGGAGGTCTCCATACCCCCACCGATAACATACCTGGAACCGCTGGCAATATCGAAATATTCGGTGATTTTTACCAGTAATGGGATCAGGTTTGGAGGATGGTTGAAATCGGTATCCATGACCACAATCACATCTCCACTGGAATGTTGAATTCCATGTAAAATTGCCGAAGCAAGTCCTTTTTCGTGAAGCCGGAGCAATGGTACAACGGATGGATTATCTGGAAAATAATTAAGAATTTCCTGGTAAGTACCGTCAGGACTGTTGTCATCAACAATGACAATTTCCGATTCATACGACTCTGAAGAGAGGATGTGATGAATTTCCCGTATGAGCAATCCAATGGATTCCTTTTCATTATAGGTGGGGAGGATAATGGAAACCCTCATGATCTACATGCTTTTAAAGATTTCAACAACGATTCGGCAACATAGTCAATTTCGCACTCTTGTAACCCGATAAAGGTCGGTATGCTGATGCCCTCCATAGAAATGGTGATGCTGTTAGGAAATTCAGTCGGTAAGGATTTTGAATCCTGATAAAATTTCATTTGATGGATGGGATAAAATACAGGACGTGAATCAATTTGATATTGCTTAAGCGACTCAATTACTTCATCCCGTTGAGCAAAAGTCAGCCCTTTCATTCGTAAAGTGAAAATCCAGTTTACGTTGTGTGCTCCATGATTGTTCTGTATAATGATGTGAGGATTGCCTGAAAAAGCGCTTTGATAACGCTGATAGATTTCATCCCGCGCTTTCAGCAAGTCGTCAAGTTGTTCCAATTGTGCCAGCCCTACAGCAGCTTGCATATTGGTCATCCGGTAATTGAAACCGAGCACATCATACCAGTATTTTTTGTTCCGGTTCATTCCATGGTCACGGAGAATCCGCATTTTATCAGCAAGTTCATCGTTGTTGGTAATGCACATTCCTCCTTCCCCGGTGGTTATGATTTTATTTCCGAAAAAACTGAAACAACCGATATCTCCAATGGTTCCAACATTTTTTCCAGAACAGGTTGCCCCCAATGCTTCTGCACAATCCTCGATAACCAGTAAATGATGGGCCTGCGAAATATTCCTGATCTCCATCATTTTGGCCGGATTGCCATATAAATGAACCGGAATAATAGCTTTGGTTTTTGGGGTGATTTTCCTCACAATTTCAGCGGTGTCAAGATTCCAATCATCTAATGCAACATCGGTCAGAACGGGAGTGGCATGGCAATATTTTACGCTGTTGGCAGTGGCAATAAAGGTAAGGTCCGGTACAATTACTTCATCTCCTTCAGTAATTCCGGATGCAGCCAAAGCAAGATGAAGGGCAATGGTTCCATTATGGGTTGCAATGGCATGTTTTACGCCATGATGCCTTGCAAATTCACGTTCAAAATTTTCAATGTAGGGACCAATTGAGCTAATCCATCCGCTTTCAAGAGCATCCAAAACATATTTTTTTTCATTCCCGAGGAAAGAGGGTTGAGCAATACTGATTTTCCGACGCGTCATGGTCAATTGATTTTTTTAGGTATGATCTGGGTGTTTCTGTAAATAAAAATGCTCCTGTTTTTGTTTATGGGATTTAACCAATGAACAAGCCGGTCGATAAATCCCGGTTCAACGGTAGTTTCATAAATAAGTCCCGGAAAAAATTTCCGCGCTTTAATAACCATGGGTTGGATGTTTTTTTCTCCGGTGAACAGAATGAAACGGGGAGGAGGGGCTTTTGGATTAGCGGCAACATTAAGAATTGAATCTACACTCAGATCAAGGCTACATTCACTGGCACAATAAGGCCACTGATTTAAATAAAATTTAGGCATCAGTTCCGGATCATTCTCTTCATCAATAACTGTGATTGATTGAAAATTCGGGTATTTTGAAAGATACCTCATGGATTCAACCCGTGCTTTTTTTGAATAGGTAAAGGTGAATGTCAATAACAATACAGTATTGATTACCCAGAAAAAGCCCCAGCAAAAAGAACGTAAACGGTGCCTCTCTTTCCAGAATTTTGATTGTTCAGCAAACTCTTGCCAACCGATAGACCCGATTACAATAAAAATCGGGATCATGGGAAGAATAAAACGCTCCTGTTTGTTAGGAAAGCTGGAGTGAAAAATGAAAAAAACCAATACCGGCAGAAAAATGATAAAATATTTTTTCCATTTTCTGATAAATCCCCAAAAGAGGAAAAAACTAACCGGAGGGATTAACAATCCAAAAATAGTGAGAAAATAATTATACCAGGGAAGTGAGATGTAGTCGTTTCGTTCGGTAAAACACACCCGGATGTATCCTAAAATCTCGGCAAAGGGATACCCCCAAAAATAATAATCAATTCCCCCCTGTATTGCTACGGCACAAAGGATGGCTCCCAACGATAATGCGAAGGTTTCACGCCATTTTTTTTGAAAGAGTGTAATTAGGGCGATGCAAAGAGGAAAAAATACCGTTTGTGGACGAATGTTGAAAGATAGTCCGAAGCAAATTCCAGCCAGAAACCAGATCAAAAATAGATGGTTGTTCTCTCTTTTTTTTAAAATGAGCCAATAACCCATCATCAGAAACGGGACGGTGACCATCTCCACAAGGTTACGGACACTCATCCAGGGCATAAACCAGAAAACAGCCAAAAGTAACCCGGCAAGACGTGCTGCTTTCTTTCCTTGCAGCGTTTCGGCAATCCGGTAGCCACAATATACGGTTATTAGCGATAACCCGGCATGTAAAAATCTCACTACATACATTTTAATCTGCGGATCGGACCAGCCCAACCAGTTCAAACAGCTAAATAAAAGGTAATGAAATCCGGGATAGAAAAAATTATGTCCGGTAGGTCCTGTATTGCTTGCACTTCCAGGTAACCAACTGTTGTAATCATGACCGGCTGTCCACGATCCTGCCGATTCAATCACAATAAAATGATCGTCGAACATGCCCCATCCTTTGGCAAAAATCACAGCCAATAACCGGAAAATAACCGCTAACCAAAGGATTACAATGAGCGGCTGCTCATCCCAATATTTTTTAATCAATTTCAATCAGAATGTTGTTAACAGTTCCTTATGCTAATACGTTCCACTCATAAGAGGCATAGCCAAATTCCGTCGGGTTAACACACATGATCGGAATCTGTGATTCGTTGAACATCAAACGCTCAGCCCATGCTGAAAGGCTGAATCCCGGAGCATCTACATTGGATTGGGTCATGATCATCACCAGATCAGCCCGTTTAGAAACGCTAAAAGAAACAACCTGCTCGGTAAAATCATGGGGTTTATCAGCTAAAATAACCTCGTATGGAATTTTTTCCTGATCAAAAATATTGGTGATTTGTTTGGTGATAATGTTAATCCTGGATATAAGTGCAGGATCTTTTTCACGCGATTGGTAAATATGGATTGTAGATTTAAAGAGTTTGGCTATGTGTTTTGCCCATTGAACAGCCTGACGTGGCTCAAGTTCATTGTTGACAGGAAAAACAATATTCTGGTAGCCTTCTTTAAAAGAACGTTTCTGGACGACGACAACGGGGATAGGAGATTCCACTACCACTTTGATCGCATAACTTCCAAATACATACTGCAAACCTTTTTTTCCATGAGTACCAAGAATCATTACGTTTGCCTTGATGTTTTCTGCCACTTTAGCGATGGTTGAAAAAATACTTCCTTCCTCTGCCAGGGTATCTACCGTAACTTCATATTTTTTTTCATAATATCTTTTGTATTCTTTTAACCGCCAGTCAACATAATCAACCCCTACGTTCTTTTTTTTCAGGGCTGCCTTGGTTTCATTGTTGATGATATGGAGGATACAAACTTTGTATCCGAGAAATTTTGCCAGTTTAACGCCATGGGATATTGCATTTCCACAGACTTCGGAAAAGTCGGTTGGAATTAATACAATGTTGTTGTAATTTCTCTCTTTTTCTGTTTTAGACATAAATAGTGAATTTATGAGTTACTATTGAGGTAATTATTTATTTCTGCCAGGTGTTCAGCTTTCATTTTATTTCTTAATTGATTTGCTGATTTAGTAAAATATTGATGTGAGGTTAAAAATTTTGATTGAATAACAAGCCATTCTTTCAAATTCGTAGTTTTTACATCAAAAAGTTTCCATTCCAACTGAAGTTGAAAGGAATGAATGAAAAAATCTTCCCGTCCCAAATAGTCGAGGTCTGCATCACAAAGAATCTGAGCTGGCAAAGTAGTGGCCTGTTGGGGTAATTTTGTCTGTATGATCAATCCCGAAACTTCATCAACATCATTTTTTGTGTAACCGAATTTGGGAAGAGTTTCATGTGCAAGAGAGGCAGAAACACGCTCATGATCTATGTATTGACGAAGTATTCCTGAATCATGAAAAAGCGCAGCGGTTTGAATAAGAACCAATTTGCTGCCTGTTATTCCTTCCATTTTGGCAAGACGGGAAGATGCCTCATAAACATCCAGTGTATGAAAAATACTGTGATAGTATAATAATGGATTCAATTCATGTAAGCGATGTAAAATATATTCCTTGGCACCCGGAAAATCCATACCAATGTTTTTTTGGTAAAAAAAAAAAAAAAAAAGGAGAGTTAGACGTTTTTCAACTCGTGGATGATCTTCATAGGATCAACATTCCCAAAAACAGTATTTCCGGCAACCAGGATATTTGCCCCACCGCTGACTATTTTCGGGGCATTCATCATATCTACACCCCCATCCACTTCAATCAGAGCAGAGGCTTTTACTTTTGAGATAAGCTCTTGAAGTTCGTTGATTTTGTGGTACGTATGTTCAATGAATTTTTGTCCGCCAAAACCAGGATTTACCGACATGAGAAGTACCACATCAGCGAGGTAAACAATATCTTTTAAAAGGAGGACGGGTGTATGGGGGTTGAGCGCCACGCCGGCTTTGGCTCCCGACTTTTGAATTGTTTCCAGCGTACGGTGCAAATGCGTACATGCTTCATAATGAACGGTGATAATGGCTGCCCCTGCATTTCGGAATCGTTCAATATATCGGTCGGGATCGATGATCATCAAATGAACGTCTAAGGGTTTGGATGCCAAAGCGGAAATTTTTTCTATAATAGGGAATCCGAACGATATATTGGGCACAAAAACCCCATCCATTACATCCAGATGAAACCAGTCAGCCTCACTATGGTTGACCATTCTGATTTGTGTGCCGAGATCCAGAAAATTTGCAGAGAGCAGAGAAGGGGCAACAAGATGTGACATGTTTCGCTATTTTGCTACCTTGTCGTTTGTTGAATTATCCGAGGTAAGTTTTTAAAATTTTACTTCGGGAAGTATGTTTTAAACGGCGGATTGCTTTTTCTTTGATTTGTCGCACACGCTCCCGTGTTAACTCAAATTTTTCACCAATTTCTTCCAGCGTCATTGGGTGGCTTCCGTTTAGTCCGAAATAAAGACGGATGACATCGGCTTCCCGTTGAGTAAGCGTAGAAACAGCTCGTTCAATTTCTCTCTTCAACGATTCGTAGAGAAGACCATTGTCAGGAGTTGTGTTTTCTTCACTGCGTAAGACATCGTACATCGTATTGTCTTCATCCTGAATCAATGGAGCATCCATGGATACATGACGTCCTGAATTTCGCATGGATTCCTTGACTTCAGTTTCAGAGACTTCCAGCAAAGTAGCTATTTCACCGGCATTGGGTTCCCGCTCATATTTTTGTTCCAGTTGGGCGTATGCCTTGTTGATTTTATTGATTGAACCGATCTTATTCAAAGGGAGGCGGACAATACGTGATTGTTCAGCCAGGGCCTGAAGGATCGATTGACGGATCCACCAAACGGCATAAGAGATAAACTTGAAACCTCTGGTTTCATCAAACCGTTGTGCGGCTTTGATGAGTCCAAGGTTCCCTTCATTAATCAGGTCGGGAAGGCTCAAGCCCTGATTTTGATATTGTTTCGAAACGGAAACGACAAACCGCAGATTTGCTTTTGTCAGCTTTTCCAACGCGGCCATATCCCCTTGTTTGATCCGTTGGGCAAGGGCCACTTCTTCATCTGCCGTGATCAGTTCGACCTTGCCGATTTCCTGAAGATATTTATCCAGCGATGCAGTTTCGCGGTTCGTAACCTGTTTGGTGATTTTTAACTGCCTCATTCGAATAATTAAAATTAAGACCTAAATATCTTTGCTGTTTACGAAAAAATGAGAGGAAGGTTACAATTATAACCTATCTTCTCGGGCCGCGGTGATCACCACCCCGGTCTCTTGAGCGGTCCCTGTCACGATCATTATTGTGATCATGACTACGGTCAGGGCGGTTTTCGGAGCGGTGTTCAGGTGCCCGTTCCACATACCCTTCCGGCTTAGGCAATAATGCCCTGCGTGATAGTTTTAATTTTCCGGTTTTTGCATCTACTTCAATGAGCTTGACTTCAACTTCGTCGCCTACTTTCAAGGCATCTTCCACCTTATCCAGCCGCTTCCAGTCGATCTCCGAAATATGGAGTAACCCGTCCTGATTCGGCAAAATTTCTACAAAAGCGCCAAAAGTTTGAATGTTTTTAACTTTTCCACGATAAATTTCACCAACTTCCGGTACTGATGCAATGCGTTTTATTTTCTCAATCACTTTGTCGCGGGCTTCCAGATTGTCAGCTACAATATCTATAATGCCAAATTCACCGACTTCTTCAATAACAATGGTGGTACCGGTTTCACGTTGCATCTCCTGGATAACTTTTCCCCCAGGACCAATGATGGCACCGATAAACTCTTTGGGAACTTTCATTTGAGTAATTCTGGGGACAAAAGGTTTGTAATCGGCCCGGGGTTCGCTGATGGTTTTAGCAATTTCGTCCAGAATGTGCATTCTTCCACGACGAGCTTGCTGGAGGGCTTCTTTCAGAATTTCAAATGAAAGGCCGTCAACCTTGATATCCATCTGGCATGCTGTGATTCCATCGCGGGTACCACAAACTTTAAAGTCCATATCACCCAGGTGGTCTTCATCTCCTAAAATATCCGAAAGAACAACATATCGTTTGCTGTCGGTGATTAACCCCATTGCTATTCCGGAAACTGGTTTGATGAGTTTCACGCCGGCATCCATCAGGGCCATGGTTCCAGCACATACAGTTGCCATGGAGGAGGATCCGTTGGATTCAAGGATATCGGAAACAACACGGATGGTATATAAATTATCAGGACCTTGAGGGATCATGTTTTTAAGTGCCCTCAGGGCCAGATTACCATGTCCGATTTCACGACGTCCAGTACTTCTGATGGGTTTAACTTCTCCGGTTGCAAAGGAGGGAAAATTGTAATGAAGAATAAAATTCACCTTTTCTTCAATCACGGCTCCGTCAATGACCTGGGCATCCAGTTTGGTTCCAAGCGTGACCGTAGTAAGTGATTGAGTTTCGCCACGGGTAAAAATAGCAGAGCC
The DNA here is from genome assembly GCA_023231005.1 of Bacteroidales bacterium. Classification (GTDB taxonomy): domain Bacteria; phylum Bacteroidota; class Bacteroidia; order Bacteroidales; family FEN-979; genus CAIVAT01. Next base: position 24,820 of record JALNWG010000022.1, on the reverse strand, counting down.
GTGAGCTGCAGGTAAATAATCGATTTCACTCCAGATTGGACGGATTTCGTCCAATTTCCGGCCATCTACCCGTTGATGGGTATCCAGCGTTGCATTCCGGATCGCTTCTTTTTCAACTTCATGATAATAGCGGGAGATCATCGGTGCATAGGTCTCTTTTTCCACGTCGGTTAAAGTAGTAACAAACGCTTCTTTAGTGGCTTCAAGGATGGTTTTCCGATCCTGCTTGCTTGGAATACCTTGTTTTGCCATTTCATATATTTGTGTATATGTGGCAGCTTTTAATCTTTCTTTAAATTCCGGATCATTGGTTTCATGCGAATAGGTACGCTTTACCTTTGATTTTTCAACCATGGAAGCCAGCTCCAATTGCGCTTTGCATTGTTCCTTGATGGCTTCATGTGCAACGCGGATGGCTTCCACCATGTCATCTTCCGAAACTTCCTTCATTTCCCCTTCAACCATCACAATATTGTCGAAGGATGCTGCGACCATAAGATCGATATCCGATTCGGCCATGGCCGCAATGCCGGGGTTGATAACAAACTGTCCATTGATCCGGCCTACCCTTACTTCAGAGATTGGACCGTGAAACGGAATATCGCTAACGGAAAGAGCTGCAGAGGCAGCCAGACATGCTAACGAATCAGGGAGGAAATTCTTATCGGCTGAAATCAAGGTAACGATAACCTGAACTTCGGCATGAAAATCATCGGGAAAGAGGGGACGTAGGGCCCGGTCAACAAGGCGGGAAATCAGTACTTCGTAATCGGAGGGACGCGTTTCGCGTTTAAAAAAACCGCCGGGGAACCGGCCTGCTGCTGCATATTTCTCACGGTATTCAACCGAGAGTGGCATAAAATCAACATTTTCTTTGGCTTCCTGCACAGCTACTACAGTAGCGAGCAACATGGTATCGCCTAATTTTACTACTACTGATCCATCTGCCTGTTTAGCAAGCTTTCCTGTTTCCAGAGTGATCTCTCTGCCGTCAGAAAGGCGGAAAGTTTTCGTAATTCCATCCATTTGTTTTGTCTCTTTCAGATATTAAAAGAGGCAACTGTACATTGCCTCTTTTTATTTTTTTGGAAAAAATAAAATTATTTACGGACCCCGAGTTTTTTGATAATGTTACGGTACCGCTCAATGTCCTTGGTTTTCAGATAACCTAAAAGTTTTCTGCGTTTTCCAACCATAATCACTAATGAACGTTGAGTAACATGATCTTTTTTGTTGATTTTCTGATGTTCCGTCAGGTGGTGAATTTTCATTGTGAACAAGGCCACTTGTGCTTCAGATGAACCAGTGTCAAATTCAGATTTTCCGTGGTCTTTAAATGCTTTCTTTTTTACTTCAGGTGTGAAATTCATGCTGTTGATATTGTTTCAGATTATTGTTTGTGAGACCTTTTAAAAGGGTTGCAAATTTACATATTTCTTTTGATAGTACCAAATTAAATCTTTATTACGCCTTAATTTTTACAGGCTTAATATTTTTCCTAATTTTGGAATTAATCCAAAAGCAACTAATAATTGTGGCAAAGATACGAAATCTACAATTCTTGTAACTGCGGGGCATTGGGGATTGGTCAAAATACGTATCTTCACAAAAATATATTCCTGGTTCATTGTTTCGATCTGATTGACGGGTGGTGGATGGGGGAGAAACAAATCTAAGGGAGGATTCAGTTTGTAGCAAAGAAAGTCAGAAATGATAAAGTAACATAAAAAAATATCAAATTTGGATTATGGACGAGATGGTTAAGATTGTTGTAGAAAGACAACAGGCATTTTTTAATACGCATGAAACAAAATCTATTGATTTCAGAATTCGACAGCTTAAAATATTAAAAACGGCCATTCATGCATACGAAGAAAGGTTATATGAAGCGCTTTGGAAAGATCTTCATAAATCCAAATTCGAAACCTATGCAACAGAAATAGGATTGGTGCTGTCAGAAATCAGCCTTCACATTCGCAAACTCCGTCGTTGGGCTAAACCACAAAAAGTTCCAACCAATCAGATGATCAATTTCTGGTCGACCAGCCGCATTTATCAAGAACCCTTAGGACGGGTGTTGATCATTGCTCCCTGGAACTATCCTTTTCAGCTTTTAATCAACCCATTGGTTGGCGCTATTTCTGCGGGAAATTGTATTACATTAAAAGCATCGGAATTTACTCCCTGCACGGCAGAAGTCATGGGTAAAATGATTCGTGAATATTTCGAACCCGGGTACATTACGCTATTCGGAGGAGGACGGCAGGCTAACCAGTCTCTTCTTTCTCAACCCTGGGATTATATTTTCTTTACCGGAAGCCCGTTGGTAGGTAAAGTTGTGATGGAAGCAGCTGCGAAAAACCTGACTCCCGTTTCGCTGGAATTGGGTGGAAAAAGTCCTTGTATTGTAGATCACGATGCCAATCTGAAAGTGGCTGCCAGCCGTATTGTTTGGGGGAAATTTCTGAATGCGGGACAAACCTGCATTGCCCCCGACTATCTTTTTGTCCACAGTTCTGTGAAAGCTCCATTACTCGAATTGCTGAAAAATAAGATACAGGATTATTTTGGTGCAGATCCACGATTAAGCACTGATTTTGTTCGTATTGCCACCCGTCCTAAAACTGAGCGATTGGCTGGTTTCCTTAATAATGGGAAAATTGTATATGGAGGAGAAGTGATTTTAGAGGAAAAATATATTTCGCCTACCCTTATCGACTGTGTTAAGCCGGATGATCCCATCATGCAGGAAGAAATATTTGGGCCCCTTCTTCCCATTATGGAATTTGATGATATTGCTGAGGTTATCGAATATGTGAACAGTCACCCGAAACCCCTGGCTTTATACTATTTTTCAACCAACAAAGCAAAACAAAAGGAAGTCCTGTTCAAGACTTCTTCGGGAGGTGGTTGCATCAACGATGTTATCATTCATGTTTCAAATGATCACTTGCCCTTTGGTGGTGTTGGAAACAGCGGCATGGGAAGATATCATGGAAAATTCAGCTTTGATACTTTTTCCCATCAGCGGGCAATAATAAAAAAGTTAAATTTTATTGATATTCCTATAAGGTATGCTCCTTATATGAATAAAATCAAACTTTTAAAAATGATAATCAAATAAAGAATGGGTATGGAAAACATGTCAGAAGAATTTAAAGTCAAGGGAGAAGAGTTGGTTGAAAAGATCAAGCAGCTTATCCATGAAGGAAATGTAAGACGGCTGATTATAAAAGACGAGACTGGGAAAGTTTATCTGGAAATTCCGGTCACTTTTGGGGTGATCGGGGCTCTTCTGGCTCCGATGTTTGCCGCAGTGGGTGCAGTTGCTGCAATGGTAGCCGACCTGAAAATCGAAGTAATCCGCTCGGATGAACCCGAAAAAACCAAAGAACCCGAAAAACCTGAAGAGTCCGAAAAACCTGAAGAGTCTGAAAAAAAAGAGAATGGATGATTCAATTCTCAGGATCTATAAAAATTCGATAGGCTGATTCTGCCTGATGCATCAGCATTTGCTTGCCATTCATGATTCTGGCACCTCTTTTTCTACCCTCAGCTAAAAAACGTGTTTCTTCAGGATTATAGATGAGATCGTAAAGAAGGTGTTGGGGGGTGATTGAAGTATATGGGATGGGAGGTATTTCCATAGTGTGGGGATACATTCCAACGGGTGTTGCATTGATGATAACCCGGCATTGATATACCATTTCGGCAGTTACATCGGAATATCGGATGGTTTTTTCGTCATTTGGATTACGGGAAACCCAAATCACCTCCATTTTTTTTTGATGAAGGACATAAGCAACGGCTTTTGAAGCACCTCCGGTACCCAATAAAAGAACTTTTGAATCGGGAAGGTTCTCGGGTAAGGATAACAAAAAACCGGAGGTGTCAGTATTAAACCCTTTGGTTCTAATACGTTCATGAGACCGGATAATTTTAATCGTATTTACAGCGCCAACGGTTTTTGCAGTATTATCCAATTCGTCAAGTAAAGGGAGGATATTCACCTTATGGGGAATGGTAACATTCAATCCCAACAGATCGGGATTTTTTTCGAGCAGAGAAGAAAACTGGTTGAGATTTTGCAAAGGGAAAAGCCGGTATTCCTGATCTGTAATGCCTTCAAGACGGAACTTTTCTGCAAAATATACGGCAGACCAGGAATGATCAATCGGATAACCAATTAAACCGTAAAGTGTCATTCAGAGATGATTACTTAGGTTGTAATTTTCTGAATTTGGGCGGAAGAAACTGGAAAAAAGTATCTCCGCGTAATCCAAGCCGGAGGGTTTCTAATGGGATGATTTCTGATGGGGGGATATTTCCCAGGTTTACATTGGAGCCAAAATTTTTGATGAACCAAACCTGTTGTGATTTTAATGGGGCTTCCCAAAGAATTTTATCCACAGTGACCTTAGTAAGGATTTTATTAATGAGGGAGACATGTGCTTTTCCGGTGGGACGGTATATTCCAACATTTCCACTTTCACGGGCTTCAGCAATTACCTTGAAAGATCCTGCTTGTAATTCTTTCTGCATCATTTCAATCCAGCGGTTCGGAGCAATCAGGATCCCGGATTCCTTGGAACCTACCTCCGATAAGACGGTATAATTTTTTGTTAATTTATGGATGTATTCACATTTTTCATCATGATCCATAATCATGGAACCATCTGAAATTTCAACTGTATCCAAGCCTAAATTGTCAATATATTTACGATAATCATCGAACATATTCCGAACGAGGAAAGCTTCGAACAGGGTTCCCCCAACATAAACTTTAATTCCAGCCTGTTGATAAATTTTGACCTTTTCGGCTACCTGATTGCAAACAATTGAGGTGCCAAAACCAAGTTTCACGAAGTCAATCAGATGGTGGGCGGAGGCAATAAGGTCTTCTGCTTCCCGCAAGCTTAAACTTTTATCCATAACCATCGAAACACCAGTCTGCCTCGGTTTGGCAGTACGATCGGGTAAATACGTTAGCTTCATAGTGATTTTCCTTTAAAATTATCTATCATTTCCAGAACTGCCGGAAAGTTTTTTATATCGGGGAAAGTGGTGAAAAGCCTTTTATAACCATCGTAATCCAAGGTCAGGGCTTTTATCAGAAGTTCATTGGCCTGATTTGTTTTGCCCATCATCAGTAAATAGTAGGCCATTCCAAAATAATAATCTGCATTGTTTTCGTGGTATAATAAACCATCTTCCAACACAGAAAATGCTTTTTCGAAGTTTTTCTGGTCAGCAAAAACCACGGCCAGGTCGAGCCAAATATCAACATCTTGTGGATCCAGTTCAATCACTTTTTGGTAAGAACTGATTCCTTCTTCAATTTTCGATAATTTAATCTGGATATCGCCTAAAATGAACCAGTAATCGGGTACGGCAGGAGAGAGCCGGATGGCTTTGTGAATAAAGGGCAATGCGGTTTGTGACTGACCCAATTCATCATAGGAAATACCAATTCCCAACCAGGCATCAGCAAAATCTGAATCAAGTTCTACTGATTTCTGATAATAGTTTATTGCAGTATCGAAATTCTTTAGTTTTTCGTAACATTCTGCAATATAGTAATAGGTAATAGGTTCCGGATCTTCATAAAAGAAAGTCTCCAGATAAATTTCGATGGCTTTATCAAAATTGCCAATATTAGCTAAGCAATTGGCTTTGTTAAAATAGGCTGAGGAAAAAGTTTCATCAATGGCGATAACATAATCATAAGCCTCGATAGCCTTTTCATAAAGTTCCTGGTTGCTGAAAGCAATTCCGAGATTAAACCAGGCAGCCTGTGAATAGGGGTGAAGGTCAATAAATGAGCGTAAAAATTCGATACAACGATCGGTTTGCTTTGAAACTTCACAACAAAAAGAAAACTCATAAAGAGCAGCTTCGTTTTCCGGGTTTAATGAAACTGCTTTGAGTAAATAATCAATTGCCTGATCATATTTTGAAAGGTTCTCATATTCAAAAGCAATGCTGGAATAGAGATCATCAAGATAATCGGCTCCTTCTATTGCTTGCTTGTATGCTTCAATTGCTTTTTCCGGCTTCTCTAACTGGCTATACAGGTTTCCTTTGGATTGGAAAAAATCGCTGTCTTCTGTTGCAGGTTGATCGATTTCTTTAAGAAGTTGCAACGCTTCATGATCTTTATTTGAGTTGATGAGATATTGTACCTGCTTTATTTGTAACTGAACACAACCAGGATGTTGCTCCAGCGATTGCTGTATGGTGAGCAATGCTTTTCGCTGATCGTTTTTAAAGAAATAATATTCAATGATCTCTTCAAATTCATCTACATCAAAGAAAAAATATTGATCATGTTGGAGCATTTTTTCAAAACGCTTCACCAAGGAAATCGTTTCGCGATCAAAATATGACTCAAAGGGCTCTTCCATGACCTTGCAAAATTAGTAAAAATTATGACGTTCGAAAAAGCCTCAGGAGGCTGATTTCATTTTTTTTTACATTTGCTTAAAATTCTTGTATGACATTAATCAAATCCATATCTGGTATTCGGGGGACAATTGGTGGGGAATCAGGTCAGGGACTTAGTCCGGTTGACGTTGTTCGGTTTACAGCTGCCTTTGCAACCTTTCTGAAGGAAATGAATCCTTCAAAAAAGCTTAAAATTGTGGTCGGACGGGATGCTCGTTTATCTGGCCAGATGGTCAATCAACTTGTAACAGGAACGTTAATGGGTATCGGCGTTGATGTACTCGATATCGGATTAACCACAACCCCTACCACAGAAATTGCCGTAGTTGAAAGTCAGGCTCAGGGAGGGATAATCATTACTGCGAGCCATAATCCAAAACAGTGGAATGCGTTGAAATTGTTGAATAGTCAGGGGGAATTTCTATCTGCAAAGGAGGGCGAACGGGTGGTTGAGATTTCGGGAAAAGGGGATTTCGTATTTGCCGAAATTTCTGAATTGGGGAAGGTTGAAACCGACGATTCATTTCTTGAAAAGCATATAGAGAAAATTCTGGATTTGCCGCTGGTCGACACGGAAGCCATTAAAAATGCAAGGTTACATGTGGTAATTGATGGAATTAATAGTGCCGGAGGAATCGCTTTGCCATTGTTGCTAAAGGCATTGAATGTTAGTAAAATAGATTTGTTAAATTGTGATCCGACCGGTAATTTCTCTCACCCTCCCGAACCTTTGCCTGAAAACCTTCGGGATATTTGTGATATGGTTGTAAAAAACAATGCAGACCTTGGTTTTGTTGTAGATCCCGATGTAGACCGTTTGGCAATTATCAACGAAATGGGAGAACCATTCGGGGAAGAATATACCTTAGTTTCAGTTGCTGATTATGTACTGAAACATGGAATAGGAAATACAGTCTCTAATCTTTCTTCTACCCAGGCTTTAAAAGTGATCACAGAAAAAGCAGGAGGGGAATATTTTGCTTCAGCAGTCGGAGAAGTAAATGTTGTAGCGATGATGAAAGAAAAAAATGCAATAATTGGAGGAGAAGGCAATGGTGGCGTTATCTTCCCTGAATTGCATTATGGGCGGGATGCTTTAGTTGGAATTGCTCTCTTTCTTACTTTTTTAGCCAAGTCGGGAAAGAGATGCTCGGTACTTCGCGATCAATATCCAAATTATTATATTTCAAAAAACAAGGTTGAATTTTCCCCTGAAATGGATATAGACCTCATTTTGAAAACCATCATGGAAAAATATAAAAGCAATCAAATTACGACCATTGACGGGATAAAAATTCACTTTGAAAATGAATGGGTTCATTTACGGAAATCCAACACAGAACCAATTATTCGCATTTATGCTGAAAGTGATATGGCCGATAAAGCGGATCACCTGGCGCGGAAAATTATCAACGATTTTAAGGAAATTTTAACCGGACGTTAATTATGGTATCGCGCAAAAAAGTCCAGAAAAAGCGTAAGCCGCTGAAATTTAAAACAATATCTATCAAATTAACAGCGCGACAAAAAAAATCACTGACAAACTATTGTAAATCGCGCCGTACTACACCCAATAAAATCATTAAAAAGTCCCTTGCTCCACTCCTTCAAAAATATGTTGATCTCGAAATAAATCATACAAATACCAAGGTTAATCAATTGGAATTATTTAATTTGGAATGATTTATTTTCTGGTCAGGGTAGATTCATAAGGGGTTCGGTGCAGGATGGACCGGCCCAGGGTAACCTCATCGGTATGTTCCAATTCATCACCGATGGAAATTCCCCGTGCAATCACACTAAGTGTAACATTATACCCGTTCAGTTTACGGAAAAGGTAAAAATTGGTGGTATCCCCTTCAATGGTTGTAGGTAATGCAAGGATGATTTCATGGATGTTGCCTGGTTCAAGACGTTGCATTAAAAGATCTAAATGAAGATCCTGTGGCCCCTTTCCTTCAATAGGTGAAATAATTCCTCCCAAAATATGATATACTCCCTGATATTGGTTGGTGTTTTCGATGGCCATTACATCCCGTATGTCTTCTACTACACAAACAATCGACTGATCCCGTTTGGGATTGTTGCAGATTTCACAAATATCGTGGTCTGAAATATTCCCGCATATTTTGCAATAGGTAATTTCATTACGCATTTTTATAATCGAATTACCAAAAATTTCTACTTCAACAGCCGGACATTTTAAGAGATGTAAAGCCATCCTAAGGGCTGTTTTTCGGCCAATTCCCGGCAATTTAGCAAGCTCATTTACGGCTTGCTCAAGGATGATAGATGGATAAGTTTGCAAGTGAAATATTTATTTACTTTGCAAAAGTAATCTATTTCATTTGTATGTTGCGGATCTTCATTCTCGTTTTCTTCACCCTTTTGTCCATTTGTGGCATTGGTCAGGACACCCTTAATCTTCTCGATCAATCAGGAAAAAAAAATGGATACTGGCAAAAACATGATTCCCTGGGTCGCTTAGTTTATGAGGGACATTTTAATCATGGCATACCGGAAGGACGTTTTCAGTATTACTATCCCAGTGGAAAAATTAAAACCATTTCTGTTGTCTCGGAAAAAGGGAATTATGCTTCTACCCACTCCTTTTTTTCGAATGGACAAAAAATGGCAAGTGGAATCTACCGGAATGAAAAAAAAGACAGCACCTGGCAGTTTTTCAGTGAAATTGATGGTTCCCTTGTTTCTACTGAAGAATATATGGCAGGCATAAAGAGCGGTTGTACCCAGGTCTTTTTTCCGAAAGGCGCTCTGGCTGAGATGATCTGCTGGAAGGATGGCATTAAAAATGGCACCTGGGAACAATACTATTCCGATTCGAAGATAAAGCTTCGTGGCTCATTTTTAAAGGGTGAAAAAAGCGGTTCGTTTAAAACCTACTATTTATCCGGGCAATTAATGATGTCGGGGCAATATGCCATGGGCCATCAGGAGGGTACCTGGGTTTATTACGATGAGAAAGGCCAGATTGTAAAAAAAGAAATTTACAATCAAGGAGAGTTACTCAAGACAGAGCTTCCCTGAGTGGGCTTAATGGTTGATAAATTCAAATTTTCCATTCTTTTCGCTTAAAACGATTTCTGCATCCTTATCAACTTTTTCTTCCAGAATCATCTTAGAAAGTTCATTCAATACCTGTTTTTGGATTACCCGTTTAATTGGACGTGCACCAAACTGGGGATCAAATCCAAGATTGGCGAGTAATTGAATAGCCTGTTTTGTTGCTTTAAGATGAATTCCGTTTTTCTCTAACATTTTCTGTACAAGGGCCAATTGCAATTCTACGACCATTTTTATCTCTTCAATTGTCAGGGGTTGAAACATGATAATTTCATCTACCCGGTTTAAAAACTCGGGACGGATACTTTTTTTCAATAAACCAAACACCTGCTCCTTCGTTTGTTCAATAATCTGAGCGCGGTTTTTTACATTTACATGTTCCAGGTTCTCCTGTATCAACTGTGACCCGATATTTGAGGTCATGATGATCAAGGTGTTTTTAAAATCCACCGTCCTGCCTTTGTTATCTGTTAATCTTCCATCATCCAGAACTTGCAGAAGAATATTGAAAACATCGGGATGCGCTTTTTCGATTTCATCGAGCAATACCACAGAATATGGTTTTCTGCGAACTGCTTCCGTAAGTTGACCGCTTTCTTCATAACCCACATATCCCGGAGGAGCGCCAATCAATCGTGATACGGTGTGTCGTTCCTGGTATTCCGACATGTCGATACGAATCATGCTGTTTTCGTTATTGAACAAAAATTCCGCTAAGGCCTTGGCGAGTTCGGTTTTACCGACCCCGGTAGTTCCAAGAAAAATGAAAGATCCTATTGGACGTTTATTGTCCTGAAGTCCGGCTCTGCTGCGACGTATTGCATCCGACAAGGCACTTATTGCCTCGTCCTGGCCGATGACACGCTTGTGCAATTCTTGCTCGAGATCCATCAATTTTTGTCTTTCGCTTTGCAACATACGGCTTACCGGAATTCCGGTCCACTTTGATACGACTTCAGCGATTTCTTCTGCACCCACCTCTTCATTTACCAGGGGTGAGTCTTTTTGTATTTCAGAAAGTTTGGATTTAAAAGTCAAAATGTCTTTTTCTGCCTGCGGTATCTTTCCATATCTGATTTCAGCTACTTTTCCAAGATCACCGGTACGGTTGGCCTGATCGGCTTCCAGTTTCATTGATTCAATTTCTTTTTTCCTTGACTGAATTTGTTCAACCAGATCTTTCTCCGATTTCCATTTTGCCCTGAGTTCTTTTTGTTCATCTTTTAAATTGGCAATTTCCTGACTCAGAGTTTGAAGCCTTTCTGTGTCATTTTCACGTTTTATTGCTTCCCGTTCAATTTCCATTTGACGGATTTTCCGTTCAATGATCTCTAACTCCTCTGGTAATGAATTTATTTCCAACCTCAATTTTGCTGCTGCTTCATCGATAAGGTCAATGGCTTTATCGGGAAGAAAACGTTCAGAAATATATCGTTGCGAAAGATCAACAGCGGCAATAATTGCTTCATCTTTGATTCGAACCTGATGATGGGTCTCATATCTTTCTTTTAATCCACGCAGAATTGAGATGGCATCCACAGTATCTGGTTCGTTAACCATAACCGGCTGAAACCGTCGCTCAAGGGCTTTATCTTTTTCAAAATATTTCTGGTATTCCTTTAGTGTGGTGGCTCCAATAGCTCTCAATTCACCCCTGGCCAATGCCGGTTTTAAGATATTGGCCGCATCCATGGCCCCTTCACTGGCTCCTGCGCCGACCAATGTATGTATTTCATCAATAAATAAAACAATTTCACCATCGGAACCGATCACCTCTTTTACTACACTTTTTAACCGTTCCTCAAATTCTCCCTTATATTTTGCTCCAGCAATCAGAGCGCCCATATCCAAAGAAAAGATCTGTTTTGATTTCAGATTTTCCGGAACATCTCCATCGATGATGCGGTGTGCTAATCCCTCGGCAATAGCGGTTTTTCCAACACCAGGCTCGCCGATGAGAATAGGATTGTTTTTAGTACGCCGTGATAAAATTTGTAAAATTCGCCGGATTTCTTCATCCCTTCCAATTACCGGATCAAGTTTTCCAGACCTGGCCAGGTCATTCAGATTTCGGGCATATTTGTTTAACGCGTTGAAACCCTCTTCTGCACTCTGGCTTTTTATTGTACTTCCCTGTCTTAGCTGCCGGATGGCTGTTTTTAAGTCTTTCTCATTAACCCCATTGTCTTTCAGCAGTCGGGAGGCATTGTCGTTAACCGACATGATGCCAAGGAGGATATGTTCGATGGATACAAAATCATCCTTCATTTCATGCGAAAATGAACTTGCTTTTTGTAATGCTTTTGTGGCATCATTCGAAAGGTAAGGCTCTCCGCCGCTTACCTTGGGCTCTGCTTCCAGCAGTTTATCCAATGCTTTATTAAAAACGACAAGATTAATATCTATTTTTTTTAGCAGGTATGGAATTACATTTTCATCAACTGTCAAAATTCCCTTTAATAAATGAATATTCTCGATGGATTGGTTCTGAAATGCTTGTGCAATTTCCTGTGCTTTTTGAACCGCTTCCTGTGCTTTGATTGTAAAATTATTGAAATTCATACGTCACCTCCTTTTTAAACCTTAATGATTCTTCATAGTATCCCGTAAAATCAGGCATTTACAATTATCTCTTGTCAAATTTATTACCAATACGGTAATTTGTAAATTTCATGAAATTATGGCATAAATATATGATTATTTCAGACTTTTTGACTGACTTGGCTTGATAATTTTAACATCCCATCACTCTAATTACACTAAAAGTTTTTCAACGCCGTTAATATAAAGGTTGACCTTTCAGAGAATTTGTTAATTTTGTAGCTGTATTGAATTTGCTGATGAAACGTTTGTTTTTCCTATCTTTTTTATTTCTATCATATATCGCACAATGCCAGATTACTGTCGTTGTTAAACCTGCCGATACAATGTTGTGTTTTCGCGACAGTATCGAATTCACTACCGAAGTTACGAAAAGCGGAACTGGATTTCTGACTTATCAATGGCAGAAAAACCTGATCAATATACCGGGAGCAACTGATTCAATTTATAAAATTCAGCAAGTCAAACCAGTCGATGTGGCTATTTATAGTTGTATTGCTACGTATGCAGGGATCTCAGATACCAGTAACGATGCCCGTTTGCGAATTCATCCACCCATGAAAATCGATACGCTGTATCGTTATAATCCCTTAGGGTGTTCAGGCGAATGTAAAGGCCAGTTCAAAGCATTGGCTTCCGGAGGAACACCATTTAAAAATTACCCGCCATATATCTATGATTGGAACGGCGGACATTCGCAGGATACGATTGTTTTTGGATTGTGCCCGGGGAAGTATACACTCGATGTAATAGATTCTGTTGGTTGTGTCCTTGATACTGCTTATTTTGTTGATGTTTTAAAATCACCAAAAGTGGATTTTACGATCCTTCCAAAAGATACCGTTTATCTTACAAACCCAAATATTCAGGTTACTTATCCTGACTCCATGAAAATACATATCACCAACTGGACGTGGGATTTTGGAGATGATATTAAAGTTCCCAATCTGAATCCTTTAACACATACTTATTCAAAAACAGGACTTTTTCCGGTACGGCTTAGTTTTACCGACAACAATGGCTGTGATACTACGATTACCCATGAAGTTACAGTCCGGGTTGCCGAATTGGTTATCCCTAATGTTTTTACTCCCAATGCGGATGGTCATAACGATTACTTTGTTATCAAAATTAAGGATGCCGGAAAAGAACCATCCGGGGAAGAAGTTGATTACCGGTTGGCCTATTTAAATACTGAATTGGTTGTTTTTGACCGGTGGGGGCGTAAAGTTTTCGATCATCTGAATTATCAGAGTGGCGATTGGGATGGGGCCAACCTTTCTGATGGCACTTATTTTTATATACTCAAATGTCAGGGCCAATACGGAGATGATGTTTTCAGAGGATCGTTAACCATACTTCGGGGGGAACAACAATCCAATTAATTCATTTACAAAAATCATTTTTACATACAGGGTTTTGTCCTATTTAAAGAGAAGTTTTAAATAGAATCCAGGCCGGGTCAATTGTTTCTTCACTTCTTCCTGAGTATACATGGTGGTGAGCAGATTCTGGATGGATTTATTTTTATGAGCCTTGTTAATCACCAGATTAAATAACCAGGCTGACTTGGCCAATTGCTGTAAGATGGTGGTCGTCCGAAATGGAGAACCAAATCTTTTAGCAATACGGTAATCATATTCTTTCAGGCTCCCCAATGAAAAATCATGATTTTGGAAACACCCAGTAAGAACAGAAGCTGCAATTTCTCCGCTGGCCATGGCATTTCCGATTCCTTCTCCACTAAATGGATCAACCAAAAAAGCAGCATCGCCCATCAATATCAAACGATCAGTAGTAAGTGGCAAATGGTAAGTTCCAAGTGGTAAGGAATGTGCTTGGGCTTTGCTCACTTGTATTGCGTTTTTAAATCGTGGACTGAGCAAAGGATGGGAGTTGATAAACGAAGAAAAAAGCAAGGATAGATTTTCTTTCTGGTCAATAATCCTGTTTTGCATCATACCAAATCCGACATTTGCTTGCCCTTTCGATGATGGAAAGATCCAGAAATAGGCGGGAAGCAATTCTTTCAGAAAGATCAATTCAATGAAGTTGCCGGGATGAAGATCTGCTACGTTTTCGAAATATGCGCGAATCCCTACACAAAAATGCTTTTTTGACACTTTTTCCGGGTGAATGGATTCTCTGATTATTGAATGGACTCCGTCTGCGCCGGCGACAATCGGTGCATGAAAAATGTTTTTTGAGGTTTTCACAGAGACGAAATCAATGGAATTATCCACTTCAATAATACGCTCTCCTTCGAAAAGAGAGATATTGTTATAACCTTTCAAACGGTTAAACAGAAAAGTATCAAATTCTGTGCGTTTACATATAAAACCAGGCGCTTCCAGGTCGGTTCTTTGATTTAAAAAAAATGGAATATCAATAAACTGAAAATTAGGAGCAACAAAACGGATTCCATGGGAAGGAACTTTTTCGACCTGATGGATAAAATCATTAAAGACTCCATCAGGAAGCCTTTTCAAAACATTGATTGCCTGTCCGCTTAGGGCATCTCCACAGATTTTGTGACGGGGGAATACATCTTTGTCAATTACTGCTATATGTAGTCCAAGATGAGCTAGCTTTAATGCCAGGGTACATCCTGCAGGTCCAGCACCTGCTATAACCAGATCAAAATCGCGAATACTCATGCTTAATTATTCTACGCAAATTTAAACTATCCCAGCTATTTTTCTTTTATTTTTGCTAAAAACACAATGGATACAGATGCGCAAGGAGGATCGTTTTAAAACTGTAATTGCATATTTTCTGGATCACCAACCCGATGCGGATACAGAATTACGATACAGAGATCCGTATGAACTTACGGTAGCTGTTATTCTTTCTGCCCAATGTACCGATAAACGGGTGAATATTATAACCCCCGCATTTTTTGAGCGGTTTCCCACCCCGGAAAGCCTGTCGAAAGCATCACAGGAACAAGTATTTTCATTGATAAAAAGTTGCTCTTATCCAAACAACAAAGCAAAAAATCTGATTGGGATGGCAAACGCGTTGATGGGAAAATTTAATGGAATACTTCCTTCTGATATTGACCTTCTGCAGACGATTCCCGGAATCGGACGTAAAACTGCCAATGTTCTTGCTTCTGTTATTTACCATAAACCTACGCTGGCGGTCGATACACACGTATTCCGGGTGGCTGATCGTTTGGGGCTGACAACTGGAGCGAAAAATCCCTTGCAAACAGAAAAACAGTTAGTCCGGTACATTCCAGAAAAATTGCGTGGTATTGCCCATCACTGGTTAATTTTGCATGGCAGATATATTTGTATCGCACGTCGTCCGAAATGCTCTTCTTGTGGGTTAATCGGTTGTTGCCGATACTATCAGGATTTTAAGAAGAAATCGGTTGTTAATAACTCGACCACTTCAAAAGGTAATAAGTTAAAGGAAAAAAGTACTTTTGATCGCTGAAAATAATTTTTTTGATTTTGTGTATTACCTTTTACCCTTTTTCCTGATTAAGCAATAAAATATTGTCAAACCGACCAAATACGGATTGGGTTGACAAATTAAAAATTAAACTTGCTAAAGTTTGTCCAAGATGAAAATCACGGCAGCAAGTTTCAAAAAATGGAGGATAAAAAAATGGCAATTGAAGTTAACAAAGAAAAAGCGAAAGCACTGCAGCTTACATTGGATAAGCTCGAAAAAGCTTATGGAAAAGGGACGATTATGCGGCTTGGTGATAAGGCCATCGAGGCAGTGGATGTAATCTCCACCGGTTCTATCGGATTAAATTTTGCATTGGGAATTGGAGGGTTGCCAAGAGGGCGTGTTACAGAGATTTATGGACCGGAATCATCTGGAAAAACCACATTAGCCTTACATGCAATTGCCGAATCACAAAAATTAGGTGGAATCGCTGCATTTATAGATGCAGAGCATGCGTTTGATCGTTTTTATGCTCAAAAGCTTGGTGTTGATGTTGAAAACCTTTTAGTCTCTCAACCTGACAACGGAGAACAGGCGCTCGAAATCACCGAAAACCTGATTCGTTCCGGAGCGATTGATATCATTGTGATCGACTCGGTTGCTGCGTTGACACCCAAAAGTGAAATTGAAGGAGAAATGGGGGATTCAAAAATGGGATTACAGGCGAGGTTGATGTCGCAAGCCTTACGGAAACTGACTTCCACCATCAGTAAAACAGCAACTTGTTGTATATTTATCAATCAGTTACGCGAAAAAATTGGAATCATATTTGGTAATCCGGAAACCACAACCGGTGGCAATGCTTTGAAATTTTATTCTTCTGTTCGGCTTGATATACGAAGACAAACTCAATTGAAAGAGGGAGAAGAGATAATCGGGAATCATGTAAAAGTAAAAGTTGTCAAGAATAAAGTAGCGCCTCCTTTTAGAAAAGCAGAATTTGATATTATCTTTGGAGAAGGTATTTCAAGGGGATATGAGATCATTGATCTTGCCACGGAATTTAATATTGTCAAAAAAAGTGGCTCTTGGTTTAGCTATGGCGAAACCAAACTCGCTCAAGGAAGGGATGCTGCAAAAAAAATCATACAGGATAACCCCGAATTGGCGGATGAACTGGAAGCTAAAATAAAAGAATCCCTCAGTAGTGCTAAATAGTAATATGACAAAGAACCTGATATTGTTTTTATTTCTTAGTCTGCTTTTCATAACCGGTTGCCGGAATGAGAATAAAAAACAGGCCCTGACCGGAGGTGCCGATTCCACAAAAGTCATACTGGAAAACCTCAACCAACAAATTTCAGATCACCCCAAAGATGCTGAACTTTATGAACAACGCGCCAAATTATATTTGGGTATTCATCAGATCGACAATGCGTTGAAAGATGTAAACAAAGCAATTTCACTAGATCCAGGAAAAACTGACTTTTTTGTGACCTTATCGGATATCTACCTTTTTATGGGGCAACCTGAAAAGAGCAAGGAGTCCTTAATCAAATCCATTGAACTGAATTCTAAGAATTTGGAAGCCTATTCCAGATTGGCAAAATTATATCTGATCGTTAAAGATTACCGTAATTGCTATGAAACGGTAAAAAAAATTCTGAACATTGACAATAATTACGCTACTGCTTACTTTACACAAGCGCTTGGGTTACTCGAACAAGGTGATACCAATCGTGCTGTAGCGAACCTGATGCAGGCTGTTGATAAAAATCAGGCCTATTATGAAGCATATATTCAATTGGGGGAGCTTTATTCACTGAAAAAGAATCCATTGGCTGTTGGTTATTTGAAAAATGCGATCCGGCTCCGGCCTGCCAGCAGGGAAGCATTATATATGCTGGGAATGTATTATCAGGAAACCGGTTCTTATGAAAATGCCATTGCTACCTATCAAAATCTTTCGAAATCAGATACTCTTTTCCGCGAATCTCCTTACAACATTGGATATATATATCTGGTCTATCTCAAAGATTTTCCCCAAGCCATCACGTATTTTACTAAATCGTTGAATAAAGATCCGGGCTATTATCAGGCTTATTTTAACCGGGGCTATGCGTATGAACTTTCAGGAAACTATGCAAAAGCTACTGAGGATTATCAAAAATCCCTTAAAATTAAAGTGAATTATGATAAAGCTGTGGAAGGTCTCAACAGGATCGATAAAAAGAAGATCAAGTAGAATATTCTAATCGGTATTGCTTTAATTCTTCCAATAACTTTTCCGAATTTTTTTCAAGGTCGGCGAAAAGTTCCGTTAAACCAGCTTCTCTTTTTTCCTTTGCCATCTCATCTAATTTTTTGGATAATTCGATGGTTACAGGATCCATAAAATTAGCAATAACCCCCTTTAGACTATGCGCATTGAATTTAAGTTTGATGAAATCCCGATCAACAACATTTTGCCTCAGGTTGTTGAACCGGTCTTCATATTCTGAAATGAAAATATCAATGATTTCAACGATAACGTCCTTTTCGAAATATTGAAAGTTTTCATTGAACTTTTGTCGATCAATCATAAAGGTTTTTTTACAAAGTTAAAAAATATCTACTGCATTATTTTGCTTATAAAGAAGAAAATGGATAGCAGTATGAGTGTTGACTAACAGATAGCCAAAACGAGATTCAAATAATCGTTTACAATCTAAAACTGCATTTTCTTTAAATCTTTTTTGAGGATTCTGGTAAAGAAGGACAAAATCCTTCAAATCCTGGTAAATGTCGGTGACATTTTCTGCCAAACTGCCTTTCATTGGATCTATATTGCTTTTTTCATTCAGATCAATGAAAAAGAATTCATCGTCAGCTCCAAATTTGTTTTTAAGGATATTGAAGAGTGTTTCCCATTGTTCCTCGGTAACATAATGCTCTGTGGCATCTTCATCTTCCACTTTAATGTCGGGTAATAGGGCAGCCTTTAAATAGACCAAGGGCGAAATTTTTTGTAAAAATGTCAACAGTTCTTGTTTGGTATACTCTTCTGCCTTTTCAAGGAAAAGGCAGTATTCATTTGCAACAGTGAGCATTTCAAGAACTTTCCTTGAATATACCAGTTCGTCGGGAAGGGCAGATGGATCATTCATGTGTCGAAAATATGTACGTGAGTGTCAAATTTATAAAATTTCCGGGACATTAATTTTCCACGGTTTCTTCATGGGGAGCAGTTACATTAAAATCAACGAAATTCATGGGGAAAGAAGAAGTCAGGTACACCTGAAAAGGGTTGATATTGTCACCACTATTCGGATAATAATAAAAAGCTATCCTGAAAGTTGGAAAAACGAGATTGTCGTTTTTAACAAGAATACTTGCACCAAACGCCGAAAATAATGAAGATGTAATTAAGTCCTTACCCTTGGGTGCAA
This sequence comes from Bacteroidales bacterium, assembly GCA_023231005.1. Classification (GTDB taxonomy): domain Bacteria; phylum Bacteroidota; class Bacteroidia; order Bacteroidales; family FEN-979; genus CAIVAT01. The sequence goes on along the minus strand of JALNWG010000022.1, from coordinate 5,858 downwards.
CTAATCCTGTTTGAAGATTTGCCATCAAGGCAAACCGGAAACCATATAGAAACCATGGAGTGAAACAAATGGTCGAGATATTTGCAGAAATGGCGTGTGTGCCGACAAATGCCGAAGTGTTATTTATTTTATTAATATTAAAATCCTGATTAATATCATAGGATTCCAAATTGTTTGATCGCATATTGAAAGCATACCGGTAATCCATTTTAAGATAGGACCGAAATTTATACCGGTTGTTTTTAGTACGTATCAATGGGGAGAAATACCAGCCATAAAGTTTAACCACATCATCTTCAAATGAATCTCCATGATAAAAGCCACCAAAAGAAAGGGATCCTGATAAATATCCGAACCGATTAAAAAATTGACCTGCAGAAAAGGTAAGGCCGGAATATACCCTGCCATAAAAATCTGTTTGATCCCAACCCAATGTTATTTGGATCAAATGTCCATAGGGAAGGTTTTCGGTTTTTCCAAATTGCATTACATAATCTGTTACGTAATAATTGTTTCTGGAAAGCGATAAACTGCTAAGGATCTGGAGGTGATTGTAATATCCCCTGTTAGAATCAATTCCCACATCGGGTCTTTGTGAATATTTAGTGCGGAATACCGCCGCAGTAATAACTGCCCTTGAAGTCTCCTTCTGCCCCTTCAATATAAAGGCACGTCCAGCCCATAAACTTTCATTTTTATATCGGGCAGTTACGGATGTACTGTCATTTGGGTTAGATACATCTTTCCACCAGGTAATACCCGTTCCTCCAGCCCATTTCGTTCGATTTGTCAAAAACGGTCGTTCAAGCCCAAATGAATAACTCCGGTCTCCTTCATTGTTTGCATAGTATTCGACATTGGCACTGATTTGAGATCCTCCGATATTTGTCATTGTATAGGATAATCCGTCGAAACTGAAAAACGGAGCCCGGTTCAATTCGGTCGATAAATTGACAGTGAGCTTATCGCCCATGCCTAAAAAATTGGCATCATATACCCGGCCAACTATACGTTGGGCAGTAATGGTTGGAATATCAAATCCGATAGACCAAACATCCTTAGCAATCACCGTGATGTCGACTGTGTCGATGCTGGAATTGCATGGCGTAACTAATATCAGCGCATTATCAATGAAAGACAAGTCGCGAAGGATGCGCTCATTGTCAGCTAATACAGAAGGATCAATGGGCTGACCATTTTTAAAAAGCAGGTTGTGTTTAATAATCGATTTTTTTGTGTCTATATGGACATTGTTAAGCGTCTTTCCTGCCCAGGTAAACGCTGTTAATGTTGTATCATATAAATTTGATCCAAAAGGAGGCAACACTTTTATATAAATATACCGTATGATTTTCCCAGCATATTTTTCAAACGGAGAAGCGCTTTTTATTACTTGAACGGAATCAAGAACAGAGCCGGGATTGGGTGTAATGAAAGCAAGGTTATACAATAATTTAGTGATTTTTTTTCGGGAGAATTTATGATATACAGAATCATAGAACTTCTCCGATTTTTTAAAGTATGAAGTATCACGTGTTTTTTTGTTTGCAGGTACCTCCGAAAGGAGGGTATCCGGTTTTTTTAAAACCCCATAATCTGGCAGAGAGAAACATTGATGTCCACTGGCAATGATAAAAAATGATAAAAAAAAAAGAAATCTGGATGCCATTTATCTAAGCTTCATAGAGGCAATTATGGATTCGATCTTTGCGTCCAATCGTTTTTCTGTTTGTTCGAATGCTCCAGGATCCCTCAGCTTTTCGTTCACACTAAAGTAAAATTTAATTTTGGGTTCTGTTCCCGATGGTCTAACACTGATAATACTTCCATCTTCGAGTAAGAACTGTAATACATTGGATTTTGGCAGATCAATTAACGTTTCAGTCCCCTTAACTTTATCATGCACTTTTAGTAGAAGGTAGTCTTTGATCACGATCACCCTGGAATGATTTATTTCAACAGGTGGTTTTTCCCTGAAACTGACCATCATTTGTTGGATTTCCTCTGCTCCGCTTTTCCCTTTCTTTGTCACCGAGAGTAATGATTCTTTATAAAACCCGAATTCACGGTATATTTGAATTAAAAGATCAAATAACGACTGGTTTCTGTCGGCTACCCAGGCAGCTGTTTCAGCGATTAATGCACAGGCGCTAACGGCATCTTTATCCCTGACAAAATCACCGATAAGGTAACCATAGCTTTCTTCACCGCCCAGGATATATTTTTTTTCATTTTCATGCTTCCGAATTACATCAGCAATATATTTGAATCCGGTCAGACATTCATAATACTGCACCTGAAAAAAGGTAGCCATTATTGAAAGTAGCCTTGTGGTAACAATGGTTGAGACAATAAATTCGTTTCCGGTTATTTTTCCAAGTTCCTTCCATCGATTCAGAATATAATAAAATAAAATTGAGGCGGTTTGATTGCCATTCAGCAGGATCATCTCATTTTTGTGATTTCGTATGGCAATTCCTACCCGGTCGGCATCAGGATCTGTGGCCATAACCAAATCGGCCTGGATTTTTTCTGCCAGTTGTATCCCCATGTCAAGGGCACTATGCTCTTCCGGATTTGGTGAATGAACTGTTGGGAAATTGCCATCAGCGATAGCTTGTTCCTTTACAATGTTGATGTTGTTAAATCCAATTCGGGTAAGGATTTCAGGAACTAATTGCCGTCCACATCCATGTAAGGGAGTATAAACGATTTTTAGATTGTTTTGATGCCGGATACTTTCGGGTGAAAGTGATAACGATGCAATTCTGTCAAGATAAATTTTGTCGATCTCAGCACCAATCAAGGTAATGTTTTCCCGGACTCCATGCCATTTTACATCTTCAATATTTTTGATTTTCTGTACCTCAAGGATAACATTATTATCATGAGGAGCAATCATCTGAGCTCCATCGTTCCAGTAAGCCTTGTATCCATTGTATTCTTTTGGATTATGTGAAGCGGTAAGCATAACGCCACTCTGGCAATTCAATTGCCGGATGGCAAAAGAGAGTTCGGGGGTGGGTCGCAGGTCTTCAAAGAGAAAAACTTTAAACCCATTGGCTGAAAGTACTTCAGCAACAATACGTGCGAAATATTTACTGTTGTTCCGGCTGTCGTGGGAGATAGCCATTTTTATGGGATTCACTTCAGGAAACATCATTTTAAGGTAATTGGCAAGTCCCTGGGTGGCCATTCCAACGGTATATTTATTCATCCGGTTGGTTCCCACTCCCATAATTCCACGTAATCCTCCGGTTCCAAACTCAAGATCCCGGTAAAAGGAATCAGTCAACTCAACCGGATTTTCTTGTATCATCAATTTTACGGCAGCCTTTGTATCTTCATCATAACTTCCGGTTAGCCAACTATTTGCCCTGTCTATTACTTCTTTGTCAACTGAACTACTCATAATGTTTTAAACTTTAAAAGTACCATTTAATACCGAACACCTTATTCTAACGCTTCATCCTTTTGAGACATTCAATCAGACTATCTCTCCAATAGGGTATTTCAAGATGAAACTGTTGTTTGATTTTCGCTTTATTGAAAACGCTGAAGTATGGCCTTATAGCTGGTAATGGATAATCTTTCGTTTCAATTGCATGGATGGTACAACGAATGTCGGATAATTCAATAATTGCCTTTGCAAAATCATACCAACTGGCAACTCCTTCATTAGAATAATGATAAACCTGAATGTCTTCCCAGGCCGGTTGAAGGGCCAATATTTCAAGAATTGTTTTTGCAAGATCGTAAGCATACGTGGGGGATCCGATCTGATCGAAGACAATATTCATGGATCCCCTTTCTTTGCCATATTTCATGATGGTTTTGACAAAATTGTTTCCAAATTCCGAGTATAACCATGAAGTGCGGATAAGTAAAGCCTTTTTGGCATTGGCGAACACTGCTTCTTCCCCTGCAAATTTGCTTTTTGCGTATATAGAAAGTGGATGGGGCGGATCATTTTCGGCATAAGGACGATATCCTTTTCCATCAAAAATATAATCGGTAGAAATATGGACTAATAGAATATTTAACCGGGAGCAGACCCGCGCCAGATTTCCCACTGCTGTGTCATTGATCAAATAGGCTAGGGCTGTCTCTTTTTCTGCCTTGTCCACAGCCGTGTAAGCAGCACAGTTGATAAGGATATCTGGCTTTTCCTGTTGCACGATGGATGCAATTGCGGCCTCATCCGTGATGTCCATCTCTTCAACATCCGTGAAGACGAAATCGAATTGAGGATATTGTTGAGTCAGAATTTTAAATTCATTGCCTAATTGACCATTAGCGCCGGTGATCAGGATTTTCATACGTTGGTAAACTTAAATAATCGATTTGAAATATTCGATGGTTCGCAGAAGCCCTTCTTCCAACATGATTTTTGGCTCCCACCCAAGCTCTTTTTTAGCAAGGGAAATATTGGGTTGTCGTTGTGTTGGATCATCAGAGGGTAGCGGCATGTAAACAATTTTGGAAGAAGAATTGGTGAGTTCTATCACTTTTTTAGCTAATTCGAGGATGGTAAATTCGTTGGGATTTCCGATATTGACAGGCCCTGTAAATGCCTCACGGGAATTCATCAGCCGGATCATTCCATCGATAAGGTCGTCCACATAACAGAAACTTCTCGATTGAGTCCCATCGCCATACAAGGTTATATTCTCGCCTTTTAAGGCCTGCACAATAAAGTTCGATACGACCCGGCCATCATTGGGGTGCATCCGGGGGCCATAGGTATTAAAAATTCGGATGATTTTTATCCTCACATTGTTTTGAGCATGATAGTTAACAAATAATGTTTCGGCAATTCGTTTTCCTTCATCATAGCACGAACGGATACCAATGGGATTTACATGTCCCCAGTATGATTCAACCTGAGGATGAATTTCCGGATCGCCATAGACTTCACTGGTGGAAGCTTGCAGGATGCGGGCTTTGATTCTCTTAGCCAGTCCCAGCATGTTAATTGCCCCCAGTACAGAGGTCTTTACGGTTTTGATCGCATTATACTGGTAATGGATGGGAGAGGCTGGACAAGCAAGATTGTAGATTTCATCTGCTTCAATAAAGAAAGGCATGGTTACATCATGCCGGATGAGTTCAAAGTATGGATTATTGAGAAGGTGGATTACATTTTGTTTCTGACCAGTAAAAAAATTATCGAGGCAAACCACTTCATTCCCTTCACTAAGTAACCGTTCACACAGGTGAGAACCAAGGAATCCAGCGCCTCCTGTGACTAAAATCTTCTTTTTTATCATAATCCGGAATTTTAAAAAATTAAAAAACCTATCCTGCATTATTCACAAACCCAAATTTCAACAAAAAATTGATGCCTTTGGCATCGGGAAACAGAAAATTATTTTTGATGAGGGGGATATGACAGTGGGCTAACTGGCTTGATCTTGAAAATACATATTTTGTTGACTGTGTTTCTTGTAAAAACAGCCGTTATTAACAATTTTTTCGGGGGTTGCTAACAATGTTCTTGCAGTTCGTTCGGGTTTTCGTAGCGTGGTTTGTGAAACAAGATGATTTGTCTGGTATTTATAGTGGTTTTCAACACTGGTCTAACAGCGTAACCCGTTGAATTTGCCAGGCAATTTGCTATTACTTCCATATCCGGAAATTGTTTTGGGAGCTCAATTTTAATCCGTGTTTTTATTTCCTTTACATACGCTGCAACCTTGATCAGGCGTAACCGGATGGTTTTCATGGTGGCATTGGCATATTCGGTCCCCTGTAACATTTTTTCACGCATGGCATGTAATAAAATGTATGCGGCAGAATGCATGAACAACCGGAACCTGATTGGCTTCAAAACGGTTGCACGACATCCGGTCTGAAAG
>JALNWG010000021.1 GCA_023231005.1 Bacteroidales bacterium | reverse complement strand
TAATGCTACGCCTGCAAATGGTTATGGTAGATTTTCAACTCAATCTTATGTTAATGATTTTAGAATTGATGCAAATAATGTTTTGTTGCAAGCACACGGCGGCAACGTCGGCATCGGGACGACGGCGCCTTACTACAAACTCGATGTAGCCGGTGATGCAAGGATACAAGGACCCAATAAGCAATATTTCGGTGGAACCACAGGAGCAGGGACTGATTACTTCTACTCACCTTCAAGCGGTATCATTCAGACGGCATCACAACTCAAGTCAACAGTTGCAACCGGGACAGCACCGTTAACAGTTGCAAGTACAACGAAGGTAAATAAGTTGAATGTTGCGAATTCTGATAGTTTGGGATTAAAACCCGCTGCGTGGTACCGGGCTTTGAATAATCACGACAGCCTGTCTGCTCTTGATGAAAAATCATACAATTCATTGACGGATAAACCTACGGCTTGGGCTATTTCAGCAATTACCGATTTGCAGGATACGTTAGACCGGCACACTGATACTGCTCAATCTCACAATGCAAGGATAAACAGTCTGAAAACGGCGACAATTGACAGCCTCATTAATCATAATACCCGGATCAGCAATGTCACGGACACTACTCAGCATCATAATACGAAGATATTGGCTATATATGACAGTTTATCGCATATTTACACTGAATCTCAGATAGCTGCTTTGTTGTTGGCAAAGCTAAACATTTCAGACACGGCCAATTTAGCAACAATAACAGAAGTCAATTCGAGGGACACCCTGACAAGGACGACGCTGAGAAGTCAGTTTGTCAACCGTGACAGTTTGGCGAAGCAGGGTATCAGGGTTGAGTATGTAAATCATGACAGCTTGGACAGAACAGTTTTAAGAGGCCAGTTTAATAACAGGGATTCACTGGCAAAAAGAGGTGTCCGTACGGAATACATCAACCATGATAGTTTGGTAAAATCAAGTTTAAGGACAGAATACAAAAATCATGATAGTGTTGCTAAACAAACGATCCGCACGGAATATGTAAATCATGATACGATTGTTAAAACCTCGCTGAGGGTTGAAATTAAAAATCATGATTCGGTAGGAAAACAAGGGATTCGTGTTGAATATATTAATCACGACACACTTGATAGAACAGTTTTGAGAGGACAATTTATCAATAGAGATTCACTGGCGAAGCAGGGTATCCGGATCGAGTACGTTAATCATGATTCATTAGATCGGACGGTGCTTCGTGGACAATTCGTGAACAGGGATAGCTTGGACAGGACTACTTTACGAAGTCAGTTCAATAATAGAGATACGCTTGTAAGGATTTATGCAAGGGATAGAGATGCTTTAAGGGTACCAAAGACAACAACTTTGACAATTAATGGAACAGGATACGATTTAAGTACAAATAGATCATGGACAATCGCAGATAACAACACTACCTATTCTGCGGGATATAGAACTCAATTATCAGGCATAACTTTTAATAATACTTCACACTGGCAAGATCAGGATTCTTTAAATGTTTCCGACGGGTTAGTATTGGCAACATCAAAAAAACTATCAGTCATCACAAATAATTCGGCAGATTGGAACGAAGCTCATGGTTGGGGCAACCATGCAAGTGCAGGGTATCTTACTTCTGAGGTTGACGGATCAACAACCAATGAATTACAGGGAATATCTTATGTGAATAGAAAATTAACTATTTCGGCAGGTGGAGGAACTCCTAATACAATCTCTCTTCCACGTTTTTCCACTACTGATACAGCTTCTGGATTGGTTAAGGGTAGCGCAAATGTAGGTTCAACTTATTTTCTAAATGGAGCAGGAAATTGGGCAGTTCCACCCGACAATAACACTACTTACGATTTAAGTAGTTACGTTCAAAAAGGAGACACAGGAATAATAGCTGGCAATTTCGCTACTCCTTTCGATTTAACGCATGGTTTAGACGGTAAGGCAGGCGTAAATCAAACAATGTATTTGGGCACTACGGGCGTAGCAATCAACAGGGGTTCGGGATCATTGTCATTGGCTGGGGTGAGTATTGATGGAACGTCCGGAGGGTTAGCCGCTCAATATATAGATTGGAACAGTGCATCGGGAGGGAATTCTATTAAGAATAAGCCTACTATTCCTGCCGCTGAAGCATATTTTGGCACTGTAACCTCAATTGCAACAACTTCTCCGCTCACAGGGGGAACGATAACAAGTTCTGGTACAATAGCGATTATCGCCGATACTTTGGTTCAATGGAGAACAAAACAGAATAAAGGTGTGGTGGCATACAATTGGGGGAATCATGCAGATGCTGGTTACTTGACATCTCAGACCTCTCACGCAGACGTGGTAGTAGATGGTGATTTTGCGTCTAATGGGTTGATGAAAAGAACAGGTGCCGGGACTTATGGTATTGTAACTGACAATTCTGCAAACTGGAACAAGGCTTATGATTCAACCTCTTCGCCAGGGTGGATTTCAAAATACAAAATTGATGCTGCCGGTGATTTGATCATAGGAGCGGGGAATAATACTTATAACCGGTTAGCGATAGGACAAGACAGGAAATTTGCCCGGTCAAATGGGACAACTGTTCTATGGGATACAATATCTGATGCAGATGCAACACATAGAGGTTTATTAACCTCTACCTCTTATAATTTATTTTACAACAAAGTCTCATTTCCCGGATTCGGTACAAGTCATTCAACTGCTGCATATGGTGATCACACCCACGCAAGCAGTATGACATGGCCAGCAAGTGCAGGAATCCCTTTATATTCGGGATCATCATCCTGGGGTACGTCTATTCCTGACAGTTCGGACGCATGGACAACCGCCTATAAATGGGGCAATCATGCAGGTGCGGGGTATTCGGTTATTTCAGCCACGGAAAACATTACAGGGGAGAAGACTTTCACGGATGGGAAACTGGTTATGGGAGGTACAAAGGCAACAATCCTAAAAAGCTCAGCAAGTGCGACAAACAAAACTATCACATTCCCTAATGCGTCCGGGACAGTTGCCTTAACTATCGACATCCCGTCTTTGAGCAATTACGTTACCCTTGACGGTGATCAGACTATTTCAGGGGCGAAATCATTTAATGATAATAAACTTCAAATAAATAACCCTGCCGGTAATGGAACAACTGTGTTTGGAACAATAGCGCATTCCGGTACAAGCAAAACTATTACATTCCCGGATGCGTCCGGGACAATAGCTTTAACTTCTGACATCCCGACCTTCTCAACCGCAATATCCGGCTATGTCCCTCATTTCACCTCAGCAACAAATATAGACACAACCAGGATTTTCATTTCAGGGAAAAATATAGGAATAGGGACAACTAATCCGACAGTTGATCTGCAATTAGTAAGTAACACAACGTTGCTCGAAGAACTTGACGTATACTCCAATACCGCAACTTCAAAAGGTGGAGTGTTTTTTCGCAAGGCAAAAGGCACAATAGCATCTCCTCTGAGTGTATCTGCCGGGGATCAATTAGGTGTTTTAGGTTTTGTTGGCGCTTATTCTGTTGGTGGGGTTGGGACATTTCCAACATCTGCGCAAGGAGCAATATTTGCGAAAGCAGAAGAAAATTTCACGTCTGCCACAAATCTGGGAACATATCTAACATTTGAAACAACTTCATCGGGATCGGGGACAAGAACTGAAAAAATAAGGATCAATGGGGACGGCACAATAAAAATCGGTGCAACCGGATCATCATATTCCCTTCCATCTACAAATGGAAACGATGATCAAGTGATGATAAGTAACGGTAGCGATGGGACTTTAACATGGTCAGATGTTGGCGACCTTATCGCACCGGTTATCGAACCGAAATTTGCCCTTGGCATTGATTCAACAGCTATCAATACAATTGTGAAATATCCGATGGGGTATAGTAGTGGAATTGTTGTTGATTCAATAATTTGCATAGGCACAGGAACGGGGACACATACATCAGGACATGCAGAGGCAGAGATATATTACGGTTCAGATATGTCAGCAACAGGGACAATTTTAAATAACGGAATTTATTTTTGCCCTAATTACGATTACAATAAAGCTGACAGATATTCCGGGGCTGATTTACATAATACCACAATAGCGAAGGGAAATATTATCTGGGTGAAATTTCATTCAGTCACGACAAGTCCCCGGATGATTTATTTTCAAATAATTGGACATGCAATATCGGGAGTACCTGCTTTATGAAAACATTTTTAGCGCTATTACTGTTTCCGCTTTTTACCCTTGCACAGGGAGTTTCGGTGAATTATTATAGTTTATCGGCCGTTTCAGATGTTTGCGACGGGGTGTCTTCTTTTTCTTATGACCACATTACCTATCATACCGTCCAGATAGGTACTCAGTGTTGGATGAAGGAAAACCTGACAATTGGCACCAGGATCGATGCTTCCTTAGGTGACCAGACCGACAATGATCTGATTGAGAAATTCTGCTATGATGGTCACCAAACAAAATGCGACACTTTCGGAGGGTTGTACCAGTGGGACGAGGCAATGCAGTATGTCACAACGGCCGGGACCCAGGGTATCTGTCCTGACGGCTGGCATATCCCTACTAATTCAGAATTTTCAACGCTAACAACCTTCTTGGGAGGTACAAGTGTGGCTGGTGGGATGATGAAAGAAATTGGGACAACACAATATTGGGTATCTCCCAATACCGGGGCTACAAATTCCAGTGGATTCACGGGGTATGGTGCAGGGTGGTGGTCAGAGTTGGGGCTAAGTCACATTTACACAAATCTGAGGATTCATGGTGTCTTTTGGACATCTACCCAGTATAACGCCGCCGATGCGTATTTCGTGGGGCTTTTATATAACGGGGCTAATACAGTCCCCGACAGACAAGAAAAAGTTACTGGATTTTCAGTAAGATGTATTAAAAATTAAAACTATGTCTGAGCATGATCTTAACGAACTGGCCAAACTGCTGAAAAAAAGTATTTTTTCTACTGGTATAAAATGGTTTTTAGCAATAACGGCAACGATAATTTCTACCGTGATCGTTACCACGCTGAGCATGGTATTCAGTGCCAACTACGGCACAAAGCAAAACACTAAAGATATCATCGAGCTGAAAAGCGAATTCGACAGAAAGGTAGATCAGGCCGTTTTCAAACAGTATTTGCAGGAAAATACCTCAGATCACTATGATATCAAAGAAGAAATCAAAGGATTGAAGGACGGGCAGATCGTAATTCAGTCTGACATTAAACAACTTTTAAGAAGAAAATGAAGCCCGAAAGGGAAATTATTAACCTTTAAAATTTAAAACAATGAGCAATTTTGTAAACTTAAATTGGATCGACCTTTTGAAAGGTCTTGTCGTCGCCATTTTAGGCGCAATCATTACAGCAGTCTATGAAGCTGTACAGTCCGGGACAATTACGTTTACCTGGGTTTTCTGGCAGCCTATCCTTTTTACAGGTATCGCAGCAGGATTGGCCTACCTGATTAAAAACTTCTTCACAAATTCGAGCAACATCCCTTTTACAAAAGAAGGCAAATGAACCTATCCGAAACCGGGTACTCCTTCATAAAATGGTTTGAGGGGTATTATTCTACCGCCTATAAGTGCCCGAAAGGGAAACTCACCATTGGCTGGGGGACTATCACTTATCCTGATGGTTCCCCAGTCCGGGAATGCGACACCTGCAATCAAAGCCAGGCAATGAAATGGTTGGCTTACGATGTCAGGGAAACTGAAGTAGCGATAATGCCGCTTATCAAAGTGCCATTGTCTCAGAATAAATTCGACAGTCTTGTCAGTTTCGCCTATAACGAAGGGGCTAACGCCCTTGCAACCTCAACACTTTTAAAGGTGATAAATTCAAAAGGTGAAATTTATGAGGATTTATTTGTAAGGTGGAACAAAATCACGGTTGATCATGACGGCAAGGACAATGACGGGGACGGGGTGATAGATGAACCAGGCGAAAAGAAACCATTGACCGGCCTGACGAACAGGCGCAAATCAGAATTTTGGCTTTATAAATACAACGAATTTAAAGTATTCAAATGAAAACACTATCCTTCCGGGAAATCCTTTTCCTGATCCTGATCGGTATTTTGATTGCCACAGGGGCGTATCTGATTTATAGGGTCGTTTCGGGCAATAGTAAGTATAAGGCGTTATTCGAAGAAAACTATGCCCTGAAGCACGCTAAAGCGGATACGGTGATAAAGTTTGATTCTATCCTGGTACCTGGGAGGACCGTAATCCGGCCGGTACCTGTAAAGGTCGAAATACATGATACCGTACTGGTACCTGAAAAGATTACCTGGTATGACTCAGTTTACCAGCAGGGGAAGGTAAAATTCCGTTGGTCTGCCCATGTTCATGGATCCATCGACTATCTCGAATTTTCAGATTTTGTCTGGCCAGAAAAGACGGTAACGATAACGAAACATATCGACACCTGTTTTTCAAAGCCACCTGCATACAAGGCTAAATTCCTGCATTGGGGACTTTACACGGAATTACAAGCCGCTAACTTCAATGAGTTTCCCGGTATAGGTTTAGGCGCACAGGTAATATTTCTTGATAGAATATCGGTCGGACTTGGCGGGGTCTATGACAAGGGATTGAAAGGTAACTTGAGGATCGGGGTGTTGTTCTAAAATCAAACAAACACTCGTTCTATTTTATCACAGCCGGGAGAGATTCCGGCTTTTCTTATAAAGTGATTTTGAAATTTAGTTTTTAACACTTAACGGATTCGCCTTATTCTGTTATAACTTTGCAGTTCCTGTTTTGCGACAGTTAATATTAAGAGCGTATGAAAAATATTGAAAATCTTTTTTGTTATGTAGGGGTTGCTCTTGCCCTCGCAAACTGCATAACATCCATAAACGCCGCTTCCAGCTTATCCTGGGGCGGCTTTTTATTTCCCGATTAAAATATTATCATAGGTCAACACCTTGCCTATGGTGAAAGAGCGGCATAAGGATTAAAACTCTGATATTTTGCGGCTCTGTCCTTGTGTGGGCTTCTGACAACCGCAGCCCGAACGACCGACAGCTCATTCGACGGAAATGTTGATTTAGGGTATAAAGACTGATCTTTATCATCTCTTTATGCCCTCACTCCCTCCAGTCTATTCTCTGGAAATATTGATTTAAACTTTACTTTAATCTTTTTTTTTATTTAGTTTTTAATTTCTTATTTAGTCTTGATTAAAATTTGCTACATATCAAATATATTACTTTAAAATTAAAATATTTTGTATATTAGCAACACAAAAATACCATACATACCATGAAAAAAACCAACGAACTGAAGAAATTGATGAAATTAAAAAAAGTCGTAATCGCTGAATTGTTAATTGAGTTTAAAGGTATTGTCAAAGAATATGAGGGCATAATTAAGGGACTTTCAAAAAAGCCTTCTTCATAAAGTGTTTTATATCCCTGTTTTCAAGTTTGGCGTAATGTTGGGTTGTTTCAATATCCTCATGACCTAACATTTTTTGGATAACTTCCAATGGAATCCCTTTTCGTATCCATGAACAGGCTGCGGTATGCCTACCCACGTGGGTCGAAAGGGTTTTGCTAATTTTTACCGCAGCAGCGATAACTTTCAGGTCACGATTTTGTTTATACTGGTCAGGGACAGGAAATAACTTTTTTCCTCCCTTGTATTTTTTAATGAGTGTAATAGCAGTAGGGTGAAGGATCACTGAGTAATATTCTCCGTTTTTCTTTCTCAATCCCTCAATCCAGGTATCCTCTCCATCATCCCGGATATTTTTCAATGTAAGGCTTTGCAGGTCTTTGTAGGAAATCCCTGTGTAGCACTGAAACAAGAACAAATCCCTGGCAATGTCCAAACTCCCGGAAAATTCATACATCTCAACATCCGATAACTCTTTGTCAGATAGTCGCACACGGACACTTGTTTTACCACGTGCAACCGAAAATGTATTATATGGTGAACTTCCAAAGGGTATCAGTTCGTGGTTTTGGGCAAGGTGGATATAAGCCTTAACAACAGCGTGATGTTTATTTACCGACGTTTGGGCTACAAGCCATTTCTTTATGTAATAGTCGAATTCCTGAATTTTAGGATAAGTCAAATGAGAAAAGTTTATGATCCCGCAGTCCTTTAACCTTTCCCTTACCCTCTGATGAAGATACCGGGTTCCGGCCGCTATATTCTTTTTGTCCAACTCAACTTGGATAAAGTCGATAAAGGAGGCTTCATTATGTTTTAATAAAAGTATTTTTTCGATGTCAGTAGGACAAAACTGCCTACCCTCATGGATTAATTTGGCTTCGTGTTCTTGCAGTTTATTGATTGTTTCCCTTATACTATTGTTTATTGTTGAGGCTACCACGGTATTCTTAACAGTCCGGGTCACACAATCCCATTCTGATTTTGAAACTTTATACCCGGATGAAATATATTTCCTTGTACGGTCAGGGAGGATTATCTCTATTTGGATTAAACCTGGGCCTGGGGTGCCTTTACGGTTCCATACGATGTTATATATGCAATTTGTTCTCATTGTGAAATAGATTTTTTTGGTTGGTATCACAAATGGTATCACAAATGGTATCACAAAAGTATACGTTTTTAGTCAAAAAAGGTCATTTTTAATTTATTTTAATTAACATTTTGATGTTTGTAAAATTGCATGAAGGGCTTGATTCCATTGCAATACATTGATTATCAGAAATAAAAAAGGCTTCCGAAGAAGCCATAAAAGTGATCCGCCTGGGATTCGAACAAGCTTGCTATATGGCATAATATCATTGTATTACAAGTATTAATAAAAACACGGTAGAACAAAAACATCATTCCTTCTTTTCAAGGTTATCAATTAACTTTCTTTGTAATTCATTGATCCTTTCAAGATAACCCTTTTTTTCCTCCATTAATTTGGCAACTTTAGCTTCCAATTCTTTGATCCGATCATGGCCTGCATGAAGCACGTGCATTTCGTTCCCCGTTGGTTCTGTGATGTCACGAATAGTCACACCAAGGAATTCAGCAATTTTAAAAGCTGTTTTTGGCCTTGTTTTTCCAATCTTAAATAATTTAGATATACTGGATTCGTGCATACTAATGGCATGTGCTAAATCCCTATTGTCTCTCCCTTGTTCTTCAATTAAATACTTGATATACTCAGTTTTAAGTATCATAATAACCTCCTTTATTTATTTAGAAAGTGAATAAATTACGTAAAAATTCACATTTTTATTGACATTTACGTTTTTTTAATTAATTTTGCTAATCAAATACAAGTAAATACTTTTACATAAGTAAAGATACAACAAAAGTAAATAAATGTCAATAAATATCAATAAAAAATGACAAAAGAGGATTTAATATTGAAGGAATTACAGAGTATCAAACTGGCAGTCAGTCAGTTAGTGAATACAAAAAAATACGTAAAAATAACGGAAGCCGTCAAGATATTACATATCCCAGCAGCCAGATTGAGGCTGATGTGTAAAAATCGCATCTTGCCTTGTATACTTTATAACGAAGGAAAGAAACTACACTTTCATATAGATATAGTTAAAGCAAAGGAAATCCTTGAAAATGGTGGTATCATCCCTGGGTTGCTGAAGAAGTATCAATCCAAGGTACGGTAACATGGAGTCCCAAAATAAAACCATTCTGAACCATTTAAAAAAGCACGGATATATCACTGCTTACTTGGCAGTAAGGCTTTACGGTATATTCCGTTTGTCGGGAAGAATATATGATCTGAAAAAGCAGGGATTCAATATTGCATCAAAATTGGAATTCAACAAGTCAAAGCATTGGGCAAGATATTTCTTATCGAATTAACAATAGCCGGATTAGTGAAATGGTGTCACGCCTGAAACGGGTTTTGTAGATTTTCCCTTCATGCAGGAAAGCGGGTTCGAATCCCAATCCGGCAACTAACCACTAAAAACAAAGATTATGAAACTTTACAAAATTGACGAAGAAATACAGGTTCACAATTACAAAGAACCTATTGCAGTACTTGACGGGTCGCTGATAACTTTTATTGGCCCCGTGACAGTAGAGGAGGCAAAAAAAATAATAATATATGCTGAGAATTTTGATGATTTACATGGATCACTAACCGAAGAGCCATGACCTACCTATTAATCACTTACGACAAAATCACCGGGCAACTCATTACAATGATCAATGCAGAGTATGATATTAAGGTAGCGTATCGCACCCTGGATCATACCGTTTCGGTGATCAAAAAAGGGGAAGTCCTTACGACAATAGAAGTCAGGGAAGATTATCCTGCCCGTGAGTTTGTTTCCTACTGTTTTCACATTGCAGATGTCTTTAACATATGACAGAATATCCTCCCGAAGAAATAAACGAGCCGGACATTTTCGATCTGGCAGATGAAGCACATGATCACTGGAATGATGAACATTTTAACCTAACAGAATATGAATGAAATTTTTGGTTATATGGTTTTAACCCTGATTTTCGGGTCGATAACCTTGGGAACCCTTTGGATTACCTACCAATCCCACAGGATTCAACAGTTTAAGAAAAACATGAAGGTAGGCGACAGTTGCATCATCTACATAGGCGAAGTCAGGTACTATGCTACCATTGTCGAAATCCTTGACGACTATGTGGTAGTGAAAACCATATACAGTACCAAGCCTTTTAAAGTAAGGAAATCAGAAATATACATATAACATGGAAGCGAAAAACGTTTATCAAAAACTGCAATCCACAAGGGTACAGTTACTGGAACTGAAACTGCCGAAATCCGGCGAAAACAAATTCAGCCACTACTTCTATTTTGAACTATCAGATTTTCTGCCTTCAGTTCAAAAGATATTTGAAAAAGTGGGACTTACAGGGATTACCTCTTTCACGCCGGAAACGGCAAGTCTTGCAATCATAAACAACGAAAAGCCGGACGAAAGTGTCACTTTCACGTCACCGATGGCAGGCGTTGATTTAAAGGGTATGCACGCTATTCAAAACATGGGAGCGGTGGAAACATACCAAAGGCGTTACCTGTACATGATGGCGCTGGAAATAACAGAACCTGATGATTTGGAACCAAAACCAAAACAGGATGAAAAACCTATTCCGGTAACGGTTCCACAACCAAAACCAGAAAAGAAAACAACAGATAAAATCCCAATCCCGGAAAATTTGTGGGTAAAAGCAATTGAAAGGATGAACGCTAAAGAAAAAGGCGTTCCTGATAAACTCCGCAAGGCTTTTATTTTAACCCCTGAGCAAGAAGAAACCTTAAAACATTATGAAGCATGAACGCACTCTCAGAATTAAGGAACCTGCCTTTTACAAAGGTCGAGCAAAGGGATTTCGCCGATCAGGCTATTGAAGAAATCTTATCCGGTAACGTCGATCCATTACAAGCCGATTTACGATTGAAGGCGATGGAGGAAGTCATTACACAAATCCGCAAAGATGATAGGGTGAAAAAAAGTATCATCGACGAGGCTGAGAAATATGGTAAGAAATTCGATTTACAAGGATGTTCTATCACGGTATCGGGCAAGACCACTAAAGACTTTTCCGGCTGCGATAAAGTATTGGATGAGTTATACGTTAACTTAGAACAATTAAAGCAACAGATTAAGGCAAGAGAGGCCACGGTTGCGGCTGGATCAGACCCTGCAACGGGAGAGATATTCCCGCCTGCAAAAACATCAACAACACGATTTTTAACATACAAATTCAAATAGTAATAACCTAACAACTTAAAGTCATGAATCAGGTAAATTTAATTGGCAGAGTTGGGAAAGATCCAGAAGTAAAATCCTTTGATTGGGGCAAAATAGCAAATACATCACTTGCCACGTCGAGAAAAATAAAAGACAAAGACGGAAGTAAAAAGGAGATAACACAATGGCATAATTTATCCTTTCACGGGACAATAGTTGACATTGTTGAGAAATATGTAAAAAAGGGGGATCAGATTGCTGTAACCGGTGAAATCCAATACCGGGAATACGAAAAAGAAGGGGTAAAAAAGTACGTCACTGATATTTACATTAACAGTCTTGAAATGTTAGGTAGAAATAAATCTGAAAACGATGAAGGAACATCAGCCCCGACTACTCAGAATCCGCCACTGAAACCACAGGAACCTATCGACGATTTACCTTTTTAATCAATGAAAGATCCCGCTTTTCTTTTCTATCCTGGTGATTTCATAACTGGAACCTATACAATGACAAATGAGCAGGTCGGAAAATATATCCGACTGCTCTGTATCCAGCACGCAAAAGGATCACTTTTGGAAAAAGATATGATTAACATATGTGGAACATATGATAAAGACATATTTGACAAATTTACCCTGGAAGATGGTAATTATTTTAACCGTCGTTTACGGCAAGAAACCGATAAAAGGCTAAAATATTCAGAATCAAGAAGAAACAATAGGGTGAAAAAAGATATGAAAAACATATGTGAAACATATGATAAACATATGGAAAATGAAAATGAAAATATAAATGAAAATATAAATGAAAAAGAAAAGGGGGTACAGGGGGAAAAACCAAAATGGGCTGAAAATTTCAAAAACTACAATCCTGAAATAATTTACCCATTTCAATTTCCGGAATTTTCTACTGCTTGGGATTTATGGGTTGCTTATCGAAAAGAAAAACATATCCGGGGGTACAAATTGATCGGCGAGCAGGCTGCCCTTAAAAATCTTTCAGAAATCAGCAATAACAATCTTGACACGGCAATAAAAATCATTAATCAGTCTATTTCACAAAACTGGCAAGGACTTTTTGAACTCAAAATCAATGGAAACAAAAGAACAGGGATTGACTCTCTTAAAGAAATCAACAGACTTGTTGACGAAGGCTTCGCAAAAGGAATGCCTTAATGAATTCATGTCAATTGAGCAGTCGATGACTATTGACAAGGCTATTGCCGGGTCGCAGATAGAAAAAATGGCAAAGGTGATGGGGTATGCAAATTTAGTTAAGGCACTTTCCGGGTACATTAAAATTGCCAGTGAGTTTTTCAATCGCAATCAAAACATGACTGAGGTACAGGCAATCCAAACAGCAGGGATCATAATTTCAGAGTTCCCGATGCTCACAGTGGAAGATCTTGTCATGGCAATCAAAGAGGCTAAAAGTAGCAAGTATGGATATGAAAAAGTTTATTCCGGGGTTGATGGGACTGTGATTTGCCAGTGGTTGAATTATTATTTTGACAGGAAGATGGATCGGGTGGAGGCACAATACAAAGAGCAAAAAAAACAGTGGCACAATGAAATGTATGAGCCGAGAATTGGTGGCACAAACAGATTTGAAGAACTTTTGAAAAAGATAGTGAAATGACTGAAATGCCGCTCACTTACGAGCTTTGGTGTGAAAAGATCAAGAACGAAATGTTCAGTTATTCTTTGGCTGAACTGGAATATCTGGTTGGATATTTCAAAACAGCTTCATTTCATCCTGATCAGGACATGATCAATGCTATACGCTCAGAAATTGAAGCAAGGGAGGAGGAAAGACATGTTGGCAAAGGATAAGGCAACCGAAATATACTATTTCGATGATGGCACTTTTGAGATGAATGGAAAAGTATGGAGGGTTGTAGGGTCGGAGATAATAAGGGGAGAGAAGAAGTGGTTGCATACGATAAAGAACGGGGAGGAGCTAAAAGTTGTGGAGGAAAATTACATCATCAAAAAACACAGGGAACAAGGAATTAAAATAACTACGAAATGATTGAACTCCTACGCATCCGTATTCAGTATCTGAACGGTGAAAACATTATCGAAGAACAGAGGTTGCTTGCTAAAAAGACGTTCAGGGATGAACAGAAATTAGAGGATTACCGTAAGTTAAAAGAGATGAAACTGCAATACAAGCAGGATTTGAAAGGTAAAGGAGTAAAGGTGGAGGTTATATTCAACAGAAGAGAATTATGACTGTTAAAGAAATTCAGAAATATTCAAAGTATAGCGTTCCTGAACTATTAAAGATCGCAGTGAGGAAATTTAACTCTTTTATCCGCAAGCGAGATTGTGATGGTGAGTTTTTTACCTGTATTTCCTGTCAGCGGACGCTCAGGATCGTAAATTATGCCAGGGGCGGTAATTACCACGCCGGACACTATTACCCCTCAACTGAAAGCCTCCTCCGCTTTAATGAGATAAACGTAAACGGCCAGTGCGGGCAATGTAATACGCACAAACACGGTAATCAGATCGAATACCGTAAAGGACTGATAAAAAAGTACGGCATTGAAGAAGTTGAAAGGCTTGATTTACTTGATGCGCAGTACAAAAGAGGGTTTAAGTGGGATCGGTTTACTTTGATTGAAATCATTGAAAAATATAAAAAATGAAAATAACTCCCGAAATCGTCGATTCTGTCATTTGCAAACATGTCGGCTTATTACCTGAAATGCTGTATTGGGAAAGCCAGCGGCAGCGAATTGTTGAGGGCCGTAAAATTTCGATCGTAATGAGAATGGCGATACTTAAGCAGAATGATACAAAGGCCTGTGGAAGTTTTGGCAAACACAGGACAATGGGTTATAGTTCAATAACGACATTTTTAAACCTTTACGAAACAGATAAGATTTTCCAGCACTTGGTTAATCAGATTTTATCAGAACTTGAAATAAACAAGGTTGATTTTCTCATCAAGGTTAAAAAAGTGTTTAAGAAAAAAGACATCTTATGAATACATTAATAATAATCACAGCTATACTGGCTGTGTTCAATTTAGATAAAATCATACAAAATATACGGAAATGAAAACAGTAACAAAGAAATTTTTAGAAAGTAACAATGCCTGTTCATCAGGCATGGAATGGGTAACAGAAAACAAATTAATCGGGTTGCCTAAAATTAAGTTTCTACAAAAACTTATTGTTGCAGAAAAACTTGATTGGGCGAATTGGCTAATTGTGCGATTGATGGATCACCGACAGCAGGTACAATATGCGATTTTTGCAGCAGAGCAAGTGTTGCAAAATTTTGAAAGCAAATACCCGGACGACAACAGACCCCGCAAGGCTATTGAGGCAGCAAAAGAATATCTGAAAGATAGTTCGGAAACAAACAGGCTTGCCGCCGCCAGAGCCGCCGACAGTGCCGCCGACAGAGCCGCCGACAGTGCCGACAGTGCCGCCTACAGAGCCGCCAGAGCCGCCTACAGTGCCGCCAGAGCCGCCTACAGTGCCGCCAGTGCCGACAGTGCCGCCTACAGAGCCGCCAGAGCCGCCGCCAGAGCCGCCGACAGCATGGAAGTAACGATTTTAAACTATGGATTAACACTTTTGAAATGAAAACAGCTTTTTTAACTCTATTCCTGCTGTTTTCGACGGCGTTAATGGGACAAAACAGTTTAACACCGTGGGATTCAATTGGCTTTTGTCGTGTCGTTCCTTCGTACTATGATACTATACCAGTTGTCATGCTGGTAAGCGATACGGCGCATTTCAGCGAGTGGGAATATTTTATAAAATACGACGAGAGATTAGATTCTCTTTCCGGATTTTATTTATATAGAGGTAGTATTGATTCGGCTTTTGTTGATCGTGGACAAAGAAACAAAACTGTTTTTTGGGTTAATGGTTTTATAGTTCAACCAGGGAAAAAGTACGGGATTTATATCAACAATGAAATATTTTATCTCGACGAAAAAAAGAAGCTGTTGCCAGGTACTTACGTTGTTTGGCAAACTCAAAACAGAAAGAAATGAAACGCTTATACACGGTGATTAAAATCCTCACGGTTTTAGCCTTTTGGTTTGCCGTTGTCTGGCTCAGCAGGAACCCGGAAAGGATTGGCCGGTGGTACGGTACATTTCAAAAATATTCACTGGAAACTTTTAATAACAGATGAACAAAAATCAAGAGGAACGGGTACGTATTCATAAAAAGTTCAATGGCCATTGTAGCTATTGTGGCAGGGTTATCACAATGAAAGAAATGCAGGTGGATCACCAATTCCCGAAAGCGCAGTTAAAATATTTCTGCAAGAAAATAGATAATGTTTTTGTTTATCCAGATTTGGATTGTTTTGATAATTTATTCCCTTCTTGCCGCCGTTGTAATCATTACAAAAGGGACTATACGTTAGAACAGTTCCGCAATCTTATGCAAACGCTACACACCAGGATCGGCCAGGATTATATCAATAAAGTTGCGATGGATTTTGGGATCATACAGATAACTCCTTTTTCGGGACGGTTTTATTTTGAACAATTTAATAACAGGTAAGATGAAAAAAGAAAAAGAAACAGAAAAAAAAATAAAGGCATACAAAGCCTTTGAGGCAGACCTAACTTGCCGTGGATTTCAATTTGAAATAGGGAAAACATACGAACATAAAGGAAATATAAAGGTCTGTTCGTCTGGGTTTCACGCCTGTATTGATCCCGTCGATGTTTTGAAATATTATCCTTGCGTTCAATGGACAAGGTTCTGTGAAGTTGAGATGTGGGGAGATATACAAAATCACAATGATAGTAAGATAGCTTCAAGATTTATTACGATCGTTAAGGAAATTCCGTTTAATGAATTTTATAAGTTATTTTGCGTCAATGAGTCGAATGGCGTCAATGAGTCGGATGGCGTCAACGAGTCGCATGGCGTCAACGAGTCGCATGGCGTCAACAGGTCGGATGGCGTCAACAGGTCGGATGGCGTCAACTGGTCGGATGGCGTCAACTGGTCGCATGGCGTCAACCTGTCGGATGGCGTCAACAGGTCGGATGGCGTCAACGAGTCGGATGGCGTCAACCTGTCGGATGGCGTCAACGAGTCGCATGGCGTCAACGAGTCGCATGGCGTCAACAGGTCGGATGGCGTCAACTGGTCGGATGGCGTCAACTGGTCGGATGGCGTCAACCTGTCGGATGGCGTCAACAGGTCGGATGGCGTCAACAGGTCGGATGGCGTCAACTGGTCGGATGGCGTCAACTGGTCGCATGGCGTCAACTGGTCGCATGGCGTCAATGAGTCGCATGGCGTCCATAAAAGCATATTTTGTTCAGGAATAAAAAACATATTCCTTTTCAATAAACAGATTTCAGAAGAGAGATCAGATGAAGTTCGTGAAAATCTTCTAAAGAGATTAAATAGATGGCATCCACAATTCAACGACCTTCATTGTCTCTACCTGCAAAACGGATCGGAATGGGAGAAAACCCCAATACCACGGGCAAGGGAGGTGCAAAAAGAAGAGGCATGGAAGGATATGCCAATTGAAGCAATAGAATATCTTAAATCATTGCCAGAATTTGACGAAAAGGTATTTTTCGAGGTAACGGGAATAAAATGTTAAACGAAAGTTGAACCACCTAAAGAAACCACCAAAGAACAGGAGGAAAGATGAAAATCATCAGTGAAATATCAAATGGACAAATTTTAGTCTCTTTTACAAAAGAGGAGTTCGCAAATATAGGAAAATTAGGAAGAATACTACGTGCACTTACACCTACACCTATTGAGAATGAGATTGAGAATTTATTAAATCAAAGTGTTAAAGTAAAGGAGGGAAAATGAAAAAACCAAAGAGTTATAAAATTAAAATCCCAAAGGCTATGCTTGACTGCATAACAGAGGATAATTTAGAAAACTTCATTGAGGGGTTGGAAGACACATTACGATTCTACGTGAAGGTAGTAGGGATCGCAAAGACAATAAGCGGGAATATGGCAATAGGGCGGAAAAACACAGAGTTAGTTCGTCCCTTAAAATACACCTACATCGGCGACGGGAAACAGGAAAATTACGCAATATTAAAAGGAAAGCCATGACAACAATGCCTAAGAAAATCATGCACTCGTGGATGTCGCATAACGGACATAAGGCGTCCGTACAGGCAATATGCATAAAATGCGGATTAGTCAGGGATACGGCCCGTAGAACCTATACTGAGCCAAATGGAACAGTTCATATTAATGTTGCACCAAGTTGTAAATAAAAAACCATGACAGCAAACAACACAATTACCTGTGATAAGTGTGGTAGATCGATCCCTTATTACAAAAATTATGAGAATATTGGAGGTTGGATAATCTGTGGAATGTGTGAATATGAAATGGATATGCAGCGTCAAAAATTACCTGTTTATGGCCCAAGTAAAGACAATCCACCAAAGCCGTATGATATATTTGGAAACGTTAAAGTAAAAGAAAAACCATGAACCTACTTCTCAGGATTAGATTTACCTACCTTGTTTTAACAGGATATTTCAAAAAGCCCCACGATTGGGGCGTATTGCCGGGTTACAACATAGCTCACCGATCACCTTTCAGCTTGGGATGGCAGTTTGATCGTGAATTCTGGCAACCTTGTGAAAGTTGGGGATGTGTAAAAGACGAAGACAATCCCTACATAATCTGGAAAGACGAACAAAGGGAGATCACAGCCGATGGGCTGAAACTAACAACGGACTTAAATAGGCAATAATGCCAAATAACTATCAAAATTAAAACCAAATGAAAACAATAGCAAAATTTAAATGTGTCGAGAAGGCAAAAAATCAGTACAATGAAAAAATCTCATTGGAACCCGTTACTTCTGGTAGCCCGGAAAATGATGAGTTTTATAAAACAACCCCTTCTGGCGTAATTCACATTTTTACTTGTAATCCGCAAGCCGCGGATTCATTTGAGGTTGGGAAAGAGTACTATGTGAATTTTTCACCTGCAAATTAACCCCCAAATCCGTAAGCCAGTGATCGGAACTGGCTGGGGACAAAAATCGAATTAAATAGGCAAAAATGAAAAAATATTTAGCTTACGATGCAATCAATTCTGAATATGAAGAATTTGAAACCCTTAAGGAATCACAGAAATATCTGGAAGAAGCATTCCTGGATAAAGATGAAAATGAATATCATCCAAATTTAAAACACTGTAAGATATATATACAAATATTGGGAGTTGATTACGATGTAATTGACAAAAAATCAAATTACAAGTATGAGTCTGAGGAAGACATACCCGACGGGGATGATGACTCGGAAGCATGGCCTTTTGGCTATGTCGATGAAGTCTGGCGGCATAAGTTTGTGAATATTACATAATTGCCCGGCAATATTGATAATTAGTGGACTTAAATAATCAATAATGGAAAAACCAATTCTATTTAGCACTACAATGGTGCAAGCAATCCTTGAAGGACGCAAAACTATGACAAGGAGAATTATCAAACCACAACCTGATGGTAGGGGATTAAGAACGACCAGTGTTTTTTTTGAGGATTGGCACGGTAAAGAAGTAAAAACAAAATACAAAAAAGGTGATGTTCTATGGGTGCGGGAAAACTTTTACAAGTGTATTGACAATAACGACCGTGTCTATTATGCTGCCACCGAAAAACCAACAGATACGCCCAAAAGACATTATAAACTTAAACCGTGTATATACCTCCCCCGTGCCGATGCAAGGATTTTTCTTAAAATAACCGATGTAAAAGTTGAAAGATTGAGAGATATTTCTAATGGAGATGCGGTCAGGGAGGGAATTAAACGCCTTCCAGAAGTGGGTAATCATTATCCAGATTATGAAAATAAGGACGGTATATTTGTTACTCCAAAGGGTTCATTTAGTAGTTTATGGACGAGTATTAATGGATCTGGATCGTGGGATGCAAATCCTTGGATTTGGGTAATTTCATTTGAAAGGATAAATAAATGATATGAAAACAGAGCAGGAAATATTACTTGAATTAAAACAACAAGAATCTGATGAAACCTAAAGTACAAATATACCTTAATGGGGTAATAGTTAGACTCCAAAATCGAAAAATCATAATGGTTGATAATGTGCAGGATGGAGCCCCTGGAGTACAAATCGAATTCAGGCGATTGATCGACAAGGGAGACAAGGAGCCTCGGGCAACTTTTGCGATTCTGAAAGAACGGATTGCCGTAACCGGCCTTTGCTTATCTGATGAAGCAATGAGAGCATTGTGCGGGGCATGGCTGGAATTAAGGAAGAAAAAGGGGTTTATGATTAACGAGGAAAATAATGGAACCAAAGATTAAATCCGGTCAAATGACAAAAAAGGAATTATTCGAAAAATATAGAATTAATAAGACACATAATGCATGGGATGATCAGATAGATAATTGGGAGAGTATAGAAATATATCGGATCATGCATAATGGTGAACTGCCTTCTTCAGATGATCATTCCGTTAAATGGATCACGGATTTTTTAGACAAAACAAATGATATTGAATTTATGAAAGAGCTAATGAAACGCAGGGGGTGGGGAAGTTTATACCTGACAGCAAAGAGAATGGTTTATAAGTTATCCGATCAAATATTGAAATCATGACAGACGAATCAATCATGCCTTATGGGATCCATAAAGGCAAGGAAATGGCCGATGTTCCTCTCGAATATCTTTTATGGCTATACGAAAACCAGAAATGTTTTGGTGAAGTTAAAAAGTACATTCAGGAAAACATTGATGTTATAAAAGGGCAGATTGCCTATGCAAAAAAGAAAGGGGCGAGACGGTGATTGAACCTAAAATTAAAAGCGGCCAAATATGCTCTTGGAAATACTTGTCTCAGACTTACGGCAGGTACCGGGCTATGATGAAGGTTACCCCAAAAGGTGCACAGTATTGGTGGGCTATGTGGCTCATTCGTGGAAATGGTGAAGAGATCGACATTGAATTCATGGACGAGGATAGCAAAGGCTTTACCTGCACTTTACACGGCATGGTTTACGGGCAGAAGCAGATTGTTTTCAAGAAGCATTTTCGATTCGGCGTCGATCTTTCGCTTGACCCTCACCTTTATGAAATCGACTGGCAATCTGACAAGGTATCCTGGTACCTGGACGGGATAGAGCTTTGCCGGTACACCGGAAAGTATATCCCTACTTGCAAATTGGGACTGATAATCAATAACGCTGTTTCGAGAGGCTTTGATCCAACCGGGATACCGGAAAGCAGGCTGAAAGAGCTTTTACCGATGAGCGGGTATGTGAAGTGGGTTGAAATTTTAAATAAGATAATATGAACGGACTAGAACAAAACTATCAACAAGGCACGGCAAAAGTTGCTGATGAACCTTTGTTAGCGGTTGTTTATCCATATTGGTTATACTTAGAGCCTCATTTAAATGGTCTATATTTTAAAATTAAAGATAAATTAGGGACAATAACGAAAGAAGAATATGAACGCATTTATGACAAGTATGTAAGTAAGTATTTTACGACATGGGATAATATTTCGTGCGCTATAAATGGCGATTACGAATATCCACCTGTTATTTTTTGCTGGTATGCTGAAAAAATTGGCATTAAACCTACTTATCCTATCAGAATAATGCGAATGGTTGCTGACTCTATTTTAAATAACCGCTAACGGTTCCCGCTAACCGCCATATAGCGGTTATTAAAACAAAAGAAAATGAAGTCAGTTTCAAAAATATGTGAGGAGATAAGTCTATGAAAACTATGTTTTTTCTATTGGCGTTTAGCTTAATGATAGCGGCAGGCGTATTGCAGTTTATCATAGACAATGACAAGCTAATAATACTATTGCTGTGGCTATGTATAGTGGCAAAAAGTATGTCGGGGCTGTGTAAAGACAAGGAATGAATCTTTAAACAATAAATGAAAGAAGTTCAAACATACGGCCATATCCAAAACGGAATCCTTAAAATTCATGGCAGGGATAAATTTAACGAAGCCTTGCATTTTCTTACCGATGGCCGGGTAATTGTCAAGGTTGAGAAATTATATAAAAAAAGGTCGCAAGAAGAAAACAAATATTATTGGGGTGTGGTGATCAATGAATTTTGCAGGGGCTATAAAGATATGACCTCTGAAGATATCACCCCGGAGACGGCCCACGAACTACTTAAACAGAAGTGTAACGGGAAAGACGTTCCACACCCTGAAACAGGTGAAATATTGACAGTAGGGCGGACAACGACAGAATTAACGACAATTCAATTTATCGAATATTGGGACAGGTGTAGGGATTGGATCCAAGATTGGTTTGGAATTTACGTTCCGGCCCCAAACGAACAAATGGAAATCTTTAACACAAAGGAAGCATGAACGATTCAATTGACAACAAGCAGGGACTCAGTACCCGCAATAAGCCGATCCCGCAGGCAAAGTTAAGTCATGGATCCCTTAAAGGCAAAATCCCTATCAGACTGGACGACAGGACTACGTTATATGTCGATTACCGGCACAATGTCAATAAGGCTATTGAAAGATATGCCAAACACATGTACTCATTTGCATACATTGACAAGTCAGGGAATGTATGTACAAAGGAGAATACACAGCCTGACAGTGAAAAGATGAAAAAAGGAAAAGTTAAATCATTGAAATAAACCATTTAAAATTGAAAAATCATGGAAACAACAATTAAAACAATAGTAAGGGAGATAACTCCCGAATTAGCAAAACAAATCCTTCAAAGAAACGGTTCCAATCGGAAGTTGAATCAGCGGTTGGTTGAGTTTTATGCAATTCAGATGAAAAACAAACAATGGAGGCTGACGGGGCAGGGGATTAGCATTGATAGGGACGGGTGTTTACAAGACGGTCAACACAGGCTGGCTGCTATTGTAAAATATGGGAAAGGAGTTGAAATGCTTATGATTTATGGGACTGACCCGAAAAATTTTAGCAATTATGATTGTGGGAAACAAAGGAATGTAAAAGATTCCTTAGACATAATGGGAGTAACGAACAGCCATGATATTGGTGCTTCGATTAGGAATTACTTAATAAGGACGAATACATCGCAGAAGAGCTGTTTGTTTAGCCCTACCAGCGTCGGAACATCGTGGGCAAAGGCGGGATACATAAGTGTAAATGATGTTTTAATAGAATATGGCGAAAATAGCGAGTTTTGGCATTATGTTGCAGCTAAAGCAGATAAATATGCAAAACATTTGAGAATATTAAACAAGTCGCATATTGGCGGAATGATGGGATATTTAATACTTAAATTAGAATATGACCCTAAAATAGTAGAGGGTTTTTTTGAACAAGTATTTGGAATATTGCCAGATCAATACGAAATAACAAAACATTTGCGACAGATATTAATGAGGGATAAAATAGCTATCAAAAAAATCCCACCCATGCAGCGAGGCGCTTATGTACATAAGACGTGGAATAGTTACATCAAGGGCGGGAAATCGAAAGGTTTATCGTTTAATTCTGAAATAGAAAAATTTCCTGAATTACAATAAAAACCATGACTAATCCCTTTGACTTCTTCAGCGAAATATTCTGCATGAACCTTCCATCCCGCCCTGACCGCAGGGAGCAAGCTACAAAAGAATTTGAACGGGTCGGCATACTCGAAAGGGTGACTTTCATTGACTCAAAACCCCATCCCGATGGCAGGATAGGACTTCAAACAACACTCTTATCTATATTCGAGGATGTGTTACCCCGGAATATACAAAATGTATTGATTTTCGAAGATGATGTCCATTTTATCAACGATCCAGTGAACAAACTCCGACTTGCCTTAACTGACTTGAAATACTCATTTAACAACAAATTTGACCTGCTTTACCTTGGTGCAACCAGAACCATTCCCTGCCTTACAGTGACTTCAAACCTTAAGCTGCTCAGGAGCGGTCTGGCAGCTCATGCCACTTGCTATAATAAAAGCGTTTACAAGCCATTTTCGAAGCACTTGACAAGGGTTGTAAAGCAAGGCGGCATAATAACGGATTGGGACATATCAGATGTGTTTTTAGCAACCCATATTCAAAACAAGGGCAGGAGTTACATGGTTCACCCGGTTATTGCAACCCAAGAGCCGGGATGGTCTGATATTGAGCGTAGGGATGTTAATTACGACTTCATCCAGAGGTCGGATTACTGACTTGGATTACTTACTGTACCTTGTTTTCCGTTCCTGTTCGGTTTCACCGGTCAAGGCCCATACCAAGGCCCCGATCCAACCTATGATAGTCCAACCCAGGAAGATGTTGATGGCCATTATTCCACCAAACGCTGCTCTTTTGTCAATATGTGCAATGACAGAGGGTAGGAAATAAACAAATAATACGATTAAAAATACAATGATTTCCATAATGACTTTATTTTAAATTACTGACTTGAAATTTACGCTGTATCTTATCATATTCACAGGTTTTCCATTTCCACTCGGGAATCGTTATCCCTGCCAAAACGAAGTGAGTAGAAGCATCATTTAAATCCGATGTGCCCGCTTCGTCAATGTAACAAAAAAACATGGGAAGGACTTTGTGTAAATAAAAAAAGCGACTGGTGATGAGGAACTATCCTCTCTTCGAGACGCTATGCGACTCTTTCCAGACGCGATTGCAAATGTACAACATTTTCAATTCGATAGCCTTCATATTCGATAGGTAATTTTCGCTTCGATAAAGTATTATAAGACCAACCATGAGCAGTACAAGCTTTTTTTAAATTACCCCAACATTCGATAGTTTGCAATATCGGGGTAATTATAACTATTACGGTTTGCCTATTCATTATTCACATTCCATTAATTCAACAACTGGTACATTCTTACTGGCTAAAATTCTAACAATAGCACTTTTTGAGCTATAAGGCTCCTTTTTATCGGCTATCTGCATTCCATTATGCTCTGTCAACACAACTGTGTTATAAAAATCTAAACCGCCATTTGTGCTTAAAAAATCTTTAATTGCAGCCTGTTTTGCCTCTGCTTCAGTTTTGTAATCATGTCCGTAAAATGCGTTAAATAATTGTCTGTTTTCATAAGTTGCTTCACCCATGTACAAACTTACATAGTAGTTTTTTCTACTTGTTGCTGGTTGTAATGCTAATTGTGTCATAATCGTAAGTTTTAATGTTATTATTATGATGTATAATATACAACGTATTTTTGCATTTACCAAATAAAAAAGCAATTATTTTAATTATATTTGCAATTTAGAACAATTATAAATAACTGGCACTAACACGGTATATAAAAAATAGCCCATTAAAGTTTTGTTCATTGTTCAAAGTTCGTGGTTGGGCTACTTTTCATATACCCACCGTTAGCAAACATTAAAACGATTTGCTAACAGGGGCTATAAATAATAAAACCCCTGCCAGCGCACCGCTACTACTTTTTAGCACTTTGCCGTTCAGGACTTGGTTTCCCTTTTCCACCAGTGCATTTACTTCCTTGCTTTGGCTGACCCTTAGATGTACTACGAGTACCTGTGCCTTTCATTTTACCCATAAAAAATTATTAATTAAGTTATATGCAGTAATTCTACCCCCACCGCACAAAAAGGTGTTTACATATTCATAGCCCCAACCGTTAAGTGCAAGCATAGGAACGCCCTACACTTGCACATCATTTTTACATTAATGACTTTTTAGCCATTTCTTGAAGTTTTTCCTTAATAATTTCGGTAATTACTTCATTGTTTTCATTTTTTGTATTTTGGGTTGTTAATGACTTTATTTTAAATTACTGACTTGAAATTTACGCCGTATCTTAATGACTTGATTTTAAATCAATATTAACACACGCTTCATTATGGCTTAATTCCCAAAGCCAATGACCGGCATTAATAGAATTACACGTTAGTATTATTTGACCAGTTACCTGTTTATTAATTTTATTAAACAACTCAAACAATACTCCATCTGCGCTTTGAATTATTACACCATGATATGATAACATTTGATCAATGTCACGTTCTCCCAGAATATCTATTCTTGAATGATTGGTAAAAATGAATGATTTTGAAACAATATCAAATTTACATGTTTCTTCTGGCTTGTTCATTATATTTTCAAGTATTCTTTTTAAAATACGTTCGGCATATTCTTTGTATGGACAAAAAATAGAAAATCGAATATGATGATCTAACAAACAAATAAATACAGCTTTTTGACAGGCTGCATAAAATTTACCAATACCCATATCCCCTTTCACGATTAGATATTTTGCATTTGAATCAAACATAGGTTTGAATTCATTAATTACCTTCATTGTTTTCATTTTTTGTATTTTGGGTTGTTAATGACTTGATTTTAAGTTAGTGACTTGATTTAATGACTTGTTATTCAATCCTTATCCTGTGAACCTCCCAGCCCTCATGCTCAAAGGGCATGGGAGTATAGACAAGCCTGACATAGTTCCATTCATGCGCAGCACAGGCACGGCGCAAGGTGGAAAAGACTTCGACCCTGGTATCAGTGACCGAAACCAGCACGACGACTTTGTTTAGCCGGTTAGATACACGGGCAATTTTAAGTTTTTGGTTCATTGACTTGAATTATTAAGATTGTTAAGTGCAATTATAAAGACCGTTGCACATAGAGCCGTTGTACTTTGATTTCATCAGTTTCAAAAGCCTGTTTTTTTTCGAGATAAATACGTGTTTATATTGTCTTCGTTTTCTTTAAACTGAGGGTATTTATCAAAAAAAGGCTTTAAACTGGAGAAGCATTCAACCTCTCCAGTTTCTTTGTTTGTAAATAAGATTACTCTCATATTTTCATTTTTGAAACAAGAGCTTCGTTCAATTCAAGTTTTTCTTTCATTGTAAGTTCACTACTCCAAATTGCTTTGCGAATTGATGAAATAGGTTCACCATAAATGTGTTCTTGATGTGTTTGAGTTAAACCATCAGAATGAATCATATCATACATTTTAGTTTCGATAGGTTGAACGGTTTTTGTAATGTTCAAAATTGCTGATTTGATTTCGTTGTAAGTTTTCATCGTTTTATTTTTTAATTGTTTATAAATTAACGTCGACTTGAAATATTGATGTTTTTTGTATTATATTTGCCTTTCAATCGCACCAAAGTGGAATTGAAACAATGATAGTTTAAATTTCAAATTGTGAATTGCTTTCAGATCGTATTCACAAGTTTAATCGTACCAGTCCGAAATCCTGGACACGTGGAAAGGTAAGAAAGCCCCGGTTTTATCCGGGGTTTTCTGTTTAATGTACGATCGAATCGAATATACCAGGGTCACACTTTCTACTAAGTTGATCCTTTACATTCTTGTTTACAATTTCTATTGTCAACCCATTCAGGTTGATTTCAGCTTCAAGAGCTAACTCTCTGACTTGCTTCTCATCCCTTGCAATTGCAAGATATAGAATAGTCGAAGATTCTTTTTCCTCAAAAATGTGATATGAGTTCATGATTTTAAGTTTTTTAAATTTATTCTATATTCCTTTCGTGAGTTTCACGATCGGATACTTCGATTAGAATTGCTTCTTCGATTTTATACACAGAAGTATAAAAATATTCATTCTGTTTACCGGACTCACGATATGAAACGTATTCAGGATGTTTTTTTAAAAACATCTCAGACGGACAGCCGTTATGACGCCTAATTTTCCCGTCAGCGGCTATTAAATATGCAAGATATATCTTTTTCATAGCTTTTTTTTTAAATATTTGACTTGACTTGAAACTGACTTGAAATATCCGCTATATAGCGGCTAAAGGGATGTTGTACGCTATTTAAAACCGTACTTGACAAGTATAGGCTCTAATTTATCGGACACGCTTTGAGTTAGTCCCAGTAAGAACGCCCGTATTTGTTCGACTGTTAACATTATATTGCATTTTTAGCAGCAATCATTTCAGCTAAATCAGCCCTCAATTCAAGAACTTTCAAAGCCTGTTCTTTTTTCAAATAAGTAGTATTAATTCTTGTTTCTTCCATATCCCAACCCCAGCGATTAATATACTCAGCATCATAACATACATTGATGTGTAATCCATTTTCATTTTTAAAAGATTCGGAAGAATGAACTCCACCAAAATTTTCACTTAAAAATGCAACTTCTGCAATGTTTTCAATTGTGCGATTTTCATTTAATTTTAAAGTTTTCATGGCTTTAGATTTTAAATTGTGACTTGAATTTGACTTGAAATACTGATATTAACAGCCCATAATTTTTTGATATATACAAAGTGATAATTTTTAGGATATAGGAATTTAACTTTTTTTGCTGCACCAATCCTGGTCAGGCATACGACTGAGCTTATTAACTCATCGTTTGCGTTAAAAACACCCCATCTATTTGTTTTCATGGCTCTTAATTTTAGTTAGTTATAAAATATTTGATGAATACTATTCATCAAACATTCGGCAAACTTCTTCAGCTGCGAACCATGCCATTGTGTTCGTTATGGTTCCCTGTTCCGGTCTGCCACCGCCCAGGTATTTAAAAAGGTCTTTTTTGTCTTCAGAATCCATCGGTGAATTTCTGAACACGCCAAAACCAGAGACCATTTTAATAACATCGACCCCAAATTCAGAGGCCAATTCGTCTAACAATTTGCAAATTAATGTCCGGTACCTCAGAGCGAAGGAATGAGTATCAGAACAATAAATAAATCCAGAATAACCTCCATTAATTCCGTGTTTAATCACGGCTTCAATAGAATCTTTTCCGATTCTTGAAACAACAGCATTTATTAAAACTTTATAATCCGAGTTTTCCTCGATAACTTTTTTAATTGTTTTCATTTCGTTTAGATTTTAAATTGTGACTTAAAATGCCCGTGTAGCCGGTAGCACAGCTTGAAGTTCTTGTTGATCCCTGATTTTAATTTGCGTAATACTCCATGATCTCGCCAACCGACAACTCCGTGTAATTTGCACTTTCACCGCTCGCAAATGATCCGTTCAGTATATACTCAATAACCCCATTTTCAAACGGGAATAGTGCAACTACTTTCCCGTCTTTTGTTCTACACTCTCCAGCACAGGTGAGGTTTTCAACAAGAGCGTCATATTCTACGACTTTCCCGTTTATCCTAACGGTTCCGTCTTCGTTAATCTTAATATTTTTCATGATTTTAGATTTTGATTGTTTGTTTGAAATAAATTGTATAGTGAAGTTCCCGGGCCGTCATCGAAGACTTAGCATCGTATTGCTGCCGCCTGGGACTATCTCCCCTTAACTTTTCGCTCGTTTCGCTATTTTGCGCGCCGCGTGTGGTATGCTTACTCAGTTTTATTCGACCCTTGCGGGATCACCTTTCAGTCGAGGACACAACCCCCAAGATTGAATGATAAAGATACGACATTTTCTATAGCAATGTCAAGTATTTACCCATCTATTTTTACCCGAAATCAACATTTAGATACAGTCTAAATAAACTATAACCCTCATTATCAAATAATTAAGACCAATTCTAAATTAAGTTTTTCACAAACATAACTTTTACTTGCTTTTTAACTTTTTTTTTGGGAGCTTTGCGCAGCTTTGCGCTTTGAACCCTTTTGCCGTAAGGCACCTATTGCGAAGCGTCTCCCCTAATCAGCACTCAACACATGAGTAACACAGACAACGAATCTCCTAACCCTGACCAGATTCCCGCTTTGTTAGATCAAGACAAGGACCTTACCGTATTATCCGACCTTAAGAAAAACTATACAATACATGAACGATACCCTGCCATACCTCAATATAGCATCCTTGATCAATCTGAACCCTACAAAAAAAATAGGGTAACACAACTTCAAAAGTACTTCCAGTATCGTTATCTGCACTACTCTACCAAGCCTTTCTACTTCAGCCCTGAAGATTTACAACTCATGATTGAAGACTATTTCGATTCATTGAAAGAAACTATTATTGACATAGGCAACAAGGGTAAGCAAATCAAATTCAAGGTCTACACCTACGAAGGTCTCATAAAGCATTGTGGATTCGTTAACAGAAACGCCTTTAATGATGCTGAGAAGGAACCGAAATACAGTGGAATAATAAAACGTGCGAAACAAACAGTTGTCGAACATTATGAGACATTACTCCAAACCGGTATGAACACAGGAGGTATATGCTTTGCTATGAAGAACATTGCAAACTGGAAGGATAAGACAGAACAGGACATTAATCAGACAATCAAAGAGATAAGAGTTAATGTTTCCAGTTCAGACATCGCTGAAGAAATCAATAAACTATAAACTTAGTTACAACTTAGCAGTGTAGGGTATTTTTCCTATCAGCCTATATCGTCTTATAAAAAACATTATGTTAAGTAGCAAGTGTAAATGGTTGATTTTGTTAGGATAGGAGCCTCTCCCCTACCCCACCGGGTATTTATCAAGCTGGTCAAAAAAACAGCTAAGGGGGGGGTAAAAAGTATATAGATTCCCTTTGTACTACTCATAAAAAATTTTCAATTTGAAAAGTCATTTTTAGAATCAAGTTTTGAAAGTTCAGGTTTGAATCAAGTTTCTATAAATATATTCTGAGAATAGTTTGAAGGTTTAGGGTATGTTGTGTTTTGATGTGAACGGACAAAGAGTCAGGTTATGAAAAAGCCGGGATTGATTTATTTTGACAGGGCAGAGTTTAACAGATCACTTTTAGAGGCTATACAAAAGCCTGTTGAGGAGGTTTGTTTGACGGACAGGATACGTAGGGTAAGGTGTGGCGAGGTTACGGGTGATTGTTTGCTGGTAGGGGATTGGTGGTTTGAGATAGTTTTCATAGGAGCGTGGGTAATATCGGAGCATCCGTTTTGTCATGTAATGAATGGGAGGGTGGTGAGGAAACATTTAAAATCAAAGATATGAAAATACCAAGGTTAAGTATAGAAGCCGAAAGGTTGATGAGAGAAACTCTGGTGAAAATAGGCCGTGGCGATGTTAATTATACGGTAATGTACCGTGCCGGGTATAATCACGCCCGCAGGTTGGCAAAGAAAGCGAAGGACACAGATTTGATAATAACAGAAAGGGAGTTAGTTGAAAGGGTAAAGAAGCTGGAGGAAGGTCTGGGGGTGCTACGAGGTGCGACAGAGGGTACTCGTATGTCGAATCGTGACGGTATAAAGGCCCTGAATGACAAGTACGCCTACATGATGACAAAATTACGGGAGATGGAAAAATTGTTGTTACCAGAAAATCAAAAAAAGGAGGATATATGTTTGTAAGAAGAAAAGAGTTTGAAAAAAGGGTTGAAGAAAAGCTTGAGGATTTATGTACCCAGGTGTATAAGTTAAAGGACAAGGTATGGCTTTTAGAGCATCCTTTCAAGTTTAAGAAGGGGGACAAGGTGAGGATAATCGGCGAACCGGATGGTGGGGTTGCTAAAATTATTGGCGAGTATGTTGTTTTTGAATCAATGGTTTTATCTGGCATTTGTGGAGCAGAAAAGTGGTACACCTTGCTTGATAAGGAATATAATAGTCATTACAGAACAGAACAATACCTTATTCATAGTGAGGAAATAAAGCCCGATAAATGAGATACGATGATTCTGAGCGGTTCATTGAGCATTTGAAGGCTGTGCAGTATCATTTCGGGTTGATGGTGCAAGACAGGGTGTTGTTGCGTGGTGATGAGTGGCCTCTATGGTTGGATGATGCAATCAGGAAAGATCCTTTATACAAGATAGAATTCCGGGCTTTAACACGTCGGGAGCGGAGGTATGCACAAGGTAAAAGCAAGAAAGTATGATGAACGTGATAATTTTCAGCAAAGACAGGGCTTGTCAGTTGGAGTTGTTCCTGAGGTCTATGAAGGAGATGTGGAAAGAGTGCATGGATGATCAGAAAGTTAATATATCGGTTCTTTTTACCGCATCCAAAGACCGATATTGGGATGGGTATTATAAGTTGATCAACAAGGGTTCTCCCGTCCCGTTGGTTCTCATGCAAAAACAGGAAAGTTTTAAGATAGATGTTCTTTCCCTTGTCAATCCCGCTTTTAAACATACTGTCTTTTTCGTGGACGATATGGTGTGGAAGGAACCTTTTTCACTGGAATGTGAGGAATTTAAGGAATTTGAAAGCCGGGATGACGTGTTATGCCTGAGTTTAAGGCTTCATCCCAAGTTGCCGTACTGTTATGTTACCGACAAGGAGCAAAAAATCCCGAAAATAGAGGATGGCGTGTTCGATTGGACCGGGGCCAATGGTGACTATGGTTATCCTATGAGTTTGGACGGCCATATATTCCGGACTGAGGACATTTTACCACTGCTGAAGATAGAAAAATACGCCAATCCTAACGAATTGGAGGCGTGGTTGTCGGGGTATGAATTTAAGTTCTTCAAGAAACGGCCATGTATGGTATGCTGTGAGAAGTCGCCTGTTATGAACGTTCCCCTGAATCAAGTTCATGAAGGATGGGTAAACCGGCACGGTCGTTTTCCTGCAAAATATCTCAATGATAATTTTTTGAAGGGCTTTGTGATTTCGATGGACGAGATACGTGGCTTTAAAAACAAGTCTTGCCATCAGGAGGTGGATATAAAACTCGAAAAGGCATAATGGTTAGTTTCAAAATCTGGTCAGATGATAAAAAAGTAGAAGTAAATATCTACAAAACGCAGTGGATTATGCACGCCGCAAGCCTGAGGTTAAAGAAACGTGGAATTGTTACCAATTCAACCCACGGTGCACTTGGCATTTGTTACCGATGGTACGTTAAACCATATAAACCGAACAGAATAGTTACTTCGATTATGATGTCATGGGATACACTCACCTTCGCCGTTCTTTGTCACGAATTATTTCATGCAGCGGTTCATATCTGGACTTATGACAAGGAAGAAGGAAAGGTGTTAAGCTGCGAAAGTGATGAACCGCTGGCATACATTCACTCAAACCTTGTTGCTGACATCATGGAAGTATTCACTGAAAAGGATTTTAATAGAATGAAAATAAATTCGTTACCAAAAAAAATACTCAATGGAAGCTAAATATGAAAAATTAGGACGGTTAATTGATTCACTTGAAAGTTTAGCCTATGGATTGGCATTACCGATACCATCGCAATTTCACATAGATCAGTTAAAGAAAATTCTCCCGCAACAGATTAATGAATTTAAAAAATCATTTATTGAAATAACGGGTGAAAACCCTTGGGATTAATACTTTAAAACAAAAACACAATGAAATTGTAAGGAAGCGTAGCAAAGATGGTTTATGTGTGGGACTGAAAATCCTGAGATGTTGGCTCGGTACCAACCGCTTCCACTAAGGACGGTTCAACTCCGTCTCGGTTGCTGAGGGTGGATGCGAAGGGAGCAGGGTTCGATTCCCTGTGATAAGTGATAACTCTGGTGAGACAAAAGCACCGATGTTCGCCGAATCGGTTAAACATAATGTGGAATCATTATGGGTCGGCTTTTTTGATTTATTGATTTATGGACGTAACCAACGTTTTTGAGCGTAACCTAAAGGCATTCCTTGCCGGGAATACCCTGATAATAAACCCAGGGGGTACGAGTAGCTCAAAGACTTATAGCCTTATCCAATTGCTTATCATGATAGCCCACCGCAGGAAATATACCATCTCCGTGGTGAGCGAAACCATGCCTCACCTAAAGAAAGGGGCGATGAAGGACTTTCTGGACGTCATGAAAGGGGAGGGGT
Organism: Bacteroidales bacterium; assembly: GCA_023231005.1. Taxonomy (GTDB): domain Bacteria; phylum Bacteroidota; class Bacteroidia; order Bacteroidales; family FEN-979; genus CAIVAT01. The sequence continues at coordinate 20,864 of JALNWG010000021.1, read as the reverse complement.
TGTACGATGAAAAATACCATAACAAGAGCGATAATGTTTACCAGTTCAACAACGGTAAGATAGAATTCTTTTCGGCAGATACGCCAAGCAAGGTACATGGCCCAAGGCGGGATATCCTTTACGTCAATGAAGCTATAAACGTGCCGTGGCCGATCTACGATCACATGAACATCCGTACCAACATATGCACCTTTCTGGACTTTAACCCATGTGGCGAATTCTGGGCGCATGAACGATTACAGCCTGGCAAAGACGAAAAAGGTAATGACAAAGGTATTATTTGGCTTCATTCCACTTATAAAGACAACCAATTTCTTCCGGACAAAATCATAAAAGATATCGAGAGCAGGGAATTTACCGATCCTGAATGGTGGAAGGTTTACGGGCTTGGTGAAATTGGCAGGATTGAAGGTGCAATATTTGAAAATTGGAAGCAGGTACCTGAAATTCCCAAAGATGCTAAACGGCTTGGGTTTGGGCTGGACTTTGGGTTCAGCGTCGATCCGGCTGTTATTGTCGAAGTGTTCATGCAGGACGGTGAGTTATGGGTGAGGGAGTTGTTGTATGAAACCGGGATGACAAATCGTGACTTGTCGAAAAAGATGGAGGAGGTTGGGATAGTACGTGGGATTGATGAAATATGGGCTGATAGTGCAGAGCCAAAGAGTATAAAAGAATTAAGAGATGCGGGGTGGTTAATCCGTGGTGCCGCCAAGGGGGTTGATTCAGTCCGTAAAGGGATTGATGTTATAAAGCAATACCCTATAAACGTTACAAGTGATTCTTTGAACATGATCCGGGAATTCCGGTATTACAAATGGCAAAGGGACAAAAAAACAGACAAACCCATACTTAAGCCGGAATCGGGTTGGGATCATTGCATGGATGCGTTCCGGTATTTGTGTACTAGTAAATTAAAGAAGCCCAGAAAGTTTTTACGGCAATGGAATTGAAAATGTTAACATTTTGAGTAATTGAATGTCAATTAGTTATAATAGTGTTAAAAACTTAATTTGGATTTAGACTAAATAAGAATTATTATTGCAGTTCTTATAGTTCCGGCAGGGGTAGTTCGGACAAAACAGTTTGTTTAACTATCTAAACTTAAGAACCATGCGCTCTTGCAATTGCCCTGTCGGCACTTATCTTACCCCACCGGGGACACAAACCTGCCCCGAATCAATCGGACAACTCCAAAAACTTATCTTCCAGCGTCAATCCTCAACAGTAGGATATGGCACGGGAACGACTATTTTATCAGAGGCCACCTGGACTGCCGCTAAGGGCCTGACAGAAACCACCCCGAACGACAAAATCATCATCTCCCCATTCATCTCCGGGTTCACCCCTGAACTTGGGAAAGCAAAAGAGTACGGCAGTGGTAACGAGGTGAGGGACGGTATCCCTATCATATTCGGTACTGAACCTACCAAAGTAACACTGAAACTCTTTGAACCCACTGACTCGGTTATTCGTAACCTCAAAACCCTTGCCTGCGAATCTATATCCATTGGCTTTGTCAATGAAAAAGGGCAGATCGTGTGTTATCCTACGGTAGCGGCCTCTGGACTTCCGGATGCGGGGCCAGGTGCAACGACCGTGTATTTTGGATGGCCGGTAAATGCCTTCCATGTATCTGACCGCTTTTTAGGTGGCTTGGATGGCCCCGATTACGTGGAGATTTCTTTTTCCCTGAAACCCGGATGGTCAGATTACCTGGACATCATAACCCCGACTGACTTTTCCGGCTTAGACCTGTAACAATGGTAAAACTATCAACAATACAAGGGTGTATTATCGAACGTACACCCGAAGAAGCACAGGAGATTTATCGGATTCAAGCCGAAAAACATATCCGTGAAAGTAACTGCTGGAAGATCGTGGGTGACGATTGGCAGTACAAAGATGGCATTTTACAGTTGAAAAAGAAACCAAAGAATGACAATCAGCGAAATACAGGCATTGGTGACAAAACCCCGAAGCGAGACAGCGATCCGCAGGGGAATAGTCCACAGCCGTAGGCTGAGGTTTCACAACGATGCCACTTTATGTTATAACGACGCAACGGCTACTTATCTGCCGGATTTTATATGGTGGGTTGAAAAATTACTCCCCGCTGACAAGTCAGAGAGGTTTAAGCAACTAATAAACTACCCACTGCCTACCAACGAACTGACAGAATCTATCTGGAAGAACCTGGCAAGGGTATTTGAAGGTGAAAACCGCACCATAGACATAAAACTGAGCGATAAAAGCCTATTAGCTGACTTTAAAACGTTCTTTGACAACGATGATTTCCAACTAAAAGCATTCAGGGCTTTACAGGGGGACGTTGACTCTGTCGTGGTATGTGATATGCCACAAGACACAGGCAAACCTTACTACTACTTTATAGGCACTTCTTCCCTTATTGACATTTCGGTTGATTGTGACGATAATGTTGAATATGTCATTTACGAGGACGGGGAAGGCCATATCGTGTCGATGGACAAAGAATGGATCAGGGTATTTAACGGTGAGCGCAGGGATGTGCTGAAGTTGATCCGGGAAGTGCCAAACCCAATTGGCAGGGTGCCAGCGCATATGCTATGGCGGGAGAGGTTGACCAACGATAACGAGGTAAACCGTAAGTCACCCATAACTTCTGTCCTTGGGGAACTTGACAAGTTACTGTTCGATATGGTTTCAAGGGATTACGCCGAAATGTACGGCAAATATCCTATACTGGCCACCTATGACATCGAAAAGGAGTACGAAGGCGACCCTGGCGACCAAAAAAAGAAGAAAGAGGGAATAGGCAAAGACTTTTTAGGGGCAGGTGCAGTAATCACCTCACCACCGCCCACGAGTAAGGAAGACCCTGACCTCAATGTTAACGCCGTCAAATTTGTAAACGCCGATCCTGAAATTCTAAAATTCATCAATACCAGGATAAAAGAAGATTGGGACAGGATTTTCAAGTCCGTGGTCGGTGACTCTGGCGAAGTCCGTAACGATGCAGCCAAGAATGAAAAGCAGATCGAAAGCGGGTTTGAGTCCAAACAGGACGTGATCACCAAAATCAAGTACCAGTTTGAGGAGATCAATGAATGGGTTATCGAAACCCTATGCCTTATGGCCTATGGTGAGGGTTTCCTTAATGTTGAGGTCGATTACGGTACACAGTTTTACCTCACCGACGAATACGCCCTGCTTAACAGCCTCTCACTGGCAAAAGAAAAGAGAGTCCCGGATGCCATTATTTCTGACATAACCCGGCAATATTTTGAAACCAAGTACCGGGCAGATTCAGAAACCAAAAAGAGGATGAAGATTGTCCTTGACCTTGACCCGTTACCGTCAAAATCTATCGAGGATGTGTTTACAATTTACTCTGTAAACCCTGGGTTGATCGGGGACGACAACATGTTCATCAAATTACACCTTGACGCCTTGTTACAGAGGTTTGAAAGGGAAAACGTGCCACTGACCCAATTTGGGAACCAGTTTGAATACTATGAAAAAATTAACATCATTAACCAAACAATAAGGGGATATGCCAAACCAGAAACCGCAAATATCGGCCAACAAGAACAGCCGGTACAAAATCAATGAAGAATCAAGGGAATTTTACCATTTACGGGTGATAGAGGAATACCCAACCGCAGATGAGTATAAGCCAATTGTCGAAGAACGTGTAATAGTTTTTTCTCCACGTGACTTTGCTCAATTTCTAAAACACAAAAAGCACTTTCGCTTCCGTGAAGAGGAAATTATCCATGACCCAACCTTTGTAAAAAAGGAGGAAACCCCGGAAGAACCGGAACAGCCAAAACCCGAACCTGATGCAAATGCTATACGGCCACGGTTTGGAAGAAAACCATTGTCAAACAAATAACTCTTTAAAAAAATGAAAAAATTAGTATTGATCCTCGCAGTTTTGTTTCTTGCTTCTACCTCTTTCGGGCAGTTGTTCATTAAGCAGATAGCATTCGCAACCAAAAGTGACGATTCCTTAACCGCCTCGGCGGGACCTTCCGGCACAACCAAGTATTTCTATTACAACAATGCCGGGACTGTGGCAAGCGGCTTGGTCGTTTCCACCACGGTTATCCCAAAGGATTATGAGATTTACGCTATTGAGGTAGCCATTGCATTACCTACAAAGGCAGCCGACATGTTTGACTCATGTCAGATAACCTTTGAAATATCCTATGACAATTCTAATTGGATAAAGTGGACAAATGCCGGGGCTTCAACTGTGGCAACACAAACCCAGTATCGAAACGGGAACCCTAAGGTATTTGGATCAGGTGTCTATACTTACCTGACCTCTGCCCGTGATATGGTGACCACTACATCCACTGCCGGGGGCTGTGTGTTCATGCCTGTTGGGTGCGTAGCCCCTTATTCCCGTGTGAAAATTACATCGTTCACCGCTTCTTCCAATTATAGCGCATATCCTGCTATATACTACATTCTTAAAAAACTGTAAAACAAACATTTAAAGGGGAAATATTATGCCAAAATATAACAAAGAGGAAGCAATAAAAACTATCCAGGGGCTTGAAGCAACCGAAATATTCGTGCATACGCCGGAAGAACAGGCTACGCTATTGGAAAACTTCAAGAAAACAACCATAGAGCAGGAACTTAAAAGCCGGATTGCAAAAGTCTATGACGATGTTGATGCCGACTTTACCACTATCACCGGGTTGCAGAAACCAGCCGATGTAAAAACTTACAAATACTGGCCGGAGGTGGTTAAACAGTTTAAAGAAGAATCCGAAACGGCCAAAAAAGAAGTTGAAAAACTCAAGGTTGGTGGTTCTCCTGACCTGCTCAAAGAGATTGAGGCACTTCGTAAGGCTTCGATCGAAAAAGATAACGATTGGAAGGCAAAGTACGACAAGATGCAATCTGATTTGGCACAAAAGGACGTGAAGAACATTTTGGATGCTTCGACCCGCTCTTTGAAATTTGCCAACATGCCAAAACCGGTACTGGACACCTTTATTGATAACGCAAAAAGCAAATTAGCTGCCAAAGGAAAGATCGTTGACGGGCAGTTGGTTTTCATGGATGCCGACGGCAACCCACGGATCAATAAGGAAACATTCAAACCATATACGGCAGAAGAACTGATGGCAATCGAACTCGATCCTATCATTGATAAAATAAACCAGAAACCAGGGGCCGGGACTAAACCACCGGAAGTAAAAAAAGACAAAGACGGTAAGGATGATATTGATGTGGCCATACCGGTAAATGTTCAATCGAAACTTGAATTAACAAAGTTTCTCATTGAAACCGCAGGGCTACCATACAATACGCCAAAGTTTAACTTGGCATTTGACAAGTACAGCAAAAACTTACCACTTTAATAAAACAAGGGGCAATTGTGAAAACTCGATTACTAACTTTTAAAAAACTCTCTTATCATGGCATACTTAGCCGCAACTGCCCTCACGGAATACCGTCAGCAGTATTCCAGCGCATCGCTGGATAAATTTGAAAACAGGGGAACTGGCCTTGGCCTTTTGTCCCTTGCAAAACGGGACACCCCGAACCTGATTTCCACAGCCGAAATTATCAAAGCCCGTGGAACAGCAGAAAGGGCTACAAAAGTCCAGGTATTGCAGAAAATAGCTTTTTCCAATACTTCGGTACGTACCTGTACCGGCGCAACACAATCCAGCGTATCTGCCCTGGTGACCTTATCATGGGTGACTATTGCTAACGGGTTCCATATGGTTCCCTCGCAGTATAACAACAATGACATTGCTTACGTGGAAGATTTCAAACACAAAATGCAGCAAATGGAGCTGGCGATGGCAAAGGAAATGGACACTGCTATTTATACCAAACTCAACGCCGTGAAGTCCACAACTTTCACAGCCGAAAATGCGCCGTTTGCGTTTTCTTCCAGTGTCGTTCAGATCCCACAGGCTTCCAAGCCAACCTACCTGAGTGAACTTTACCAGTCCATGTTCCAGGATGATTTCGTTGGGCCATTTAATATCGTGGCTTCTCCGGCCCTCATGTCTGTGAACCAATACTTTGCCAACCAGGGTGCGGGAAACTCTGCCAACACCGTGTTCCAGTTTGGTGATTTCTCCTTCGATTATAGCAACCGTGTTGCCTTGTCGGGTGGGGCAAATGCTACCTTCTTCATCATGCCGAATGGCTCTATCGGAATCCTTGACTGGATTGACCCGGAAAGCCGCAGGGGTGCGAGATTGTCTGAAAGCAATTACTGGACTACTGCAACCCTTCCAATGATCGGGGTAACATCCGGTTTGCATGTTCAGGCCACCTGTGCCGACAACACTACCGAAGGCGGGGCAGGACTGGAAGCCAGCGTGATCGAAAATTTCAACTTCTCATTTGATTATGCACTCGTTTCTCCGTACATCAGCGCAGGGGCATCGCCCATCTATAAGGCTGATATCCTCTCCCTTTAATTAGGGTAACGATGGTCTTAGGCGAGTGTACCGTAGAAACACACCGCCTTCTTTTTTCAATAAAAAATCGGAAAAATGAAAAAGCTGATCATATTAGCAATAATTGCCATAATCCCTCTTATCGGTATGTCGCAAGGTATATCATGGAAGAGGGTACTCGACGCCAAGACCATTACACAGGATACTACCATTTTACTGACCACTTCCGGGGTTTATTCTTCGTGGAGTATCACTATTCTTTGTGGTACAACCACATCGACCACCTCAACTGTAAAAGTACAGGTATCTCCGGATAATTCTTCATGGATCGACTATGCAAACCTTTCATCTGCAACGCTTGTTTCGGATGGGGTCAAGGCATTCGAAGACGACCGTTGTTCATTCCGGTACATGCGATTGAATTTTACCATAGAGGCCGGTCAAACACTCCCTGCAACAGTTTGGTATGTTTTTAAAACCTTGAACTAAAATGAAAAAGATACTTATTGTTTTATTCTCGCTTTGGAGCGTTTGCGGCTTCTGTCAGCACGTTATCCGCCCGTCGTTGGATTGGGGCGTTTCTGTATCTGATATAACGGCTACGGACTCCATAAAAGCTGTTACCGGTACGTTCAGCGACGCTATACGTGGATCGGGTATTACAATATTTTCCATGCCTGATGATGTTACTGCTGATTCAATTGTACATTACGAAAATGGTGTGCTAAAACGTATCCTGTTTTCGACATTAATAGACACAACCAATATCGTTTTCTGGTATGATACCATACCTGGGGGAAAGGTTATCTCACGTTACGGGGCTGGATTACTTTTAGCGTTAAGAGCACCTTTGGCCTCCCCGACGTTTACCGGGTCAGTGGTTGTTTCAAATGTATCATCTTTAACGAATTCCGGGACTACATATTTAGATTCAACTGTTTATTTCGGTGACGACGGGAGTACAAAAGATTGGAAAGTCCTTATACAGCAACAGGTAGGCAACCCTCACGGGCGGGCAGTATTTAAAAACCTTGCCGATGTTTATTTACAAGACAAGGCGGGTACGGGCGATGTCCAGATTATACAAAGGGACACCACGTCAAGCGAAGTGGTGGCAAACCTTTTGAATATCGGCACGGTTTCGACAACTGTTACGGTACTCACACCAAAAATACAATGTTCCGGAACTGACACGACAGGGCATGGATCGACTGCCAACCTCGGCACGATCATGTTTTACAATGGCAATTTTTATGGATTAATAGCGGGTGATCCTCCTTCTTGGGCGAAGCTGAACCCATAATACCCTCTCTAAATGGACGTATCAACAGTGCAAGCATCGTTCCTTTCCCTCATAGGCTGGCGGGAATCGAGTGATACTGAAATGCCTAAACTTTCCGCAGCCCTAAAAGTCAGCGAGTCCGGGTTATACTACAACGACGTCCATCCGCTTGTTTCGATCGAAAATATTGAAGCCATTGCCCCGAACTATGATGGGATGACGGCTGCCGCCTATGCCGCCGGTACAACCTATGCCTTGGGAGCAATAGTCCGTAGTGATTCTATCATTTATGTTTCCCTGCAAGGGACTAACCTTGGGAAAACACCTTCATCGAACCCTACATGGTGGCTGCCCATGCTATCTACTTATATAGAAAACCTTACCAAGGCCTCTATTGTCAATATGCTTTACCGCTTTATTGATGAAAAACAGTTACAGAGCGCTACCAAGTCTATCATGGAGGATACCCAACTGTTCGACGGCGAAGGGAGGATTACCTCAACCGTGGTGGGACAAGGCAGGTTCGTGGGTTATGAATTTAAGGTAAAAGACTATACAGGTTTACAGTTGGCCATTAAGAGGATCGGGGGACAATTTACCCAAACCCAGGCTGCATTAAAGATTTACCTGTTCCATTCTTCCCAGGATGATGCTGTTTTGACCTACACGATGACTACCACCAAGGCAAAGAGTTTAGAATGGTTTGTACCCACCACTGCTATTGAAATGAATTTTGCCAAGTATTCAAAGAATGATGCCGGTGGCGCATGGTACTTGGGATATTTCGAGGATGATTTAACCGGTCAGGCAATACAAAGGGAAGTCGATTTGACGGTGGAACCCTGTGGGAGTTGTATGATGGATAAATATAACCTTTATGCCTGGCAGTTACGTAACCGGTATTTCAAGTTTACACCGGTAAGTTTTTCAAGCCAGTACCTCAACGGGGTTTCGCTCCCGGACATGGACGGCGTGGGGTATGAAGTCCAGAATTGGGGTTTGAATTTAGCCATTACAGTGACGTGTGATTTAACGGATTTCTTTGTCAATAACCGTAAATCGTTTGCCCGGTTGCTCTGGAAACAGGTGGCCGTGGACGTGGTAAAAGCTATTGCCTTTTCAACACGCATGGACGGGGTAAGCAAGTCGATAAAGACTGATGCTTACCTGGAAATAAAAGGTGATCCTAACAAAACGTACCGGTCTGGCATGGAACTGGATTTAGCAAAGGAATATCAGAGTGTAGCCTTGGGTGTAAATGATTTGAACACTCCTTGCATGGGAAAACAAACCAAAAGGGGGATAAGGGTGGGGGCGATATGACCATAGATCATTTCATAGAAGGAGCCTCATCGGTGGACATGGGACAGATTATCAATCGTGCCGTGGAAAAAAAAGAAAAGGTATTGGTTTACATGAACTGGAAAGATCAATTGTATGAACAAGGGATAGATAGCGAGGGACGGCAATTACCACCATACAAAAAGAGTACACAACGGATAAAAAAAGCAAAAAGTCAAAGGTATGACCATACCACGCTCAGGGACACCGGGGAGTTTGAGGGTAATTTCATCATAATCTATCGACCTAATGAAATAGAGTTTAGCGCAAGGCCGACATACAGGGATGGAATGGATTTAACGCTGCACTTACAAGACAGGTACGGCACGGATATTTTCGGTTTAACACAGCCAAATATTGAAAAGTTACAGGAAATTATTAAGGACGACATTATCGAAGAACTAAGGCAATGGGCATAAAACACCCCACTGAAGGCGGTGTAATAACCACCACGGGGACAAAGGACGGATTATTCAAGATCGTGGACTACATAGGTGGCGTGTACGACGTTTATTTCAATGACCAGTCTTATCCTGTCACCCCAAGCGAAATACCAGCAGAAACGATATTACACGTCTTTGGACTGGTTGACCGGTTCGTGGACGAAAACAACAAGGCTGTCCCTTTAGCTTACAACCGTACCGGGGGAACCCTGACGGATCAGATTTCACTTTTGCCATCTGACCGTTATCCAGGGTTCTTGTTTTTTGATTACGATGACCCTTTGACATTTTCCATCCCGGACAAATACGCCCAAACAGCAGTGTATTGGGCTTCCATCACGGCGAAACTGAACCTTGTCTTTTTCTTTAACATGAAAAGGCACAAATATTATGTTAAGTGGGGTTCAGATTACCGGATACAAAAAGAAGCATTGAGGAACAGGGTTATCGACACCCTGCTAAGGCATACCCCGAAACGGGGCTGTGAACTGCATATCAACAATGTTTATGATAAAACCATACAGTCTGTTTACAAGGGGTACAACGTGGAAGATTACAAGTTAATGGCCGATTTATACCCTTATTATTCTGTCCGGGTCGAAACGACAGTAACATATAAAGAAACCTGCTCTTAAATGACAAAGATTTCAGCAGCCATAATCGCAAGGAACAACGAGAAGGAAATTTCAACCTGCATTAAGTCTATTAAAGGGGTTGATGAGATTATTGTGCTTGACACGGGGAGCAATGACAAAACCGCTTCCATCGCAACCTCATTGGGGGCGAAGGTATTTTATTCCCGGTGGGAAGATGATTTCTCTATTGCCCGGAACCGGGTTTTGGATTACACACAACATCCATGGATCCTTTCGATAGATACTGATGAGGTAATGACAACTACTGTAGATTCCATGTATAAACTTCTCAATGAAAACTTTTCCAAACGGGCTATCTCTACTCCCATATCGGATAAAGAAAAAACCTTTTGGGGGTTGAGGTTGTTTAGAAAAGCTTCGGCACACTGGATCGGGGAAATTCACGAAGAATTAAGCATACAACCGGATTTATATTCAGATGAAGTAAAGATATGGCATACTCCCTCACCAAACCACCAGACAGACCCTCTGCGCAATATTACCATACTGCGACGTGTACTGGAAAAGAAACCTACATCACCAAGGGATATATTCTTTTTGGGATTGGAACTACACGCCATCGGACAATGGGACGCTGCCCTGTACTGGATGCAATACTATACAATTATTGCCCCAAAGACAGCTAATTACACTGCGGAGATTTATTACCAGATGGCAGATTGCTATTGCAAGTTGCATAGGGTGAACCGTGGGATCGAATCTTTGATGAAGGCGGTGGAAGTGAACCCACAAATGAAGTGTGCCTATGAAAAACTGTCCTTACTCACGAAAGAGCAAAGGTGGGAAGAAAAAGCAAAAACAGCCACCAATTATCAAGTAATGGTCATAAGATGATAACTACCGAGGTTAACGGACATAAGATTGTAACGTGGGATTCCATTGATGAAATGCCTATTAATAGGTATAGCGCATTTAACAGGATGATGATGTTGTCAGAAGGGTTGGGATCATCGTTTTCTGATATTGAGAATAACCATATCCGGCCATTGGTACAGATCATTGACGACAAGGGCAAGGCCTTACAGCAAATAGCGAATTTACGGGAATTGGTTTTCAACCTTTTGAACGAGGTCAATTTTGAACACCGGGCGTATTGTGTTTTGATTCACTCCATTGATGGGAAGGAATTGACGGGGTTTTCGGAAAGCGATATTGATACAACGATAAAACGGTTAGCCGAAATCGGTCTAACTCATAACGAGATTAAAAAAAAAACGAACGGGTAAAACATAACTGTTTTGAAGAAATTGAAAAGTTATTTCCAGATCAGGCAAACAGGGGAGGGGAATACAACTATTATGAAAAGATCAAAAAAAGGACATTGCTTATTGGCGAACAGATTATATCAGAATCTACTTGTCATGAGCAAGAAATTGAGGCAATCAATAAGTGGTTGGCTTCGCAGGTCAGGCCAAGGGACGTGGCCAAGGCTGAGCTGGAAATGATAAGGAGTTTTGAAGAGATGTGCCTGATGATACAAAAAGAGGGGAACGTAGTTGCTAAAAACATGACCGTCATGGAGTTTTACACCATGATTTCGTTGGTGAAAAAAAAGAAAATTTAAAATGGCAAACCCGATTACACATAATGATATAATCGAAAACGGCAATCCGTTCACTGCCGCTATTGCCGGGGCTGAAGAACTACGCAAAAAGTTGCTGGAAATTCAGACAGGGGTCATGCTACAAATTAAAGAAGCTACAAATAGATTAAAAAACCTTAATCCAACTACGACGGATGGCCAAAATGGGATAACAAGAGGTGCGGAGGATATGGCCAAAATGCAGGCTGTTATTTTCCGGTTGAATAAAGAGATAGCGGAATTAACGGCTAAACAGAATACCCTTACCAATGCTGCTAAGAATTATGGACAAGCAGTAAATGGATTATCACAGGATCAAAAAAATCAAATAAAACTTGCTGGGTTACAGGCAAAAGAAAACGCTGCACTTGCCGGGTCATACGCCCGAATTTCTGCTGCCATGTCACGGGCAAAGTTCGAACAAAAGAATTTTCATCAAATTGGATCAGAAGGTTATAAAAAACTTAACAATGAAATTAAGGGGTATGATACTCAGTTAAAAAAACTCGATGCCTCTCACGGTGTATTTGGCCGGTCGGTAGGCCATTATGCAACTGCTATTCGTAATGCTTGGACAATTATAGGTGGGGCGGTTTTAACTGTGGGATATACCCTGAAAAAGTGGGTAATGTTCAATGCTGAACTTTCGGATTCTATGGCTGCTGTTCGTCGTACCACCGGAATGACCCAGCGGGAGGTATATGATCTTAATGAAACCCTACGTGGACTTGATACCCGTACATCACAGGCGAGTTTACTTGACTTGGCGCATGTCGCTGGGAAACTTGGTATCGCAAAAAATGAGATTGCCGGTTTTGTGAAAGCTGCCGACATGATCGGGGTTGCCCTTGGTAAAGACTTAGGGAACAACGAAGAAGCAATAAATCAGTTAGGCCGTATTGTTCAGATATTCAAAACAGATGCCAATGGGATTGGGATGGAGCGGGCTTTATTGAAGGTTGGTTCAGCGCTAAAAGACCTTGGTAATGCTTCTGTGGCTGAAGAAGAAAATATTATAGACTTTACAAAGCGGATGGGGGGATTATCCCAAGTAACAGATGTGTCTGTTGATAAGATAATGGGACTTGGTGCAACAATGGATATTTTAGGGCAAACAATGGAGGTTGCATCAACTTCTGTAAACCAGATTTGGATTGCAATGGCGCAGAAACCCGAAAAATATGCGGAGATAGCGCAAATGGCCGTTCAGGATTTTAAAAAATTAATGGCCAAGGATTTCAATGAAGCTTTTATTGCAGTTGCTAAAGGAATGGACAATAGTGGAGCCTCGTTTTCAAAATTTGCAGAACAGTTTAAAGACCTTGGATTGGATGGAAGAAGGACAATTGGTGTCATGGCCGTATTGTCTGGAAATATTGAACTATACCGCAAACAAATAGATATTGCAAAACAATCTTTGGATGCAGGAACCACAGCCGCCAAACAATATACGATACAAAATGAAACGCTTGGGGCTTCTTTTGATAAGGCTGGGAAAGCAATAGTAAATTTTGCTGCCAATTCTGGCGTATTGAGTGTGCTACAATTTGTTGTTAATTCATTAGCTGCTTCATTTAATAGGTTATCAGGGGCTGCATTGGGACTGCCCGGCCTCGAATATAAAACCGCTGCCAATGATCCTGATAGGGTACATTTTGCTAAATCTGAACTTCTTTTAAAAAACCAGAAGCAAATGTTGGCTAATTACCAGAAGAAATGGGGGGTATCTGGAGAAGAAGCCGGGGTGGCCAACGAAGATCGGGTTAAGAGGCGTATTAAGGTTCTTCAAACAGAAATAGCATTTACAGAAAAAGCGATAGAACTTGATAAACTTCGGACTAAAAATCAACGTGATATTCAGGAGCTTAAAGATAAGAACAAACTTGATTCTTTACAAAATATAAACCCAGATGGCACCCCAAAAACAAAAGCCGAAATTGCTCTTGAAAAACAACTTGCCCGTGAACAAGAAAAAATAATCAAGGAACAACAAAAAGCCGACGAAGCCTATTACCAATTCAAAAAAGATTTAGCCAACCTTACTATTAATGAAATTGTCGAACACGAGCGTAGCAAGTTGGAAGAAAGCGGCGCATGGGATAAAGCAAGTTATACAGAACAACAAGAATGGTACAGAAAGACAAGAACCGAAGCGACACAGTCCTATTTAAAGGAAATGATAGACTCTGTTACTTTAGACTATGACAACCAGATAAAACTTGCCAAAGAAAACGGGAAAGAAACTTTTGGGATTGAAGAAAATAAATATCAGACGCTTCTTGCCCTGATGGATCAATACGGGCTACAAAGTACCGACGAATACAAGAAAATCCAACAGGACTTATTAGAACTTGATGCTGACTATTCCAAGAAAACCATTGACGAGAAAGAAAAGTTTTGGAAAGAAGTAAGGGAACTTGAACGGGAAAACACCAAAAGGAATAATAAAAACCGGTTAACTGAAATTGATACCTCTATTGCTAAAATAGAAAACGAGAAAATTCCTGGTAAGCGTGGGGTCGCTGGAACTGATTTAACCCCGGAGGCCATACAAGAACTTAAAAGGCTATACAAGGAAAGGGATGATATCATTGATGCCAGTACTGCTTCTGATGTAGCCATATTACAACAGCAGATTGATAACATTGACAAGTGGCGTGAATCGACATTGGCTGCATTCGGGTATTTACCTCCCGAAATGGAAGCCTTGTTAATGGCACAAAGGAATAGATTGTCTGGCCAGATCGCAGAAACACAATCGAGCGGAGAATCCAAAAAGACAAAAGGACAGGGGAAGGAGAATAAATCAACCACGGGAATGTCGCCCATTGCAAGGTTCTTCGAGCCGGAACAATGGCAGAAGGATATGGCTATTATCGTGGCCGAGACTCAAAAATTCGCCGATCAGGTCAATTCTATTTTAGGGTCGATAAGCCAAAAGTACCAACAAAACATGGATGCTGAATTGGCGGCAACAGAGGCAAAATACCAGGGAGAATTTGATGCTTTGGATGCGTCTGTTAAGAACAAAACAATGAGCGAACAGGCGGCGGCTGATAAGAAAGCTAAACTTGAAAAAAAGCAAAAAGCAGAAGCGTTACAAATTGAAAAAACATATAAAAAGAAACAACAGGAAATAGCGGTAGCACAGGCATGGATAAATATAGCACTGGGCGTTACTTCTGCTATTGCTTCGGCAGGTGACATCTATACTGGCATTGCACTGGCGGCGGGTGTTTTAGTCACGGGTCTTTATGAGATCGGCGTAATAGAATCACAAAAATTTGAAAAAGGTGGTTCTGGTGTAGTTGATAAGAAAAAAGGTGGTGTTTTACAGGGGAAACGTCATTCGCAGGGCGGTGTTCATATCCCCGGTATAGGCGAAGCCGAACAGGGTGAATACTTTGCTATTATTAACCGTGAGGCGACAAAGAAATATTCCGATCAGCTCCCTGTATTATTCGACGCTATCAACGGACAGAGATACGAACAAATGTTTAGTAAACGGGGTATGTCTCCTTCCGTTACGGTTAACGTCCCGGATAAATACAGTAAGGACGTGTTAAAGGCTTTAAATAAGCCAGAAACAAAAGTATACAACGAAGGAAATTTCACGGTATATGAAACAGGTAATTACAGGTTAAAAACAAGTAGGCAGTGAGATTCGGGGACAAATACAAGTTTTCTATTGCCGTTGACGGTACAAATTACAGGTACGTCACGCTTGCAAAACCCGTTACCATTTCTGGATCACGAATGGAAAATACTTATCGGTTTACTAAAAAAACATCGGAGTGGAAGATAGTCAGGTATGAAAATTACGAAGTATATACCGAATTATTGGCAAAACTTGTTGCTTTAAATACTGCATCCACACAGGCAAAATGCCGAATAGAACTTTATGACGACTATTCTACTTTTACGGAATATTCCTATGAGGGGTATATTTATTTAAGTGAAATATCTGTAAATGAAGATAATGGTGTTATAGCGTTTACTCCAGACGAAGATAGTATTTACGCTTGGTATGATGAACATAAGGGAGATAAGAAGGATTTGGTTAGTACCGAGAACCTTACGCTACACACCAATACGGTTACGATAGACGATACCAGCGTTTCTGTGGAATATTGGCTCCCGCTTAGTTTAGATTGTGAACATTTTAAGAATTTCATTGAAATAGACCATAGCGACGATGATGATAATGGTGCTACTATTCAGCATTGGAATAGTATCATGTCATACACAGGCGACCCATATTTTGAAAATTGGGCAAAAGATAGCTGGGTAGTCCACACCAAAAATAATGATTGGACTTTTTATTATTGCATTTTAACTCACGACGCAGCCATCGGTTCTACCGAACCGGGAGTTGGGGCTTATTGGCGTACGTATTGGGTAAAGGTAAACGAATATCCACGGTATGAAAATGCCGTATATCATGTAATACAACAAAGATCGACATACCCGCTTCCGGGATTTATTGTTGGGGATGGTGTTTTTCAGCCCATGTTTGAACTTGGAACAAGTGATAATCTTTATGCAACCAATTGCCCGGTGAACTTCTATTGTTACGCAGGGGCAACGCCTATTACCGGGGTAGCCACATTATCAACGACGGGTAACATAAAAATACTTGCAGCCATAGATTATTTGATTTACGGGTCGGCAATGACATCAAAATCAGATTTCTTTACCGGAATATTGGACGTTGGCACAGGGGATTATCTTAATCCAGTTTTGGGTACAGAAAGTAAATTAAGCAATTTATACCTTTCTCATAATTCATTTCTCAAAGGAATAAACGACGATTCGACAAAGGGGGAATTAACTCTCGATAGTCTTTTGACAGACTTATGTAACACGTTCAATTGTCTTTGGTATATCTACAACAGGGAACTTATAATCGAACATATAAATTTCTTTGAAAACGGGGGGTCATATACGAGTGGGGCGGTGATATATACAGACCTTTCAGATACAGGGGCGTATGCCGTTAGTTATCAGATAATATTTGACCTTGATTTATCTTATAACGACAAGGAATACCAATATACCCAAATGCCGCCGTCAAAAGAAATATTCCATTTCAATGACGGGTACGATAGCGATGGAGAGATATGGTATGGTTCAAGATTTGCAAAGCTGGGGGACAAAGTGGAACATAATATTACATCTTACATGACCGACCTCGCTTACATATTTTACAATAGGGTTAATTCGTTGGATGACACATACTGTCTCATATCTTGTGACGAAAACGGGAAGATATACAGAAGGAATACCGGGTTAAGGTGGAGAAAGAACGCCACAGAAGATGTTTATACCGGATTACACGGTCCTCCACGGGGTTTTGAAAATAGGTTAAATATATCCATGTACGGGAAGGAACTTCTTTATCCTAACGGAGATTTGCAATGGGACAATTTATTAAATGATTTCTGGATTCATTATGCCTATTTCCTTAATGGTAGGATTAATAATCAAGCATCTCCGATAGTATTCACATCGCAGAAAAGATTGAAAAAACAACGTGAAATTATATTCCCACGGTTAGAATCAGGGGCGTTTAATCCATTTGGGCTTATATCAACCCATTTAGGGGATGGGCAAATCAGCGAATATGAAATAAACACCGATACCGATTTCATCAAGGTAACACTACTTTACTAATGGCAAAGAACTTACATACGGTATTTCCTTTTTACACGGCATTGCTGGATCAGTACCGTTACCGTGAAGATTCGGAGAAGGCACCCTGTTTGACAGTCGGGAGTACTAACTTTTTGCCTTTCATTATAAGGACACCACACCATGCTTCTTTGGCCACGAGCGAGATCGAACTCGACCTTTACGACGTGGCAACCAATACCAAACAAGCTACTTACCACTGGCACGGGAATGCTGGTTTTGTAATGAATATCACGGTAGGTACAACTTACGATTATGTTTATTACACCGGGACGGCAGTAACGACCCCCGCCCTGCCAATCGGGAGTTTTTACCTTGTCGTTACCCATCCCGATGAGGTTTACTATTCAGAAACGTTCCAGATAGTAAATTCGCTCACTGCCCTTGTTAAACTGGAATTTGCCAACAACACGACACTTTCCGGGATCAGTCCATATTTCTATCAGGCACTTTATCTAAACACGACATTAAAGACCCCTGAATACATCCGGGAGGACACCGGCGAAAAGCGTAACGGGATATTGGTCAAAGAAAAACAGGTAGTGATAAAGTCTGAAGCGTTAAGGGTATTACTTGCACCTGAGTACCTGGTTGATGCTTTAATGCTTTTGCCATTGATGGATAATGTTTATGTAACCCCACAGGGAGGGTCACAAACGACGTATTCAGAGGTCAGGATGAAAGACCCTGAATGGATCGAAACGGCTAATGGGTCACGGGCAAAGGTTGAAATACAACTATTGACGGTTTTGTCAATAAAGAAGTTAAACTTTAAAGAGATGGGATATACTGAAACAACCCAAGCCATTATAAAAGGAGACCTTGGTACAACTGTATCGACTGGCGGCCTTTGTTTATTACAGGTAACATTTGCCGAAGAAATGCCTGACGCAAATTATATCCCGGCTGTTCCATACTGTCACGCTGTTGCATTACCAAACGGCACTGAGGAGGTTTGGGTTGGAAATATAGAGAAAACCGGATTTGCTATTTACACCTTAGTCCCCTGTAATGTCAGGTGGACGGCAATACATGTATAGTTATGAAAAAGCTAAAACTTATTTTCTTGTTCTTACTTGTCTCTATTGGGGCTCAGGCACAATTTGCAAAACACATTGATACCCTGAAATTCATCGGACAAACCGGCGAGACGAGGGGCAAAATTTACGAATGTGTTACCTACGGTAATGCTGACAGCATAACCATAAACGGGATAAAGTTTTATACAACACAATCAGGTATTGAAACCGATCCTATCTGGCTGAGTGATAGTTCGCAATATCCTAAAAAGACTTATGCCGACAACCGTTACGAATACAAAATAGCTGCTGAAACATTTATGTCAAAGATAGCAGACGATACCATTTCAGGGGTAAAGATTTTCAATGATGAAACTTTGGGGATTTTCAACTCTACTGGTGACGGGTACGCTGTTATACGGGCAAGGGTTTCTTCTGGAATTGGCAATAATATAACCTTTCCGGATTCATCCGGAACGGTGGCATTAACCTCTAATCTTTATAAAATGACAAGGTACGTAGCTTATTCTTCCGGGAATAACAATGTTGAAGTGCTGGCAGACAGTGCCGGTATCGTGGTAACAGTAGCAAATACCAACGAATTCACCTTTGCTATCCCTCCGGGGGTGCGGTTGATTTCTTCGAAAATACGGCTGGGGACAGGGTTTACCACTATCAAATTATTTATGGATACCGACGACATGGGTAACACTTCGGCGACTAACCGATGGATGGCTATCTGTCAGGGGTGGAGAGAGGATAGCGGTCAACAGTTGACGGGGCTGACAACCACGATGGATAACAGTGGTAGCCCTAACTATCAAAAGATCACTATCAATGGGTTGATAACAGGGGCGAATAATCAAATCAGGATAAGTTTTTAACAATGAAAAAGTATCTGGTTTTTCTGTTTTTGTTTATTTCACTGGCTGCAAATTCGCAGATCAGGGCAAGGTATGATATTTCAGAAGTAACATATGTTGACGATAGCACGTGGACACTTTCCGGGGTCATAGTCGATCCGACGGGATCATATACAGCTTTGTCGGTTGCGGCTGGTGACAAGATTATTCAGCGTGGATTTGCACCGACAACCGGCGTTACGGTTTATGACAGGTTTATTGTTATCTCAATTATCTCTGCAATGGACAACAATACTTTGTCTGTTACGGTAAGATCGGATTTAGACAATGTTTTGAACAATACAGGTGGCCCTTTATCGGGGTCGTTCCCTATCGGGTCTCCGGTGGCGTTAAGTAATCTGACATTAAAGCCTTCATGGTATCAGACAGAGATTGATCCCGACTATGACGCCGGGATGGATAATTTGAATTTACAAGAGGTTTTGGCCTTGGCTTATGACACCTCTCTTTACGCTACCAAGTACGATCTGGATACTTTATCTCATTACCGCATCCCTGACACTGTTAATATCCTTTTAAGTCAGGAAAGGGGAATGCATGATTTTGCCCCTATATCGCATATTCAGGGTCTAGGAACGATCACGGGATTGCAGGATTCTATTGATAAACACACAGATTCATTGCAGGGTCATAGGATAAAAATATTAGCGATATACGATAGTCTTTTAAATATTTATACCGAAACGCAAACTAACGCCTTGCTCAATTTAAAGGCAAACGTAAGCGATACGGGGTATTATCTATTAGACCGGACAAGGGCGTCTCATGAATACATTCCTTTGACGCAAAGGGCGCAAAACAACGGGGTTGCCACTTTGGACAATGGGGGCAAGGTGCCAATTTCGCAGCTCCCTGCTACATTGATGATTTATCAGGGTTTGTGGAACCCAGCAACAAACACACCTACGCTCTCAGACAACACCGGGGTTTCCGGCTGGGTATATAAGTGTTCAGTAGGGGGTACGGTGGATTTAGGTTCTGGGGATATTGCGTTTTTAGCCGGTGATTTTGTCATTCATAATGGGACAGTTTGGGAACGATCGGTTGGGACTGATAACGTGGTTAGTGTGAATTCTCAGCAGGGGGTGGTATTGCTTAATACTTCTCATGTTGCTGATGTGACGAATTACAGATATGTAACCGATTCACAAAGGGATTCAATCAAACATACAAATCGTGGATTGCTGAATGTGTTACAGGATAGCCTGACAGACAGTTGGAACAAGAGAGATACTTCTGTTTTGCTTTCTCGTTTGCGGGCTTTGCATGATTTTCAGTTGAAACTTACCAACCCCATCACCGGAACCGGGACGACAAACTACCTCTCTAAGTTTACTGGTGCAAGTACGGTGGGTAATTCTTTGATTTTTGACAATGGAACTAACGTCGGCATCGGGACGACAGCGCCAACTGTTAAACTAGCAATAGGAACGGACCTTGCTATTAATAACTCAAGCTATGCTTCAATAGGAAATGGTTCTGCAAGTAGCGGTTTAGTAGTAGGT
>JALNWG010000020.1 GCA_023231005.1 Bacteroidales bacterium | reverse complement strand
GGAAATGCAATTATTGATTATGCAAGTCGTGATCTTTCAGGATTAATATCTTCTTATTACAAGGTAAGATGGGAGATGTTTTTCGGGAAACTAAAGACAAGTTTGAAAAATAATATCCAGTTGAATATGGATTCCATTGACAAAGAAATGGCATCTTTTGAATGGAGCTGGACTGATCAACAGCAATCCTTTAACAATGAACCTCATGGAAATCCGATCGAACTGGTGACAGAAATCCATAAAAAGTATAGCCCGCTTTTCAATAACAGCAATGATTAATTCAATAACATTCCCTTTTTTTTGTAAATAAGATTCCCGGGCTGATGTACATATCATCGTCACGGCTGTCGCGGCGGCAGCTTCGATCCCCTTTTCATCTGGTTCAGGGTGTGGAAGCAATGCAGAATTTATGCGAGATTTTGTAAGTCTTCGATTGGGATTGTGAATCCATCCCCGAAGGTTGCCCTCCGGGTCCTTCTCCGCCAGGACCTCCACCTTGTCCCCTGCCAGGCCCACCGCCCATACTGCCCTGTCCCCCGGGCATACCACCTCCAGGTCCGCCACCCTGCATGCCTTCTCCGCCGCGCCCTCCGGAGGGTCTGTCACCTCCCGGCCTTCCTCCACCATCAGGACCGCCCCTTGGAGACATCCCTTCCATGCTTTTTATCTCGAAGTCTAATGATATATATTTCATCGTTTTTAAATCCTGTTTAAAACAGGAAAGCGGGAAAGCGGTTTCGATAACCAGTGCACCTGTGGAATCATAAGCAAGAGCTGTTTCGATGCCGGATATCGAAGAATCGCATGGGTAAATACCATCGATGCCTTCGTTGAACCCGGTTAGCTTAAGCCCTGCTGAGAACCGGCGTGATTTTTGTGTCATCGCGTTCCTCCCATGGCCTCCCTGGCGATCGTTGGATTGAGTAAATGATCCTGGTCCCTGCTGGCGGTGATCCGGACGGTCTCCCGGAGGGGGTGCCATGTTATCCATTCCCTGCCGGCCCTGCCGGTCCCCAGAGCCTGAATCGGAGGGAGCCTTGTAAGGCCTTACTGCACCAAACGGAAAAACAATCGAACAGGCCTCTTTCTTTTTGCCATTGGGTTCGATGGTAAAAGTTAATCCGTCACGAATGATGTTCATCTGCTGGGATTGTTCAAGCACCTGCACACAGAAATACAATCGCCTGGAGTCATTGGCCACAGCATACAACACCTGTGCGCTGGTGTTGTTGTAAAACAACTTTGATGGCCATTCGCTTAGCTTACCATCCACTGTAAATCCCGAATGATAAAAAGAGGGATAGCCCTTCTGCGATTTCTTTGTTTGGACTGAATCTGCAGGAGCAGCATGAATTGCCGTGAGGAAAAATCCGCTGATAACAAACAAGAGCCCGGTCATTATATGGCGGGCCCCGGAATTACAAGTTTTCATAAAAAAAGTATTACTGATTATACGTATGGCAAAACTATATGATCTTTTCCCTGACCGGAAAATTAATAGGTGATTGACGGAAATTTACCGGAGAATAAAACCGAAAAATATCGACATGAAACATTGTTTAGCTGAAAATTCTGCCCTTTTTAACAGTGTTCTTGCGGTCCGTGCGGGTTTTTGGAAATGTTAAAAAATGTTAAAAATAATTGGCAAAAAATTTGGAATCAGCCCTTTTCATGTTGTATCTTTGCCGCCGTTTAAAAAATCAATTAACAAATGAAAAAACTTGCATTTATTTTAGTTATCAGTGTTGTAGCTTTCATGACTTCATGCGGCCCCAGCGCAAAAGAAAAAGAAGCAAAAAGAATTGCCGACTCTACCAGAGTGGCTGATTCAATTGCATTGGTTCAGGCTAACCAACAAAGAGTAGCTGATTCAATTGCCAAGGTTCAAGCAGAACAAAAAAGAGTTGCTGATTCGATTGCCCATCAGGATTCGATAAAAAAACACCTGATCAAAAAAGCCATAAAACCAGCTTCTACTAAAAAAACTCACAAATAGTAATCTATCCGTTATTGGATCAGATTAAAAGAAAAGCTCCGTTTAACGGGGCTTTTCTTGCTTCAGCAGGTTCCCTTTTGCATTACTTAAAATAGCTGATTGAATAGTTTTGCCACAAAAAAGGCAGCAGCAGCAGCGGTTATACCGATCATGGTAACCTTAAATGCCCCTTTCAAAGGTGGTTGTCCGGTTACTTTACTCTTAAAATATCCAAACAGGAAAAGGCAAATTACTGTAAGTAAAGCAGAAATCAATAGCCCCTGATATGGAGTATGTGTGAAAAAGTATGCAGATAACGGGATCAACCCACCAACGATGTAAGAAATCCCAATCGTTGCAGCGCTATTCCGTGCCCGGTTTGCATCAGGTTTCTCCAAGCCCAATTCATATTTCAACATAAAATCAACCCATTTATCTTTATCTTTTGCCAACTCATCGGATATCGTGTTTTGAGCTGATTCATTTAATCCATATTGGGCGAATATGAGTTTAACCTCATCCTTTTCTTTTTCTGGAATATTTTCCACTTCAGCATATTCTCTTTGAAGTTCAGATTGATAATGCTCTTGCTCGGTTTTACCAGCCAAATATCCCCCCAACCCCATCGCAATGCTGCCAGCAACTATCTCGGCAATACCGGCTGTAATAACCACTGAATTGTGTTGAACTGCTCCGCTCAATCCTGCTGCTAATGCAAAAGGGACGGTCAATCCATCCGACATGCCAATAACGATATCAGTGATAAAAGCAGAACTTCTCAAGTGTTCCTCTTTATGTGTGCCTTTAGAACTTGTCATTTTTACGAATGTTGATTAATTCAATCAATGAACCCAGAGGGGTTATTTGTTCTGGTCAAAGATGCCTAAATTAATCGGCTTTTCCAACTATTCAATAAAGTTAACTTTGCTTAAATTTTTTAATCTATGAAATTAATTTATATTTGTGTATTGTTCATAACATCATAGAACTTACCACAGGGATATGAGAAAAACGATCATAATCTTACTATTTGCATGCGCTATAAACAGCGTCTTTGCTCAGGAAAAACCCTTTAAAATAGGAATTAAAGTAGGTGTCAATTACATCCATTTAGAAAACTATGGCAAAGGCTATTATTCCGACTTTGATGCAAACCCAGGCTGGAGTTTTGGTGCATTGTTTCAATACAAAAAAGGAGGCTTTGTAAATTACTCAATTGTACCCGAAATTATGTTTACCAATTCCACCACAGATGTGGATCTTATATACATAACAGATTGTATAACAACAATCCAGACAATTGATATCCCAATTAATTTTAAGGTGGGATTGCAATTAAGTAAAATTTTCAGGCCTTATATTTTAGGGAACATATATGGATCATATATTGTTACCTACGAAGGAGATTTGTTCTATATGCTTGATAATATGGACGAAAATTGGGTTAAAAGTAATATCAATAAAGTATATTTCGGGGTTAGCGCCGGGCTCGGTTTTGATCTGTGGAAATTTCAAATTGAGGGAAGATACCGATGGAATCTGAACAGGATTAATTCGGAAGACTATACTGCCTTGAAACAAATGGGGTTGGAACTCACATGCGCTTTTCTTTTTTAATAAGAATTATTAACAACTTACCGGAAGATGAAAAAGTTATTGTTGTATTGCTTAGTAATCATTGCCCTCTATTCGTGTAAGAAAGAACCCTTAGAAGATTTTGTTTTTCTTGTAAGAGTTGAAAAGGTTGAAACAATAGATAAGTTGGCCTTAGCAGCCAGGCTTAAACAAAATCCAAATTCTACCCTCTACAAGGCATTACCAAATAAGAAAATAAAAATCGTTTCAATTGTTTACAACACCCTTGACCCTAAGGGGCAACCCATACTTGCCTCAGGAGCGATTTTTTATCCATCTACAGATACGGATTATGAACGAGTGGGAACTATTTTGGGAGTTCATTATACCTATGGAGCTGATTACGAAGTGCCTTCTCAGAAAATGGCAGTAACCGAAGGTCTTTTCTCCTTGTTTGGTTATACGGTAGTAGCACCGGATTATATTGGATATGGTGCATCAAAAGATAAAGTTCATCCTTATTATGATGTTATCAGTACGGGGCAGGCCTCCGCCGATATGCTTTTAGCTGCAAAAGAGTATTTTGCTTCAATCAGTCGGAAAATGTCGCACAAAATTACCGTAATGGGGTATTCACAGGGCGGACAGGCATCTCTCTGTTTTCTTAAATTTGTTGAAACAACTCCGCTATATCAGGATGCTTTTGTTATAGATCAGGTATTTGCTGGTGGTGGCGCTTATGATTTAATCAAATCGTACGACTCATTTGTTGCCAAAGATTACAGCAGCCAGCCTGTTACCATCCCTCTTCTGGTCCTGGGCCTCAATTATGGTGACAGCTTGAATTTAGATCTGAAGCAAATGTTCGCAGAACCACTTTATTCCAACTATAAAGAATGGATCATTTCAAAAAAATATACAACAGACGAGGTTTCGGCCATGATGAAGGAAACAAAACTCACTAAAATTATGGCCCCTGAAGCATTTGACAGAAAAAACACCAATACTCAAAAGTTTATCAAGTCATTAGAAAACAATAGTTTAATTGTTTATGGAAAAGTTACAAATTGGGTGCCTAAGGCGAAGATAACGTTATTGCATGCAACTGACGATACCATTGTGCCTTATGAGAATACCGATAGCGCTTATAAGGCATTCCTGGCAGCAGGTTGCAATGTAACCAAGCATGATATTCCCGGCAAGGACCATAAAGAAGCCGGACAGGATTTTTATACTTATTGTATGCTTCATTTACTGATTTAGCCATTTTCAAGATGAGGAGCCGAATAACCATTCTTCTTTTATTGCTTTTGAGCGCCACCCTGGGGAACGCTCAAACAAAGTCGTATGCAAAGCATAACAAAGGATATTTTTGTGATGTGGGGGCCGCTTTCGGAGCAACCTTCCCTAAAAATAATGATCCCAGAGCGATTGTGGAGGTTTATACAACCCACGGATACCAATTCTCCAATACTTTTTCTTTAGGTGCTGGAGTTGCTACTTACAATACAGAAAACATCAACATCTATTTACAATTAAGATTCAATTTGCGTAATATTACGGAATCCAAAACTCATTATACATATATTGCTCTCAGGGGAGGATATTCGTGGAGTACCTGGACCGGAGATGCCTGGGGTGATGATAAAGGGCCGATTGTTGACCCTCGTTTTGGATGGTCTTTTTATACAAAGGAAGCCAATTTAAGGTGGAGTGTATATTTAGCCCCCAGCTTTTATCAATTCCACTTTATTCCTAAAATTGGATTATCTTTTGAATTTTAAGAGATCCCTGTCTGTTTTTCAAGTGCGTTTTCCGTTATTCGTATTGAAATCTGCTACGTTACATTCTTTCATTAAAACAGTTACTGTTCTTTAAAAGCCAGAAGCGCCATTGATTTTTTATTCAATTCCCCAAAAGAGACCGACAAGTTTTCAATAGCTCCCGACATATCTTTCGACATTTCGGTGGTTTTGTTGAATTCGTCGCAGGCCAATTGAATATTGACCATAATCCGATCAAAAAGCGACTCCATCTCCTTCATGTGAGGTTTGATTTTGTTGGCTTCTTTATTTGAATCGAAGGCAAGCTTTTTCACTTCGGTGGCTACGATTCCAAAGCCTTTTCCGGCATCACCGGCTTTGGCAGCTTCAATGGCGGCATTCACAGCTAAAACTTTCGTTTGCTGGGAGAGATCATTCAAAGTATCAGAAATTGTTTCAAAATCCCGGATCAAATGCGCGTTATCCCTTACCATATCATTCAATCGGATGAAATCTTTATTCAGTGCTTCCGACATCGAATAGAGCCGTAAGGAGGTATTTTGAATAGTACCGGCACCGGAAGCCAGATCGTTAACTGCTGCTGAAATGATCTCAGCCATATTTAAAATGAGAGAGCGTGTATAATAGTGACAGTTTTCGGGTTTGTTCAGGCCATTATATATGGCAATTGCCATTTGTTCGCAGCTTCCATAGCCACAGGAGGAACAATTGTAATGATCGGCATCGGTAAACTTATTCATCTTTTTATAAATCGCTGCTATTTCAACCGGACCTGGGTGACTGATGACATTATTCTGGCTCAGATCAAGATATTTTCTCTCATAGAGCGTATTGTTCCAGTATTTGTCTATCTGTTGGTGCAGGTTTCTTTTTCCTCTCTGTTGTTTGATTTTATTTCCGGAACCATATTTTGCTTGCACTACCTTATTTCTTTTTTCCACATAAAATTCGATCATGTCGGGAGATTCATTCCGGTTGAGGGTACCAGATCCTCCGTTGCATCCCATTTCACAGTTGAGGCAATCAATTAAAAAAGGGGCATACTTTTGATGAATCATCTCCGGTAATTTTTTCAGGTAGGGGTAAATTGACCCGGGGCCTTCAATTTTCCGCGTGACTTTACCGATTTCTGAATTTTCCCGCATCGCTGTTTGCAAAAGTCCGCCAGGGGTAGAAAATAAAACAGCTCGTTCAGCCGGGGGATTATCGAACTCGACTTCGGGAAAACTTTCAAGAAAAATATTCTGATCGGTTAAATGTTTTTGAAGCGCTTTAATGGTGACGGTATAATCACCCAGTTTTACCTCTTCGAATTCTCGTCGTTTGGCGGCGCAAGGAGCGATCATCACAAAACGATGATCACGGTATTCGCGGTAAAATTCACGGACCATTTTTATGGTATGCATCACCGGACTATCAGCTGGGGCAAGGTAGGGAATTAGTTCCGGTTGGTAAATTTCAATGTACGTTACAATTGCCGGACAAGGCTGGGATATGATGGTATCGGGCTTGTTTTTTCCGGCATATTCCATATAGGATTTGATGGTTAATTCGGCCCCGAAACTGACATCAAAAACAGCGGATATTCCAATGCTCTTCAGATAACCGTTGAGGCGGAGGTATAGATTGCGAAAGTTGGATGCGGCCGAGGGGGCTACAACTGCAACCATTGGAACTCCGTTGTTGAGGTCATAAAAAAACCGCGAAGTATCATCTAAATATCTTCGGGCATCATGTGTACAGGCATCGATACAATTTCCACACGCTATGCACATATCGGTATTTACCGAAACGTGATCCTGACTGCCGTTGTTACAGTATTTAACGGGACAAACCGAAATACAAGCATGACAGTTAGTACATTTCTCTTTGTCAACCTCAATGACAGGAATGAGTGTAGTTGGCATATCTTTAATATTTAATGTCAAAGATAACTTCAAATTTAAACCGATTTCAATTTCTTAACTATCTTTATAGAAAATTCACAATCTCATGGATCTGCCAAGGGAGCTTTTTTGTTTTACTATTGATGATCAGCGGTATGCACTTCCACTTATGACCATTGACCGGGTTTTGCAATCATTGGCTGTCAGCATCATTCCCAACGCTCCGCCCTTGGTTTATGGAGTGATTGATTTATTTGGGCATCTGGTTCCGGTGATTAATCTTCGCTACCGGCTTAAATTGCCGGCTAAAGTCATCGGGGTAAACGATTTTTTTGTTGTTGTGGATACTCCAAAACGAAAACTTGCATTAGTCATCGATGAAATAGAGGATATGATTGTTGTTGAAGCTCAAGATATCGTACCGGGGTCAAATCTGGATCCAGGCTTAGAAGCAAAAGGTATCCTTAGGATCAAAGAGGGTATTGTATTCATCTATGATATTGAAACCTTGATCTCGGAGCAGGAAGAAGAAATTATAAAGAAAGTACTCGACGACTCATCAAAATAAAGCAGGAAAGCAATGATCTCCCGACCACTTTTGCATGAAATAAGTTTGAAAATCGCACATTTGCGAGGGTGGGATTTCAATCAAAACAAGTTTCGTGATCTGAAACGTGGTTTATTATCAACCGCGCGGGAACTTGGTATCGATGAAAACCCGGCTGACATTGAAAAATGGCTTAAAACCAGCACGTGGTCGAAAAAAGAGTTGGATATCCTAACGACCCATCTAACTGTTGGGGAGACCTATTTTTTTAGGGAAAAAGCCCTTCTGGAGGTTTTCCAAAAACAGATTTTGGCGGAATTTATCCGGGAAAGAATACAAAAAAATCAAACGCTTAGAATATGGAGTGCCGGGTGCTGCTCGGGAGAAGAGCCTTATTCTCTGGCTATCTTACTCCGTGAGTCTCTTCCGGATATTAAGAATTGGAAAGTTACCATTCTTGCAACGGATATAAACCAGGTTTTTTTAACCAAAGCAAAAAGCGGAATTTACACCTCCTGGTCATTTCGCGAGACTCCTCCATCCATAAAAAACCGGTATTTCACTCCCAACGGAAACACCTGGCATATCAATCCGGAGATCAAGGAAATGGTCACGTTTGCCCTGCTTAACCTGGCTGATGGCCAATACCCATCGGCTATTACCGATACCCAGAATATGGATATCATATTCTGCCGCAACGTTTTAATGTATTTCACACCCGTACAAATCCGTTTGGTTGCAAAACGGTTTTATCAATCTCTTTTGGAAAAAGGTTGGCTTATTACCAGCGCTGTTGAGTTGAATGACGATTATTTTGGAGACTTTAATGCGATTAAGTTTGGGAACAATGTAGTATATCGGAAAACTCCGAAAACTGATCCACAACAACCGGGTTCCATACCTATTAAGAAAGAAACTCCCCTTATTAAGACAAAAGCCAAATCACAAAAACGACCGGTTCTTCCGGATAAAAACGAGCATCCTGTTCCCGAAAAAGAAGCCGAACTTCTTTTACAACAGGGAAAATATGAGAAATGTGCTTTGGCTTGCGAATCCATTTTAAAAATTGAACCGGAAAATCACGCCATTTTGATGATGCTGGTTCGGTCAAAGGCGAATTTAGGATTGTTGAAAGATGCCAGGAATTGGATTGAACAGCTATTGAAACACCCCAAGGTGAATGCAGATCACTTCTATTTATATGCAAACATTTTGTTGGAGGGAAATGAATTGGAATTGGCAGAATCCATTTTAAAAAGGGCTCTGTATCTGGATCCCAATCATTTGATGTCGCATTTTTTATTGGGGAATCTGGCTGTAAAGGCCAACAATATTCGCATGGCGAAGAAACATTTTCAAAATGTTAATGAGCTTCTGGCTCATTTTGAAGAAGAAGAGATGGTGCCTGGATCGGATGGGTTGACGGCAGGTAGAATTCAAAAACTAATATCCAAATTAACATGATCTGAACATGCGGAAGAATGATCAGGAAATACTACAAGAACGGGCACAAAAGATTTCGGGGCTGAGGACAGAGAAGGAATTGATAGAAGAAACCATACTGGCGGTTGAATTTTTACTTCTTCCTGAAACCTATGCAATAGATAGCGCCTTTGTATCGGAAGTTTTGCCTTTACGAAATTTAACTGTCATTCCGGGGACCCCTCCATTTATTATCGGAGTCATCAATGTTCGCGGGAAAATCATTTCGGTTGTCAACTTTAAAAATTTATTTAACCTTAAGGAAAAAGGGGTATCTGCACTGAATAAAATTATTATTGTTAAACACCAACAAATGGAATTCGGTATTTTAACCGATGAAATCACTGGGACGAAGCAACTGGATATGAACTCATTGAGTAGCCCTCCTGCTACGCTTCATGGTGCAGGAGTCGATTATATTCAGGGAATTACTCCTCAGGGAATTATTGTATTAAATGCCATGTATATTCTTACGGGAAATGCGATCATTGTTAATCAAAAATAAAACCATTCTAAGGGAGGAAATAAAATGAAATTATCATTCGGGATAAATACACGCTCAAAACTGCTGGTTGGATTTTGTTCGATTCTGCTGGCGATCATTGCAATTATTCTTGTGACGATATGGGGGATCAAAAAAGTTAAAACTTCGCAGGCCGACATGATTAAAGCCTTCAAAGTGACCGAAGAAATAACCCAGATACGTTCAGATGAAAACAGGCTAAGGGCATTGATGTTTAAAATAACCCTGGATAATGATCCAAAAGAAAAGAAGGAAGATGAATTATTGATCATGCAAAAACTCGAATCGGTAGATACCAGATTGGATACCATTGATCAATTACTCGTTGAATGGCCTGATGATCGGGCCAAATTTACCAAGATAAAGAATATCCTGAAATTATTCAAGGAAAGCAGGATTGAGCAAATAGATCTTGTTCATCAGGGAAAGGATAAAGAAGCTCTTTCCATTGCGCTATCGGTCCAAAATCCAGTTTATGAAAATATTCGCCTGCAAATAATTGACCTTGAAAAAGCGATACAACGACATACCGATCAATTTTCCGACCAGAATAAAGCCAGTGAGAATCTGGTCATTGCTATTTTACTTATAATGGGTGTCATCATTATTTCGATTGCATTAATATACGTGTTCTTAGTGTTTCGTTTTATTCGGAAAATAACGAATGATATCAGAACCGGGGTGAATGTTCTGGGAACCTCTACGGCTGAGATTCTGACGACGGTTACCGAAGTTTCAACGGGGGCCACTGAAACGGCTGCTGCGGTATCGGAAACCACGACCACCATTGAAGAGATCAGGCAAACAGCCATGGTAGCAACTCAAAAGGCTCAAGCTGTTCTGGAAAGTTCTCAACGTGCGTCTGAGGCTGCAGAGAATGGAAAGGAATCGGTTCAGCAAACCATCGAAGGGATGAACCGCATCAACCAACAAATGACCCTGATCGCTGAAAGTGTAGTGAAACTTTCTGAGCAGAATAGGTCCATCGGTGAAATTACCTCATCGGTAAATGATTTTGCCAACCAGTCAAATCTGCTGGCTGTGAATGCTGCCATCGAAGCGGCTAAAGCAGGAGAGCATGGACGAGGATTTGCCGTTGTTGCCCAGGAAATACGAAGCCTGGCAGAACAGTCGAAACAGGCCACCAACCAGGTAAAGGAAATTCTTTCTGAGATACAAAAAGCCGTTAATCAAGCGGTAATGGCTACAGAACAAGGATCCAAAGCGGTGGAAAACGGCAATAAACTGGCTTTACAAAGCGGTGAAATGATTGATATTTTAGCCGATAGTGTTAATACAGCCGTTCAATCGATTGTGCAGATATCCACGTCAAGCCAACAGCAGGTAGCTGGTATGGATCAGATTGTGCCGGCTATGGAAAACATCAAACAAGCCAGCGAACAGAACGTGCTGGGTACGAAACAAACGCAAAATGCTGCCCAAAGTTTAAATGATTTGGGTCAGAATTTGAAAGCCATCCTTGACAAGTACAACATCTGAAGACAGATATGGATAAAAAACAAGAAGCGTTTCTTCTCGAATTACTCAACGACTTTAAAATTGAGGCATCCGAGCATCATCAGGCCATCATCAATGGTTTGATAGCGTTGGAGAAGAATCCTCTTCTTCCGGTTGCTCAGCCATTGATTGAAACTACTTTCAGGGAAATACATAGCTTGAAGGGAGCAGCCAGGGCAGTCAACCAGTTGGAAATTGAAAGATTATGCCAAACCATGGAGAGCGTTTTTCATAAAGTGAAAGATGGAGTGCTCCCCCTTTCTTCAGCCCATTTCGATATCCTGTATCAGGCAACAGATATGTTGGACGTAATGCTCCGGGAAGTTGAAAATAAGGAGAAAAGCATCACCGCCAACATGTTATCGCAAATGATGAAGCGGTTGGAAATGATTATAATGGGGAAAATGTCACCACAACCCATGGACTTTCCAACACCCCCACCCCCTCCCAACAGGGAACAAAAAATGCCGGAAATTGTTTCTGAACAGGTCCCGGTTACACTCCCTATTTCTGAGCCGAAAGAAATTCAATACGCCTCAAAAGATACCGTAAGGATAACTACTGCAAAACTGGGGACCTTGTTACGTGAAGCGGAAGAGTTTATTTCAGTAAAAGCAACACTTGGATATTACATCCGGGAGATTCAGAAGCAACAAAATCAGAAGATTTCTGCAATCTTACGGGAAATGGATCAATTTCACCGGTCCGTGTCACGCATGATTGATGATCTGTTGCTGGATATAAAAACCACGTTACTATATCCGTTCTCAACACTCCTGGAGATTGTCCCCAAAATTGTCCGCGATCTTGGCAAGGAATATAATAAAGAGATTAATCTGATCATTCAGGGAGGCGAGATTGAAATTGACCGTCGGATTTTAGAGGAACTCAAAGATCCAATGATCCATCTTATCCGGAATTGTATCGACCATGGTATTGAAACACAGCAAGTAAGGAAAAAAGCAGGAAAATCTTCTGCTGGGATTCTTGAGATAAAGATCAGGCAGGAATCGGGGAATCATGTTGTTTTATCCATTCATGATGACGGTGCCGGGATTGACCGGGAAAAAGTGGTCCAATCTGCCATCAAAATGGGAATTTTACGCAAAGAGGCAGCAGAAAAAATGACCGACAGGGAGGTAAACGGATTAATCTTCCGATCGGGAATTTCAACGAGTCCGTTTATTACTGATATTTCAGGCCGTGGGCTTGGAATGGCCATCGTGGGTGAAAAAGTAGCGAAATTGGGGGGAAATATTGCCATCGTCTCTGTCCCCGGACAAGGTACTACCTTTTTAATCACACTTCCGGTTACAATCTCAAATTTCAGAGGAATTCTGGTCAAGGTGAATGAGTCCTTTTTTATTATTCCGACAACCGGGGTTGAGCGGGCGATCAGGATCAGTAAAAATGAAATCCAGACGGTAGAATCAAAACAAATACTTCTGTTAAACAATGAAAGTGTTGCACTGGTAAAACTTGGCGATGTGCTGGGAATTCCATCACGGAAAGGAAAGAAAAACGAAGAGATACCATTACAGGTTTTGATCCTTTCCATGGGGCAGAAACGGATTGGATTTATTATCGATGAAGTTCATGGGGAACAGGAGGGAATGATAAAAGACATGGGGCCACAGTTGGTACATGTCAAAAATATCACAGGAGTCACCCTGCTTGGCAACGGCCAGGTGATCCCGATTCTTAATATTGATGAACTCATGGAATCAGCAACCCGTATTTCAATTGTTCAGCCGGCAGAAGAAATATCAGGTGAAGAAGAAGCAATAGAACACCATCAAAAATATATATTGGTTGCCGAAGATTCGATCACCTTGCGATTACTGCTTAAAAATATCATTGAGTCGGACGGATATCTTGTGAAGACTGCTATTGACGGAATGGATGCGTTTCAGTTGCTGAAAAATGAAGTTTTCGATCTGGTTGTTTCTGATGTAGAAATGCCCAGAATGAATGGGTTCGAGCTAACGGCTAAAATCAGAAAAGATAAGACCCTGACTGAAACGCCTGTTATTCTTGTAACAGCGCTTGATACAGCCGAAGACCGTCAGCGTGGCATGGAATCAGGAGCCAATGCGT
Source organism: Bacteroidales bacterium (assembly GCA_023231005.1). GTDB lineage: Bacteria > Bacteroidota > Bacteroidia > Bacteroidales > FEN-979 > CAIVAT01. The sequence goes on along the minus strand of JALNWG010000020.1, from coordinate 47,452 downwards.
ATATTGTGAAAGGTAGTTTTGAACAAAGTAATTTATTGGAAACCATACACCGATTGATATAACAGATAATATGCCTGAGACACAAAAAATCAGGGTATTGATTGTTGAGGATTCGCTGGTTAACCAACGATTACTCAAAAGCCTGCTTGCGGAGGATCCTGCTTTTGAGGTGATCGGGATTGTCAACAACGGGGAGAAAGCGGTAGAATTCATTGCCCGGAACAAACCCGATGTTGTCAGTATGGATATTTATATGCCGGTAATGGATGGTGTGGAGGCGACCCGAAAGATTATGCAGTTAACCCCAGTCCCGATTGTGATCGTAAGTGGCTTTTATAATGTGTCGGAGGTAAGCATGTCATTTAGTATCCTGGAAGCGGGAGCGCTGACAATACTTCCGAGGCCTTATGGTCCGGGGCATACTCTCTTTGATCAAACAGCCAGAAATTACAGAAATACGTTGAAAATGATGGCAGGGGTAGAGGTGAAAATGATACCGCGGGAAACTTCCAATACCTCAGGTGCAAATTCTTCTTCTGCCTTTTCTTCTTGTGTTAAAATCATTGCAATCGGAGCTTCCGCCGGAGGGCCGCAGGCCATTCAATATATTCTTGAAAATCTTCCCGCTTCCATCCCGGTTCCCGTATTGATCGTTCAGCATATTGATGTGAACTTTGCCGAAGGGTATTGTAATTGGCTGGACCTGACATCAAAATTGCCAGTTCATATTGCCCGTCATAATGAGTTGATGCTTCCCGGGCATGCTTATCTTCCTCCCGGAGATCATCATTTGGGAGTACTTAAACCGAATGTTATTGCTGTTACTCAATCTCTTCCGGAAAAAGGACTCAGACCTGCAGTAAGCTATCTCTTCAGATCAGTCAACACAGTTTATGGGAAAAACTCCATTGGAATTTTATTATCAGGAATGGGAACTGATGGGGCGGCTGAATTAAAAATGCTTCGTGAAAGCGGGGCATACACCATTGCCCAGGATGAAGGCAGTTCGCTTGTGCATGGGATGCCGGGTGAAGCAATCAAAATGGGAGGTGCATCCTGCATTTTGCCCCCCGAGGGAATTGTAAAAGAAATTGTTAAATTATTTCAAAATAATAGATAAACATGTCAACATCTTATCGGATATCCTTAGGAAAAGGTTACATAATGGCCGTTGAAGACTCTCTGGTACAAGCCAAAAAGCTTCAGCATTTTTTTGATGAGAATGAAATCAATTCATTATTTTTTACCAATGCCAAAGATGCCTTAGCCGCTGCTATTGACCGGCACCCGGTTTTAATTATCAGTGATATTGTAATGCCTGGAATGGATGGTTATGAGTTTTGTACAAAAATAAAAACAGATCCTTTATTGAAAGATATCCCAGTAATTTTACTGACCTCTCTGAGGGATCCACTTGACATCATAAAGGGACTTCAGGCCGGCGCTGATAATTTTATCACAAAGCCTTATGAGGAGGAATACCTATTATCGCGAATCCATTATCTTTTGGCAAACAGTGACATCAAAAGAGCCAATAATGTTCCGGAAATTGTGATCGAAATCATGTTTCGCGGAAACAAGTATACCATCAACTCGGAGAAAAAACAAATTTTAGACCTGTTGCTTTCGGTTTATGAAGCGGCCATCCAAAGAAACGACCAGTTGATTTCAACCCAGGCGGAACTCCAGGCTTCCAACGAAAATCTTATTTCAGCGAACCAAGAACTGGAATCTTTTTCATACACCGTATCGCATGATCTTCGATCGCCATTGAATGTGATCAGTGGTTATACACAAATTCTTCAATCGGAATATTCTAATTCTCTGGATGAAGAAGCCCGGGAGTTTCTTGACCGGATTTTACAAGCCACTTTTTCGATGGCTCATCTCATCGACGACCTGCTTCAATTTTCCAGGTCAGCCAGATCTGAAATAAAAACAGAGCATATCAATCTCAGTGCCTTGGCGAACAAGGTTATTCATGATATTAAACAGCGGGAACCTGACCGGAAAATCAACCTTTTTATTCAGGAAGGATTGGAAATTGATGCCGACGCTGCATTGATGCACGTTGTTCTCGATAATTTATTGGGGAATGCCTGGAAATACACCAGTAAAACAGCATCTCCCGAGATTTCGTTTGGACAAATGGAAACAGCCAGCAAGAAGTTTTTTTATGTCCGGGATAATGGTGCCGGATTTGATATGTCTAAGGCGGATAAACTTTTTAATCCATTTCAGCGCTTTCATTCAAACCAGGAATTCCAGGGAACCGGAGTAGGGCTGGCTACTGTGCGTCGGATCATCGAACGACATGGTGGGCGTATCTGGGCGGAATCGCGACCTGGGAATGGTGCTGTTTTCTATTTCTCCATATAATCAATCGGGGATACGCTCCTGTCCGGATAATAAAAAATGCGATCCTGCCGTTTTATTCTAATGGGTTATAATAACAATGACTTGTTTATAAACTTACTGTCTCGTTTGTAAAATGAACTTGACGTTGCTTTATATTTGCTTACGGCTATAAGCGAATTCTACATGAGAAAACTTTTATTCCTATTTTTTCCCCTCTTTCCCATTTTATTTTCCCCTCCTGCTGTCGCACAAACCCAGGGTGTGTTAGGCAGACGTTTTTTTAGCAATTGGTCGGTTGGCATTGGTGGCGGACCGAATATCTTTTTTGGCGATCTGAAGGTCAATAAATTCTGGCCAGCCAGCGAAAACATGAATGAATGGCGCTATGCCGGGACCTTTAACCTGACACGGCAATTGAGTCATGTTTTTGCGCTTCGTGGCCAGGTTCTGTATGGTGAAATTTCAGGGACCAAACGACAATATAAAAGCGGTGGCTCCTGCAATCAATATTTTGAAGGAAATATACTCGAATATAACCTGAATACAACGATCAATTTCAGCAATCTTTTTTTCCGATATAAATCACAACGTAAATTTTTTATTTATGGGACACTGGGAGTTGGTTTCTCCAATTGGATCACCAAAAAGAAAGATCTCCTGACTAATAAACAAATCGGCGGGAGTGGAAGTGAGGGAAACTGGACCACCGAAGTTGTGATACCTGCCGGATTGGGAGCTTATGTAAATATAGGAGATAAAGTGAATCTGGGCATTGAATGGACAGTGCGTGGAGTCAATTCCGACAAGCTTGATGCTACTGAAGGTGGATTCAAATATGATATGTATTCTTTGCTTGCCCTTACGCTGACCTACAATTTCAACAAGCCCAACCTGGGTAATTTATCGGCAGCCAATGTAGGCCGTACCTCAGGCCCTATTCCATCACAATTTCAGCCTCCGGCACCAAAACCGATCCAGAAACCTGAAAATGGCCCTACTCCCAGGCTTCATTTTCCCCAGCGGGATTCTGTTACCGCGAAGGAAGTTCCATTGCCGCCCCCCGACTCGTCGGATTTCCCGGAAGCCACGGTGGATTCAGCATGGATGGATGGACCTGTACAACCGGGGATAAGCTATCGGGTACAAATATTTGCATTCAGGAGTAACACTTTTTCCGCCACCGATATTCGAAAAAAATTCAAACTCAAACAAACGGTTTATAAAGAATTTTCCGAAGGATGGTACCGCTATACGCTGGGTTCATTTAAATCGCTGAAGGCTGCCCAGTCACTCCAACGCCAGGTGAAATCACAGAAGGGTATCCATGATGCCTTTGTTGCCCGTTATAAAGACGGAAAACGTATCCCAACCCGCCCCTGAAACGAAAATCACCATGGTCCAAGCACGTTCTTTTTACCTTAGATTGGTGGTGTATTCCTGGACAGTGGTTTGTTCCCTACAACCTTTGTCGGCTCAGCCGGATCTTAATTTTAAACAATCGGCCATCACCCACCTCAGAAAAGGGGAATTCATCGAAGCTCTGGAAAATCTGAACCTTGCCATTCAGAAAGATCCGACCCAGGCAGAATTATACTATTTGCGCGGATATACCAAATCTTCTCTGGAGGATTATCTCGGAGCAGAGCAGGACTTCACCCGCTCCATCGATTTATCCCCCTATCTTGCCGATGTCTTTACCAGCCGTGCCATTGCCCGAAGCCAGTTGTCGAATTTTACGGGCGCGATGGAAGACTTTTCCCGGGCACTGGAAATGGACACTGCCAATCCTGAAATATATCTGAACCGTGCCCGTACCAACTTGTTTCTGAAAAAATATTACTCTTCCATCATTGATTGTAATAAGGCAATTCAATTAAAATTTCCCGGAGAAATCGTGTATATCATCCGGGCTTCTGCCGAGCAAAACATTAAAAGATATTCCGGAGCCATTGATGATCTCAACAAAGCTTTGAAGATAAATCCTGCGAGCGCGGCCTGCTTATCTCAACGAGGGCTCGTATGGCTCGACATGAATGAGGTTGATTCAGCACTCCTTGATTTCAACCGGGCTGTTGCGATTGACTCAAACAATACATTTGCTATTTTCAACCTGGCCCTGGCCTGTACAAAAAAATCGGATTTTCATTGTGCCCTCACCCACCTCGACAAAGTGATCCGGCTGTCGCCCTATAACGCTTATGCATATTACAACCGGGCTATTGTATTGATTAACCTGGATGATAAAAAAGGTGCGATTCGTGATTTTACACTCGTTAGCAAACTGGAACCCCGCAATATCATCAGCTATTATTATCGGAGTAAGCTCAAGGCCGACCTTCATGATTACCAGGGGGCTTTGGAAGATCTGGATAAAACCATTGGACTTTTACCCGATTTTGCCGATGCCTATTATGAAAGATATGAGATCAAGATCCGGCTCAAAGACAGGCAGGGAGCAAAAGAAGACTATACGATGGCGTTGCGACTGGGTGAAAGAAACCGTGTTCATCCCGATAGCCTGGCGTTGGGAAATAAAGATTATTTGCAAGGGTTGACTAAACTGAGCGGTGATTTTGAAGAGATGAATACGCAAACCGGAAAGCTTCAGAATCAGCGGGTAGATGTTCAGTTGATTCCCCTGTTTCATCTCTTTCAGGGCCGGTCTGATTTCGACAAATTGCGGCTCTATGATGCCTATCAGAAACCCTTTTATCATTCTCATATCGTCACACTGACCAATCATCCTGAAATAATCAATGATTCCCTATGCCGGCAGGAAGTGATCGGCTTGACCCGGCTGATTGATTCGGTGCCTTCGAATGCGGAAAACTATTATCACCGAGCGGTTTCAAATGGCGCTTTGCGAAACTTCAACAACTCATTAGCGGATTTTCAATCGGCTATTCAAAACGATAGTAATTTCGTGTTGTTCTATTTCGGTCGTGCCAATATTCGCTATGAATTGATCCAGGTGATTATTTCGCAGGAGGAGCAAAAAAATGAAATTACCATAGGATGGGGTACTCCTAAAGCAAACACTCCCGTGCATAGCGGGCAGATGGAACACACCTACGATGCGGTGATCGCTGATTATGATGCAGCTTTAAAACGAGATCCGGAATTCCCGTTTGCACATTACAACCGGGGGTTTGTCAACAGTACCATGGGAAATTATCTGGCTGCAGTGGAAGATTTCACGAAAGCTATTCAATTCCGGCCAAATTTTGCAGAAGCTTATTACAACCGTGGTTTGATCTATCTTCTTTTGAATGAAAACCGAAAAGGATGTGAAGACCTGAGTCGTGCCGGCGAATTGGGTATTTCGGAAGCCTATAAAGTGATGAAGCGGTACTGTTATAAATGATCGGAACAGATGTTCATATTTCTGTACCGTACAGCATTGTCGAGTGCATCGAGAATTTCACGGGTAAATCCGGCTGGTGGATCGGAGGGAAGGGTTCCCAGACAGGCAATTCCTGTTTCCGGAATTTGGTTGAGTGCCCGTTCGCATAAATTTTTCACCAGTTCTTCCTGAAAATGATCGTAAGTCTCAAATGAAGTCCCGACCCGGTCGTTATAATCAACCATGGCAGAAATGACAGTATTGAGAAGGTGTTCCTTATTGTTGGTACGGGGACGAATATGATACCAGGCCGTATTAAAGATCGAAGCAGCTTCCTCCCGGATTTTTTCAGCCACTGGGATCGGGGTGTCGTCGATTCGGATTTTCTCCGGATTTTCACGCTCCCATTGAGCATATTCCCGGGCTAATTTGGCATCATGAAGTGAACGTTGATAATCGACCAGGTAACAGGTATAGATATAAATGATCTTAGGTAGCAAATACATTCCTTTTCTTGCTGCTTTACTGATGATGGTAAAAAATGCTTTCCGGTGTTCTTTTCCAATATCAAAAAGGTAAAAGGTGATCACCCGGAATAACATCTTCCTAAGTCTCCACAAATCGTGCAATCCGGGATCTTTGATTTTGGGTTTATAAGTGATGTCGCGGATAAAAGCCAAAGCCCGTTGTTTGAATTTTTCCGGGAGGTAGATGTCTTCCCAATAGTCGGCCAATCCTTCAAAAAGCTCAACCCGGGACAATTGTTTCGGAATGATATTGGTCACAATGTCAAGCTTATCGCTGATCTCTTCCATGTCAGTAAAAATGATTCTCCCTTTCCGCTTCATATCGTACCACATTTTGGTTCCATAAGGAGCGGCCAGGGGATGGCACAAGTGGTGGACGATATTGGCTTCAGCAATAAAACCGGCAGTACGTGAAAACACCTCCTGGTCGTCGGAATCGGCTCCAATAATCATGTGAGCGAGTACGATAATGCCATACGATTGAATTTTTTTAACGGCTTCGCTGATTGAGACCCGAAGGTTTTGTTGCTTGTTCAGATCTTTCAGGGATGCTTCGCTTACCGATTCAATCCCGATCATGACAGCCTGGAAATTACAATCGGCCAGCAAAGTCAGCAGTTCTTCATCGGTAGCAATTGTGATATCAATCTGGGTCAGGAATTCGATGGGTGTTCGAAAAGAGTTGTTCAGTGGGATCAGTTCTTTCAGGAGTGCTTTTGTATATTTTTTATCACCGGCAAAATTGTCATCGGCAATGAAGATCATTTTTGTTTTTAATGTACTTAATCTCTTTACCTCTTCCAGAACCTGCGGGATGGTTTTACTCCGCGGTTTTCGTCCGTATGTATAGATAACATCGCAGAAACTGCAATCGAATGGGCATCCCCGGGTAGTTTGAACCAGTGCTGCCGTATACCCGGGCAAGTCATCGCGTAAGAGTTCCCATCGAGGGGCCGGAGTTTTAGTCATATCGGGCTTGGCGACATTTTTATAAACCGGAAGGTATTTTCCGGTTTTTATATCTTCCAAAAAACGGGGCCAGGTTTCTTCGGCTTCACCATGAAAAACAACATCGATATTTTCAGGGTTTTTAGCAACCAGGTTTTCGACACCAATTCCCCCAACTACCACCAACGACTCAGGTTGGTGTTTTTTCGCAAACTGTGCCAGATAAAGAGAACGTTTAAGTTGGTTGGAGGTGATGGATATTCCGATAATATCATACGTATTTTTTTGGAGGATAGGATCTGCTGGCCCCCGTGAATATTCATCATGGATCTCCACCTGATGTTCTTCAGGAGTAAGGGCTGCCACAGCAGCTACCGCGTGGGGAGCAAATAACGTGTTGGCAAAGAGATAAGGAATTTCGCGGGTAATACGGCCATCAATATCTCTGGCGGTTCCCGGACTGACAAGTAGTATCTTCATAAGTGGGTGCTAAGATAAAAAATATTCCGAAATATTTTCTAAAATGCTAATTATAATAATCAGAAAATCAAACCACTATACTTTATATTTATATGGTTATGAGCATCATGCGTTAGGTTGTTTCAGATTAATTTTTAACTTTGCGTCGATATCTGTTAATAATTTCACATTATGAGTGCTGAAAGTTTGATTCTCTTTTTCATCGTAGGAGCATTTCTGGTGGGGTTTGCTGTCGTTTTCGCCCATTTTGTTGCTCCACACTCCACCAACCCGCAAAAATCCGAGCCTTACGAATGTGGTATCCCCACGGAGGGTGTTACTTGGTTGCAGTTTAACGTGGGATATTACCTTTTTGCCATCATCTTTTTGGTATTTGATGTTGAAAGTGTTTTCATTTTTCCATGGGCTGTTGTAATGAAAGAACTTGGTATGGTTGCTTTTGTTGAGATTCTCATCTTTTTTTTCGTACTCGGATTGGGGCTTTTATATGCCTGGAAGAAAGGAGCTTTGAAATGGGAATAAAAAGCATGAAGGAAGCTGACTTCCGCGATAATGACACCCTGGAACTTTTTAAACATTCGGGGGGGAATATTTTATTCACCACAATAGATGCCATTATGGACTGGGGGCGGGCGAACTCACTCTGGCCATTGACTTTTGCCACCAGTTGCTGTGCCATTGAGATGATGGCAGCAGCAGCTCCCCGTCATGACTTTTCCCGGTTTGGTATGGAAGTTTATCGTGCCAGCCCCCGGCAAGCAGATATGATCGTAGTTGCCGGTACTATTGTTAACAAAATGGCACCTGTGCTCAAGCGGTTATATGATCAGATGCCGGATCCGAAATATGTTATTGCAATGGGCGCATGTGCAGTTTCCGGTGGCCCGTTCTTTTATAATTCCTACCATGTTGTTCGCGGCGTTGACCACATCATTCCGGTGGATGTTTATGTCCCCGGCTGTCCAGTGCGTCCCGAAGCATTATTGTATGGTGTCATGCAACTTCAACGCAAGATAAAACTGGAGACCTTAACAAACCCGAGAAAAACAGAAAATTTACAATAGAATTTACCCCTCATGGATAATGCAACATTGAAGGAGCGTATATTAGAGCTTGTACCTAACGCTGAATATCAGGAAAACAAACAATTTCCGACCTTCATCATCCCCCCAGATAAAATGCACGATCTTGCCTTGAAACTGAAGCAGGAAGCGGATCTGGCTTTCGATTTTCTTTTCTGTCTCACAGCGGTCGACCGGATCGAATTTTTCGAAGTAGTCTATCACCTCGAATCAACCCAATTGAAACATCAATTGGAGCTTAAAGTACGAACTGCAAACCGTGAAAACGTAGCGGTGGATACCGTATGCGATGTTTGGAGAACGGCTGAATTCCATGAAAGGGAAGCCTACGATCTTATGGGAATAACCTTCAATAACCATCCTGACCTCCGCCGGATTTTCCTTGATGAGAACTGGAAAGGTCATCCCCTGCGTAAAGATTATGTGGATGAAGTTAATATCATAGAACGTTAAGGTATGAAAGAAGTCATCAACCCACCTGTCAGAAACATTGAGGACGAGGAATATCACATTAATATAGGGCCTCAGCACCCTTCCACCCATGGGGTACTCCGAATGGTTGTTTCGATTCAGGGAGAGACGGTTAAAAGTCTGAAACCTCATTGCGGATACATCCATCGTGGTATTGAAAAGATGTGTGAAAAAGACACCTATCAACAGATCATTCATCTTACCGACCGGATGGACTACCTTTCGGCACACATTAACAACCATGTAGTATGTTTACTTGTTGAAAGAGCGCTTGAAGTGGCTGTTCCGGAACGGGTGCAATACATCCGTACCATTGTCGATGAATTGACCCGTATTGCTTCTCACCAACTCTGGTGGGGCTGTTTCGGGATGGACATGGGCGGGCAAACCTGTTTACTATACGGAATGCGGGACCGTGAAAAAATCATGGATATTTTTGAGGAATCATTTGGTTCCCGTTTGCTTCATAGTTATTATACTCCGGGTGGATTGATGGGGGATATTCATCCCAATTTTCAGAAAAGGGTTAAAGAATTTATTACCTATTTCAGAAAAAAGATTCATGATTATGATAACATTCTCACCGGGAATGTCATCATGCAGGAAAGGACCAAAGGAGTTGGTATTCTTACCAAAGAAGAGGCGATCGATTATGGTGTTACCGGTCCTATCGGGCGTGCATCCGGTTTTTCCTGCGATGTTCGCAAATATCATCCCTATGGTGTTTATGATAAAGTTGATTTCAAAGAGATTCTGGGTACCCAAGGCGATACCTTTTCGCGATATATGATGAGGATGCATGAAATGCGCGAATCGATGAAGATCCTTGAGCAACTTATTGATAACATTCCTGCCGGCGATTATAGCGCCAAAATGAAAGCGGTTATCAAACTTCCTGCCGGTGAATATTATCAACGGGTGGAGGCTGCCCGTGGAGAACTGGGAGTTTATGTTGTGAGCGATGGCAATAAAACTCCGTATCGAATGAAATTCCGTTCTTCGAGTTTCTCAAACCTCAGTGCGCTTGACCACATGAGCCGTGGATTCAAGATCGCCGACCTGATCGCCATTGGCGGATCTCTCGATTATGTTATTCCCGATATTGACAGATAATAAAAACTTATCTATGGACTTTAGTATTTACGACTTCACGTCATTCAACCAGGGGATCGATAAATTCTTTTTCGAAAACCTGACTCCTTTCTGGGCAACTGTCGTGGAAATGACGATCATTGGGTTGGTCTTCCTGATCTTTTATGCACTGGTCGCTTTGTTCCTGATATATGCCGAACGTAAAGTTTGTGCTTTCATGCAGAACCGGGTCGGTCCCAACCGGGTTGGTCCTTACGGCTTCTTTCAACTCATAGCCGACTTTATCAAGCTGATGTTGAAAGAGGTAATTCCCATTAAAAATGCCGATAAATTTTTATTCAACCTGGCTCCTTTCATTGTGGTTATTGCCTCTTTTATGGCGATGGCCGCCATTCCTTTTGCTAAAGGACTTCATGCCGTCGATCTCGATATCGGTATTTTGTATGTAATTGCGGTATCGTCGATGGGTGTGATTGGAATTTTATTGGCTGGCTGGTCGAGCAACAACAAATATTCACTGATCGGTGCCATGCGGTCAGGAGCAATGATCGTAAGTTATGAACTTTCAGTTGGTCTTTCGCTGATTACCATTATCATTTTATCCGGAACGATGCAATTCTCCGCTATTGTTGAAGGGCAAGCCAATGGATGGTTCATTTTCAAAGGACATATTCCGGCTTTAATCGCTTTTGTGATCTTTTTGATTTCCAGTACGGCTGAAGCAAATCGCGGGCCGTTTGATCTGGCAGAGGCTGAATCGGAATTAACAGCCGGATTTCACACGGAATATTCAGGGATTAAATTCGCCCTTTTTTACATGTGTGAATATATGAACATGTTTATTGTGTCTTCTATCGCTGCTACAGTATTTTTAGGCGGTTGGATGCCCTTCCATATCGGCGGGTGTGATGGTTTTAATCACATCATGGATTTTATTCCGCCCTTTATCTGGTATCTTGGAAAGACTTTCTTCCTCGTCTGGGTGATGATGTGGTTCAAATGGACCTTTCCAAGGTTGCGAATTGACCAGGTATTGACACTTGAATGGAAATATTTATTACCCATCAACCTGGTCAATATCCTTTTTATGGCATTTATTGTATTAATGGGTTGGCATTTTTAGAAAACTATGAACAGCTTTTTCAAATATTTTACTGATATCTTCAACGGTGTAAAATCGCTCCTTAAGGGGATGAGTGTCACCGGAAGATACTTCTTCAGTCCCGGGTCGATCGTAACCCAGCAATATCCTGAGAACCGGAAGACACTGAAAATGTTCGACCGTTTCAAAGGTGAAGTGATCATGCCGCACAACGAGAAAAACCAGCATCATTGTACCGGCTGCGGAATTTGTGCAAACAATTGTCCGAACGGATCTATCGAGATCGTTCAGGATAAAATCGAGACCCCCGATGGGAAAAAGGAACGGATTATCGATAAACACATTTATCATTTATCGATGTGCACCTTTTGTGGTTTGTGCATCAAATCATGCCCTTCAAATGCCTTATCCTGGGGACAAGAGTTTGAACACGCGGTATTTGATCGTTCCAAGCTGACGAAAATTTTAAATAAACCCGGATCATCCATTATTAAAGATATTACAGAATGACGACCAATCAATTGATGTTTGTGATCTTTTCGGCAGTCATTATCATTTTTTCCATCCTGACTGTGACCAGCCGTCGAATCCTTCGAGCAGCCACCTATCTGCTTTTTGTACTGGTGGCTACTGCGGGTTTGTATTTTCTCCTGCAATTCAACTTCCTGGCTGCCATCCAGCTTACGCTGTATGTAGGCGGTATCGTGGTGCTGATCATTTTCTCTATATTGCTTACCAGCCATCTTGGCGATAAACTTGAAGCACCTGGCTGGAAAAAAACCGTTCCTGCTTTATTTGTTGCAGTATTCGGTGCCGTGATGTGTACCATTACCATTCTTCAATACAATTTCCCAATGGAAGTCATAACAGGCAGTGACCGGACCAAGATCAGGGAAATATCGTACAGCCTGGTCAGTACGGAAAAATTTGGATATGCCCTTCCCTTTGAAGTGATCAGTATTTTGCTGCTTGCCTCCATGATCGGCGCTATTATCCTGGCAAAAAAACGAAAAGATTAATGCATTTAAACTCCAAAAAATATGTTTGAAGGCGTTCCATTACAATGGTTTCTTGTTACCGGCACCATCATGTTCTTTGTCGGTATTTATGGATTTCTGGTCAGGAAAAACCTGATTACCATATTGATGTCTATCGAACTGATTTTAAACTCAGTCAATATCAATTTTGTAGCATTTAACAAGATCCTCTATCCCGGGCATTTGGAGGGGATGTTTTTCACCATTTTTGTTATTGCTGTTGCAGCGGCAGAAACCTCGGTGGCCATTGCCATCATTATCAACATATACCGCCGCATAGTTAACATTGATGTTGAGAAGATGAATGAAATGAAATATTAAATTGTAAATTTAAAATCTACAATCGTAAATCGTTAACTTATGATCGATTTCAGTTTCACCGCTTTAATCTTACTGATCCCGCTGTTTATGTTTGTGGTGCTGGGTCTGTTTGGTAACCGGTTCAAGCCCCTGGTCTCGGGAATTGCCGGTACGACCGGCCTCTTTGTGATGTGGGTCCTTTCACTGATCACCGCCTATATGTATTTCTTTGTCCTGGAAAAGGCTGTTGATGGCACTTTCCAGAAATTTCTGGCAGTGAACATGCGTTGGCTAACCCTTACCGATAAACTTCATATTGATATGGGAGTATTGCTTGATCCCATTTCAGTGATGATGCTCATCGTCATTACCACAGTATCATTCATGGCCAATCTTTATTCGATCGGATATATGAAAGGGGAGAAGGGATATATGCGTTTCTTTTCCTTTTTATCGCTTTTCAGTTTCTCTATGTTGGGATTAGTTGTTGCCACCAACATTTTCCAGATGTACATTTTTTGGGAACTGGTTGGAGTTTCATCTTATTTACTAATCGGATTTTATTACACGAAAGATGCAGCAGTTGCCGCTTCCAAAAAGGCCTTCATTGTGACGCGGTTTGCCGATCTCGGTTTTCTGATAGGAATTTTGATGCTGTCTTATCTTACGGGAACCTTTGATTTTATCACCCTTACAGGTCCTGATAGTCCTGCTTTTACCTCCGGACAAGGTGTCTGGTTTCTTGGGCTTTCTACGATGACCTGGTCGATGATCTTTATTTTCATGGGTGGGGCCGGAAAATCAGCCATGTTTCCACTTCATATCTGGTTACCCGATGCCATGGAGGGGCCTACGCCCGTTTCGGCGCTGATTCATGCAGCTACCATGGTTGTAGCCGGAGTTTATTTGGTTGCCCGGTTATTTCCCATTTATGTTTCAACTCCGGTAGCGCTTGATGTTGTTATGTATGTGGGAGCTTTCAGTTCCATCTTTGCGGCAATCATCGCCTGTACACAATATGATATAAAACGGGTATTGGCTTATTCCACCATGTCGCAAATCGGGATGATGATGTTTGCTCTTGGGATCTCGGGATATGGCGGGCACGAAGGATTGGGATACATGGCCTCCATGTTTCATCTTTTCAACCATGCGTTTTTCAAAGCCTTGCTCTTCCTTGGTGCCGGAGCTATCATCCATTCTGTTCATACCAATTATATGAATGAAATGGGAGGATTGTGGAAGCATTTGCCCATTACCCATATTACCTTTCTGATTGCTTGTTTGGCCATTGCCGGGATTCCACCTCTTTCGGGATTCTTTAGCAAAGATGAAATTCTTGCAGCAGGACTGGAAAAAAGCACCTTCCTGTATCTGGTTATGATGATCGTATCTGGATTGACTGCTTTTTATATGTTCCGGCTCTATTTCTCCATTTTCTGGGGCAAGCAAACCCAGTATGAACATACCCCGCATGAAGCCCCGAAAACCATGACCATTCCTTTGCTGTTTCTGGCAGTTGGTGCGCTTTTAACCGGGTTGATTCCCTTTTCAAACTTTGTTACTTCCGACCGGCTTCCCTTTGTGGCGCATCTCGAAATATGGGTGGCTATTCCTGCTGTTCTGATCGCCCTCGTGGGAATGGTCATTGCTACCTTGTTCTATCGTAAAGAAAACAATCTTCCCGAAAAGGTCTTCCTTGCTTTGGGCGGCTTTTCCAAAGCGGCTTACCATAAATTTTATATTGATGAGCTGTATCTCTTTATTACGAAAAAGATCATCTTTAACTATATCTCCCGTCCCATTGCCTGGTTTGATCGCCACATTGTAGATGGCACTATGAATGGGATCTCTTTTGTGACCAATGAAATATCCTTCCGTATCCGGAAGTTTCAATCTGGTCAACTCCAGCAATATGCACTGGTGTTTGTTTCCGGTGCCCTTTTCCTGGCTTTGATATTTATCTATTTATGGACCAATTAAAACTGTAGAAGATGAGTTTTCTTACGCTCTTTATAATTATACCATTACTTACGATAGTTGGTATTTTGCTTTGCAAAAATCACCTTCAGGTAAAATGGGTAGCTGTGGTGGGGATGAGTCTTCAGCTGATTACTGCCATTGTGTTGATTCTGGTTTTTTTAGCCGAACGTCGTGCCGGCAACATGGCCGAAGTGCTCTTCGTTCAGGATAATATATGGTACGAAACCCTGAATATTCATTTTTACATAGGAGTAGATGGTGTTTCAGTTGCCATGATCGGATTGACTGCCCTGGTAGTTTTTGCAGGGATTTTCGCCAGTTGGGACATTGTGGATTTGCCGCGTGAATTTTTCACCTCCTTAATTTTATTGGCTTCCGGAGTGTTCGGGTTCTTTATCTCACTCGACCTCTTCACAATGTTTTTATTTTATGAGCTGGCGGTGATCCCGATGTATTTGCTGATTGGTATTTGGGGAAGCGGCCCGCGCCATTACTCGGCAATGAAGTTGACCTTGATGCTCATGGGTGGTTCTGCTTTAATTCTCTTAGGGATGGTTGGGTTGTATGTAAATTCTGCTCCCGGTGGCGGCCCCCTCACTTTTAACTTAATTCAGATCTCAAAAATTCATATTTCCATCGAGTCACAGCGGTTTCTTTTCCCATTTCTCTTTGTTGGATTTGGGGTTTTAGGTGCGCTTTTTCCATTCCATACCTGGTCTCCCGATGGTCATGCTTCGGCACCTACCGCCGTCTCAATGCTTCATGCTGGCGTATTGATGAAATTAGGCGGATACGGTTGTTATCGTGTTGCCGTGTTTCTTCTCCCGGAAGCAGCCCATCAAATGGGATGGATATTCCTGATTTTGGCTACTATCGGTGTTATTTACGGGGCGTTTGGGGCACTCTGGCAGAAAGATCTTAAATACATCAATGCATATTCTTCTGTAAGCCATTGTTCCTTAGTACTCTTTGCCATTCTGATGTTTAATCAAACTGCTCTTACCGGAGCCATTATCCAGATGATTTCACATGGTATTATGACGGCCCTCTTTTTTGCTCTGATCGGAATGATTTATGGACGGACCCATACACGATATATTAATGAAATGGGTGGGCTCATGAAAGTGATGCCTTTTCTGGCCGTAGCGTATGTTATTGCTGGCCTTGCTTCCTTAGGATTGCCGGGCTTCAGCGGATTTGTTGCTGAAATGACCATTTTTGTCGGTGCTTTCCAGAATGCCGATGTATTTCATCGCGTATGTACCATCATCGCCGCTTCATCTATTGTGGTGACGGCTGTATATATACTTAGGGTAATCGGCATTTTGTTGTTGGGAAAAATCCGGAATCCGGCCTATGAACTCATCACCGATGCCAAATGGCATGATAAAATTAGTGTAGTTGCCCTTATTTTCGGGATAACACTTATTGGATTGGCCCCGTTGTGGCTTTCTGATATGATTTCCCAGGGGCTTGGGCCCATCATGCAAAAATTGCTGGCAGCTGCACCAATATTGAATTAATACCCCTCCTCCTGTTTTTCCTTCCTTCAAGGGGATGGGTTGCAGGGGGTGAGGTCAAATAATTAATATAAAAGTTCTGAACGATGCTGATCATGAGACATGAATTACTGCTGATAACCATTACAGTAATCTTATTGATTGTCGAAATTTTTCTGCCCAATACGCAGAAACATAAAATAATTCTTCCTGCCATTCTGTTGATGGCTGCTGTAACCCTTGTCGGGTTCATCCCCGGAACACCTGGCGTATTGTTTGGTGGAATGTATCAATCAACAGCCCTGACTATGATGCTCAAGAACATCTTGAATATCGGGGTGCTTATCATCTTTATCCAGTCGGTGGATTGGCTGAAACAGGATCAAAACAAAGAGAAGGTCAGTGAGTTTTTTATTTTGATTCTCTCCACCCTGATCGGGATGAATTATATGATCTCTTCCGGTGATTTTCTCATGTTTTATCTTGGACTGGAGTTAGCTACCATTCCTATTGCTGCGCTTGCTGCCTATGAACGGTACAAAGAAAAATCGGCTGAAGCCGGAGTAAAACTGATCTTTACTTCCGCGTTATCATCAGGGATATTGCTATATGGATTATCGATGATTTATGGGACTACAGGAACCATGTACTTTGCCGATGTAGCTCCTCTGATTACCGGGGCCCCCTTACAGGTGCTGGCTTTTATCTTTTTCTTTACGGGAATGGCTTTTAAAATTTCTCTGGTTCCTTTCCACTTATGGACTGCCGATGTTTATGAAGGGGCTCCGGTCAATGTTGCCTCTTATCTTTCGGTGATTTCCAAAGGAGCGGCCGTTTTTATCTTAACCATCATTCTTTATACCGTATTTGCCAAGATAGTAGTAATATGGAGTCAGATGCTTTACATCATTATCATCCTTACCATCACGGTGGGTAATCTCTTTGCCATGCGGCAGCAGAATCTTAAACGGTTCCTGGCTTTTTCTTCCATTGCCCAGGCAGGGTTTATCTTGTTGGGGATCATTGGTCAAAGCCAATTGGGGATGACCACAGCAATTTACTTTGTACTGGTTTATATTTTTTCCAATCTTGGTGCTTTCGGGGTAGTAGCAATTATATCCAACCGGACTGGGAAAGAGACCATCAACGATTACGATGGATTATACCGTACCAATCCAAAACTTAGTCTGGTAATGATGCTGGCTCTCTTTTCTTTGGCTGGCATTCCCCCGTTAGCAGGATTTTTCGGAAAATTCTTTCTCTTCACAGCCGCTGGCAAGCAGGGATATTTCATTCTGTTGTTGATTGCCTTGCTCAACACCATCATCTCCTTATATTATTATTTACTAGTGATCAAAGCAATGTTGCTTAATAGCAACGATCAGCCCATTGCCAAATTCAAGAGCGATTGTTATACCCGGTTGGGACTGGTTCTCTGTGTTGCAGGGATGGCCGTGATCGGATTTGCCAGTGTGATTTATGAGAATATATTTAATTTGAGTTTTGGAATATTTTAATCCTGTTTGTAATTATGTCACTGACACAAGGGAAACACAATATTACTGAAAT
Source organism: Bacteroidales bacterium (assembly GCA_023231005.1). Lineage (GTDB taxonomy): Bacteria > Bacteroidota > Bacteroidia > Bacteroidales > FEN-979 > CAIVAT01. The sequence goes on along the minus strand of JALNWG010000020.1, from coordinate 29,661 downwards.
CGAAGGTGTTCGCTGTTCCGTAGTCGAAACTGGAATCCAGCGCGATCGCGCCGATTTTTTAAAAGAGCTGCTTACTTTCAACGGATATGAGGTAAAGATGGAAGCCGAAAAAGCGAAAGATGGCAATCTTCTAAATTCTTTTATTATCGGAGTAACAGATATTATCTTCAATCCGGTAATCGTTGTATACGAAAAAAAACTTTTTCGTAAAGATGGAAAAATAGTTTCACCGGCCTATTGGAATCAATGGCCAGATCAAACAGAACTTCCCTATTGGCAAGTCCAACGATAAAACCAATGCAAAAATTTGCAAAGTATTTCTCCATATTGGTTGTCCTGCTGTACTTTTTCTTAGGTATTTATATCCTGGTTGGTACCCAGTTTCAGTATCTTACCCGTGAGATAAAAATTATTTTTGCCGTTTTTCTTTTTCTTTATGGAACCTATCGGCTGGCGCGCATCTGGACAAAAAACCGGGAAGATAATAGAGAATAGGTAAAAAATAGATCAAGACAATTATAATTTTTATAAATTTGTGTCGTTAGTATTATAAAGATACTGATATTTAATAAATAAGCTATGAATAAGCTACTTGGATTTTTTCTCCTGCTGTTTATTGTTGCCTGTAGCCCAGCCAATCAAAAGCAGGTTGATACTCCTACGAACGGAAGAATCAAGGTTGGAATCGATGAATCGTTCCGGTTATTCGCTGATGCTGAGATATATGCTTTTGAATCCATTTACAAACAGGCTTTCATTGATACCTTATACAAAAATGAAGCAGATGTGATCAATGATTTTTTGAATGATTCGGTTCCACTGATCATGGTCAGTCGGAAATTAACAGATGACCAGGTTAAATATCTCAATGATCGGCAATTTGTTCCAAAAACCACGCGGATTGCCCATGATGCCATCGCCCTGATCGTCAATAAAGAAAATCCGGATACGACCTTATTTTATCAAACAGTCAAAGAAATATTCGAAGGCAAGATCACTACCTGGAAACAAATCAACCCCAAATCAAAATTAACTGAACTGAAAGTAGTTTTTGATAATTTTAAGTCCTGTAACCCCCGTTATTTTAAGGAAAAATTTGCGATTAATAATTTTCCAGCTACCTGTTTCGCTGCCCAAAACAATGCCGAAGTGATCCGGTATGTAGAAAGCCACAAGAATGGTATCGGTATTGTGAGCGTCAACTGGATCAGCGACAAAGCCGATTCTGTGTCGAACAACTTTTTACAACGGATCAAAGTAGTGGGCATTGCTATTGAAGGCGATAACGATCCCAACACAAAATTTTACAAACCATATCAGGCTTACATTGCCGATCAATCCTATCCTTTTACGCGGGAAGTTTATTGTATAAACCGCCAGCCTTACACCGGGATGGCTTATGGTTTTTCTTCTTTTATTGCAGGGGAAAAAGGACAATTGATCGCTTTACATTCAGGTTTGGTACCTGCTACCATGCCCGTAAGAATTGTAGAAATAAAACATTAATCCGAAGGAGAACGCTATATGTCTAAATTTTCAAAACGAGGTAATGCGGTAGTGGCATTACTGCTCTTTTTCCCTTTTCTGGTGAATTTGGAAGCACAGGAAGTGAAAGATGCTATCAAACTAACCAAAAGTGAACAGTTTGCCGCCGCAAGTTCCATGTTTAAAAAACTGATTCAGCAAAATCCCAACGATGGTGATATTTACTATTATTTTGGTCGGAATTTACTGGATAAATATTACTCCGATACACTCAATGTTTCCTTCAAAGAGAAAACCGATTCAGCCCAGGCCATTTATAACATGGGGATCAAGCAAGATCCGTCGAACCCGATAAATTATATTGGATTGGGAGGATTATCACTGATTAAAAAAGATCTGCCGCAGGCTAAGACCTATTTCGCCAGTGCAATGGCTTTGATGCCTTCCAAAGCCAACAAGGCGATTAAAATGCTCCCTGCCCGGCAGGCTAAATTGTTGATACAAATAGCCGAATCGTATGTGAATGCCAATATCAATGATACGGCTGCTGTTTTTCTTTCATTACGCACTGCGGGAGATCTTGACAAAAATAATCCTGATCTTTATATTGTTCAGGGGGATGTTTATTTTAATCTTTTGAATGATGGTTCCAAAGCCATCACCAATTATAATATGGCTTCAGTTCTTGATCCTAAGTCACCCGAAGCCAAATTGCGAATCGGTTTACTTTGGCTTCGCGCCCGTCAGTACAACAATGCGTTGAACTATTATCAGGAAGTGGTGAAGATGGATTCAACTTTTGCCCCGGCATACCGCGAACTTGGCTCTCTTCTTTCCCGTGCTGGAAGACCTGAAGAAGCAAAGAAAAATTTCGCCAAATTTCTCGAACTTTCCCGCAATACTTCTGCCAGGAAGCAGTTTGTTAATATTCTGATCGACCTGAAAGATTATTCTGAAGCCATTGCCCAACTTAATGAGATCCAGAAAGTAGATCTTTCCGACAATGATGTTAACCGGGCTCTGGCCTATTCTTATTTTGAAATTCAGAAATATGACAGTGGTTTGGCATATTCGAGAAAATTTTTCAAGAATGCCACTCCTGAAAAAATTCGTTCTACCGACTATGTCTATTACGGCCGGCTTCTTTCAAAGCTGAAGATTGACTCTTTAGCTCCCGAACAGCTCCTGAAAGCATATTCGTTGGATACCGCTAAAGCGGATTTAATTTCAGAAGCAGCCCTTTCCTGGACACGGGTCAAAAAATATGATAAAGCCAGGGAGCTGTATGAAATGAAAATCAACCTGAAAAAAGGAGGGGCAATGGATTATTATAATCTTGGGAAGGTCTATTACAGCATGCAGGATTATACAAAGGCAGATACCAACCTGGCGATTTTTAACATGTTACAACCCGAATATGTTCAAGGATGGGTATGGCGGGCAAGAGCCAAGTCGAACCTCGACCCCGACAGCAAACAGGGGTTGGCTAAACCCATTTATGACATAATTCTTGAAAAGACGCGGGAGGATACTGCTAAATATAGCAAGGAACGGGTTGAGGCATTGTATTTCCTGGCATTTTACAACTTTTTGCAGTATAACCAAACCAAAAACAAAGAGTTTGCCATAAAGGCTGTTGAGTATGGGTCGCGGATCAATGCCATTGATCCCAAAGATGATAAAGCCGAAAAAGCAAAACAAATAATGGATGTATTAAAAGATAAGGTTAAATAGAACCTGTTGATTTCATTTAATTTTTTTTAACTTTGCTGGCTTTTTATAATTAAGAAATTCATATAAATCAAACATTATTTACTTTAAAACTTTTTAACGATGAGCAAGAAAAATAGCAAAGGCGGGTCACTGGGTGCCGCTTTACAGTCAACATTCACCGTGTTAGCGATCGTTTTAGCTTTCATCACAGGTTTCCTGGTATTTAAGTATATTTTTGGGAACCCGGTAAATTTTGAAGGCAATAACCCTGCCGGAATGCCCCTTCAAGGTAATTTATTAGGAACTATCTATAAAGGTGGTGTAATTGTTCCGGCCCTGATCGGACTCAATCTGCTGGTTATTATTTTTTCGATTGAAAGAGGTATTACGTTAGTGCGCGCCAAAGGAAAAGGAAGAATCAATGTCTTCGTAAAAACTTTGCAGAATTTTCTGGATGCCGACAAAATCGAAGATGCTGTGAACGCTTGTGACAAACAACGTGGTTCATTATCCAATGTAATGAAAGCCGGCCTTGTCCGTTATCGTTCATTACAACATGATTCCAATCTGGTGAAGGATCAGAAAATTTTGGCTCTTCAAAAAGAATTTGAAGAAGCTTCGGCTCTTGAACTCCCGATGCTTTCACGTAACCTGGTCATTCTTTCCACCATTGCATCAATCTCTGTGTTGACTGGTCTTATGGGAACAGTACTTGGGATGATCAAGGCCTTTGCAGCACTTGCTACCGCAGGTTCTCCTGATGCCCTTGCCCTTGCAACTGGTATTTCAGAAGCTCTTGTTAATACTGCATTTGGTATTTTCGGATCTCTTATGGCCATTGTAGCATACAACTTTTTCTCTACCCAGATTGATAACTTTACTTTCAAAATTGATGAAGCCGGTTTTAGCCTTGTTCAATCATTCGCAGCTGGTGCCAAGTAATTAAAAAAAGTAGAACGCTATGCCAAAAATTAAAGCTCCCGCAAGATCTCCGCACATAGACATGACACCTATGGTGGATTTGTTTTCCTTGCTGCTTACTTTTTTTATGTTAACCGCCACTTTTCGTCCACAGGAAGCTGCTCCGATCACAACTCCTTCATCGGTTTCGGAAAAGCAGGCCCCGGATAATGACCTCATGACAATTTTTATCTCTAAAGACGGGAAAGTATTCTTTAACATTGACAATGGGAAAGATACTTCCACCCACTTCAGGATGAAATTGCTTGAAAAAATTGGCGAACAGTATAAAATTACCTTTACCCCGAAAGAACTGGAAAAATTCGGTACGATGTCTTCATTCGGTATGCCTATCAAGGATATCAAATCCTGGCTGAACGAAGGAGATGCAAAAATACGCGAAAAGCTCCAGGTAGGTATTCCAATGGATTCAACTGATAATCAGCTTGCCTGGTGGGTTCGTTTGGCCCGTCTGACAAATGTCTCCGCTGAAGTTGCCCTCAAAGGGGATGCAGAAACCAATTATACTGTTGTGAAAAAAGTAATGGACTTGTTGCAGGATAACAAGGTAAATAAGTTTAATCTCGTTACCAATCTTTCAAAAGATGAGGTTTTATTGAAAGATGTACCAAAATAAGGTAATGTGCTATTAATCCCTAAAATTTAAATTGATATGGGCGAAATTATTCAAGAGGAAAAAGGGAAAAAGGGTGGAAAGCGTAAAGTAAAGAAACAAAGCACCCGCATCGATATGACCCCCATGGTCGACTTGATGTGTTTGCTCATTACTTTCTTCATGCTTACTACTGCTTTTAGCAAGGCCAAGGTTATGGTTATCACCATGCCTGAAAAAGATGTAAAAGATGAACCTAAAAACAAACCCCAAATTGCGGCAAACAGAACTTTAAACATTCTGCTTACTGGTGGGGATAAGGTTTATTTTTACCAGGGTCTTGCCGATCCTAAAAAACCGCCATTACCTGAACTGATTAAATCTGATTTTAGCAAAGACGGCATTCGCAAAGTGTTGTTATTGAGAAATAAAGAACTCTTTACTAAAATTGCTGAATATCGTGAGAAAAGATTAACAGGAAAAATGGTAGTGGCAGATACAACAGCCGATAACGCAATTAAGAATTTTAAAAAAGAGGACCGAAAAGGTCCAATTGTGCTGATCAAGGCTGACGATAAAACTAAGTACAAGGACATCGTTAATATCATCGATGAAATGGCCATCTGCAACATTGCAAGCTACGCTGTGGTAGATCTTTCACCCGTGGAGATTGAGATGTTAAAGAATGCTCCTAAATAATTCAAGATGATGTTTTTTAACACTTTAAAAACATAATTGTATGGCAATTGAAAAACAGCGTGTTGAGCCGCTGGTGGAAATTGTTTTCAAGAACAGAAACAAGGAGTATGGGTCGTATGTGCTTCGTAAAAAATACAAGAAACATATAATCATATCCTTGCTTATTGGACTTCTGATTCTTAGCGCCGCAGTTGGTTATCCCCTGATGAATGCTTATATCAACAAAAACAAAATGATCAGGGAACATGAAAAAGTTGTCGGCGTAACCTTGGAGAACCTTAAAGCGGAAGAAGCTCCTCCACCTCCTCCACCGCCTCCTCCTCCCGAAGCGCTCGTTGAAAAAGTAAGATTTACCGCGCCAGTAGTTGTGGAAGATACCACAATAGAAACTGGGCTGGTCTCTATGGATGATCTTAATAAAAAAGGCAATACGGAAGTTCCTACCGAAGATGTGGTGGTTGAAGTGAAAGAAGAAGGCCCCAAGGTGATCGAAACACCTGTACAGGCAGAAATATTCACAGTGGTTGAAGAACAACCCGGCTATCCTGGTGGAGATGAAGCACGCATTGGCTTCCTTAAACAAAATATCAAATATCCTGATGAAGCAAAAGAACTTGGTATTCAGGGTAAAGTATTTGTGACCTTTGTGGTGGAAGCCGATGGATCTATTACCGATGTCCGAGTTTTACGTGGAATCGGCGGTGGATGTGATGCCGAAGCCATCCGTGTGGTGAAATCAATGCCCCGATGGGTCCCCGGTAAACAACGTGGTGTCCCGGTACGGGTACAGTTCACCTTACCGATAAAGTTTACCTTACAGTAAATAATGATTCCTGATAAATCATTCAAAAAAATGAATGAAGAAGAGGCGGCAGAAATGTCGCCTCTTTTAATTTTTCGTATTCTTGCTGGGTTTTCCTAGATATTTCGACAACAATTCCAAAAACTGATTCTTATTAATCGGTTTAGAAATATAATCGTCGCATCCCACTGATTTGCTTTTTTCCCGATCAGTCGACATGGCGTAGGCCGTTTGTGAAATCACCGTTAATTCGGGTCTGATGGCCTTGATCTCTTTTGTCAATTCCCAGCCACTGGCATCGGGTAATCTGACATCGAGTAATACCAGGTCGAACGAATCAAGCTGGCCAAAATAATTCCGTAGTTCTTTTCCGTTGTATGCACAAACCAGTTCAGCCCCGGTTCTGCCCAAAATAATGGTCAGGAATTCCATGTTTGATGGTTCATCTTCTACCAACAGAATCTTTTTATCAGACCAATTATAGATTCCGTTTACCTGACGGACAGGAGAAGACGCTGGTTGGTCCTTTTCCTCTTGAAGGAGAGATTGTTTTTTAGAAAGTTGTGGTTGCGGATGTTGCTTCCCAAATGAACTGTCAGGAATGGCGGCATCCGGCAGAATAAAGGGCAAGGTAAAATAGAATGTACTTCCTTTCCCGGGTATGGATTCTACCCGGATATTGCCTCCCAATAAGGAAAGCGATCCTTTACAGATGGATAGCCCCAGACCGGTACCCCCATAAATGCGACTGTTATGTAGATCACCCTGGCGGAAATGTTCGAAGATAATTTGTTGGTTTTCCGAAGAAATACCGATTCCCGTATCGGTTACAAAACAGGTAAGCAAACCGTTTTCTGGTAATTGATACCCAAAACTGATCTCCCCGAAGTCGGTAAATTTGATGGCATTATCAATCAGGTTGAAAAAAACCTGCTTCAGAATATATGGATCGCTGAACAGAAGATCATTGCCTGAAAGAAGCGGTTTGTGTAATGTTAAACGAAGATGGGATTTATTTGCCCGATGCAATTTTTCGCGACTTACCATTTCGATTTCTTCTACCAGGAGATTTAGATTCACTTTACTGGTCATGATCGTAATATTTCCCGATTCGATCCTGGAGATTTCGAGGATATCATTTACCAGATGCAGCAAATCGTCAGAACGGGATTGAATAATATCACAATATCGTAATCGTAAATCAACGGAAAGAGTTGGATCGGAAAGCATCTCAGTAAAACCGACGATGGCATTCATCGGAGTTCGGATTTCATGCGACATATTAGCCAAAAACGCTGATTTGAGGCGGTCTGATTCCTGGGCTTTTTCTTTTGCCATGATCAGATCCTGCTCGGTTTGCTTTCGCTGAATAGACAAACTGATCTGGTCTGAGATAAATTCAAGAATCTCCATGTCTTTCTCTGAATATGCCTGGGGATTATCATAACTCTGGACCACAAAGGCACCAATTACCTTTCCATCCATGTGCATCGGGACCCCGAGCCAGCACATCGAAGGATTTCCAATAATTTTAATTATTCCAGAACGAACCAACTCCTTGCTTTCTTTCGGAGTAACTAAAATGGGCTTGTTCTGTTTAATGACGTAACCGGTCATGGACTCCGCCGCAGACCAGGAAGTCATTTCGTCTTTCTCATCTTGGGTATAAGGGGAAGAGAGCATCCCGGTCGTTTCATCAAAAAATGCCACAAAAAAGTTGGTGGTATCAACTAAGGTACCAAGTTCTTTCCGGATAATACCGATCAGTTCTTCTACATCCCTGGTCGTAACAATAGCATTGGAGATGTTGTATAACACCTGCTGTATTTTTTCGGCTTTTTTTCTTTCAGTGATTTCCTGGACCTGAAGCAAGTAGCCCATAAAATTTTCTTTTTCATGACCTTGAAGCGGGGTAATGACATACTCCATTTCTCCTTTTCCGGTTCTACTGGTGTTATATTGTTTTAATTTCCTGACCCGGTCAAAATCAAAGGCTATCTGATAACTGATTGTTTCACCCTGCCGCAATTTCTGCTTTAACTCTTCATTCAGACTGGTCCCCTCAAAAAGGTTGAATCCGGCAGAGCTGTCATCATGAATACCAAAGATTTCAAAGGAAGCCTTGTTTGCAGTTATCTGAAAGCCGTTGCTATCATATAATTCAATTCCAATGGGAGATCCCTCAAAAATGGTTCTGAATTTTTCTTCATTTTCTTTCAGTTTCTTTTCAATCTGTTTTTGCTGGGTAATGTCAAGTACTGCACCGTAAAGTCTGATGCCTCCAGGTGCCTGGAGGTCCTCCAGACATTCCATGTGGTTTATTATATAAAGAACATTTCCAGCTTTGGTAATGATACGGAACTGGCGGATATCGTTTTCTCTGATCTTCAGCTTTCTGAGAGGTTCTGTTGCGAATTCACGATCATCAGGATGGGTGATGAACATCCAGCACCCCTGTTTTTGTAATTCGGATTCCGTATATCCCGAAATGGTGAAAAAGGCATCGGTAATCCAATCTACCGTATATTTATTGTCATCGTTATATATGCAGGAATATGCAAATTCAGAGCTCATCCTGGCAATTGTCCGGTACCGTTCTTCACTCCTTTGTAATGCCTTATCTTTTTCTTTTAGGGTTGCTTCGGCCTGAATTTTTTCTTCTTTATTTTTTTTCTGTTCAAGAGCGTTAATAACAGCCGGCCCCAACCTGAGTAAATGTTCCTTGATCACATAATCAGAAGCGCCGGATTTCATACATAAAACGGCTGTTTCTTCATTCATTGATCCGGTGGCAATAATAACAGGAGTTAACGGTGCTTTTTTCAGCGTTATATTTAAAGCGGTTAAACCATTGAAACCTGGCATTTGGTAATCTGAAATAACTAAGTCGGGATTGAATTGTTCCAGTGCAATCAAAAAATCACCCTCAGTCTCCACTACTTTTATGGTGAATTTCGCCAGCACTTTTTTCAGTTCTCGTTCAACAAGCAATACATCGGTCGGGAGGTCCTCAACAATCAGTATCCGGTATTCAGAGTCCATATTAATTAATTGATTATCAAAATTAAATTAATTTGGCAAAGAAAAATAAAATTTCGCTCCATAATCGATCTCTCCTTCTGCCCATACTTCTCCGCCATGACGAACGATGATGCTTTGAACAATAGCCAGACCGACTCCCGTTCCAGAAAATTCATTGAGGCTATGAAGACGCTGAAAAACGCCAAATAGTTTATCTACATACCTCATATCAAAACCTGCTCCGTTATCCTGAATGCAATAGACGCATCGTTTCTCTTCCCGTTTGCAACGAACATTGATTTCGATTTGTTCCTTTTTGGAAGAAAATTTAATGGCATTAGAAAGAAGATTGATAAGAACCTGCCGCATCATATTCGGATCGCCTTTGGCAGTGCAGAGTTCGTTAATATTAAGGGTAATCTTAGCCCGCATTTCATTGTCTGTGATTTCATAATAAATGGAATTAACCAAGGTTTTCATATCTATCACTGATTTTTGTATTTCAGTTCGATTCAGCCTCGAAAAAGTCAGAAGATCTTCAATGAGTTGCCCCATTCGTCGCGTGTTTTCCCTGATTATTGAGCAGATTTTTTTTCCCTCATCATCAAGGCGGTCGTGGTATTCATTGATCAGGATGCTGGTAAAACCGTCGATACCACGCAATGGGGCCCGAAGGTCGTGTGAAACCGAATAGGAAAATGCTTCCAATTCTTTATTGGCAAAAAGGAGTTCAGCCGTACGTTCATTGACTTTCTTTTCAAGATTTGAATTGAGAAGATTTATCTCTTCCTCTGTTTTCTTCCGTTCGGTAATGTCATGCACGATGCTGATGATATGCGGAACATCCTGAAGGTTGATAATTTTAGTAGACATCAGTCCGGAGGCTTCTGTGCCGTTTTTTCGCACGAATTCGGCTTCAAAATTATTGCAGTAACTTTTTCCCTTGAGAGTTTCAACTAATTTTTCCCGGTCAGTAATATTTTTCCAAAGATCAATATCGTAGATTGATTTTCCGGAAATATCTTCCCGGGAATACCCGGTTAGGGCAGTAAAGCCTTCATTGATTTCCGCAATCAGGCCATCATTCATGCGGGTAATAATGGCTGCATCGGGACTGGTATTGAAAATTAATTGCAGTTCCCGTTTGGCCTCCGACATCTCGGCATACAATCGTTGATTTATCATGATGATAAAACCGAAAGTCCATGCGAGTCCGACAATGATCGCGTCGAAAAAGGGGAGGACATTGAATAGCGTGGGAGTAAAAAAAGTTCCGACAGAAGTCCCCAAACATATCATCAAGGTCCGATACAGAAAAACACTTCCATGAATCAGAAAAACAATCGCAATATAATTTAATACAGAAATACTGATTGAGCGGTTTTTATTATCGAATAGACAGAAAGCGGTAAGAAAAGATATAATTGTCAAGGCAGAACTGATAATTCCTCCGCGTACCTGAATATCATTTTTGATGAAAAAAAAGAAGAGTAACAAAGAAATAAAGATCCCCCCAAAAGGCAAAATTATCTTCAGATTCAAGTTTTTGCCGAAGAACCGACGTACGCCGAAATAAATGAAAATAGTTCCGGTGACGATAAATGAATTTTGAACAATGATAACGATCGGGAATAAGGATGGGACATCTCGCAGGAGCATTGCTGAAAACCCAATGATTTCGGCAATGCTCCACAATAGCCACCAGCCAATTCCCTGATAAGATTTATTAGTCTGGTACTGGTAAAAAAGTACCAACACCTGAATCAAATTTGTAAACCCAAGCATGATCACTATCGTACGGATGTCAATTCCCATAGATTTGTCTGGATTATGGCATTACTTAATGCTTGTTATGAAAGAATAATTATGATAAAGATAAATTATTTATATATACAAAAGACTAAATCATTTCTTATCATTGCACCTCGGTTGAACCAGAGGCCATTTTTTCTTTAAAATAAATCATATAAAAAAGAATGTTTCTGGTAAATCCTGATGGTTAAAACAAAATGATAATTTAGAATTTGTCCAAACGAAATTTTCATAACTTTGTACTGTGAATTAATTAACAAAGAAAGATGATCACACTTGGATTACAGGAAAAAAATACCTTACTGGCCGAAGTGAACAAACGAAGCGGAGCCAATGTGCTCGAGTGCTACCAGTGTGGTAAATGCGTTTCTACCTGTCCGGTATCGCAATACATGGATTTTCCTCCCAGGGAAATCATGCAACTTATAAAACTAGGGCAAAAGGAAACAGTATATATGGCCAATTCCACCTGGTTTTGTCTGACCTGTTCTGCATGTTCAGGTCGCTGCCCTCGCCAAATAGAGATTCCGGCAGTAATGGAAGCCATCCGGCATATCGCCATTGAAGAGAATTATGTGAACAATACCAAGAAGGTGAAATCGATCCGGAAATTCCACAATATTTTCCTCGATATGATCAAACTTTACGGTCGTAGTTATGAGCTTCGATTGATGGCCGAACATAATATCCGTACCCGCGATCTTTTCAAAGACATGAACCTGGCCCCGGTGGCGTTGCTCAAAGGGAAAATACCCCTATTGGTAAAACCAGTAAAGAGCATTAAGGCCATCCGCCGCATGTTCAAATTAGCTGACAAATTGGAAAAGAAGCATCAATAATCTGATTCCGACATGAAGAAATTAACTTATTTCCCGGGTTGTTCCGCACACGGTACCAGTGAAGAATTCGAAAAAACCGTGAGAATGGTCATGCAACGCCTGGGTGTCCAGCTGGAGGATATTCCCGACTGGAACTGTTGTGGTGCCACTTCAGCCCATACCATGAGTGAAAGTCTGGCGTATGCACTCCCTCTGCGCAACCTTGTGTTGGCAGAAAAACTTGATAATACTACCATGGCCATCCCCTGCGCTTCTTGTTATCAGCGTATGAAAGTGACCAAGATTCACATGGATGAAAATCCGGAATTAGCCAAAGAGATCAACTCCACCATCATTGAGGAAGGGACCTATCAGGGCAAGGTAGCTATCAAATCGATGCTTCAGTATTGCTACGAAGATGTCGGGCTGGAGGCCATTAAGGCCCAGGTTACCAAATCTCTGGCCGGAATGAAATTAGCCTGCTATTATGGTTGTCTTTTAACCCGTCCGAAAGCAGTAACCCAATTTGATTCACCCGAATACCCCATGTCGATGGATCATATTGTTGAAGCGTTGGGAGCCAAAGCTACCGATTTTGATTATAAAACCGAATGTTGTGGTGCTTCTTTCAGTATCTCCAACTCGGAAGTGGTGCTTACACTTACGAGCAAAATTCTGGAAATGGCCAAAGAGAGCGGCGCTCATGCCATTGTGGTAGCTTGTCCGCTTTGTCAGTCTAACCTCGATATGCGTCAACCGGGCGCAGAAAAACATTCGGGAAAGAAGTTTGATCTTCCGATCTTTTATTTCACGCAGCTGATGGCTCTTGCCTTCGGTATGCCTGAAAAAGACCTGATGTTCAATAAAAACATCATTCCTGTTGAAAAGGCTTTGGCTAACATCGGGAAAATTGAACCAGAACCTGAAAAAAGTAAAAAAACCAAAAAAGCTGTTGAAGCAGAAAGTGAGGTTGCATAATGGCCAGAGTAGGTGTTTTCGTTTGTTTTTGCGGTGCCAATATTGCCGATTTTGTCGATGTAAATCAAGTTGTTGAAGAAGTTAAGCGGATTAAAGAAGTCAAATTTGCCACAAACTATAAGTACATGTGTTCTGATCCGGGTCAGCAACAGATCCGGGATGCCATTATTCAGTACCGGCTTACTTCTGTTGTGGTGGCCGCCTGTTCACCGAGGATGCATGAAAAGACCTTCAGAAAAGCCCTTTTCGATGCAGGGATGAATCCATACCTGTTGGAAATAGCCAACATTCGCGAACATTCGTCGTGGGTACATCAAAAAGATAAGAAAGCAGCGACCGAAAAAGCCATCGACCTTGTACGGATGGCTGTGGCAAAATCAATTGCCAACGAGCAGCTGCATGAGATTTCGGTACCGGTGACCAAGCGGGCCCTTGTGATTGGTGGAGGTATTGCTGGAATTCAGGCTGCACTTGACATTGCCGACGCACGAATTCCCGTGGTACTGGTAGAGAAAAGTCCTTCTATCGGAGGGAAGATGGCACAGCTTGATGAAACTTTTCCAACGCTTGACTGTTCGCAGTGCATCCTTACGCCAAAAATGGTGGATGTGGCTTCTCATCCCTATATTGAACTTATTCCTTATGCTGAAGTGCTTGAACTCGAAGGTTTTGTTGGAAATTATAAAGCCAAGATCAAGAAAAAAGCTTCGTATGTTAACTTCAAGACCTGTACCGGTTGTGGTGCCTGCTGGCAGAAATGTCCGGTGAAGGTCCCCAACGAGTACAATATGGGCATCGACAAACGGAAAGCGATTTATACTCCTTTTCCACAGGCAGTACCCAACAAACCCGTAATCGATGCCGAACATTGCAACATGCTTACTAAGGGGAAGTGCGGAATTTGTGCCAAAGTATGCGAAAAAGGTTCTATCGACTATAAAATGCAAGATGAGATCATAGAACGGGAAATTGGTGCAGTGGTTGTGGCCACCGGTTACAGTCTCTGGGATCCAAAACCCTACGAAGAATATGGTGTTGGCCGATTTAAGGACATCATCACTTCCCTCGAATTTGAACGGATGGTTTCTGCCAATGGTCCCACCGGTGGAGTTCCAATTCGTCCTTCCGATGGGCAAGTTCCAAAGAATGTGGTCTTCATCAAATGTATTGGTTCCCGCGACGAAGCCAAGGGAATTGAGTACTGTTCGAAGATCTGCTGTATGTACACGACCAAACATACGATTCTCTTGCATCATAAGGTACCTGGTTCCCATTCCTATGTGTTTTATATGGATATCCGGGCAGCCGGCAAAGGATACGAAGAATTTGTAAAGAAAGCCCAGGTGGATACTGCAGCTACCTATTTACGTGGCCGGGTTTCGAAGATTTATAAAAAAGGAGACAAACTGATTGTGCGTGGGGAAGATGCGCAGATCGGTCAGGTAGTGGAAGTAGTAGCAGACCTTGTGGTTCTTGCTACTGCCGTTATTCCCAACAAGGATAACCCTGATCTTGCACGTTTACTCGGTGTTTCCTACGACAAATACGGGTATATGTCGGAAGCTCACCCTAAGCTTCGTCCAGTTGAAACCGCCAAGGCAGGCATTTTTCTGGCTGGTTGTACACAAGCCCCGAAAGATATTCCCGACACAGTAGCTCAGGCCTCAGCTTGCGCTGCGAAAGTTTGCGGGCTTTTTTCAGGGGATACCATGAAGAAAGATCCAATGATCTCCTCTGTGAACAACGAATTTTGTTCCGGATGTCAGAACTGTGTCAAGGTTTGTCCTTATGGGGCCATCGTGACCGAAGAAATACCGATGAGCCGTGGTTCAAAAGAAATGCGAACCGTTGCCAAAATAAATGAAGGAGTATGCCAGGGTTGTGGTTCCTGTGTGGCTGTATGCCGCAGCATGGCCATCAGTCTGGCTGGTTTTTCCGATCCTCAAATTATTAACGAGATAGTTTCAATCTGATGGAAGCAGTAGCAAACAACCAACTTGTAAGCATTGAAAAGCCTGAAATCGTTGCACCACCTAACTGGGAGCCGGTTATCATCGGGATTCTCTGCAATTGGTGCTCCTATGCAGGTTCTGATCTTACCGGGACCTCGCGTATCCAGTATCCACCTAACATTCGTATTATTCGTGTCCCCTGTTCCTCACGGGTCGATCCTTGGTTTCTGATAAAGTCGTTGCAAACCACAGCCGACGGCGTACTCGTTTCGGGTTGCCATCCGGGCGATTGTCACTATATCACTGGAAATTACTTTGCCCGCCGTCGTTTTCTGGTTACCAAGAAGCTATTGAGTTTTGTAGGTTTCCATGAAGATCGTGTTCAGTTTTCGTGGGTTTCGGCTGCCGAAGGGCCCAAATTTGCCAAGGTAGTGGCCAAAGTGACGGAAGATATCAAGAAACTCGGCCCGCTTCATTTGTATAAAAAAGAAAATTTCGATAAGTAATGGACTATACGAAACAAATTCAGGAGATCGTCGCCAAACTCTTTGCTGAGGATAAGATCGATGTATTTGCAGGTTACCGTATGACCGGCTTTGATGAAAATCAGGTTCCGGTGCTGATCCAGAGTTCCGGGGAAGTATCCCGCTTGGTGTTCAACGATAAATCGGTTTTCAACCTTTGTAACTATCTCAAATATGATCATACCCGGAATAAAAGAGTGGGTTTGGTTGTAAAAGGTTGCGACAGCCGTTCGCTCAACCTGCTTCTTACGGAGGGTCAGGTAAAGCGCGAAAGACTTTACATTGTAGGTATTGCTTGTGATGGAGTAGTAGATGAGCAGGGAAACAAAATGCAGAATTGTGAGGAGTGTATGTTTCCCGATGCTTTGGTGTATGATGAATTGTTGGGGACGCAGCATCCTGAGGGCAAATACAAGGTTAATTCCGACATAAAAGAGCTTGCCTCGAAAGGGCTGGTCGAACGCCGGGCTTATTTCGAAGAGATTTTCGAAAGTTGCATCCGGTGTAATGCCTGCCGCCACTCCTGTCCGTTGTGTTATTGCACGAAATGTTGTATCGATCAGGAAACGTCAAAGTTATATAACGGTGCCAACAATACCTCCAGCGCTTTTCATGCCCTGATGACCTGGTCGCTCCATCTTGCCGGCCGTTGTGTTGATTGTCGTAACTGTGAAAAAGCTTGTCCAAGCCACCTTCCACTGCACCTGTTGCACAAATGGAACGAACGGGTGATCTATGAAAACTTTCAGGAGCACCTCTCCGGTGTAAAGGAAGGAGATCGCGGCGCTTTCTATAAATACAGTTTGCAGGATCCCGATGATTTTATTATGTAATCCGATCTTTCTGTTATGAACGTTGAAATATTTGTTACCGATAAAGCTGGCTTGCAGAAATTCTACGAAGCCATTATAGCAAAGAATGAAACCTATGCTCCGGTCGAAAAATTCGGAAAGTTCGACTTCAAACATGTTTCAAGCCTGAGCGAATGTGATCCCGATTCGCCCATCGAAAAGACCATGAGTGCCAAACCTCTGTTTTTTCCACGGTCGGCTAAGATCCTGAAATATACAGCCGACTCCTCCGGAACCACAGTCAAAGAAACGGATGAAGATCCTTTGGCTGGTAAACGGGTGATCCTGGGGATGAAACATTGTGATGCCCGAGGTTTGCAGGTTCTCGACAAGGTTTACAATTGGGATTATATTGATAGCGATTATCAAAAACGCCGTCAGAACACGGTTGTGATATCTACCCGGTGCGATAAAGCAGGAACACACTGTTTTTGTACTTCGCTCGATTATGATGTCCAGAATCTTGATGCCATGGATGTGCTGATCGTGAAGGGGCAGGATGGGAAAATCTTCATTAAAGCAAGAACTGAAAAAGGGGAGGATTTCCTTAAATCAAACCCAATTGATTCGGCAAACAGCAAGCAGCATCCAGCATCTGAAGAAGAGATGAAAAAGCAGTATGATGCTTTTGCTGCCTCCTTCCGGCTAAAGATGAATTACAAAGAGATCAATGAAAATCTTTCGAAGATTTTTGACACACCGGAATTTGAAAACGTTTCGTCCAACTGTATAGGATGCAATACCTGCGCTTTTATTTGTCCTACGTGTCATTGTTTTAAAATTTCCGACGAGAAGATTAAAGATTCCGGAGTTCGTTACAAGTGTTATGACTCTTGCAACAACGGATATTTCACGCTGATGGCCGGTGGTCATAACCCGCGTCCGGCAAAATACCGTCGCTGGAGACAGCGCGCTATGCATAAGTTTGTCTATTACAAAGAACGCTTTGGTGAAAATCTCTGTGTGGGTTGCGGAAGATGTACTATTTCGTGTCCGGTAAACATCAGTATTTTCGAAGTAGTTAATCAAGTAGCAAAATCCGAAAAATAATATGCTGATGGGCAGATGTGCTAATGTGCTGATTCAAAAATTCATTCATTCAACAATTCAATAAATCTGAAATGGAACAGTTGTTAGTCCCAATGATGTGCAAGATTGACAAGGTTATACAGGAAACTCCCGATATCCGCACGTACCGTTTGAAATTCAAAGAAGAGGGGTTGATGGAAAAATTCGATTATAAACCTGGCCAGTTTGTCGAATTATCATTACTTGGTGCCGGAGAGTGTACTTTTTGTATTTCTTCCTCTGTTACCCGAAAAGGATATTTCGATTGTTCCATCAAGCGGGCCGGCAATGTCACTTCCGATATCCATAACAGTCTTGAAGAGGGAGATGAAGTTGGAATCCGCGGCCCTTTTGGAAATTGGTTTCCACTTGAAGAACTTAAAGGAAAGAACTTGTTAATTGTAGGTGGCGGAATCGGTCTTGCTCCATTGCGTTCGCTCATTCAGTATTGTATTGACAACCGTAACGATTACAAAGATTTCACGATCCTTTATGGTTCACGCACCTCGGCAGATCTATGTTACAAAGAAGAAACCAAAGAATGGCAGGATAACAAGAGCCTGAATGTGATCCTCACGATTGACAAGGCGGAAGAAACCTGGACCAGCAATGTTGGGGTTGTACCGAAAATCCTTGAAGAAGTTGTTAAACCTGTGATCGAAAATACCAAGGTGATCACTTGTGGCCCTCCGATCATGATTAAATACACCATTCAGTCGCTTAAAAAGCTTGGTTTTGCCGACAAAGATATCATCACCACCCTGGAGATGAAAATGCAATGTGGCCTCGGAAAATGTGGCCGATGCAACATCGGCTCAACGTATGTGTGCAAAGATGGTCCGGTATTTACCAATGAGCAGCTAAAAAATTTACCTGACGAGTTTTGAGATTTTCACCAACCGCTCTCCTGCCAAAAATCGTTCCGGTGAATCAATGGGGTTTATTCCTACGAGGAAATCCCAAATCGAAATGGTACGGTGTTCAATAGAAACACCGTAAAGAGTCTTTCACTATCTTAGCAAAATTGAATTGACCTTAACCTTTATTCCAATGAAACCATCCCGGATTTTAACCCTTGTGGTTTGTATTGCCCTCCCGCTGGTTGTGGGCAGTATTTCAGGAATAGCAACAGTAGAGAACGTCACAACCTGGTATATTACATTAAACAAGCCGATATTCAATCCGCCGGGCTATCTTTTTGGCCCGGTGTGGACCCTCCTTTACATTTTGATGGGCATTTCCTTATTTTTAATCTGGACAAGTGTATCGGGGCCTTTAAGAACCCAGGCCTTATGGGTGTTTGGTGTTCAGCTGATCCTCAACTTTGCCTGGAGCTTCATTTTCTTTCATTTTCACCAACCAGGATGGGCCTTTGCTGAGATAATACTAATCTGGACCAGCATCATACTCATGATTTTGGCCTTTTACCGGATTAGTAAAACTGCCGCATGTCTTCAGATTCCTTATTTGTTGTGGGCTAGTTTTGCCAGTATATTGAATGGAAGTATCTGGATTTTGAATTGATGAGTATAATAACCAACAAATATATTGATGATTATTGAAGATAAATCACGCCAGTTAGCAATCATTGTCAGTGCCTCTCTGGCTGGATTCATGGCCCTGCTCGATGGAAATATTGTCAACATTTCCCTTCCCTATATTGCAGCTTTTTTTAAAGTTGGAACCAGTCTGGTTGTCCAAATTGTGCTGATATACTTAGTTGTTTTAGCCGGAACGATGATCACTTTCGGGAAACTGGCAGACCAGTTGGGAGTGAAAAAGATCTTTATCTCCGGGTTTGTGATTTTTACATTAAGCTCATTGGTTTGCGGATTCGCGGGTTCCATCCACTTTCTCATCTTTGCCAGGGCCATCCAGGCACTTGGCGCATCCATGCTTTTCACCACGGCGGTTTCATTGATTCCTCGGTATATCCCGGCCGAAAAACGAGGCTGGGCATTTGGGATCTTTTCTCCCATCAGTTCCCTGGGACTGTTAATTGGAAACCCGCTTGGCGGGTTGATTACGGGTCTTCTTAACTGGCATTGGATCTTCTTGATTAATGTCCCGATCGGGATCGTGGCCGTGTTGGTTGCCTGGAAATCGTTGCCAAATGATAGGAACCATAGTTCAGAAAAAAACACTCATGTCAAGTTCGACTTCGCCGGCAGCCTTCTGAGCTTTGCCGGGCTGGCTTTGTTGGTGTATTTTCTCAATCAGGGGCGCAAACTGGGATGGGGCAATTTCCTCACAATAGGAGGAATTGTAACCGCGTTGGTTTTACTCGGATTCTTTTTCTGGCGTGAAAAAGTTGCTAAAAACCCAGTTCTTGACCTTTCAATCTTCCATGACCATAATTTCACCTTTGGAATCGTGGCTTCATTTGCCGGGTTTGGATTGATGGCAGGTAGCAGTATCCTGATGCCCTTTTATCTGACCTATGTTCTGAAGATGAATGTGGAGCACGCGGGTTTTGTCCTCATGACCTTTGCTGTAGTCTTCAGCGCCATGAGTACCGTATCAGGAAATCTATCTGACCGGATCTCAAAAACCCGGCTGACTATTTTCGGAATGATATCAGCCATGGTCACCTGTTTGTTTTTCATTCTGTGCATACCATTAGTTCAACTATGGGTAGTCTTCATATTCCTTGTGGGATTGGGATTCAGCTATGCATTTTTCATTACGCCCAATAACAACCTGATGATGTCGTTGGCTAATCCCGAAAAACAGGCCATCTCTTCCAGTGTATTCAAATTATCAACGAACCTGGGACAAATGATCGGGATTTTACTTATGGAAATCCTTTTTACTATTCCGATGCCATCGGACTTTCATGCAAATAAAGTTGCCCTTCATTCGATTTCATCGGAAGTGTTTTATCAGGGGTTTCAATGGGCTTATGCTGGTGGATTATTGATGTGCCTGATTGCCTTGGGAGTTTCATTTTTAATCAAAGAGAAATCAAAAGAGAAATCAGATGAAATATTCAGTACTTAAAAAACAAAATAACTCAAGATTGTGCTTTGTATGCGGGTTGAATAATGATTTCGGACTACATGCCTCTTTTTACGAAACGGATGCCAATGAGTTGGTTGCCGTGATTACTCCATCAGAACAACATCAAAGTTATCCTGGTCGGATGCATGGCGGCATTGCGGCCGCCATTCTGGATGAAACCATTGGCCGGGCTATTGCCAATGGGAAAGAAGATCAGATTTGGGGCGTTACTTTGGAGTTGACTACTAAGTTCAGAAAGCCGATTCCCCTTGGTCAGGAGATAAGAATTGTTGGCCGTGTTTTGAAAGATGGACACCGTTTTTTTGAAGGTTCTGGAGAAATTATCCTTCCGAATGGGGAGATTGCCGTTTCTGCCATTGGAAAATATATGAAAGTCCCCTTCGACAAGATCACTAACACAACAATGGATGACAACGATTGGTTTTATGTTGATAATCCGGAGGATCCTGATGAAATTGAAATTCCAGAGAAAAATCCAGGCTGATCGATCCGTTAAATTGATTACCCCAAAAACGGCTGCTTCTGGCCTATCTTTATCATCTTTGGTATTGATGAACTCATGGACATGGGACATACTGCCACCAATGTTATTGGAAATTGCCTGGCAACGGTCGTAATTGCAAAGTGGAATTTAGAAAGTAAGTTTCTGAAACGCACTGACTTTCAGGCCATACTGACCAGTTTTGGTGTTGAACACAATTTCATTAGTGCCGGTTTTGGTAATGTAATCCAGCGTTTTACGATATTGATCGGTTCCTTTTTGCACCCATTCCGGAAGATCAGCATCATTCACAATATGCATCAGGGCTTTCAGTTCCTCGACCAACTCTTCCAGTTTCTCTTCCGGCGTTTTAATGCCTAAGATCTCTTTAGCTGCTATGGAAAGGAGAATGGAATGGGTAAGTTTATGCATTGACTTCGACACCGCTTGACCAATCATATCCATCCTGGCTAATTGTTCAATGCGGGCTTGGTATTGCCGGATCTGGCTCTCATTTATAAAAAGATCAAATAATCCACCATACCAGGCTATACTGATAATGACCATATCGCGGAATTCCGGGATGTCGTTGTTGAAAATCAGCGCTTTTATTCTCGATTTTACCTCAATAATTTCTTGATCCTGGATCAGAATTGGATATTTTTTAGTCGTAAATCCAAGAAACACATGTTCCTGTTCCATTCGTAACAATCCCTTTTCAACAAGGCCTGCAACAAGCATTTCACGATAGCGGACTGCTTTTTCTGAAAGTGTGAGCAACCACCAGGATATTTTTTGTTGTTCGGGGGTTTCCCGTATAAGTTGCAGGGCAGAATCCAGTAAAACATCTCCGGTGGGTTCCATCCGGTCGGGAATTATATGATCAATATCAGTATCAATGCGGTTTTGCAAGGCAAGGTCCATCAATATGGCCGCCGACAGTAGGATGTCGAATTTTTTGGATTTAAGAAATGCCCTGCGACCGGTCTTTTCATTTACTGTCAATAAATATAATTCTTCAGGAATGGTGAGGAATTTATCCATGTTCACGATGTCTTAGATTAAATTCAAGTTACAGGTTTCACTTTCTTAAATGCTGCTCTCCAGGCAGGAAAAGCATTCCAGATAATGACAACAACGCTTCCCATAATGACCAGGGTAAGGATTAGGTTAAGAATGCCCTGAGCCTGGAATTTTGGTGATGATAGTTGGGGGATATAAATTCCGAAGATGTTGGTAATTCCGGCAATGACTGTCGTTACTCCAACAAAAATCATTGGTGCCAATGTGACCCAGGCATATTTGCTTTTTCCATTATTGATGATGTAAGAAGTTCCGATGGCCAGGGAAATGGTTGCGAGCAACTGGTTGGCAGTTCCGAACATGGGCCAGATGGTGGAGACACTTCCTGTGTAGATGAAATACGCCCAGATAAAAACGACAATTCCGCTGCAGATCAGGTTTCCAGGCAACCAGTTGGTACGGGTAAAGGGTTTATAAATCTTACCAAACAACTCTTGCAGGATAAACCGGGCCACCCGCGTTCCTGCATCAATGGTGGTTAGGATAAAGAGCGCTTCAAACATGATGGCGAAGTGATACCAGTATGACATCAGCTTATCCAACCCCGGAAGGGAGGAGAAAATCTGGGCCATTCCAACAGCAAGGGAAACAGCGCCACCGGTTCGGCCAGTAATGTTTTCACCTACCTCTGCTGCCAATTTAGGCAATTCCGATTGGGTAAACCCCATGGCATGAAGCTGTGGCAGGATCTGTTGAAATTTTTCGGCAGAAACATTGATCTGAAAATAATCCAACGGATGAAGACTGGCTGCAGCGATCAATGCCAGGATACTGACCAGTCCTTCAGCCAACATTCCTCCGACTGCAATGGGTTTGATGTGAGATTCATTCATGATCATTTTTGGGGTGGTTCCCGAACTGATCAACGAATGAAATCCCGAAATGGCTCCACAAGCAATGGTGATAAACAAGTATGGGAAAAGTGTCCCCGGAATGATCGGTCCCCCCCCGTGGATAAAAGTAGTAAAAGCAGGCATTTTTAGATCAGGAGCAACGACGATGATCCCGATGGCAAGCATGGCGACTACTGCCAATTTCATTATGGAACTCAGATAATCACGGGGTGAAAGAAGCAACCAAACAGGTAATACGGAAGCAATAAAACCATATCCGGCTAACAATAGGGTCAAGGTTTTATGATCGAAAGTAAACCAGGAAGCCATCGGGGAGGTGGGAATATATCGTCCAAAAATTACAGCAGCGCTGAGCAGAATTATACCCATGATCGTAGCTTCCACTACCTTTCCTTTACGAAGCTGGAACATCCAAACTCCCATAAACAGGGCAATGGGGATTGTGGAAGCAATGGTAAACAATCCCCATGAAGATTCGCTTAACGCATTCACCACCACCAGCCCCAATCCGGCCATGGCAATGATGATGATCAGGAAAGTGGCGATGGATGTAGTAACTCCACTAGTCACTTTTCCGATTTCTTCCCGGGCGATTTCTGCCAATGATTTTCCATCGTGCCGGATGGAAGCCGTTAAGATCACCATATCATGAACTCCTCCGGCCATCACAGCCCCGACTACCATCCATACAAATCCGGGGAAATACCCAAACTGGCAGGCTAAGACTGGTCCTACCAACGGACCAGCGCCGGCAATGGCAGCAAAATGATGACCGAACAATACCCATTTGTTCATGGGGAAGTAGTTCTGTCCGTCATACAAACGACCGGCAGGCGTAGGAAGGTTCTTGTCGAGAGTCAGGACTTTGGCGGCGATGAAACCGTAGTAGTAACGATAGGCCAGGGCAAAAATTGCAAGGGCAGCTATAACGAGAGGCATTGCGTTCATGCCTCAAAAATACTAAAATAATATTTATTCTTCCATCAAAAACATGCGGATAGGATCTTCATTAACGCGTGTTTGAAGATTATATGTCATGTTTTCCCTGGAACCGAACTGATCCAATATTTTCTCTTTTGCCACCATCGACTGGCCCGTGGTGATCGTGGAATGGAAAGAAGAAAACCGATAATCGGCCGGAAATTCGGTAGCTCCATGATATCGGGGATTCTGGTTGATAAACCGAATCATTTCCCGGAAATAGGGCATATTTCGAATCTCGATCCGCTTCATCTTAAATTTAAATACCCTTCCCTCTTTACCGGTACGTGTATTGTACCCTTTGGAATAACTGTTAAAAAGTAAAGCAAAAGGCCTGTAGAGACTCCCGTTGGCATCTTCCTTGATACGGATAAGCAGGTGAAGATGATCATGCAGCAGGCAATAGGCGTACGTTTCAGCAATGGGTGTTACATGCTTCTGGTACAATTTCATAAAAAAGAGATACGCGGATTCATCTTCAAACAGGGGATCGCCATTCTTTGCCCGGTTGTATACATGATAGTATTTTCCCGGCTCCAATAATGTTGTTTTCATAAGCAGTTTTTCTGCTTAATCGGAGAAATGGTAAAAAGGTAATACGGAAAATGAAAAAATTACAGAAACTTTTCGATCTCTGCGGCATGCTCTTTCTCCTCTTCGATGATCTGTTGCACTAAGGGCTTAGAATCGCTTCGGGTATATTTCAGCAGCTCGGTATAAAAAGCAACACTTTCATTCTCAAACCGGTAGGCTAGTTTCAGCCCTTCTTTCGGCGACTTCAGTTTATTTGCCAGTTGTTTTCCGCTCTCGGGTTTTCCGAAAATATGTGATTCCGCCAGATGATTGATATAGGCAGAAGCATCTTCGGAAGAGAAATCAAAACTCTCGGTATTGAATTTTTCAAAGAGTTTCTGAAAAATCGAGATATGCTGGATCTCTTTTTCAGCCAGATCAAGGAATAATCCTTTGATATCATTGTTCCCTGTGATCTTACTGGCGGCTGCCATGTAAAACTCGTTACCGTTCTCTTCAATTCTGACGGCAATTTCAACGATTTCTTGTCCAGAATAATACATAGAAAATAATATTGAAAGTCAAAAATAAAAAAAAATTCGCTTTATGATACATCCGGAATGAAGTTGTGACTTATTTATTCTAATTTTACACTATACATGTTTTTTATGGACAAAAAAACGCTCGAGAAATACAGCTCCGCGTACACCCTGAGCGATATGGAAATTTTTATTTTTCCGGAATTGCTCTATGCCCTCGTTCTTGCTAATATCATGTCGTCGGAAATCTGGAAATGGCGTGATGATCCCTGGTTTAGTGGTATTAAAAAGATGGGACCTCTGAAAAAGATCCACCGGGTGAAACAATACATTATGGATCATTATAGTTTCAATCTTGATCTGGATACCTGGGGATTAACCGATAAGCAGACGGAAATAGACCGTTTCAGCGATTTTGTTGATATGGATATGCTCTCCCGGTCAAATGCCCTGTTCGGATATGAAGGCGATAAATATTATTTCGATCTTGATATCCGGCACCATTTTGGCCTTGATAAATACGATTCCGATATTATCCCTTATTGGAAAACGGAAACAGTAGAGGCAATGAATGCCTTCCGGTACAAGGACAATTACAGCATCGGTGCCGGCGAATGTGTATCATTGGCTTGTCTGTATGCTGCTGCGTTGTTTATTGTGGGAGAAGTGCCTTTGGAGAAGATCTACCTGATGGGAACTCCGCTACATTCCCAGAATTTTGTGATGGTGGATAACGGGGTACTAACCAACAACCGGCGGATTGTGACCAAAGCCATGTGGTTTAACGGAACCGAATTGTCGGCACTGGCCCGTCGTGCTCTTGAGCATGAGCAAGTGACCTACATTGCCCATTCTACCGGTTGGATCCATTCAATGTATCCGGAGGCAACCATCAATTCTGCATCCTATCAGCAGTTTTGCGAAAAGCTTTCGAAATTTCTTGAAACGACTGTCACCTACGAAATCTTTATGAACTTTTTGCGGGATTACAGCCGTCACCAGAAACTCTTTCAGATGTGCTTCAAATGCCTTGGTACGGACCATTTTATCCGGCTCGAAAAAGCCTTTGGTTATGAGCATGGCAGTAAAAACAGGATCAGCGATAAAACCAAACATAACCTGTTTTGCGAAATGGATGAAGAAGACCTTTGTATCCACTCCATCAGCGGTCGTTTCAGAATTGAACCAGAAGACGAACTCTTCACGGAAAAACCCTATGATGTATTTATTGATGCTCTGATGACTCATTTTCCACAAATGAAAGATCATCCGGATTTCTTTTCCGACCTGAAAAAATTTGTCCATACCGTTCCCAAATTACCTTCCTGCAACAAAACCTTTATCAGCTCGCCCGCTCACCCGCTTGCCATTTCACCTTCTCAATCACGGGAGGAGATCATCAACTATCTTTCTGTCCTCCGTAATCCGGAATCTGCCATCCACCATTCGTCATCCGTCATCGCCGACCTTGCTTTTTATACCGGCCGTTTTATGGACTCCTGCGACTGGGAGCCTTTCTTTAAAGCCGCTTTTGAACGGAATCCGGTATCCATCCTCTTCTTTCAAAATATGGATATGAATGTCATCTTTACCACTTTGAATAATTGGTCTAACCAATCGATCTATGAAGGAAACAGGTTGGCTTTACCTGATGAAGTAGTCAACTTTCAGCATGGAGATGGGATGGAAAAGGCAATTACGTTGATGAATGTCGCAAAATCACGCCATCTACATAGTTCTTTCGAGCAAACCAGTGAAACCATTCAGGTATTTATTGAAAAAGAAAAATTTGAATTCGTTTCAGGGAAAAATTTGTCCTTTTTTTCTAAATTTATATAAAACGACCGACCCATGAAAAAACTGATTTTAACCGGGATTCTGGCGCTTGTTTTGATGTCCGTCCCAACCATTCTTATCGGACAAACCAATGCTTCTGTCAAGCCGGCCGAAGTAAAACCCACCGATAGCACCTCTTGCGGGAATATTAATTACGGAGGACAAATTTACCGAACGGTGATCATTGGATCTCAATGCTGGATGAAGGATAATTTGAATATCGGGAAATGGATCGATGAAAGCCAGGTCCAGAAACAAACCGATAATAATCTTCTCGAAAAGTATTGTTATGGAAACAATTTTGTAAACTGTGATCAATGGGGAGGTCTTTACCAGTGGGATGAAATGATGCAATATGTGCAAACCCCAAATGCACAGGGTATCTGTCCCCCGGGATGGCATATTCCTTCAAGCCAGGACTGGAAAACGGTGATCCGTTTTCTGGGGGGAGACAATCTGGCCGGAGGTAAAATGAAATATACCGGATCCAATGGCTGGCAAACACCCAACGTGGGAGCAACCAATTCCAGTGGCTTCACTGCCTTACCGGGTGGATATTTTGATTACATGCCCCAACAATGGCATGATATGTTCCGCGATGGATACTTCTGGTCTTCGGAAACAATATCGAAAAGTACGGCCGTTGCTATGACACTGAATTACCGGAACGATATGACTGACCTCTATGAAGAGTATATGCTTAGCGCCCTCTCGGTGAGATGTGTCCGGAATGAGTGATCGTAAAGATCAAATTCCGTATCTTCGCTGCCCTAAATACGATCACAATGGCATCCAACGAAGATCTCTTTAAAAAAATTATATCCCATGCCAAGGAGTATGGTTTTGTATTCCCCTCCAGTGAAATTTATGATGGATTAAGCGCGGTTTATGATTATGGCCCTTTCGGGGTCGAACTCAAAAACAACATCAAGGAATATTGGTGGAAATCGATGACCCAATTTCATGAGAACATCGTGGGATTAGATTCTGCCATCTTTATGCACCCTATGGTATGGAAAGCTTCCGGACATGTGGATGCTTTCAGTGATCCCATGATCGACAACAAAGATTCCAAGAAACGGTATCGTGCAGATGTGTTGATTGAAGATCACATTCAGAAAACCGAAGATAAAATCAGTAAAGAAGTTGAAAAGGCACGTGTTCGCTTTGGTGCTACTTTCGATGAAAAGATGTACCGGGAAACCAATCCCCGGGTAAAAGACTACCAGAGCAAGATAGATGCCATCAAACACCGGTTTTATCCGGCCC
Organism: Bacteroidales bacterium; assembly: GCA_023231005.1. Classification (GTDB taxonomy): domain Bacteria; phylum Bacteroidota; class Bacteroidia; order Bacteroidales; family FEN-979; genus CAIVAT01. The sequence continues at coordinate 1,788 of JALNWG010000020.1, read as the reverse complement.
TCGATCGAAATGATCTGGCCGATGTCCGGTTGCTGATCGAAGAGCTGGGCATCGTTTGTCCGGTTTCAGGGACAAAAAACTGGACGGAGGTCCGCCAGTTTAACCTTATGTTTTCCACACAGATGGGTTCGGTAAATGAAGATGCTTCTTCCATCTACCTCCGGCCCGAAACTGCCCAGGGGATTTTTGTTAACTTTCTTAACGTACAGAAGTCGGCCAGGATGAAAATCCCATTTGGGATTGCTCAGATCGGGAAAGCCTTCCGCAATGAAATTGTGGCTCGCCAGTTCCTGTTCCGCATGCGTGAATTTGAGCAAATGGAGATGCAGTATTTCGTTAAACCCGGAGAGGAACTCCAATGGTATGAATTCTGGAAGACGGAACGGATGAAATGGCACCTTTCGTTGGGGATCCCGGCTTCGAAATACCGTTTTCACGACCACGACAAACTGGCTCATTATGCCAATGCCGCTGCGGATATTGAATTTGATTTTCCCATCGGATTCAAGGAAATCGAAGGCATTCACAGTCGTACCGATTTTGACCTCAATGCTCATCAAACCCACTCAGGCCGGAAGCTCCAATATTTCGATACCGAAGCCAACGAAAGTTTTGTCCCTTATGTCGTGGAAACTTCCATCGGCCTCGACCGTACTTTTCTTGCCATCCTGAGTCATGCTTATCGGGAAGAAAAACTGGACGACGGGAGTGAACGTGTGGTTTTGAGTATTCCTGCATTTCTGGCTCCGATTAAGCTGGCCATCCTGCCACTGATAAAAAAAGATGGATTGCCTGAAAAGGCCCGGGAAATAATGGAGGTAATGAAATACGAAACCCGTTGCTATTATGAAGAGAAAGACACTATTGGTCGCCGTTACCGTCGGATGGATGCAATAGGCACACCTTACTGTATCACCATTGACCACCAAACGCTTACCGACAATACCGTAACCCTTCGTGATCGGGATAGCATGAAGCAAGAAAGAATCAACGTAAGTGAGATCCCGGGTGTGGTTAAGAAAAAGATAGCAAAATAGCGAGATAGCGAAATTTTTGAAAAAAACAAAAAGAGCTTTACGGATTTTTTTTGTGGTGGTGGGAATCATTGCGTTTTGCATGATTATTCTGGCATTTACGACGGCTCCTTTTTGGATCCGATACGGGCTGGGAACTAAGAAAGCTGGGGTACACCGCCCACCTGATTATATTATTTTGTTAGGAGGAGGAGGAATGCCCAGCGAATCAGCGCTGATGCGCTGCTGGTACACTTCAAAAGTTGCCAACTGGTTCACCCGCGCCAAGGTTATCATCGCCCAACCAGGCGATGCAAAGGACACCCTGAGTACCCTACAGGAGTTGAAAAGCGAACTGGTATTCCGTGGTGTTGCTCCTGAACGGATTCTTTTCGAAGATTCCGGCACCAACACACGCGCACAGGCAAGGAATATTCAATTAGGAATGAAGAATGAGGAATTAGGAATTAGGGATGAGGAATTAGGAATGAAAAGGCAATGGTCAATTCTGATCGTTACCTCTCCCGAACACCTGTACCGATCCATGCTTACCTTTCAGAAAGCCGGATTCCGGAAAGTGGATGGCATCCCGGCCTTTGAAAAAGATGTAGAAAGCGATCTGTCGTTTAATGCACAAAAACTGGGAGGGCGACGTTTTATTCCCGATGTGGGAAAAAACATCACCCTCCGTTATAAATTCTGGACCCATCTTGAATATGAAATCCAGATCATCCGCGAATATTTTGCCCTGGGGTATTATAAGCTGATGGGGTGG
>JALNWG010000019.1 GCA_023231005.1 Bacteroidales bacterium | reverse complement strand
TGAATTTTTCTGTGTATTTCACACAAATTCTCAATTCTTCGAGTAACTTTTGAAGAATTTCGGGAGTAGGATTGTCGAAAAAGTTCCGGATGCTGTGGGGGCTCAAATTAGACCGGCGGCTTGTACAAAAAAAATTGGCCATGCGCAATAAAGGACTCCAAATCGCACGGGGCAACCTGGGAGATTGTATCGCAGAAATTCATCATGGTTTCTACCCTGAGGTGTTTCAGAAAGTTCAGGTAATGGTACACCGAATTACAGCCATTAACCGATTTAATGTGAAGGTTGTCGGAATTTACCTGGTCCTCTTTTGAACCGGCTATTATGCAATCGATCCCGACACGCGAGGCTGCTTCGAGCCCGCCAAAAATGTTGTCAATGAGAAATGCAAACGATTCTTGTGTGTTCATGGCTTCATGAATTAAGGATTTTATCCCTTAATCCGTCAAACTACTAAAAAGTAATACATTTTTTCTACTTTTTTTTTGTACTATACTTCTATCTTATACGTAACAATGTCGTATAATGCACTGTCAATGAGGTTATTGAAATTTCAGAAGGCAGAAAACAGCACTTTTGAAAAAATGATCATTTTCCAACGCACACTATTTCAATTCATTGTCAACCAATAATTGTCGATTCCCGATTTTTTCTCCATCCTTTGTCCATCCTTTGTCCATCCTCTGTCCATCCTTTCTCCCAATTAGGAAGCTATTAGGAAGCTATTAGGATCATCCTTTGTCCATGCTTTGTCCATGCTTTGTCCATGTTCGTCCATGCTCGTCCATGCTTTTTAAGATAATTGCTTAACATTCGGGGAGTGATTCCACTCCATTAAAAAAACCAGTGACGCAAATTCGTCCAACTCGGATTTGCCTGCAATAAAATATCATTTCAACATGTATATTTGTTTTTTTAGTAATTTGCAGATCAAATTCATAATTGATATGTGCAATTTATTATAATCTCTTTGATAAAATATCCAAGTCAAATTAACCAATAAGAACAAAAGATATGAAAAGCAACTTACTTATTTTAGCGATTTTAACCCCAATTTTGATTTTTACTCAATGTAAAAAATCCGAAACAACTCCGGAAAAGCAAACATCAATTACCTATCCTGTGACAGGTATTTTTGGTAATAATATTCTAAATATGGCAGATAGTACTGTCATTAATCCTCAATTAGAATTTAGTTTTGCTGCAAATCTCCAAACAGATGCAACATTAAAAATTATAATGACAAATTTAAGTTCTAGTAGCAAAGCATCCTGGTTTTTCATTTCTGCGTCAAATCAAAATTGGAATATTTCTGATTATGATACAACTTTAAATCAACAAACATTTTCATCAAATAAAGGAAGTTCATTAGATTTATCAATGGTATTTTCGGACGTATCAGGAGAATGTAAAATTGATTTTTATGAAAACAATTCGCAATCTCCAACCAAATCAAGATATTTGAAATGGCAAGTATTTAAAAAATAAAATGCACATAATCGAATAGGCCACCCCGCCGACAGGTAGAGCCTATATTGCCTTCCTGCCAACTTTACCCCGGATGCCGCATCAGCATCCGCGAAGGCCGCGCCTGCGGGGAACATGCCATGCTCCCCCATCGTTGTATTTTCTCTGGAAACCCGCCACCCAATAATAAGTTCCCAAAATGAGAATTGTTTATTATATTTGCATCATGATTTTGTCTAAATGGAAAGAATATTTGCAAAAAGTACATTAAGAGAATATTGGGAATTACATCCTGACACAGAGCAATATCTTAAAACTTGGTATGATACAGCAATGAATGTAAATTGGAAAAGTCCGAATGATGTAGAGCAGACGTATGCAAATGCAAATATTCTAAAGAATAGTAGGATAGTTTTTAATATAAAGGGCAATTTTTATAGGATCGTTGCCAAATTTAATTATGAGAAACAATGGATTTTTATCCGATTCATAGGGGCTCATAATGAATATGATAAGATTGATTCAAGCACAATTTAAAAATATTTGGCTATGAATATAAAACCGATAAAAACAGAAGCTGATTATAAAAATGCACTAAAAAGATTAGAACTGATCTTTGATTCGGCTATTGGGACACCTGAAAGTGACGAAGCCGATATTCTTGGTCTAATGATTGATGAATATGAAAAGAAACATTATCCAATTGAAGCACCAGACCCGATTGAAGCAATAAAGATTAGAATGGAAGAGATGCATTTGAAACAAGTTGATTTGGTTGATGCGATTGGCGGAAAAAGCAGGGTTTCCGAGATTTTAAACCGAAAACGTAAATTGACCGTTGATATGATTCGAAATTTGAACAGGCGATTAAATTTATCACCAGGACTTTTAATAAATGATTATCAACTGACGAGATAAAAGTTGAATTTTATGTGCCAGAATTTTAGCGTTGACGATATTGAAAAAGTGAAGGAACTCACGAAGATAAGACAAAGAAACAATGATTTCAGTTGGATGCTTTGCGATTATCTAAACAATAATCCGTGCTTTATCACAAAAGAGCTGATGGAATGTTTCAACAGCAGCGGCTCTCTGTCGGAAGAAACTATATATTTTGCATTGTTGACAAGTTTTTGCGGACTTGACACCGAAAACAATGAACGAGACAAACAATTGGCTCGTGATTATTTTTGCAGGGCGATTAAAAAACTGGAAACAAAATCATACGTCAATAATCCTTACTATCGAAACATTCTGATTCCGGAAGTAAAGTTCGGCAATTGGGAGTTAAAGTACCAAAAATACAAGCCTTACGAAACTTTTATTTACAATGATCTTGTTTTGGATACAGATTTTAAAGAAATTCCACGTATTGGTTTTTTCAATGAAGAATTACGATTTCCGGCTATTATGGAAAATGATCACGAATGGATGGCTATCAAACCAAACGAGATAGAAACCATGCAACCAGCCATCGACATTGTTGAAGGCGAGGTGGTTACATTCGGACTCGGACTCGGATACTTTGTCTATATGGCTTCAATTAAAAAAAGGGTGCAACACATTACAGTTGTTGAACGCAACAACGAAGTCATTCAACTTTTTAAACGTTATATACTTCCACAATTTCAAGAGAAAGAAAAAGTGGAGATCATTTCCGTTGATGCTTATGAATATACCGAGAAACAAATGCCAGACAAAAAATTTGACTATGCATTTGTTGATTTATGGCATGACGTATCGGATGGTTTTGACATATATATCAAAATAAAAAAGATGGAACATTTTAGCCCCAAAACTAAATTTTTATATTGGATTGAAGATTCATTGCTTTCCTGCTTTCGATGGAAGATTTTTGATTGGGTAATTAAAAACGCACATTCCTATGCAGAAATTGAAAAATGCCTAAGCAACTCGTTTTTGCAAAAACTCGCAACAACTAAAAACATTTGTGACCTAAACAAATTAACTGATCATGATTGATTATACAAACAGCAACATTGAAGCAGTGGCAGTCCACAGCATCGGAAATAAGACCAATGGTGAAGAACTTCGCCTTTCAAAATCGTTACTCAACACATCTGGTCTGAAGGTAAGAGAATTGCTTTTAAAATTTTTTCTATCTCCATTTTCCGATCCCGAGTTTTATTCCTTCAGTTTTACGAATGATGATTTTACCTTGAATCCTTTGTTCAACTTTACTTCGCAGATTTTTAATACTGCCAAATCGTTGTATGAAAACTCGGTAAATGTTGCAAAACATCTTTATGAACTTTCCATACATCCTCAAATAAAATCAGGAGACCTTTTTATTGCCTACCTCTCTGATATAAAATTTGAAGACAGATCGATTGATGCAATTGGAATTTTCAAATCTGAAAACAGACAATCATTTCTAAAATTGGATAGCAGCGAAGAAGATTTTATAATTCAGTATGATGATGGAATTAACATTGACAAACTTGACAAGGGGTGTTTAATTTTGAACACCGATAAAGATTCCGGATATAAAATTTGCATCGTTGATAAATCAAATAAATCTGTTGAAGCCCAATACTGGAAAGACACTTTTCTACAACTTAAATCGTGTTGCGATGATTACCATCATACAAAGGAGTTTATGAATATTACCAAGAACTTCGTCACCAAACAAATTTCAGAAGAATTTGAATTAAGCAAAGCCGATAAAATCGATTTCCTGAACCGTTCAGTTGGGTATTTCAAGAATCATGAGAATTTTGACAAGAAAGAATTTGAGGAAGAAGTATTTCAAGATACAGAAATTATAAAATCATTTAGCAACTTCGATTCGGCATACAGAAAAACAAACGACATTGAATTAGCAGACAGCTTTGAAATATCGCCGAAGGCTGTGAAAAAGCAAGAAAGGGTTTTTAAAAGCGTTTTGAAGTTGGATAAAAACTTTCACATTTATATTCATGGGGACAGACAGCTTATTGAGCAAGGAGTAGAACAAGATGGAAGGAAATATTATAAAATCTATTACAAGGACGAAAGTTGAGACATTTTGCCCTTTGATTTTTTAACGGTACTTTTGTATCAAATCGTACGGTATGTCAGAAATTCTGCTCGTCATTCTTGGCATTGTGCTCATAAGCGGTTTTGTCTTGCTCTATCTCAGGATAATCAAAACAGCCCATCCCGGGTCCGTTGCTGAATTGGATCAGCTCAAATCACAAATTGAAACCCTTGCTGCCGATAAACGTGTTCTTGAAGAACAGGGAAGAATGCTCTCGGAACAATTGGAGTCGGTAAAAAAACTAATGTCGGTGAAAGAGGCTGACATACTCGAACTAAACCGCCAGCTTTCATCCAAAACAACCGAGTACAACAACATTCTGGAAAAGCTCCGGGAACAAAAAGCAGACCTCGAAAAGCTGAATGAACGCTTCCGGATTGAATTTAAAAACCTGGCCAATGAGATTCTGGAAGAGAAAACCCAGAAATTTACCGACCAGAACCATATCAAACTGAATGAGATCCTTAAACCCTTAGGCGAAAAGATCCGCGACTTTGAGAAAAAAGTGGAAGACACATACGACAAAGAATCAAAACAACGGTTTTCTTTGGAAAAAGAGATTAAAACTCTGGCCGAACTGAATCAGCAAATCAGTACCGATGCAAAAAACCTCACTACTGCTCTGAAATCCGACACCAAAAAACAGGGCAACTGGGGAGAACTGGTCCTCGAAAGGGTTCTCGAAAGCTCAGGATTGGTTAAAGGTCTCGAATATATGCGGGAATTTTCCACCCGGTCGGAGCAGGGTGATATTTACCGGCCCGATGTGATCATTAACCTCCCCGATAACAAGCACATCATCGTGGATTCAAAGGTTTCGCTTGTTGCTTACAACGATTTTGTGGCAGCCGAAACGCTGGAGGAGAAGGAAAAGCAGATGAAACTTCACCTGCTCTCTATCCGCAACCATGTAAAAATTCTTAGCGAAAAAAACTATCAGAACCTTGATGTCCTCGACACCCCCGATTACGTATTGCTTTTCATCCCCATCGAATCTTCCTTTAGTGTAGCAGTTCAAAGTGATGCGGAATTATTTTCATACGCCTGGGAACGAAATGTGGTGATCGTGAGTCCGACTACCTTGTTAGCTACTTTGAAAACTGTTTCTTCCATTTGGAAGCATGAAAAACAAACCCAGAATGCCATCGAGATTGCTCGTCAGGGAGGATTGCTTTACGACAAATTCGTCTCCTTTCTGTCTGATCTGGAAAAAATAGGAAACCAACTGGATACCGTAAAAAAAACTTACGACGAAGCCCATAAAAAGATATCCTCCGGAACCGGGAATCTGGTTGGAAGGGTAGAAAAATTAAAAGAGCTGGGGGCCAAAACGAGTAAAGATATCCCGAAAAAACTGATGGATAAATCAGATGATTTGAATAGCGAAATATGAAAAAAGAAACATACATTTATGGCATTCGTCCTGCAATTGAAGCCATCAAATCGGGGAAAGAGCTGGAAAAGATTTTCCTGCAAAATGGTTTGAAAGGAGAAGGTTTCCGCGAATTATTCGACTTGATAAGAACGCTGGAGATCCCGTTTCAGTTCGTTCCCATTGAAAAACTCAACCGGTTATCCCGACAGAATCACCAGGGGGTGATCTCTTATGTTTCGGAGATCACCTATCAAAGGATTGAGGATTTGATCCCTTTTGTTTTTGAGCAAGGGCGTATGCCGCTGTTTCTTATCCTCGACCGCGTGACCGATGTGCGTAATGTCGGCGCTATTGCCCGTACGGCTGAATGTGCCGGGGTAGATGGACTGATTCTGCCTGCCAGAGGTTCTGCACAAATCAACTCCGATGCCATCAAGACCTCAGCGGGGGCGCTCTATAAGCTCCCGGTGGTTCGGTCGCAAAACATCAAAGAGACCATTGAATTCATGAAAAACAGCGGGCTTTCCATTATAGCAGCTTCTGAAAAGACCCCAAATGACTATACTGAGGCAGATTATAATAAACCGATGGCTCTGATCATGGGTTCCGAAGGGGAAGGCATTTCGGAAGAGTATCTCAAACTTACAGATAAGGTGGTACGAATCCCGGTATTGGGAGAAATTGAATCATTAAATGTTTCGGTTGCTTCCGGAGTTATCTTATTTGAAGCGCTCCGTCAACGCCGGATGAAATAATATTGGCATGAAATACCTCTACAAATACACCCCGGAGTTCGTTCTGATTTTTTACATCCTGCTCTTTATCGGATTCAAATCTCCCGAACGAAGCTGGGACCGGATCATCAACAGCGATGGAAAGGGCTATTATGCATACCTGCCTGCCATTTTCATTTATCACGATCTGCAATATAAGTTTGTGGAACAATATGAAGCCCAATATTACCCGGCAAACAAATCTGTCTTCAAGGAATTCAGAAACCAGGCAGGTTCCCGCACTGTCAATAAATATTTCCCGGGACTCGCCATCCTTTGGCTGCCTTTTTTTCTGTTCGGTCACCTAATGGCTTACCTGGAGATTTTTCCACAGGATGGTTATTCCCTCCCCTATCAATATGCCATTGCTTTTTCAGCCTTGCTTTTCCTCTGGCTGGGGGCACGATGGCTGCAACGGCTTCTGAAGAAGTTCGGCTCCGGTGAAAAGCGGGCGGCCTTCCTCACCCTCACTATTATTCTGGGAACAAACCTGATCTTTTATAGCATTGTAGAGCCTTCCATGACCCATGTTTATTCATTTGCACTAATCACGGGATTTTGCTGTACTTGTTACAATCTCTTTCACGATTACCGGCCCAAATGGTTTATCCGTTCCCTCTTTTTACTGGTTCTGATTTTTCTGATCCGTCCCACCAATGGACTGATCGTTTTATTGGTTCCATTCCTGGCCGGGAGCTGGACGCAATTGCGAACCACCTTCCAAAAGGTTATTTCTGAAAAAATGACCCTGATCCGCGGCATCATCCCGGCGCTGATATTAATCTCGGTTCCCTTACTTCTTTGGCACATGCAAACCGGGAAATGGCTGGTATATACCTATTGCGGAGAAAAACTTTCTTTCTTCCATCCTCATGCCCTGCAATTGCTTTTTAGTTATAACCGCGGATGGTTTATCTATACCCCGATTGCTTTTATTTCGCTCATTGGATTGATTGGTCTCTTTAAACAAAACCGGTTCCGCTTTTATTGGCTGACTGGGTTCCTGATCATTTTTATCTATGTTTCTTCCTGCTGGTGGGTTTGGTATTATGCCTCCAAATGCGGTCAGCGGATCTTTGTCGACATCTACCCACTTGTGGCGTTACTTCTTTTATTCCTTTTTCAATCTTTAAAATCCAGGATGTGGAGAGGATTGCTTACTACGGTTCTTGTATTGCTGATTGGGCTAAACCTGCTTCAATTTTATCAGCATACCCGATGGATATTTCCTCCCTACAACATCAGCAAGGCGATGTACTGGGATTCGTTTTTTAGTTTGAATCAAAAGGCCAAAGTATATCTTCCCGAACAGGGCATTGCGTCTCAAAAAATCTTCTCAAATGATATGGAAACCGATCGGGGACCAGCCTGGATGAATCCACGTACCCGTTATGATTCTGTTTTTCATCAAGGACATTGGTCTTCCCGTGCAGATAAAAAGATCCCATACAGCCTTGGGTTGGAAACCGGTTTGGATTCGTTGTTTACAACAGGGAACAGACTTATCCGGATCGAGGCCTGGGTTCTGGCACCGAAAGAGATGACGGAAGCAACATTGGTGGTAGATTATCAGTCAGAAGGAAAGAGTTTAAGCTATAATCAATTCATCCTTGAAAAGTTTGTTCCGGCAGATCAATGGACAAAGATAGAAGCTGCTTTTTATGTACCCCGCGATTTGCCTGGAAAAGGGACGGCAAAAGTTTACTTTTTCAATCCATCGCCATTATATAAGTTGTATGTTGACGATTTGAAAATCGGTTTTATTTCGATGAAAGATGAGCCCGATTATCGGAAAATTGAAGGGATCCTGATGCCGGAAAAAATAAAGTTATAAAGCAAGAAACAGGTAAGATGTATATATTAAAGATCAGGGGGACAAAAAAGATTCCGGATTATATTCAGATCCGGGATGAAAATTTTTCGTTGATTGCATATTTTAAAGCGAACAATCCAAAAACGGCTTTATCGCATTGCAACCTGCTTGAAAAAACGGATAAGATTCTCCAGATCGCTAATGAGCTTGATTATGGTCAAATCAGGAAACTGGAATTTTAATCGGAAAACCTTATAACATGACGGCTGAAAGCAGTATTGAACTCGACAGGGTTTCAGTTTATCAGAATGAAAATCTCATTCTGGCCAATATTACCCTAAATATTTGCAAGGGTGAATTTCTTTATTTGATTGGGAAAACCGGTACTGGAAAAAGCAGTTTATTGAAGACAATTTACGCAGAATTACCGGTCCGTGTCGGAATTGCCCGGGTTGCCGGTTTTGATTTGCGGAAGTTACGTACAAGAGATGTTCCCTATTTAAGACGAAAATTGGGAATTGTTTTTCAGGATTTTCAATTGTTAATGGACCGATCGGTCAATGAAAATCTGTTTTTTGTTATGCGGGCTACCGGATGGAAAGACAAACGGGAGATGCAAAAACGTTTGTTGGAAGTGTTAGCCAAGGTAAATCTTGGGAATAAAGGGGGAAAGATGCCCCATCAGTTATCGGGGGGAGAACAGCAACGGGTAGCCATTGCCCGTGCTTTGGTTAACGACCCGGAAGTAATTCTGGCAGATGAACCTACCGGGAACCTTGACCCGGAAAGTTCCGAAGGAATAATCAGTTTGTTGATGGATATTTCAAAAACAGGCCGGGCTGTAATAATGGCGACCCATAATTATACCTTTTTCGATAGATATCCAGCCCGGACACTGATGTGTGAACATGGAAAAGTAGTCCCTTTTAATCCCCAAGAGTAGCAACCATCACAGCTTTGATGGTATGCAATCGGTTTTCAGCCTCATCAAATACCACAGAAGCGGGCGATTCAAATACATCCTCTGTCACTTCAAGACCATTCAGACCATATTTCTTAAAGATATCAAATCCCACTTCGGTATCTTTATTGTGAAATGCAGGGAGGCAATGCATGAACTTCACTTTTGGGTTACCCGTTTTCTGTATCAGGGCAGCATTAACCTGGTAAGGGAGCATTTCCTTGATACGCTCTTCCCAAAGTTCCTTGGCTTCGCCCATCGATAACCAAACATCGGTATAAACAAAATCTACGCCCTTAACCCCCTTTTCAACATCTTCAGTTAAGGTGATCTTTGCTCCAGTTTCTTTGGCAATTTCTTTACATTGATCCAACAATCGCTGTTCCGGCCAATATTTTTTCGGCGCACAGGCGCGAAAATCCATTCCCATTTTTGAAGCGCCTACCATCAGAGAATTGCCCATGTTATTACGGGCATCGCCACAATAAACAAAGGAGACCTGGTGTAAGGGTTTATCGGAATATTCGATCATAGTGAGAAAATCGGCCAGAATCTGTGTGGGATGAAATTCATTGGTCAGCCCGTTCCATACCGGAACGCCAGCATATTTACCCAACTCTTCAACAATGGTTTGACCAAAGCCACGATACTCGATCCCATTATACATACGCCCCAATACTCTGGCGGTATCCTTCATGGTTTCCTTTTTGCCAATATGCGACCCTTCCGGCCCCAGGTAGGTAACCCGGGCCCCCTGATCAAAAGCGGCCGTTTCAAAAGCACAACGTGTGCGGGTAGAAGCTTTTTCAAAAATCAGGGCAATATTCTTTCCCTTCAGCCGAGGTTGTTCGGTGCCAGTATATTTTGCTTTTTTAAGATCCTGAGCAAGATCCAATAAAAACATAATTTCCTGCGGAGTGAAATCCAACAGCTTTAAAAAGTTACGATTACGAAGATTGAAAGCCATAAAAATTGATTTTAAATTTAGATTACAAAATTAGAACATTTATCGAAATCCTTTTAGTCAGGAGGATCTCTGAAACGCTTTTAGTCCGAACTCCGGTAAAATGGCCAACAGATGCTCGAATAATTTTGACTGGAAATCTTCAAATTCGCCCCAATCGGGAGGTTTATAAAAAGTATAGATCTCCATGGGAATACCAAATTCAGTGGGTTGTAAGGTCCGTACCATGAGCGATGCATCCTGATTCAAAAGAGGGGTTTTTCTAAGATATTCCACAGTATAGTTTCTAAAAAGCCCCAGATTTGTCGTATTTATTTCACCCGACTGTATTTTATCATCAAAAATCCCCTTCTTTTTTAAATTTTCAAGTATGGTGGCATCAGGAAACCGCACAGTTCCGATATCTATCAGAATCGAGCGTTTCATCCTTCTTCCTCCTGCTTCTTCCATATTCCGCCAGTTTTGAAATGAATCAGAGATCAAAGCATAAGCAGGGATAAAACAGACTGAATTATCAAAATTCTGAACCTTAACCGTAACCAACGAAATATCGAGAACCGTTCCATCGGCATTGTATTTTGGCATGGTAATCCAGTCACCAATTTGCAACATTCTATTACTGGAAAGCTGTACCCCGGCAACAAATCCAAGAATACTGTCTTTAAAAATCAGAAGCAGAATGGCCGACATCGCACCCAGACCGGCCAATAAGGTCATCGGCGATTGTCCGATCAGGATAGAAATGATGGCAATTCCACCCAACACATACGTAATGATCTTTCCAATCTGTACATATCCTTTGATCGGTTTTGAATCTGCTACGTCCAATTCACTGTAAATGTGATATACAGCATTTAAAAAGGAGATTATTACCAGAACAATAATGAAAGCAATATATAAATGAAGCCCAAGTTCAATAAACCGGATGGCTTCAGGATATTTGGCAATACTGGGAGCGAGTGAGACTTTAAGTACAAGCGCGGGAAGCAACATGACTAACCTTGTGAAAACCCGCTGTTCATAAAGATGATCGTCCCATTTACTGACAGACTTTTCGACCAATCGTTTTAATACTCTGTTAATGATAAACTTGGCAACATAATAAATGATGATGGTAACAAATAAAATGATGATCAAAACAGAAAAATCTGCAAGATATCCAGCAAAAGTGTCGGAGAACCCCCAGTCAACTAATGTTGATTGAAATCCTCTGTTAATCGTATGTGCTGTTATTTCATTCATGTCATTAAAAATTAAATTATGGCAAACGGGGGAACAACTATAATCAGGGACTTGGGATTAACCTTCATGGTCAGCTCTTTGCCCATTTTTTTCGGATCTCCATCCAGATGAATGTTTTTCCCTTTTTTCCGTTTCACATAGACCTCTTTTGCCCGGATAATTTCAACAAAATGGGTCCGGTCGAATTGTTTCATAAACAGCAAAGGAGCTATGAAGATTGTTTTAAAAAAAGGAATCTTTCCTACAATACAAACATCAATATAACCATCGTCGAGGCTGGCTTTCGGATCAATGGAAGTATTGTTGCCAAACTGACTTGAATTGGCAAAACTGATAAGCAACGCCCGCCGTTTAATCTCATTTCCATCAATAACCAGCGTGTATTTTTTCGGTTTGTAATCTTTATAAGACTGTGTGGTGATTTTCAGGTACGTTGTAAAACCCCGTTTGTGGGCCTGAGAGAATTTTTTTGCAATAAAGGCATCAAATCCTACGCCTGCCACATTTACAAAAAGCTGATCGTTCAAGGTAGCTGTGTCGATCCTGGTGGTTTTATTTTGATTGATAACTTCCATCGCCTTTTTCAGGTTCATCGGAATTTTTAAATGACGCGACAATCCATTTCCCGAACCACACGGAAGAATAGCCATTGCAGTATTTGTACCGACAAGTCCCGCAGCCACTTCATTCACTGTTCCATCGCCACCCACAGCAACCACAATATCTGTGTTTTCTTCCGCTGCCTTCCTGCTGATCACAGTAGCATCGCCAGGGCCTTCAGTATACATGATTTTGGATTCAAACAGTGATTTATCCAGATGATCCTCAACTAATTGTTCGATCTTCCGCTGTTTTTTGACTCCTGAAATGGGATTTACGATAAAAAGGATTCGCATACGATTCAATTAATTATCAACCATCAACCTGTTCTCAATCATCCGGTTATTATATTGTTGAATAAAAGCCTTACCGAACAACTCCAGTTTTTCACGCTCTGCTTTGTTTTTAATGACCAGATTGTGGTTTTGCAACTTGTCCTTCCTGAGGTCGAATAAACCGGTACTTTTATTTCCATTGAACTCAAGATAGTAATGATCTTTGATCAATCCATACAATCCGCTGATATAATGAATAGAAAAATGAGGTGTAAGCGTATCAAAAAGATCAGTACCAAAAGCAAGATACTTCTTTTCGTAACCCAGATAGCTCAAAACAGTCGGCATAATATCCGTTTGCTGGGCAACCAGCGAGGATTTTCCCTTCAGTTCACTACCTGGCTTAAAAAACAGCAGAGGAATAGAATATTGTCCCACATCCGATTGGTAATACGGATAATACCCCTCAGAGGTATGGTCTGCAGTGATCACAAACAAGGTATTTTTGAACCAGGGCATTTTTTGAATGGTATGGAAAAAACAAGCCAGAGAATAATCAGCATACATAATGCTCTGCTGAATAGGTAATTTGCCGGTTCTGAAGACATTTATATACTTAGCCGGAACATAGTACGGATGATGGGAGGAGAGCGAAAAAATGGCTGCTACAAAAGGTTGTTTAAACCCTTTGATTTCATGAGCGGAAAACTGAAGAAATTCCTCATCACGGATACCCCATTTCCCATCGTAATCTTTTTCATTGTGATACTCTGTTCGCCCGAAATACCGGTCAAATCCAACCAATTTAGTATAGGAATCAAAGCCCATCGTGCCATTGGTGCCTCCATGAAAAAAGGCGGAGGAATAACCTTTTGGCTTCAGTAAACCGGCAATGCTGGTAAATTTTCCGGCAGTATAATTCGATTGGATGAAAGATTCATTCATCAAAGAGGGAACACTCGACAAAATAGAGGGAATGCCCTGAATGGAGGTCTTCCCATTAGCAAATGCATCAAAATAAAGGCCCTGCTGGATCAGCGAATCCATGAATGGTGTAAATCCCTGATAGCGCCCATTCTCAAGATCATGATTTAAAATCCCGATGTGTTCCCGTGAGAAACTTTCAAGAATAATGATCACTACATTGAGATTTTTAAAACCGGAAGTACTTCCCGGATGAACCGGGGTATAAATTTTAGCCAGATCTTTTTCCTTCTTAAAATAGGTGACTGTATTTAACACCTCGTGATTAAAGGTCTTGGCAATGGCAAATGGAGTGTTAAGCAGCAAGGGGATGTTTTTTGCAGAGGTATAATTTCCTGCTGTGACTAAGGTGACAGGTCGTAACTGCAGTCCACCCCGGATCCCAATGATTGATAAACCTGCTACAATGATAAGAATAAGCGTATTAAAGAAATAGAAAGAAAAATCAAATCCTTTTCCCTTTGAAGGTTTTGCTGCTATCGAAAAGCGGGTGGCAACATAGATCAGTATTGTAATTAAAACCAGAAAGATGACCGCCATGTACCAAAAATCATGCAAAAACTGGGGTATCAATTTGTCAAAATCTCCTCCAATGCTAATGTAGTTGAAGATATCTGCCGTTGTACGTTTCAGGGTAAATCTGAAATAGATCGTATCACCCAGGTTGAACAACAGGGCAATGGTATTGATAACATAAAAAAAACAGTTGGCAACTCCCTGATAAATCCGGTTGAACCGGAATTTAAAAGGGATCGTATTCATCACAATGAATGGAGCATTGATGATTAACAATGCCGACAAATCGAACCGTATTCCTATGATAAATAAACGGATCGCTTCCCGAATCTCCATATCAGAAAAATAACGGAAATTAAAAGCATAGAAAAGGATTCTTGTCAGGAAAAGGAGAACGAGAACCAAAAAGAGTTTCAGTAGCATAACCACTACAATATTGTTTTGAAACCATTTCGATCCTTTTTTGCCCCTTGATTTTGAAGAGCGGGATGGTTTTTTCTTCATTGAGTTGTGCAATTGAAATGGATGCAAATGTAAGGAATGAAAATGACGATTTGTGAATAGAAATTTAGCTAATTTTGACAGATTATTTATAAAGTACCAAACTATGCAACAAATTGCTACAACCGGTAACAAAGGAAAAGGAATACGTTCCGATTGTTTTGTCACCTTAGAACTCACTGCACAAGGAGGTATTCAGCTTGAAGTTGAATCCAAGGTGGAAGTGATGTATGGGGATTCTATCCGGAGTGAAACGCTCGAAATTCTGAATTTTTTCGGCATTGATAATGCCATTTTAAAAATCGAAGATACTGGAGCCATTCCTTTGGTTATTGCCGCCCGTTTGGAAGCTGCCATAAAAAAACTCATCAAAACAGATAAGGATTGGGCACCAAAAATCATTGAAGAAAATCGTTACACAACGGCGAAAGACCGTAACCGTTTCTCACGGCTTTATCTGCCGGGAAACTCACCCAGTTTGATGATAAACGCCGGAATCCATAAGCCGGATGGCATCATTCTGGATCTGGAAGATGCCGTGGCTCCTGATAAAAAGGATGAAGCCAGGTTCCTGGTAAGAAATGCTCTCTGCGGTATCGATTTCTATGGCGCTGAGCGTATGGTCAGGATCAATCAGGGAGAACGTGGCATCGAAGATTTGAATTACATTATTCCCTTTAATGTAAACCTGATTCTTCTTCCAAAATGTGAAAAGCCGGAACAGCTCTATGCGGTGAATGATCAGATAAAAATAATCCAGAAAAAGTTCAAGATTACCGACCCGGTTTGGATCATGCCCATCATCGAAAGCGCTCTGGGAGTGATCAATGCTTATGCCATTGCATCCAGCGTTGACAATGTGGCAGCTATGGCCATCGGTCTTGAAGATT
The DNA here is from genome assembly GCA_023231005.1 of Bacteroidales bacterium. Classification (GTDB taxonomy): domain Bacteria; phylum Bacteroidota; class Bacteroidia; order Bacteroidales; family FEN-979; genus CAIVAT01. Next base: position 48,588 of record JALNWG010000019.1, on the reverse strand, counting down.
ATACTGCTGATTTGGGCACCCGTCGTACTGCAGAAGGAAATGAATCTTTTTTTGCACGAAGCATGGTCGTTAATGCAGCCCGCGCTGCAAGCATACAACCCATCGATTCGGTATTTTCCGATGTCGGCGACATGGAAGGATTACGACAGAATGTGCTTCGTTCCAAGGCGCTTGGTTTTGATGGCATGGGATGTATCCACCCCCGTCAGATCCAGGTCATCCATGAAACCTTTGCCCCCACGACTGAAGAAATTGAAAAAGCTAAAAAGATTGTATCTGCATTCCACAAGGCCAATGAAAAAGGGCTCGGGGTTGTTTCCCTGGGAACGAAAATGATCGATCCGCCAGTCGTAAAAAGGGCGCTCAACACGATTAATCTTGCTGTTAAAATGAATAAACTCGCTGAAAACTGGAGGGAGAGCTATGAACAAATATGATAAACTCGTGACCAATGCAGCCGGTCGGATTGTTCCTACCGAGATCAACGGAAAACCGGCCATCCCTTATATGGGGATTGGAAAATACAAACCCGAAGGATACCGGGCCGCGCCCAAAATAGCCAGTTGTGCTGATTATCCGAACGATGGCAACAAAGTCATCCCGGATCTCAAAGCAGCGTTGATTAAAGCCGGACTCCATGACGGCATGACCATCTCTACCCATCATCACTTCCGGAATGGGGATCTCGTTGCTACCCAAATTTTTGACATTGCCCATGAGATGGGGATTAAGGATCTGATGTGGTATCCCTCTGCATCTTTTCCATGTCATGAATCCATGACAAAGTATCTGGATGACGGGACCATTAACCGGATCGAAGGAAGTATGAATGGTGCTTTAGGCAGGTTCACCTCTGATGGAAAAATGAAAGGACTTGGCGTACTTAGGTCCCATGGTGGCCGTTATCAGGCTGTTCAGGACGGAGAAGTCCATATCGATATTGCCGTGATTGCCGCCCCTACAGCTGATCCCTTCGGCAATGCCAATGGAGTAAATGGCCCCGCGGCTTGTGGTCTTCTTGGATTTGCACTTGCCGACTCCCAATATGCTGATAAGGTGATCGTTGTTACCGATAATCTTGTCCCCTTTCCCTGTATTCCCTGGCAGATCAATGGGAATTATGTAGATTATGTGGTGGTGTTGGATAAAATCGGGATCCCTGAAAAGATCGTCAGTGGTACAACGGAAATCACAAAAAGCCCGGATCGCCTGCTACTGGCCGAATGGTCGGCAAAATTTTGCTATGAAGCCGGACTCATTTACGATGGATTTTCCTTCCAGGCAGGTGCCGGTGGAACTGCCTTATCCATCGGTATCTACTTTTCAGAAATTCTCCGTGAGCATGGCTGGAAAGCACGTTTTGCAAGAGGCGGAAGCAATAAATATTTAGTGAAAATGCTGGAAGAGGGATTGGTGGAATATATCCTTGATGGGCAGACTTTCGATCTCGACGGGGTCCGCTCCATTCGCGACAACCCGCACCATACATGGACCAGCCCGTTTACCAGTTACAACTACCACAGCAAGGGAAACTTCGCTTCCATGGTGGACATTGTGATCCTGGGCGCAACAGAAGTTGATGTAAACTTTAATGCCAATGTAGTCACCCATTCCGATGGATACCTTTTACATGGTATCGGAGGCTGGCAAAACACTCTTTTCGGGAAATGCGTGATTTTGCCTGTTCCCCTTTTCCGCGACCGTATGCCGGTAATCCGAGACGAGGTAACCACCCTTTGTGGCCCCGGAGAATTGATCGACGTAATCGTTACCGAAAGAGGAATAGCCATTAATCCGAGACGTCCCGATTTGATCGAAAAAATGAAAAATTCCTCCTTACCCATTAAAACCATTGAAGAACTGAAAGAGGAAGCAGAGAAAATCTGTGGAAAACCCGCTAAACCCAAATTCACCGACGAGATAGTAGCCGTAGTAAAATGGGTTGATGGAACGGTGCTGGATTCAATCAGGAAAGTGCAATTGAAATCGTAGCATGACCATTCAGCAAATACTCACCAAGTACTGGGGATTTTCTTCTTTCCGACCATTACAGGAAGAGATCATCCAGTCTGTGCTTGATGGGAAAGATACGCTGGCACTTCTTCCTACCGGAGGTGGAAAATCTTTATGCTTTCAGGTTCCGGCCTTGGCCCGCGATGGGCTATGTTTGGTTGTATCTCCTCTGATTGCCTTGATGAAAGATCAGGTTGACAACCTTAAAAAAAGGGGTATCCAGGCAGCAGCCTTACATTCCGGCATGCATCCCGATGAAATAGATCTGATTATTGGAAATTGCCAATTCGGAAATGTTAAGTTGCTTTACGTCTCTCCGGAAAGATTGACCACAGAAAAAATGAAGCAATCGTTACTCCGAATGAATGTAAGTTTGCTGGCAGTTGATGAAGCACACTGCATATCTCAGTGGGGCTATGATTTCCGGCCTCCTTATCTTCAGGTTGCCGACATTCGTAAATTCATTCCCAACGCCCCGATACTGGCTCTTACTGCAACAGCTACCCCCGGAGTTGTGAAGGATATTCAGAATAAACTTGAATTTAAAACAGAAAATGTATTTCAGAAAAGTTTTGAAAGAAAAAACCTGACTTATCTGGTAATCAAAGAAGAAGACAAACTGAAACGATTACTCTCCATTGTTAATAAGGTTAAGGGAACCGGCGTTATTTATGTCAGGAACCGACGTCAAACCAAGGAAATTTCCGAATATCTCGAAAAAAATAAGATCAGCGCTGATTTTTATCATGCGGGACTTGATCCAAAAACACGCGATCAGCGACAAACCGCCTGGATTCAGGAAGAGAAAAGGATCATGGTATCGACAAATGCCTTCGGAATGGGAATTGACAAAGCCAATGTACGGTTTGTTATACACCTTGATCTGCCTGATAGTATTGAAGCTTATTTTCAGGAAGCAGGACGTGCCGGTCGCGATGAAAAAAAAGCGTATGCCGTTCTTCTCTATGAAAATTGCGATATCCTCGATGCCCGTCATAATCTTTCCCTCTCTTTTCCTGAATTGAGTATGGTCCGTGATGTTTACCAGGGTCTTGGAAATTACTTTCAGATCCCCGTAGGCGGCGGAAGAGATTGTCAGTTTGATTTTGATCTCCACAATTTTTCTGAACAGTATAAATTTCAACCCGTCATCGTTTTCAATTGTTTGAGATTTCTGGAAAAAGAGGGTCTTGTGCTGATGAGTGATGCTTTATATCAACCATCCCGGGTATTTATCAAAGCTAAAAAAGAGGATCTATACCGGTTTCAAGTTGAAAATGAGACATTGGATCAGTTTATCAAGGTCATGCTCCGGTCATATAGCGGGATTCTGACAGATTTTATCCGTTTCAATGAGCAGGAGTTGGCACGTAGATGTACGCTCCCGCTTCAAAATGTAATTAATAATCTCCGGTTGCTCGAAAAGCTCCAAATTCTCGATTATTTGCCTAAAAAAGACGAACCACAACTGATCTTTCTTCAGGAAAGAATGGATCCACGCGATCTTTTCCTTTCACCCGAAAACTATAAGGATCGGCTGAAAGATACGACCAGAAGAATGGAAGCAATGATCAACTATGCTTCTTCTTCTAACAAATGCAGAAGCCAGACACTGCTTGCTTATTTCGGGGAGAGTTCCACCAAACGATGTGGAAAATGTGATGTTTGTATTGAACGAAATAAAATCAATCTCAATGAAATGGAATTTGACAATATTATTGAGTTAATCAAGCCCCATCTGAAAATAAAACCTTGCAGTATGGAAGAATTGGTAACAGCCGCAGATATTGTCAATGAAGATAAGGTGATCCGTACCATTCAGTGGTTGGTAGATAATGAAAAAATCATCCTTGATAAAGAGAGAAAATACCGGTGGAAATGAACCATTCGTTCTTTTCCGTGAATTCTATCAGCGTTCCGATGTTGTGTCAATTGCACGTGAATTGCTTGGCAAGTATTTGGTAACCCGTATCGGTTCCGCCTTTTTCAGAACCATCCTGAATGAAACAAAAAAACCCGGAATATCCGGGTTTTTTATGCGGTAAAAAGGAAAAAATGTTATTTAACTTTTTTTCCGAGTTCTGCACCAGCTTTGAATTTAACAACTTTCTTGGCGGGGATTTTAATTTCCTTGCCATTCTGAGGATTGCGTCCCTTGCGGGCAGCTCTTTTGGAAACGGAAAACGAACCAAAACCTACTAAGGCAACTCTTTCGCCTTTGCCTAAAGCTTTTGTTGTAGCGGTGATCACTGCTTCCAGTGCTCTTTTAGCTTCTGCTTTGGTCACTTTTGCATCGTTAGCTACTGCTTCGATTAATTGAGCCTTGTTCATTTTTTTTAAAGTTTTAGTTAATACTTTTAATAAAAATCCCTGCAAATATAAGGTATCTGAAAAAAAAGTCAAGAGTTTTAGGTCTAAAACTACTGAAAATGTTGATAAATCGAAGGATTTGTTAATATCTCAAGCCATAAAAACGTTAAATACCACAGGTTTCGGGAAATATTCTTCCGAAACCCCGAAGGAAATCCACGGTATTCATGGTTTTTCGTCCAGCCAATTGGACCTCATTTATCATAATAAAACCATCAATTGTACTTACTTTTAAAAATGTTTTCCGATCCGTTACGAAAATTCCGGGTGTTAGGGTATGCGTAATAATATTCGGAAGTGCATGGAATATTTTCAAGGTTTGAACCGTACCATCGGTCATCTTCACTTCTGTAAAAGCACCAGGGTGAGGAGAAAGCCCTCTGATAAAATTACAGACCTGGTCTGTTGGCTGTTTCCATAGAATTCTGCAATCTTCTTTAAATATTTTCGGAGCTGTTTTCAGCCCATTAGTTGAGGAATATAAAGAGTCCTGTGAAATGGATTGAATTTCTCCGGAGAATAGTCCTTCTACTGTTCGGGTTACAAGATTTGCTCCGATTTTCATCAAACGGTCATGGAGTTCACCTGTTGTTTCCCGATCTCCGATTGGAACTTTCTCTCTTAAAAGTATACCTCCGGTATCGATCGTTTCATTGATAAAAAAAGTGGTCACCCCAGTTTCCTTTTCACCATTGATTACCGCCCAATGGATGGGGGCAGCGCCCCGGTATTGGGGCAACAAGGAAGCATGAAGATTAAAGGTTCCCATGCGAGGTAGTTCCCAAACGGACTTTGGCATCATTCTGAAAGCAATGACGATCTGAAGATCCGGGTTCAAGGATTTGAGGTGGTTGATAAAATCAGGATCATTCATTTTCGGAGGCTGCAAAACCGGAATTTCGTGAGCCATAGCAGCCATTTTAACCGGAGAGAGTCGCTCTTTTAATCCCCGTCCGGCAGGTTTATCCGGAGCAGTAACAACAGCTACTACCGGATAACCAGCATCCAGCAGTTTGATCAGGGAAGTAACTGCAAAATCCGGAGTTCCGAAAAAGATGATCCTGGGTGATTTATTCATAAAAAAAATGGCCTGAATTAACAGGCCACTAATTTACTTTTTCTTTTAGTGGTTCCCGATTATTTTTTCATCAGGCCTTCCACATACGAAATATTTTTTTCGATTTCTCTTCCCTCATACGAACGGGGATATTCTTCTCTAATCCTTTTATAGGTGGTGAGCGCTTTGTCAAGATTGCCCAATTCCTCATAAGCCATACCAGCTTTCATTAAAAACAGAGGAGAGGTAAAGTCGTTTTTCTTCATGTCGGCAGCTTCCAAATAAAGATCCACAGCTTTTTGAACCTGTTTTAACTCCATATTGGCATCTCCCATAGCGCCTTTTGCCATTGGTCCCAGAAGTTGGTCTTTCGTGCTAAATTTCTTCAATTGTTCCAAAGCCAGATCAAATTGCCCCAATTTCAGATAACATACACCGGAGTAATAATGAGCCAGGTTGGCTGATTTTGTAATTCCATATTCATCGATAATGGAAAGAAAACCAAGATATTGTCCATCTCCGTTCAATGCTTTTTTGAGAGAATCCTGTTCAAAATACTTTTCAGCCATGAACATTTGACTCTGTGCATCTTTTTCTTTTGGAGCAAGATAAAACCGTTTAAATCCAAAATATCCGAGAACAATAACAATGATTGCAGCAACTACAATCAAAATGACATTCTGATATTTTTCAATAAATTGTTCTGTTTTGCCAAAGGCCTCTTCAACCGCAACGATACGTTCTTCAGTTTTATCGATTTTTTTATCTTGCTTATTTGCCATATTATCTGAATTTTGGAGGTGCAAATTTACATTTTTTCCTGAATTAACGGTATAGATAGCCATTTTTTTTACTTTTGTAGCCTTCCTAAACGGATTAATGATGTTTCCAGTCAATGAATTACATCCTGATTCTCCCCCGGAGTTGATCTCCTTTCTGAAAGATTTTATTACAAAGGAGCGTTTTCTGAAGTTTCAAAAAGCAATCGGCTTCAGGACCCGGTTCCTTACCGTGGTATTGGAAGACATTTACCAGCCACACAATGCCAGCGCCGTTTTACGAACTTGTGATTGCTTCGGAATTCAGGATGTACATATTATTGAAAACAGAAATAAATATCAAGTAAATCCGGATGTTGCATTGGGTTCAGCAAAATGGTTATCGCTTAAAAAATACAACGAAACGCAGCACAATACCGAAGCATGTCTCACTAAACTTAAGTTGGATGGGTACCGACTCGTTTCCACTACTCCGCATAAAGATCATTTCACACCAGAAACATTGCCGCTGAGACAAAAAACAGCATTGATTTTCGGTACCGAATTAATGGGGTTGACTCCCATCGCCATCGAGATGGCAGATGATTTTGTTAAAATACCAATGGTTGGTTTTACGGAAAGTTTAAATATTAGTGTTTCTGCCGCCATTTTAATTCAAACACTCACCCAGCGAATCAGAACTTCAGATGTTGCATGGCAATTGCCGGAAAGAGAGCAAAACTTGGTTTTATTGGAATGGCTTAAGCGCTCAATTAACAAGTCTGAAGCCATCATCTCCCTGTTCGCCGAAAAAAAACAATTGCGCTGATCACTTTTCTTTTCTGTTTTTTGTACATTTGCCTTGTCATCAGACAATAAAAAATTCAACTATGGGAAAAGGAGATAAAAAAACGAAACGTGGCAAAATCATTATTGGTTCATCTGGCATAACAAGAACGCGGAAAAAGAAAAAAACAATCATTCAGTCTGCACCAAAACCGGAACCAACGCCTAAAAAAGTTGTTGAACCTGTGGAAATAGAAGCTGCAAAAACGGTCGCAAAAAAAACGACAAAAAAAGTTGTAGAACCAGCTGAAGGAGAAGAGAAAGTAAAAACGCCAAAAACCAGAAAAAAAAGTGCCTCGAGCGAGGAATGAATCTCATCGAACACTACTTCCCCCATTTAACCTCCCTGCAAAAACGTCATTTTGACCTTTTGGATAATCTGTATCGTTTCTGGAATGAGAAGATCAATGTGATCTCCAGAAAAGATATTGATCAATTGACCGTACATCATGTTTTACATTCTCTGGCAATTGCCAAGATTATTCAATTCAAATCTGCAACTAAAATACTTGATGTTGGAACTGGGGGGGGATTTCCGGGGATTCCGTTGGCAATTCTTTTTCCGGAAGCACAATTTACACTGGTAGATTCAATCGGAAAAAAAATCAAAGTAGTAGAAGTGATCGCCAGGGAATTGGAACTTGACAATGTCAGAACGATTAATAATCGTGTTGAATCGATAAAAGAAACCTTCGATTTTATAACCGGAAGAGCTGTTTCCAACCTCCCTGATTTTTATTCGCTGGTAAAAAGAAATATAAAGCAACCGGGATTCAATAATCTGACTAATGGAATTCTGTATCTTACAGGTGGTGAGTTGGAACATTCAACGAACAAAATACCAGGGTCTATTACGATTTTTAACTTAAATGACTTCATTAATGAAGATTTTTTTATCACAAAAAAACTTGTCCATATCGCCTAATTTTCATTATTTTGCGAACTGCATTTTTAATTTATTAACTCCCTAAAACTTTTTTTATGGCCGAACAAAAGAGGTTCATTCCATTTGTCTCTCCAGAGACAAACATGAAAGAATTTACTGTTCGAGCGCTAATCATTGGCCTTTTCTTTGCCGTTATTTTAGGTGCCGCCAATGCTTACCTCGGACTCAAAGCCGGTATGACCATTGCGGCGACCTATCCCGCTGCCGTTCTTGGTATGGCAATTTTACGATTGATGAAAGGTTCCATTCTGGAAGAAAACATTACCCGTACTGTCGGGTCTATTGGTGAATCGGTAGCTGCCGGAGCTATTTTTACCTTGCCCGCTTTTTTCATCTCCGGTATCTGGTCCGAGTTTTTTACTATGGGCCATTATATTACGTCTACATTGATTCTTATTGCTGGCGGTATCCTGGGTATTATGTTTGTAGCGCTGCTTCGCCGTGTTATGGTGGAAGATGCCGAGCTCCCCTTCCCTGAATCTGTTGCTGCTGCTGAAATTCACAAAGCCGGACAAGGTGGTTCAGGGGGATCTAAATTCCTATTCTGGGCCATGGGATTTGGGGGACTTATTAAAATTCTCGGTGAATTGAAATTATTTCAATATCTGTGGGAAAAATTTATAGTCTTTGGAAAACAAACCATCAGCGGAACTGTGTTCACCGGACAAGGAGGAATGTTGCTAAGCTCCCCTGGAATCAGTCCGGCATACATGGGTGTGGGTTATATCATTGGCCCCAAACTGGGGGCACTGAACTTTTCCGGAGGTTTATTAGCCTGGGGTTTATTGGCTCCCATGATCATGTATTTTCTGATGCCCAGCATCAACTTCCAGGAATGGGCTGCTTTTCTCACTGCAAAAGATGCCACGCTGACTGCTGAGGCAGCCATGGCAAAAGTAACAGACCCTTCCTATCAGATCAATCAGATATGGAAATATATCATCCGTCCCATCGCCATTGGCGGAATGTTGGTGAGTGCTGCCTTTACCTTATTTAAGATGCGGAAAAGTTTGTCAACGGGTATCTCTCGGTCAGTAAAAGATGTTAAAAAAGCTGCTACCGGAATTGAACACAATGTCCCAAGAAATGAAAAAGACATCAGTTTTACCTGGATCATGGTTGGCATTGGAGCAGTTGCTATTCTTACCTTCTGTATCACCTACTTCATTTTCCAAACAACGGTTCTCATCGCTGTAGTTGCTTCTACGGTAATGATCATTCTGGCATTTTTCTTTGCCTCCGTATCCGGTTATCTGGTCGGGATTATGGGATCTTCCAATAACCCGATTAGCGGTTTGACCCTGACAGCTTTGGTAGTCACTGCTTTGATCCTTGTTGCCCTCGGTGTTCAGGGAGATGCAGGTGTTGCTACTGTTCTTGGTGTTGCTGCCATTGTATGCGTTTCTGCTGCTGTGGCTGGTGAAATGCTCCAGGATCTGAAAGCCGGACATATTCTCGGCGGTACTCCCTGGCGGATGCAGATCGGAGACATCCTCGGCGTAATCCTGGCCGGCTCCGTGATGTTTGTTGTTCTTGCTTTCCTAAACGATGGTGATATTGCCAGCGGAAAAAATCTTGGATATCAGGGTGGGTTTGGAAGTAAAAATCTGAGTGCACCTCAGGCCAGTTTGATGGCTATTCTTTCCCGTGGAATCGTTCAGGGCCAAATGGCATGGCCGCTGATCATTGCCGGAATGTTGATGGGAACCGCTTTCATCCTGATGCAGGTAAAAAGCCCCATGCTCGTCTCTGTTGGGATGTACCTCCCCATCGAAACAACTTTCGCTATTTTCACCGGAGGTTTGATCAAAGGAGCCGTTGAACTCTATTCCAAAAAACGCAACCATAATGAAGCGCAGAAGGTCAGGGTTGAAAACACCGGTGTCCTGCTGGCTTCCGGGCTGATCGCAGGAGAAGCGTTGATGGGACTTATGATCGCAATATTCGCTGTATTCGATATTTTCCTGTACAACTACTTTAGTTTCTTTAAAGAACCAACATTCTATATCAGCTTTGTCATCTTAGCGATCATTGCTTATATATTGATTCAGATCCCTTTGAAAAATGCTGGAAAACCGGACGAACCGGCACCGCCATCTTCAGGAATGTAATCCATGACAATAATTTCGAAAAGAGCTGTTTCAAAATAATTTGGGACAGCTCTTTTTTCTGACTAATCAGAAATCGATGAACTTTTTTCAAAGAAGAAAAATATTAAAAAAAGTGAATTTCCTCGACCTTCATCCGGTGAGGGTATTGCAACATGAAGTTCGCGATGATGGAGAAATCAACCTGTTGATGCCCCGTTTTAAAAACCGGCTCTCCGCTTCGCTATTCCAACCTCCAAAAAAAAGTCACTTTATCCAAATCAAACTGGACCACTTCGGAAGCCAAACATGGATACTGATAGATGGGGTTTCATCGGTTACCGATATCTGCAACGCCCTAAGACAACAATTTCCGGATGAAATGAAACCACTTGAAGAGACGGAAGAAAGGGTCACTAAATTTCTATCTCTTTTATACCAGGAGCGATATATCAGTTTTCTGGAAATTGACAAGAATGCGACACAATGAGCTAAGTATTTTTACTATCTTTGAAATTCGAAACGAAACCAAATCAAAAAATAATCATTTATATAAAGTCATAAGACTATGAGTAAAGAAATCTTAAATCTGGAACCAAAAGCTCTTTGGAAAAATTTTTATGGCCTGACACAAGTTCCCCGTCCTTCTAAAAAAGAGAATAAAGTCAGAGAATTTGTTTTCAACTTTGGTAAAAATCTCGGCCTTGAAACTCTGATTGATGAGATAGGCAATGTCATTATCAAAAAACCCGCTACACCGGGAATGGAAAATCGCAAGGGCGTGATTCTGCAAGGGCACCTCGACATGGTTCCCCAGAAAAACAACGACAAGGTCCATAATTTTGAAACAGATCCCATTGAAGCCATCGTTGATGGAGAATGGGTACATGCCAATGGAACCACGTTAGGGGCCGACAACGGAATGGGAGTTGCCGCAGCCATGGCTATTCTGGAATCAAAAAACATTCCTCATGGCCCCATCGAAGCATTGTTCACAACTGATGAAGAAACCGGCATGACTGGTGCCAATGGCCTGAAACCCGGACTTTTAAAAGGAACAATTCTCCTGAATATGGATTCTGAAGACGAAGGAGAACTCTATATCGGTTGCGCCGGAGGAACAAACGGAAACTTTTCTTTCGATTATTCTGAAGTGGCCGTTCCTTCTAACCACGTTGCTTTAAAAGTCAACGTTACCGGCATGAAAGGCGGACACAGTGGAGTTGATATTCCTTTGGGCCGGGGAAATGCTAATAAAGTAATTACCCGACTCTTTTGGGAAGCTGATCGAAAATTTGGCCTCCGTTTAGCCAGTATCGATGGAGGAAGTATCCGCAATGGAATTCCCCGGGAAGCTTTCGCCATCATTACATTAGCTGCTGATAAAAAGGATGGATTTCTCAAATACATGAATGTGTTCACTCAAATCGTGAGAAAAGAATTATCGGCTGTTGAACCGAACCTTAAAATCACTGCTGAACTAACTGAGACACCAAAATTCTTAATAGACGAAAAAACACAACATCAATTGTTTTATGCCCTTTATGGCTGCCCTAATGGAGTGATCCGGATGAGTAATGAAATGGCAGGATTGGTCGAAACATCTACCAACTTAGCCATTGTAAAATCTGAAAACAGACAGATCCAAATACAATGCCTCCTGAGAAGTTCTGTTGACTCTTCAAAGATTGACCTTGAACAAATGATGAGGTGCGTTTTTGAGTTGGCTGGTGCCAAATGTGTTTTTGACGGACAATATCCCGGGTGGAAACCCAATCCTTCTTCCCCCATTTTGAAAACCATGCAGGACATTTATAATAAAAAATTCGGGAAGATTCCAAAAATAACAGCTATCCATGCCGGACTTGAATGTGGCATTATGGGAGGCGCTTATCCCGACTGGGATATGATATCCTTTGGCCCAACCATCCGTTTCCCACACTCTCCGGATGAAAAGGTCAATATTGTTACAGTTCAGAAATTCTGGGATTTTCTGGTCGAAACATTGAAAAACATTCCCCAAAAATAAGATTATAAAATGGCCCTTCTGAACAAAAAACACAATGCCTCATCTCCTCGATTATAAAGAATTGAATAAAATATTTTTGGTTTTAAACAATTTTGTTATACTTTTGCAGTCCTAAAAATTATTGCGAGATGACAAAGAGAACTTACCAGCCTTCCAACAGAAAGAGAAAAAATAAACATGGTTTTCGTGAACGGATGGCTTCTGTTAACGGACGCAAGGTATTGGCTTCAAGAAGGGCCAAAGGAAGAAAAAAACTAACTGTATCTGACGAAAAATTAGATAAAGAATAATTTTTTCTACAATTGATTGATCAGATCAATTTAAATTTTACGCAATTTTGCATAAAGAAAGAAGGTAACGTCAAATTATCTTCTTTTTTTATTTTATCTCCAGACGAATAAACGAACCTCCATGAAAAATTTCAATTTCAAAAAGCTCCTTCCCTATGGCGCTGCCATCGTTATTTTTCTTCTTATCACCCTGATCTACTTCAGCCCTTTGTTAGAAGGAAAAAAGATCATGCAAAGTGATATTGTAAATTTCAAAGGAATGTCAAAAGAGATTGTTGACTTCCGTGAAAAAACCGGGCATGAGCCACTCTGGACCAACTCCATGTTTGGCGGAATGCCGGCATATCAAATCTCTGTGAAATATACTGGTAACGTGTTGGGTTACCTTGATAAAATTCTGACCTTAGGGTTACCCCATCCAGCCAATCTGGTATTCCTTTATTTTCTGGGATTCTTTATCCTTCTTCTGGTTATGGGAGTTGATCCCTGGCTGGCCATTGGAGGAGCCATTGCCTTTGGAATGTCCTCTTACTTCTTTATCATTATTGATGCCGGCCATAATTCAAAAGCGCTGGCCATCGCTTATATGGCACCAGTCATTGCAGGGATGATCCTGACCATGAAACGCAAATACCTCTGGGGTGGAATTCTGACGGCTATTTTTCTTTCGCTCGAAGTAAAAGCCAATCACCCCCAGATCACCTATTACCTGGCTATGATAGCGCTGCTGCTCGGTCTGTTTAAACTGATCCACGCCATCCGGTTCAAACAGCTATCCCCGTTTTTCATCTCGGTGGGTGTTCTTCTTATTGCTGTAGCGTTTGCCGTACTAACCAACATTACAAGTCTCTGGGCAACTTATGAATATGGCAGTTACACCATTCGGGGAAAAACAGAGCTGACAACGGAACAACATAACCGGACTTCCGGACTCGATAAAGATTATGCTACCCAATGGAGCTACGGAATTGGCGAAACCATGACTTTGCTTATCCCCAACTATTATGGCGGGGCATCAGGGGCCAAACTGAGTGACAACTCCGAGGTAATAAAAGCCATGAAAAACAACGGCGTTGATCCTTCTATCATCCAGCAATATCAGAGTCAACCTGTTTCCTATCTTTATTACTGGGGGAATCAACCTTTTACTTCAGGACCTGTTTATGTTGGTGCCATCATTTGCTTTCTGTTTGTACTCGGTTTAATCCTTGTTAAAGGTCCAATCAAATGGTGGTTGTTGGCCGGAACACTCCTTTCTCTTGTTCTGGCATGGGGACATAATTTCATGCCGATAACCGATTTTTTTCTTAATTATATTCCAGGATATAATAAATTCAGAGCTGTTTCCATGACTTTGGTCATCGCAGAGTTTACCATGCCCCTTCTTGGAATTCTTGCTGTTAAAACCCTGGTAGATCATCGGGATGAAAGGAAAGCAATGTTCAGAGGACTTCAGATCGCCTTTATCGTGGTTGGCGGATTGAGCCTTCTTTTCGTACTTTTCCCGGGAATGTTCCTTGATTTTGTTGGTCCGAATGATAAGAGCATGGCTCAACAACTTCCGGATTGGTTTATGAAAGCAGTTCGCGACGACAGAGCAAGCCTGCTCCGTATGGACGCAGTTCGGGCTTTTGTCTTTATTACCCTGACGGCTTTAATGCTTTGGGCATTGCTATTTGAAAAAATTAAAAAACAATATGTTTATTTATCGTTGGTCTTATTCATCTTGATCGATATGTTCACAGTGAACAAACGGTATCTCAATAATGACAACTTTTCTTCAAAAACAAAAGTTGAAAATCCTTATGAACCATCCCCCGCCGACCTACAGATTTTACAAGACAAAACCCCCGATTACCGGGTATTGAATCTTACTACCAGTACTTTTAATGATGCTGGAACATCTTATTTTCATAAGTCGATTGGCGGATATCATGGCGCTAAACTACGGAGATATCAGGAATTGATTGAAAATGGAATTGACAAAGACATCCAAACATTCGCAGGTACCATGAGCACTGCTAAAACACCAGTGCTTAACATGCTTAATACCAAGTATTTTATTCTCCCTGACAACAACAAACAACCAGCCGCCTTTCCAAATACAAACGCGATGGGCAATGCATGGTTTGTTAAATCGTACAAGTTAGTCAACAATGCGGATGGTGAAATCCAGGCATTGAAAGATCTCAGGGCAGACTCAATGGCCATCGTGGATAAGGTATTCGCCGATCAGTTGAAAAGCTATTCTCCGGGTAAAGATTCTCTTGCAAAAATTATGCTGGTCAATTATACACCTAATGAACTTTCTTACCAGTACAATACAAGTCATAACGGATTGGCTGTCTTTTCTGAAATTTATTATCCCAAAGGGTGGAATGCATATATTGACGGTAAACTGACTCCACATTTCAGGGCCAATTATGTATTACGAGCCATGGTACTTCCGGCCGGATCCCATCAACTCGTCTTTAAATTTGAACCCAAGGTCTATATCATCGGTGAAAAAATCTCCTTGATTAGCTCTATCCTCCTGGTTCTTACTGTTCTTATACTGGGAGGATTTGAACTTTGGAGATGTTCGAAAAAGAAAGCATGAAGAAGGCCCTGATAATTTCATATTATTGGCCTCCATCAGGGGGAGCGGGAGTACAACGTTGGTTGAAATTTGTCAAATACCTTCGTGAATTTGACTGGGAACCGGTAATCTTTACTCCTCAAAATCCAGAATATCCCGAAACTGACTTTTCTCTTGAACAAGATATTCCAGCCGACCTTGAAATTTTGAAATATCCTATTTGGGAACCTTATAGTGCTTACAAAAAACTTTTAGGTCAAAAAAAGGATCAAAAAATAAATGCTGCATTTTTATCAGAAAAACAAAAAAATGCCACCTTGGAAAATTTCTCCATTTGGATCAGGGGAAATTTTTTTATTCCCGATGCACGCCGTTTCTGGATAAAGCCATCGATTCGCTATCTAAAAAAGTGGCTTCATGAACACCCGGTTGATGTCATCATCTCTACCGGGCCTCCTCACAGTATGCACCTCATTGCCCAGTCGATTTCAAAAAAATTCGGTCTTCCGTGGTTAGCCGATTTTCGTGATCCCTGGACCAACATCGATTTTTATCATGATCTCCGACTTAGCAAGTGGGCCAATAACAAACATCACACTTTGGAACTACGCGTTCTAAAAAAAGCAACTGCTGTTACTGTGATCAGCCAGACCATGGCAGATAATTTTTCTCAAATCTATCCACGTACATATAAGGTCATTACCAATGGATATGACGGGGCGGATATCGAAAACAGAAAGCCGGCTTCATTGGATGAAAAATTTTCCATTGCACACATCGGAACCCTCGTTAGTTCGAGAAATCCTATTTCTTTATGGAAAGCTTTATCTTCCCTGTTAATTGAAGAAGAACAGTTTGGAAAGGATCTGGAAATAAAACTTGTTGGAAAGGTTGATTATTCGGTTACAGCTTCTCTTGCTGAATTCGGACTTACTTCTCTTGTCACAAAAATCAATTATCTGCCTCACGATGAAGTTACCCGATTACAACAGTCCGTACAGGTGTTATTATTGATCATTAACAACACTCCAAATTCCAAAATGATTTTGACCGGGAAATTATTTGAATATCTGGCTGCAGGAAGGCCGATTTTATGTGTTGGTCCTCCTGATGGGGATGCAGCTGATATTTTATCCGAAACAAAATCAGGATTACTCTCCGATTTTCAAGATATTGAAACGATGAAGAAAAATATACTGTATTACTATCACCGTTATAAATCAGGCATCCCTGCTACTTATCCGGTAAATATCAGCAAATATTCAAGGAAAGAACTCACCGGTGATCTGGCTACAATTTTAAACCAGATATCACTCCGTTGATCTTTCGGTAACAGGGACAGTTCCCCGAGGATAATTCACTACAACTTTTGATTTCCACCTTCCCTTCCGGTAATATAAATAATAAAGAATCAAACCAGAAGACCAGCCAATCGGAACAGCCCACCAGATGCCCTGGATTCCCAGAGAGGTGTTCATTGAAAGTACGTAAGCTACCGGAATCCGGATCAACCATAATGAAATCAAACTGATAAACATTGGAATAAGGGTATCGCCGGCACCCCGCAAAACTCCAACGATAACAAACATTAAGGCAAATAGGAGATAAAAAGCACCAACAATCACAAGATACTCTCGTCCGATTGCTATCACAACCGGGTCGTTGGTAAACATCCGCATTAAAAGGCCGCTGAATGTCACCGCGATAATGGATATCCCAACCGTTATAACAGATACGATCAATAAAGTAGCATGGAAGCCTTTTTTCACCCTATCGGGACGGTTAGCGCCCAGATTCTGACCCACAAAAGCCGATAATGCAATAGAAAAACTCATGGCTGGAATCGCTAAAAAACTGTCAACCCGTCCTGCCGCGCTATAAGCGGCGTTGGCATTGATACCAAACTGGTTAACAACCCAATACAAGGCCACCATTCCAGCTGCAACAAAAGTTTGTTGTAATCCCGTAGGGATCCCGATTTTCATACTTTTATAAAAAATGTCTTTATCAAACGTCAAATCCCTTAATGAAAATTTGATTACCTTGTGATACTTGTTCAGGTATAAAATCTGAGCAATGAATGCCACTGCCTCTGAAATGATGGTAGCTAATGCTACGCTCCAGACTCCCCAATGAAGTAAAGGAACAAATACGAGATCAAGAATGATATTAAGGCTTACCGAACCGATCAGAAAATATAATGGAGTTTTTGAATCGCCTAACCCCCGCAATATCGCACTTGTACTGTTATAACCAAAAAGGAAAATCAAACCCGCTAAAAAAATGTTCAGAAAAATTTTAGCATTTGGAACTACCTGAGGCGGCAAATCGATTATCCGAAAAATCCAATCACTGAGTAAAACACCTCCAACGCCGACAAAAATGGAGGTAAAAAACATAGAAATATAAAGCGTGTTGATGGTCTTTTTAACATTTTCTATTTGTTTAGCGCCAAAAAACTGGGAAACAACAACCGTAAATCCCATGGTGATCCCGATGATAAATGAAACAAGAAGGAAAATAATCGGCCCCGATGTTCCTACAGCCGCTAATGCTTCTTTCCCAATAAATTTCCCAACGATCACACTGTCGACAAGATTATAAAATTGCTGAAACACATTTCCCAATAATATGGGGATGGCAAATCTGAATATCAGTCTGCTTTCATTCCCATAACTAAAATCCTTCATAAAAACGCCTCTTGGTTGTTTCAATAGCCATAGAACCGGCAAATGTATCCATAATTGACGGATTATTTGTAACTTTGCAAGGCAACAGATCGTTCTGTCGTCACATTCAATTGTGGAGGAAAGTCGGGACAACAAAGAGCACCATGCTTCCTAACGGGAAGGGTTCTGGTTCATTCCAGAATACAGAAAGTGCCACAGAAAAGAACCGCCCTGCTGTGATAGCAGGGTAAGGGTGAAAACGCGGTGTAAAAGACCACGCTCCTGCCGGGTGATCGGTGGAAGGGGTAAACCTCATGGGTTGAAAGACCAAGTATACCAGCTGTTAAGGGTAGCTCGTCCAATGCTGGAGGGTAGGTCGCTAAAGTTTGATGGTGACATCAAACGGAGATAAATGACAGAAAATTACAGAATCCCGCTTATAGATCTGTTGCTTTTTTTTAATTATTCAAAATCATGAAAATTGTATCGATAGTCGGAGCCCGGCCACAATTTATTAAAGCAGCTACCGTGACCCGTATTTTGCGTACTGATTCTGATATTCAAGAAATATTGCTCCATACCGGGCAACATTATGATAAAAACATGTCGGGTATCTTTTTCGAAGAGTTAAATATCCCTGAACCCGATTATAACCTGGAAGTTGGATCGGGCAGTCATGCACAACAAACAGGGCTCATGTTGCAAGGAATTGAAGAGATTCTTTTAAAAGAAAAACCGGATATTACCTTAGTTTATGGCGATACAAATTCTACCCTGGCCGGTTCCCTTGCCTCAACAAAACTGCACATTCCCCTGGCACACGTAGAAGCCGGACTACGCAGTTTTAACCGGAAGATGCCGGAGGAAATCAACCGAATCGTTACCGATTCCATTTCCGATCTTCTTTTTGCCCCTACGTATACAGCCATCGAAAACCTTAAAAAAGAAGGGTTGGAGAAAATCACCACTTTTACAGGAGATGTAATGTATGATTCGGTTTTACATTTCCAGACAAAGATTTTATTAGACCCCGGGCTATATACAATTCAGGGAATCCCGCAAAAATATTTACTGGCTACCATCCACCGGGCAGAAAACACCGACAATCCAGAAAACCTGAAAAACATTTTTGCTGCCTTTTCAAAACTTCCTTACGAAATTGTTCTTCCATTGCATCCTCGTACCCGAAAATTTATTGAATCGATCAATTTCACTGATCATCATATCCATTTCATTGATCCTGTGGGTTATCTGCCGATGCTAAACCTCATCATGAATAGTGAAAAGGTTTTAACCGACTCGGGGGGGCTTCAAAAGGAGGCCTATTTCCTTAATAAGCCATGTATTACCTTACGAACCGAAACGGAATGGGTGGAAACCCTCCACGATGACTGGAATATAATTGCCGGGAGTGATCCGGAACAAATAGTAAATGCCGTAAATCGCCCCCTTCCCGCAGCACCCCGGAAAAACGCTTTTGGTGATGGTCATGCCGCTGAAATAATCAGGGAAAAATTAGTCGGTTTTTCATTCTGACACTTCCTGATTATCTTTTTTCCCAAATTCATTTTTTATTTGAAAATTGTTAATAAAATGGTTGGTTTTATTGATGTTTTCATACTCCAGATTCGGAGAAAAAATTGTACCTTTGTTTACACATTAAATTATTTATAATATATTGATTATGACAGACATAGAAAAAGAAATTGCGAGTTCAAACTATACAGCAGAAAACATTACCGTATTAGAAGGATTAGAAGCAGTAAGGAAACGCCCTGCCATGTATATTGGTGATGTCAATGTTCGAGGGCTTCATCATCTTGTTTATGAAGTCGTGGACAACTCCATTGACGAAGCCCTTGCAGGATTTTGTAATAGGATTGAAGTCACCGTACATCCGGATAATTCTGTGACTGTGTTGGACAATGGCCGGGGAATCCCGACCGATTTTCACGAAAAAGAAAAAAGATCGGCTCTTGAAGTTGTAATGACGGTCCTTCATGCCGGTGGAAAATTTGACAAAGACACCTATAAAGTATCGGGAGGACTTCATGGAGTTGGGGTATCGGTTGTTAATGCCCTATCATCAAAAATGAAAGTAACGGTTTTCCGGGGTGGAAAAATATATGAGCAGGAGTATGAATTTGGGAAACCTTTATATCCTGTTAAAATCATTGGAGACACTGAGCGCAATGGAACTGAGGTCACTTTTAAATCAGACAACTCCATCTTTATCGTTGAAAAATACGAATATGAAATTCTGACCTCCCGTTTGCGTGAATTGGCCTATCTGAACAAAGGGATCACCCTTATCATTACAGATGAACGTGAAAAAAACGAGCAGGGAACTTTTGTCACCGAGACCTTTTTTTCCAAAAACGGGCTCAGCGATTTCATGCTTTACCTTGATGCCAACCGTGAAAAATTGATTCCCGAACCCATTTGTATGGAAGGGGAGCGCAACAACATTCCCATGGAAATTGCCATGCAATACAATACCTCATTTTCGGAGAACATCCATGCTTATGTCAATAACATCAACACACATGAAGGGGGAACCCATCTGGCAGGATTCCGTAGAGCGCTCACCCGTACCTTGAAAAGCTATGCCGATAAAACCGGAATGCTCGCGAAATTAAAATTCGATATCAATGGTGATGATTTCAGGGAAGGGTTGACCGCCATCATCTCTGTGAAAGTTCAGGAGCCTCAGTTCGAAGGACAAACAAAAACAAAACTGGGAAACAATGAAGTAATGGGTGTTGTAGATCAAATCACCAGTGAAATTCTTTCTAACTACCTGGAGGAACATCCTAAAGAAGCTAAAATCATTGTCAATAAAGTTATCCTGGCTGCAACAGCACGTCATGCTGCCCGTAAAGCACGAGAGCTGGTCCAACGCAAAAATGTTCTCTCCGGATCAGGTTTACCAGGTAAACTTGCCGACTGTTCAGATAAAGATCCTTCCAAATGCGAGTTATACCTGGTTGAAGGTGATTCGGCAGGAGGAACTGCAAAGCAGGGACGTGACAGAAGGTATCAAGCTATTTTGCCGCTGCGCGGAAAGATTCTGAATGTAGAAAAAGCCATGCAATACAGAGTATTCGACAGCGAGGAAATAAAAAACATTTATACAGCCCTGGGGGTAACAATTGGCACAGAAGATGACAGTAAAGCACTAAATCTGGATAAATTGCGTTATCATAAAATAGTCATTATGACGGATGCTGATGTGGATGGTAGCCATATCGCCACCTTGATTTTGACTTTCTTCTTCAGATACATGAAAGAAATGATTGAAAACGGATACGTTTACATTGCCACACCACCTCTCTACCTGATCAAAAGAGGAGCTACACAGCGATATTGCTGGACGGAAGAAGAACGGGTACTAATTGTAGCAGAACTCAGCAATGGTAAAGATTCCGGTGTCCATATACAACGGTACAAAGGTCTCGGTGAAATGAACGCTGAACAATTGTGGATGACAACTATGAATCCGGAATTCAGAACTTTACGTCAGGTTACCATTGAAAATGGCACTGAAGCCGACCGGATTTTCTCCATGCTCATGGGTGATGATGTGCCCCCAAGGAGAGAATTCATCGAAAAAAATGCAAAATACGCCAATATTGATGTATAATATTACGTCGCCAATCCTCGTACCTTATGACCCGACAAAAGTACTTTTACCTCATTCTTGCTATCATTTTACTTGTAATTATTGGTTTTTTCTTTTTTTCAAAAAGCAATAAAAACCAACAGATTACCGCAAAAGTTAAAAAAGGAAATTTCCCGATCGAGGTAACCACTACCGGTGAGTTGATCGCAAAAAGTTCCGAAAAAATCTATGGACCACAAGCCTTGCGTCAGGTTCAAATCTGGCAGGTAAAAATTCAAGATATCATCCCAGATGGCACGGTGGTAGATTCAGGACAGTATGTGGCTTCTCTCGACCGGACTGAAATATCCAATAAAATAAAGGATGAAGAAACCAATCTTGAGAAGCTGGAATCCCAGATGACCAAAACCCGGCTCGACACCTCTCTGGAACTCCGTAGTGCAAGGGATGAGCTGATCAATTTAAAGTACGCTCTCGAAGAAAAGAAAATCACCCTTGATCAATCTAAATACGAACCACCTGCCACGATTCGCCAAGTTCAGATAGAATTGGAAAAATCTGAAAGGGCATTTGAACAAGCTGAGAAAAATTACAAATTGCGGTATCAAAAGGCAGTAGCCAACATGCAGGAGGTCTCTGCTTCCTATAACCAGGCCAAGCGGAAACTGGAGCAAATGACCGATGTCCTTAAACAATTCAATGTTGTAGCTCCAAAAGCCGGAATGGTAATTTATCGTCGAAACTGGGACGGAAATAAAATCGGGATCGGTTCAACTGTGAATGCCTGGGATAATATTGTTGCCGAACTCCCCGACCTTTCTGAAATGATTTCAAAAACCTATATCAACGAGATTGATATCAGTAAAATAAAAACAGGTCAACAGGTCCAAATTGGTATCGATGCCTTCCCGGAAAAGAAATTTTCAGGAAGAGTTACCGAAGTTGCCAATATCGGAGAACAACTTCAGGGTACCAATGCAAAAGTATATGAAGTCAAAATCCTTGTTAAAGAGTTCGACTCCATTCTTCGTCCGGCAATGACAACAAAAAACACCATCTTAACCAGTGTCATTGACACAGTACTGTTTATTCCGATCGAAGCTATTTTCAACAACGACTCTGTCACATTTGTTTACCAGAAAAAAGGAAGTTCAGTCCACCGTCAACAGGTAATAGTAGGAGCCTCTAATGATAACGAAATCATTATCAAAGCAGGCCTCCAGGAAGGAGATGAAGTGTTGCTTGTTCCACCTGATAAGTCCGAAAAAATGTCACTCGAAACCCTTCCTAAAGAGATAATCGCTAAATTTAAAGTTAAACCGGTTCAGCTTAAAAACACGAAACCCGGGAAAGTCCCTCCTCAAAAAAAATAACAGAACATAAGATGTTTGAACGCTATAAATACATCTTTAACATAGCACTGGAAGCTGTTTTTCTAAATAAATTCCGGTCTGTTCTTACTGCCTTGGGCATCATTTTCGGCGTTGCTGCCGTAATCACCATGATGGCCATCGGAAACGGGGCAAAAAAAGAGATCTTGGACCAAATGAAATTGGTCGGAGTCAACAATATTATTATTACTCAAAAACCTGAAAAATCAAAAACGACCAATTCACAGGAGTCATCCGATCAATCTTCTCAGTCGGAAAATCAGGACAATAGAAAAAACAAGGGGAAATTTTCTCCAGGATTAAGCCTAAAAGATGCAGAGAGCATAAAGGCCATCATCCCTACTGTGATGACAGTGAGCCCTGAGGTAATTTATGAAACAGATATCATAAAAGACGGCATCAAAACATCCGCAAAACTAACTGGGGTAACTCCCGATTTCTTTAAAGTTTTTTCCCTTACGCTGGAAGATGGAGAGATGTTTAATCAGGAACAATTGAAAGATGGAAAGCCCGTCTGCATCATTGGCCCTTCCTTGAAATCAAAGTTTTTCCCATCGTCGGAGGCTGTTGGAAAAGATATAAAATGTGGTCCTATTTGGTTGCGGGTAGTCGGTGTTTTGAAGAAGCGAGAGATCAGTCAAACCAGCATAGATAATCTGGGTATTTCGGACTACAACAATTCTCTTTATGCCCCTATTCAAACTTTACTTCGCCGGTATAAAGACCGGGCCATGATCACTGCCGCTTCCCTCCATGGAGCAACGGAATATAATGATGGGGAGATGTCGATCTTTTCATCGGAGTCGTCTGAAAGCACTTCGAAAAATCAAATTGACAAGATTGTGGTTCAGGTTAAAGAAAGCAGCCTGATCTTACCCACAACAGAAATTTTAAAAAAAATGATGATCCGCCGGCACGCCGGGGTTGAAGATATGGAGATTAAAGTACCGGAACTTTTACTAAAGCAGGAACAACGTACCAAAGATATCTTCAATATCGTATTGGGAGCCATTGCCAGTATTTCTCTATTAGTCGGTGGAATCGGGATTATGAACATCATGTTGGCTTCGGTTATGGAACGTATCAAAGAGATTGGAATTCGGCAAGCCATTGGAGCTACCAAACGCGATATTATTCTTCAATTTTTAACAGAAGCCACATTAATCAGTATCAGTGGAGGTTTGATCGGAATTATTCTGGGACTTGCGCTGTCTAAGGCCATCATGGAAATCACCAGCATTTTAACCATTGTTTCTCCTGTTTCCATTTTAATATCTTTCGGCGTTTCAGCCTCTGTGGGCATTATCTTTGGTTATATGCCGGCAAAACGTGCCGCTAAACAAGACCCCGTCGAATCACTCAGATATGAATAAGTGACCTTACTCTGACTATGAAAAATCATTTGATCCTTATCCTCGTACTCTTTCTTGGCTTTTTTCCCCAATCATTTGGTCAAAAAAACACCCGTAGCCTGACCTTGAATGAAGCCATAGAAATTTCAAAGCAGCAATCTCCTGATGCTCTTACTGCCAGACAAACATTCAGGAGCAGTTACTGGGATTTCAGGTCATTCAGGGCATCAAATTTACCGGCATTAAGTCTTTCTTCCACCCTGCCGAATATAACACAAACCATGTCTCCCTACCTTAACCCAGACGGATCACAAGCTTATGTCAGTTCAAAATATATTAGTGCACAAGCGAATCTCGCATTGACACAAAAGATAGGTATTACAGGCGGAACTATTTCTATGAATTCATATCTGAGTGGACAGTTTAATGCGGATCAGCCAAATCCGTTCCCCTATCTAAGTTATCCTTTAAATGTGGAATTATATCAGCCTATTTTCACATACAATTCATATCGTTGGGACCGAAAAATACAACCTTTGAAATATTCTCAGGCTAAACGAAAATATCTTGAAAACATTGAACAAATTTCAATAACGGCAACAACTTACTTTTTCACCCTTCTTCAGGCCCAGGTTGAACAAAAGATTGCACTCACAAACCAATCAAATTATGACACTTTATACAGGATCGCTAAAGGGAGATACCAATTGGGAAAAATTGCCGAAAACGATCTTTTACAATTAGAGCTTAACTTCCTTAAAGCGCAGGCTCAGGTTGAAAATGCCAATCTTTCTCTTGAAAATGCCCGTTTCCGATTCAAATCCTTTCTCCGTTTACAAGACACCACACAGGTAGTACTGATTCCACCGGATAAAATTGATTTTTTTAAAATCGACCCTCAAAAAGCGGTTGATCTTGCCAATCAAAATTCATCGACTTCTGTTGACTTTAAAAGAAGGTTACTTGAAGCAGCAAGCGCCGTGAATTATGCAAAATTAGACGGACGATTTGATGCTACGATACATGCTTTGATCGGGCTTCAACAATCCGGCGCTACAATTCCGGATTCCTATTTGAATCCAGCCGATCAAAGGCAGATTTCACTTGGCTTAACCATCCCGATTGTCGACTGGGGAGTTGCCCATGGAAAAATTAAAATGGCCCAATCGCAGGAAGAAATAGTAAAAAACAATGTCGAACAAGAGTTTATTGATTTTCAACGCAATGTATATCTTAAAGCCATAGAGTTCAACATGCAACAGAATCAGGTCCGAATCGCCGCAAAATCGGATACTGTAGCCAGAAAAAGTTATGAAGTAACCAAGGGCCGCTACCTGATTGGAAAGATAAATAGCATCCTCGACCTGAATAATGCACAGCTTGAAACCGATAATGCTGAAAAAAACTATTATTATGCACTTCAGACTTTCTGGAAAAGTTATTATGAGATCCGAAAAATGGCCCTCTTTGATTTCTGGAAAAATGAGCCTCTCCAATTTGACTTTTCGCAAATAAAATAAATATTCTTCTTTTTATTAAAACTATTTCTAAATAATACGTATCTTTGTCAAAAGATAAGTATTCATTTAAAAATAAACATTATGGCCGTATTAGTAGGTAAAAAAGCGCCGTTGTTTGAGGCTGATGCCGTAATCAATGGTGGAGAATTCGCAGATAAATTCTCACTGGAACAATATATCGGGAAAAAACATGTCGTTTTCTTTTTCTATCCGATGGATTTCACCTTTGTTTGTCCAACGGAAATTCTGGCTTTTCAGGAAAAACTGGAAGAATTTGAAAAACGTAATGTTGTAGTAGTCGCATGTTCCACTGATTCCAAATTTTCACATTGGGCATGGTTGAATACAGAACCAAAGCACGGTGGAATCAAAGGAGTAAAATTTCCTATTGTCTCTGACCTTTCCAAAACGATTTCCGCCAATTTCGATGTTTTAGCGGGAGAATACATGTACACCGAAGAGGGAGTGATGGAATTTGAAGGAGTTCCTGTGGCCTATCGCGGACTCTTTCTCATTGATAAACAGGGAATTGTTCGTCATCAGGTAGTGAATGATCTTCCGTTAGGAAGAAGTGTTGACGAAGCCATCCGGATGGTGGATGCACTGCAGTTCAATGAAGAAAACGGGGAAGTTTGTCCTGCCAATTGGCACAAAGGCGAAAAAGGGATGAAGGCCACGGCAGACGGGGTGGCTGATTATCTTTCTAAACGTTAATCTTTTTTTCTCAAAGAAGCCAGACTGTCTCCTTCGTTGGAGATGGTCTCTTCTGCTTTTTTGGCCTCATTCCAATAGACATCCATCTCAGCCAGATTCATTTCATGTAGAGGCCGTTCCAGTTCCTTTGATTTGTCTTCGAGGTATTTGAACCGCTTGATAAATCTTCGGTTGGTACGTTCAAGGGCATCTTCGGGATTGACTCCGATAAATCTGGCATAGTTAATTATGGCAAACATGAGGTCCCCCAATTCGTGTTCCTTTCTTTTTTGATCATCTCCGTTTTCGGCCACTTCACGAAGTTCGTTTAGCTCCTCTAACACCTTTTCCCAAACCTGTTCCGGATTTTCCCAGTCAAAGCCCACCCCACTTACTTTTTCCTGAATCCTGTATGCTTTAACAACTGCAGGTAAACCATTTGGGACACCACTTAAAACAGATTTGTTGCCCTTTTCAAGAAGCTTGATTTTTTCCCAGTTATCATGAACCTCCTTGGCATTTTTCACAACAACATTTCCAAAAATATGGGGGTGCCGGTGTATCAGTTTGTCAATAATATTATCGAGAACATCTTTGATATCAAAGGAATTTGTTTCAGAGGCTATCTTTGAATAAAAAACGAGATGAAGCATCAAATCTCCAAGTTCTTTTTTAATCGACTCCATATTTTTTTGAAGGATAGCCTCCGAAAGTTCATAGGTTTCTTCAATCGTTAAGTACCGCAAAGAATCAATAGTTTGTTTTTGGTCCCAAGGACATCGGGTCCTCAATTCATCCATTATCTCAAGAAGTCTCTTGAATGCCGCAACTTTCTCTTCCATTATTCATATTTTAAGCAAATTTAAACATTTTGCCAAAGGAAGCATTTTTATTGCAGGGAATAAACCGGCAAATGGACAATTCATGATAAATTTGCCATGAAGTAATAATCGTTATTTACTCCTTGCAAAAACCTGTGAAAAATCCTCCTGCCTCACTCCGGTTCATCAGTCTTCTCATGTTGCTGATGATATTTTCTCTAAGGGGGATCGCCCAGTTCGAGCATAAACTATTCTCCTCCAATATGATGGTTGAAGGAAGGATCCATTATGGTTTTATCTATGCCCAACATCTGGAACTAGAAATGTTCAATTCCCATTTTCCGGCGTTTGAATTAAGTATTACCAAAATAACCTATGGAAAACACAAATGGGAACGTGATTATAATTATCCTTTGATCGGGGCAACGCTGTTTTATTCAGGGTTGGGTAACAATCCCGCCCTGGGGCAGGCTTATGCTTTAATGCCGTTTATAAATTTCCCACTATACAAATATAAAAGCCTTACGATCGGTTTTCGGTTTGCACTTGGACTTGGTTATCTGACCAAACCCTTCGACCGGATCACGAATTATAAAAACCTGGCGATTGGTTCCCATCTAAATGCAGCGGCCAATCTGATGTTTGAATTAAGATACCGGCTCAACTATTATCTTTCCATGAGTGCCGGAGTATGTCTGCAACATTTTTCCAACGGTTCCTTAAAACTACCGAACTATGGGATTAATGCACCCATGGTCAATCTTGGAATTTCCTACCGGCCATTCAAAGAAAATCAAGATATTGGCGACCGGTATATCGCTCCAACCGAACCTTATTCGGCCATTGTCCGTCATACGATTGAATTTGATTTCGGGGTATTGGTGGGCTATAAAAACATGAAGGCTGTTTTTGGCCAGAATTTTATGGTTTATCATATTTTTGAAAATACCTTTATTCCGATCGGTAAAATAAGCAAAGTTGGGATCGGACTTGATTTTTCTTATGATCCATCCCAACTTAAAATTCTAGAGATGCATGATATCCAGGTTGATAATAAAATAAAAATCGTCCGTCCGGGTATTAATGCCGCGTATCAGTTGGTCATGTCGCGTCTTGGATTCATTTTCAATATAGGATCATACCTGGGTGGAATGGAAAAAAGCAATGGTCCGTTATATGAGAAGCTGGCCGTGCAATATAATTTTTCAACAAATTTCTTTGCCACTGTTATGCTTAAAGTACACTGGGGCAGAGCTGATTACATAGGATGGGGGTTGGGTTATAAATTTGACAAGAAATATGGAAAGAAAACAATCAGATAGCCTTTTCCGAAAACCCCTTATGAGCATCCTTTTTCTCTTAGGGTTGACCGTAATGGTATCAAGTTGCACGAAAGATGTTGGAGTATGTTTGTCATCCACCGGGCAAGTGATCAGAGAGATCCGGACTCTCCCGGTTTTTACAAAGATTGATATGCAGGATAACATTAGTCTGGTTTTAATTCAGGATACCGTTTGCCGTGTGGAAGTCGAAGCTGGTCAAAAAATTATCAGTGGGATCCGTACGGAGGTAATAGACGGTCAGTTAATTCTTCAAAACTTCAATCAATGCAACTGGCTCAGAGATTACAGTAAACCCATCAATGTTTACGTGTATAGTGACACATTATGGAAGATTACTTATAATTCCTCCGGTGACATTACCTCGAACGGAACCTTGAAAATGGATTCCCTGAAAGTGATTGTATGGGGTGGTTGTGGAACCATTGACCTCACGTTAGATATCTGGCAAGGTTCATTCAGCCTGAATATGGGCACTGTTGATATCAGGCTTCATGGTGTTTGTGCTGTCAACTCGGTTTTTACCGGGGACTACGGAATGTTTGATGGAAGAGATTTGAGAACCGGATATACTTTTATAACAAATAAAGGATCAAATGATTCTTACATTCAGGCGACAAACGAAATAGATGCGACGATACTATCAATCGGGAACATTTATTACCGGGGAAATCCTTGCAATATCAAATCCAAAATTCTTGGATCGGGTCAACTATTGCCTTTTTAGTCTGGTTAATAAGCTCTTGCAAAGAGAACTCTTTGAGTAGAAGGTTTCCCTGAAAAGACACAAGAGCCATTCTCCAGAACATTGTTAAAAGGTATCACCCGGATGGTTGCTTTTGTCTCTGCTTTAATTTTTTCCTCTGTTTCCGAAGTCCCATCCCAATGAGCCGAAATAAAACCGCCTTTTGTATCCAACACCTCTTTGAACTCCTTCCAGGAATCAACGCGTGTGGTATTGTTTTCACGGAAGGCAAAGGCACGGTCATATAAGTTCTTCTGAATTTGGTCTAAAAGATTGGATATTTTGTTTTCAATGTCTTTGATCTGCAATACTTCTTTTTCCAGAGTATCCCGTCGTGCTACTTCAACAGTACCTTGTTCAATATCCCGGGGGCCTACTGTTAAACGTACCGGAATACCTTTGAACTCATATTCAGCAAATTTCCAGCCAGGTTTCTGGGTATCACGATCATCGTATTTAACCGAGATTCCTTTGGCTTCCAGCGCTTTTTTTACTGGTAAAATGACATCAGAAATCAGTGATAGTTGTTCGGCATTTTTAAATATCGGGACGATCACAACCTGAATTGGGGCGAGTTTTGGAGGCAGAACCAACCCATTGTCATCCGAGTGCGACATAATCAAGGCCCCCATTAAACGGGTAGAAACACCCCAGGAGGTAGCCCAAACAAAATCAAGTTGATTTTCCTTACTTAAAAACTTAACATCGAAGGCCTTGGCAAAATTCTGACCAAGGAAATGTGAAGTTCCTGCTTGTAAAGCCTTCCCATCCTGCATCAATGCTTCAATAGCATAAGTGTCGATGGCTCCGGCAAACCGTTCTGCGGGAGATTTTGTCCCTTTAATCACAGGAATGGACATCCAGTTTTCTGCGAAATCAGCATAAACATTCAGCATGGTTTCTGCTTCTTTCACGGCTTCTTCCCTTGTTGCATGTGCGGTATGTCCTTCCTGCCATAGAAATTCCGTAGTACGAAGAAACAAGCGGGTACGCATCTCCCACCTTACAACATTTGCCCATTGATTGATCAATAATGGGAGATCCCGATAAGATTTTATCCAGTTTTTATAGGCATCCCAGATAATTGTTTCGGAGGTTGGACGTACAATCAGTTCTTCTTCCAGTTTGGCATCTTCATCAACAATGATTCCCTTTCCATCCGGTGAATTCTTTAAACGATAGTGGGTTACAACCGCACATTCTTTAGCAAATCCCTCAACATGACTAGCTTCACGGCTAAAAAACGATTTTGGAATAAAAATGGGGAAATAAGCATTTACGTGCCCGGTATCCTTGATCTTTTTATCCAATACTGCCTGAATACGCTCCCAAATGGCATACCCATATGGTTTTATTACCATACATCCACGCACAGCTGAATTCTCAGCCAAATCAGCCTTGATAACAAGGTCATTATACCATTGGGCATAATTTTCAGCCCGAGTTGAAAAATCTTTAGCCATTTTTTGTTTTTGGTATGAAATTTGCTACTATTCTCCTGTCAAAAGGAAGAACAAAATTAAGAAAATTAATAAAGCTGTCGTCCTATGAAAAAATCAATCTTTGTTCTCGTCACCATCGGCCTGTTCATCAGCGCTTGTACGACACAGAAATTAGCATCATCTTATGGTTCAGATGATGTTTACAATACATCCGGAAACAACCCTCCTGATAACGGAAACACCATTGTAAAGCCATCTTCCACCTTTGCGGACGATTACAATGATTATTCTTATTCTGACCGGATAACCCGATTCAATAATTCCGATACGACAAAGGGGTATTTTGATCAATCCAATTCTTCTAATTCCGAATATGATAATTCAGGGAGTTCTTCTGATCCCAATATTACATTATCTTTTGGATTAGGAGTCGGATTTGGTAGTTTCGGTTTTGGCAGTTATTGGGGTTCTCCTTACTATAATTGGGGATCTCCATATTGGGATTGGGGCTGGAATTATGGATGGGGGTTCGGGTACCCTTATTACGGCTGGTATAACCCATGGTACAATCCCTATTGCTGTTACTGCTATGGATATAACGATTGGTATAACGGTGGTTATTATCCGCCCTATTCGCCCATTAATACGTATTATGGACGAAGAAATACTTTAAATTCATCGGATGGTACAAGATTTTCAAGGAACGCCCAAAATCCGAACAGGATCTCTTCTCCAGATACCAAGCGGAATGAGAGAACTGCCGGAATTAATCAGAGCACTCGTGAAGCCGCATCACAAGCTTATACCAGAACAGGGACTCAACCAGCACAACGCAACACGGCTGCAAACCAGGAAAAATATCGTTATACCCGTTCCACTACTTCTCGTCAAACTACTGCCACAAGAGGAACAAACCAAGCTCAGGTACAACGTCAACAACCTTCCCCTCGGTACAACCGTCAGCAAAATGTTGTTCCCACACAACGGACCACCTCTGCACAAAGCTATTCTTCACCTGCTTACCGTCAACCAAAATCAAGTCAGGAATATATTAGTCCACGGACACAAAATCAAAGTGCAACAAGGAACGCACAATCAAATTATAGCAACCGGAATACCAGTACTCCCTCTTCAACCGGGAACCATACGCGGGTAGCCCCCTCGAACAACACACGCACCTATTCAACCCCTTCCCGTTCGAACAATTCATATTCCACACCTTCCCGTTCAGGTAACAGTGGCTCCTATAGTGCACCTTCAGTACCACGGAGCAGCGGAGGCAGTTACAGCGCACCTGCAAGGTCAGGCGGAAGCGGAGGAAGCGCTCCTTCCGGCGGCAGTAGCGGCGGAGGTGGTGGAAGACGCAGATAACTAACGAATCACTCTAATATCTCTGACTATGAAAAAAATAATGTTCATGACCTTGTGCATCACGATGTCAGCCTATTCCCTGTTTGCACAAACAGCTGAAGATGCACTCCGATATTCCAGAATATACTATAGTGGCACGGCTCGGTTCAATGGTTTAAGTGGTGCGTTTGGTGCAGTGGGTGCCGATTTTTCCACTCTTGCCACCAATCCTGCCGGTATTGGTCTTTATCAAGCCTACGAAATGAGCCTGACCATTGCTCCTACTATTGGAAGTACTACCTCAACTTATAATGGCTATGAAACTTCAGACAATCGCGTAAATTTTGGCATGGGGAACTTCGGGTTCATATTCAATCTCAAACCCTCGTCAAAAAGCAACAACAGTATATTGAAAAATTTCAATATCGGCTTTGGATTTAACCGCCAGAATGATTTCAACAACACTACTTACATATCTGGGGTCAATTCGAAGAATTCCCTGATGCAAAATTACACCAATGTATTAAATGATATGGGAATTCAACCTGGTGACATCTCATACGATAATTCATTGGCTTTTGATGTTGCATTAGCTTGGAACGCAAATTTGATTGGCTATGATTCGACTACCAGGTCATATTATTGTGATGCTCCGTATGGCGGTGTAGCTCAAAGCAAAACAATCAATACTTATGGATCCATCAATGAGATGGATTTTTCGATGGGGGGAAATGTGAATGACCGGCTTTATTTCGGATTGACCCTGGGAGTTCCTACGTTACGCTATTATGAAAACAGCATCTATCAGGAAACAGCTGTTAGAGGGTCTATTCCAAATTTTTTGTCTTTAAAATACAGGTATAACCTTCAAACTCAGGGAACCGGTATTAATGTGAAGTTCGGTATTATTTACCGCCCTGCCAATTGGGTACGGATTGGTGCCAGTATTCATACCCCAACATGGTATCCCCGAATGCAGGATGAGTGGTTCAGTTCCATGCAATCAACTTTCACTAACCCAAATTGGAATTCCACTCAAAATTCACCGGAAGGATATTATAATTACCAGTTAAGAACTCCTTTCCGTGCGATGGGTAGTTTGGCCTTCATTATCGGAAAATATGGATTGGTTAGCGCTGATTATGAATATGTAAACTATTCGCAAGCTCGTTTTAGCTCCTCAGAAGATAGTTATTCAGACGTGAACAATGATATTAAAACCAACTATCAATCGTGGGGAAATCTTCGTTTCGGAACCGAATGGAGAATATTGGATTTCAGGGTGCGTGGTGGGTTTGCTTACTTCAGTAATCCTTATACCCAAAGTACCAATAACAGTGAACGTTTTCAGGTTTCCGGAGGAATTGGGTACCGGGCCAGTCATTTCTTTGCCGATGTGAGTTATGTTTGGACAAAAATGAATCAGGATTATTACTTATATGATCCATCGATGGTCAATCCAGCTCATTTGACACAATATACCAATACCGTATCCACAACAATCGGATTCAGGTTTTAACGCTGTTGCTTTTTAAGTCTGTTCAATCCAGCCTTTGCCTTTTGGTTTAGGCTGGATTTGTATTCAGGAGTAGGAATGGAAAGAGATAACCTATAAGAACTGTCAGCTTGTTTATATAAGGACAAATTCTCGTAGATAAGTCCCAGTTGTAAAGCAGAGGCTGTAGCGAAATAAAAAGGGTCTGTTTTGCCACGTTGGATTGTTTGTTTGTAATATCCGATTGCTTTGGAGTATTGTCCAAGTTCATGATAGATCCGAGCTAAACGATAGGAGTATTCAATAAAATCACGGCGTGTAACGATACATTTCTTTACGGGATTATTTAATATTTCCTGAAGAGCACGATCATAATAACCACCATCGAAAAGCAATCGTGCCCGTAACAATATACCCCCCGGAATCAGTCCGCTTTGAGCTTCTCTGGTTGCTTGTTTATCTTCATCAACTAGGGCTTCTCCAACGGTAGTAACTTTGCCCATATTGGCTTTAAAACCGGCAGTATCTCCTTTTAAAATAGAAATCCAGGCAAGTTTTTGATAGGCAGAACGAAGGTAATTTTGACCTTTAAATTGATGAACATACCGTTGAAAACAGAGTGCTGCATTAACATCAAGGCTATTTAAGCGAGCTACCCCTTCAAGAAAATCAAGATAGCAGAAAGGAAATTTATTTTTTTCCTCATTGCGATGTTGCAAGATTTTCAGCACCTGATCATTACGACCATTTTTCAACAGGATGGTTGCTTGGGCAAATATCAATAATGGACTCTGATCCAGCTGATTTCCAGAACTTTGACGTTCCAATAATTCCAAAATCGGTAAAGCTTCTTTTTGATTTTTTTGAAGATTGGCTGCCAACAAAGCCAGGTAAAAAGTAGCTTCCGGTTTAAAAAGCTGTATCTGAGGATCGGAACCTTGATATCCAGCCACTTGATGAATTTCTTTAAAACCCTGATCCACAGATCCATTCACGCCCATCAGATTTTTAATCCACTGATATTTTTCCGGGATAATCCCAATGATTACATGGACCAATCCAAGACCGGTATTATTTGGAATAAAATCAGGGAAACGAGATTGATTCAAGGTAAACAATGAGTATGCTTTTCTTACTTCTATGGCAGCGGATGCATATTCACCAAATTTGATCCGGGCAAAAGCCCATTGAAGATAAACTTCGCCAAGAAAAAAATTGTAATAAGGTGAGTTTTTATCTCCTTTTTCGAGGAGGGTGATGCGTTTCGATTTGTTGGGTTCTAATTGGTGAAATTGTGTTTTTTCTTCCCCAATAAACAAGGTCAGAAAATCAATATAGTTTTCAAGTAATACCGGAACCAGGTTGGTAGGGTTTTGTTGTTTTTCCAAAACCAATAATCGGTTTGCTTCCAGAAATTGAAGCCGGAAAATAGATTGGTAAGTCGCCTGACAACGATCGTTAAAAAAAAACTGTGCCCTGAGGGGAAGTGATAAAAATAAAAGGGCACCAACCGTCAGAAGGAGCCGGGTCATTATTGGATAGCATTCACAATGCCATCATCAACCAGAATCCGTCCACAATATTCGCAAACAATAATTTTTTTATGCATTCGGATATCGAGTTGATGTTGGGGAGGAATTTTATTAAAGCAACCTCCGCAGGCATCCCGTTCGATTTGAACTACGGCCAATCCGTTTCTTGCATTTTTCCGGATTCGGGTGTAGGCAGTCAACAACCGTTCCTCAATGTATTTGCGGTTTTCTTCAGAAGCTTTTATGAGGTCATTTTCCTCTTTCTCCGTTTCAGCAACGATATCGTCTAATTCATTGCGTTTGACATCCAGGTCGTTTTTCCGGTCTTGGAGTTGCTTTTGGAATTGTTCAATTTCGACCTTTTTCAATTCAAGGGTTGCCAGAAATTCTTTAATTCTTTTCTCAGACAACTGGATATCCAGGTTCTGGTATTCGATTTCCTTGGTCAGGGAGTCGTATTCCCGGTTATTCCGGACGTTCATCTGTTGATCTTCATATTTTTTAATCAAGGCAAGGGCATCCCGTATGGTAGTATTTTTATCGACAATGGATTTCTCCATCCCGACAGTTTCCTGAATATAGTTGTCAACACGGGTTTCCAGTCCGGCTATTTCGTCTTCCAAATCCTGGACTTCAAGAGGAAGTTCTCCCCGGATGATTCGGATTTTATCAACCTGAGTGTCAAGTTGTTGTAAGCTATAGAGTGCCATCAATTTCTTTTCAATGGTGACCTCAATTTTATCTTCGGGAGATTCCTGTCCGGTTTTTGCTGGTACCTTAGCCGTTTTGATCACTTCTTTCACTTCTTCTTCCTTGGCAACGACATCTTTTTTACCATTTGTTTCTTTTGGTGCCGTAGGTTTTGATAATTTAGAAGGTTTCGAAGTAGCGATCGGTTTGCTTGTTGATTTTGCCATATACTCTGAATTATAAA
The DNA here is from genome assembly GCA_023231005.1 of Bacteroidales bacterium. Lineage (GTDB taxonomy): Bacteria > Bacteroidota > Bacteroidia > Bacteroidales > FEN-979 > CAIVAT01. The sequence goes on along the minus strand of JALNWG010000019.1, from coordinate 12,708 downwards.
TGATAAACCGGGTTGGTATTAATTTCTGAAATAAGGAATGCAAAAGTAGGAAATTTTTCGATTAGCACAGCATATAACCATTCTTTTACCCACTGTTCGCTCTCATAATGACCAATATCGGCAAGGATCAGATTTTTCCTAACGCTAAAAAAATCGTGGTATTTCAAATCACCCGTAAGAAAAACATCTGCTTTTTCCTGTTGGGCTACCGGGATCAGGAAGTTTCCTGACCCGGTGCATAATGCTATTTTTGTAACAGGATTTTCATTCAATTTTGAGTGACGTAGAATGGGAATTTGTATAACATTTTTCACCTTTTGAAGAAATTTTTCCGGATTCATTGGTTCATTTAGATCTCCGATCAAACCAGCTCCGGATAATGGATTTGTATTCATCAACGGGTAGATATCATAAGCAACTTCTTCATACGGATGATTCGCCAGCAAAGCAGCGATAACAGACTTTCTGGCATAATCAGGAAGAATGACTTCTATTCTAAGTTCTTTTTCAAAATGGACCTGGTCAATTTCTCCAGTAAATGGTTTAGCTTCACTATGGGCCCGGGAAGAGCCATCTCCCGTCACATTAAAGCTACAAAAATCATAATTTCCGATATGCCCTGCACCAGCTTTGAACATTGCCTCCCTGACTCTTTCAGCATAATCTGTAGGACAAAATGCAACTAGTTTAAACAAGGTTTCGGTTTGCGGTTTGAGGATTCGAAAAGATGTAATTCCCAGTTTGTTAAAAAGAAATGCATTGAGACCCCGTAAGGAATTGTCGAGATTTGTATGCATTGCAAAGATTGCAATTTGAGAGGATATTGCCTTAGTTAAAATGTTGGTTTCCGGTAGCTCCGGAAGAAACTTTTTAATTGGGTGGAAGATAAAGGGATGATGTGATATAATCAACCTGCACCCTTTTTGAATGGCTTCCACCATCACTTCCTCTGTAAGGTCGAGACACAACAGTACACGGTCGGTTTCCCAGTCCGGATCTCCGAAAATCAATCCGGAATTATCATAATTTTCCTGAAGCGATAAAGGGGCAACAGACTCAAGGTACTGTAGGATAGTCAGAATTTTCATAGAGTAAAAATATTAGAATGGGTAAAGTTATACAATTCCCGTTAAAATTTTCTTTTTGATTTGTTCATAAAATTGTTTAAAAGTTTCCTGCCACCCATGCCGTTAACAAGATAAAATTCGCATAATTTGGTCTTTATAAAATTCCCAAAAGGTCAATATGAAATCCCCTGTCCTTTATGTTGTTGATAAGCATCCAATACATCGGAGCCTGATCAAGTATCATTTGAATGTGAACCGGTTTTCCCAGGTACAGACATTTCCATCGGGCAACGAATGTATTTACCGGCTTGAAAAAAATCCACCGCCGGAATTTTTAATCACGGATTATGATCTGGGCGATTTTAGCGGATTTGATTTTTTAAGAAGAGTAAAAACAATTGCCCCTTCAGTCAAGGTAGTTTTTTTTGCATCATTTGATGATCCTATTCTTGCTGTCAGGTTACTTGATGTCGGCGCTGTTGATTACATCGTAAAAACGAGCAACCTAGAATACGGAATCGCTGAATTGATCAAAAATCTCAATTATCTTCAGAAGGAAACATTGGTTTCCTGAATTCGCTCCCTTTATTTTGTTTTTCTGTTAGGGCCATTTTTTTAGGTCCGGGGTTTTTGATACCGTTTTTTTTGTTAATTTCGACAATTAATCATGGGTCGGTTACTTCAGTTTATATTATCCCCTCTTTCCCTTTGTTATGGATTGATCATGCAAAGCAGGAATCTCTTGTTCGATATTGGAATTCTTTCACAGAAATCATTTGAGAAATCTATTATATCAGTCGGAAACCTTTCGTATGGAGGAACCGGAAAAACACCCCATATAGAATATTTAATACATCTTTTACAACCGAATTATTCTGTTGGGACACTCAGCCGGGGATATGGTCGTGACAGTAAAGGGTTTATACTTGCCTCCAAACGTTCCAATATTAAATACATTGGAGATGAACCCTTACAATACCTGAAAAAATTTGAGAATCTCCAGGTTGCTGTTGACGAACAACGATGCAGGGGCATTAACCTAATGCTCCAGAAGCATCCTGAATTGGAAGTAATACTTCTGGATGATGCTTTTCAACACAGATATGTAAAACCCGGGTTATCAATCCTTCTTACCGATTATCACCACCTATATACAGAAGACTATGTATTACCATCGGGGACATTGAGGGAGTTTAGATCAGCTGCTAAAAGGGCCGATATCATTGTTGTCACAAAGACTCCCAAAATTTTTTCTCCGATCACAAGAAGGAGAATTCTTGAAGATCTGCGACCTGCTTCCCATCAACGGATCTATTTTTCTTATCTCAAATATTCCGCCCCCATCCCCTTTCAAGATTCCGACCAGTTTGCTTTCCCATTAAAACCAATCAACATTCTTCTTTTTACTGGTATTGCAAATGATTATCCATTACGGGAACACCTTGAAAGGATATGCAGCGAACTGATTACAATAAATTATCCGGATCATCATCAGTATACTGAAAAAGATCTGGATATTATCAAAAAGAAATTTGACGATCTCCCTACAAAGAAAAAAATTCTGGTAACCACAGAAAAAGATGTAATGCGGTTAAAAACTCCGGAACTTAGCACGAAATTGAAAAATCTGCCGTTATTTTACGTTCCCATTGAAGTTGATTTTCATCAAAACGACAAACAACAATTTGATAATGAGATTATAAATTATGTTAAAAAAAATTAATGAGACCATCGCATTTCTTGAATCCAAGGTAACCCAAAAACCCGAGATCGGAATTATACTTGGCACAGGATTGGGTGGTTTGGTAAACGAAATTACGGTTCAGCAAAGGATTCCTTATCAAACCATCCCGAATTTTCCGGTATCCACAGTGGTAGGTCATAACGGACAGTTGATTTTTGGCACCATGAGCGGGAAGTCGATTGTTGCAATGCAAGGGCGCTTCCATTATTACGAAGGATATACCATGCAAGAGCTGACCTTTCCTGTTTACATCATGAAATTCCTTGGCATCCGGACACTTATTTTATCTAATGCAAGCGGTGGTGTGAATCCTCATTTTGAAGTTGGAGATATCATGGTTATTGAAGACCACATCAACCTCATAAAAGACAACCCTTTAATCGGGAAAAATTATGATGAGATTGGCACCCGTTTTCCGGATATGAGCAATGCATACGACAAACAACTTATTAAAAAAGCATTTGAAATTGCGGATAAACAGAGCATCAATCTTCAGCGGGGCGTATATGCTGCAGTATCAGGGCCAACCTATGAAACGCCGGCAGAATACCGATATATCCGCAGCATTGGAGCCGATGCAGTTGGAATGTCTACTGTTCCTGAAGTGATTGCTGCCCGCCACATTGGCTTACAATGTTTTGCAGTTTCCGTGATTTCCGATCTGGGAGTACAAGGGAAAATTGTAGAGATTTCGCACAAACACGTCATTGATGCTGCAAGTGCGGTTGAACCTGTTATGACCAGCCTTATCCGGCAGTTGATTGCCGATTTTCCACCCATTAATTAACCTGGAAATCGAGTATTTTTAATTTCCATTTACTCCCAATTTTACACCGGTTTTGAGATAAAGAAAAGGAAATCAGGCTTGCCGCTCCGACTGATCCGGTAATAATAAATAAATCGGGAGTAAAAACTGCTTCATTGTTGATCAGATGATTGATAACAATGATGGAAAAAATGGCGGCTGAACCAATAGCAAAGGTTTTTCCCAATTTACGGGGAAAGGAAAATTGTTTGTAAACAGACCCGATGTCGTTCAACGATACTTCAAAGGATCTTAGCTCCATTACGCTAATAGAAGTATCGCCAATATGCCAAAGTCGTCCACGCAACAAAGTATCCAATTTTGACACTCGTAATTTCAAGGTGTTACCTTTTTGGTAATAGTATTTCCGGGAGGTGCCGATTTTTTCGACCAACAGGTATTTTTGCCCTACCATGGAACCAGAAAAAAAGATTAGTAAAAAAAATACAACCAGGTTTTTCATATTTCAAAATCCAGAGTAAAATTAATCGTAAAAAGTACAAAGTCGGCAAAATTTACACAAGTATCGTTCAATGATCACATTTAGTTACCTTTGTAATACTTATGAAATGTAGGCTATTCTTTATTATCCTGCTGATTTTACTCACCCGGTGTGAGGGAAAAAAAATTGCTCATCCGCTTATTTCCCCTCATGGAGTCACTATATTTTTACCTCGTCCCTCAATTACATCCAAAAAAGATGAAGTAAAACTATTACCGGTTCTAAAAAGTAAAAAGAAAGAAGTAATTCCGACTTTGCCACAAAGAAATCAGGATTCATTGATCATCCGGAAACTCAACTATCTCCGGACACAAAAAATTGACCTTGATCTGAATGAACCAGGAAGTCGTTCCTTCTTTTTTTCACAGCAGGCCAACTCCAAATTTCCGACCATGATCACGTTAGCTCAGGAATCTTTTTTTCGCGTTGGTTTTGATAATGATATCCTGGATTATACCGATCGGTTTTACACCAACGGCATTCGTCTGGATTGGATCAGTAAGGTACTACAAATGAATCCGGCCAGCCACTTAATGGTACCCTATTGGGGAGCTGGGATGAATTATTATGGGATATCCCTTGTGCAAAACATGTATACCCCATCCACGACAAAAACCGGTGGAATATTATATGGAGACCGTCCTTATGCTGCTTATCTTTATCTGAAAAGTTTTAAAATCACCAATGATGCAAGTCATGGGTTTCGCCAGCGCAGTGAACTCGATTTGGGCATCATCGGTCCGGATTCATTTGGCGGGTGGGTGCAGAAATCGTTTCATAACACCGTTCCCAGTAATAATGAACCGTTGGGATGGGAATACCAAATTCATAACGATCTCGTTCTCAACTATTCCATCATTTTTGAAAAAGGGGTCATTAAAAAGAAGTACCTTGATTTGCTGCTGATTTCCAGTGGCACAATGGGGACTTTGTATACAAATATGAGCGGAGGTTTTCAGTTACGGACCGGCTGGATGAATCCTTTTTTTTCGAATCTCGGTATATCCCGGCGAAATTTCACAGCAGAGTCAAAGCTACAGAAATTCCAACTGTTTCTTTTTCTAACGGGCAACGCAAAAATAATTGGTTATGATGCCACGTTAGAAGGAGGAATGATCAATAAATCAAGCCCGTATACATTGCCATCGAATAAGATTTCCAGATTTGTCTTTCAAAACTCTGTCGGGATTACCATGACATATCAAGGTTTCCGTTTTGATATTGAGCAATTTCTTCTGAGTCCAGAATATGAACAAGGCTGGTGGCATAAATGGGTACATATAGGGCTTAGTTTTTGCTTATAGTTGTTAATAAAAAAAAACGGGGCAGGCTGTGTTATCAAAATAGAATAGACCTACTTTTGGCGTATGGAAGAACAAAATATCCGTAAACGTTCCCGAAAACCGGCATTCAATGAGCCCATTTTTGAACACGGGAAGATTCCCCCACAGGCGACAGACCTTGAAGAGGCTGTATTGGGGGCCATGATGCTTGAAAATGATCGTCTCGCCGAAGTCATTGAAGTACTGAAACCCGAAGTTTTTTATAAAGAAAACAATCAGATCATATTTTCCGCTATTCAGCGCTTGTTTGGCGCGAATGAACCGGTTGATATTCTCACTGTGACGGAAGCTTTACGAAAAAGCGGAGAGTTGGAAATTGTAGGGGGGCCGTATTATATTACAATGCTTACGAACCGGATTGCATCAGCAGCGAATATTGAATTTCATTCCCGGATCATCCTGCAGAAATTCATTCAGCGTGAACTGATCCGGGTTTCGTCCGGAATAATCAAAGAGGCTTATGAAGATTCCACAGATGTTTTCGAGCTGCTTGACAAGGCTGAAAATGGTTTATTTTCAATCAGCGAAGGAAGTATCGGTAAGTCTTACCTTGATATGCACTCCATTATTACGGAAGCCATCAAGGAAATTGTAGCCGGACATGAGCATGAAGGTCAGCTTCGTGGTGTAGGATCTGGTTTTACTGAGTTGGACAGGATAACGTCAGGCTGGCAAAAATCGGATCTGATCATTGTTGCTTCCCGTCCTGGAATGGGGAAAACTGCTTTTGCGTTGACCATGGCACGAAACGCAGCGGTTGATTTTAAAAAACCGGTAGCCGTATTTTCTCTTGAAATGTCATCTATTCAATTGGTTACACGATTGATCTCCAGTGAAACTGAAATTCCACAAGAAAAATTACGACGGGGATCCATGGAGGAACATGAGTGGCAGCAGTTGAATTCGCGGATTTCCTCCCTTACCAGCGCACCATTATACATTGATGATACGGCAGCGCTTTCGATATTTGATCTCCGGGCAAAATGCCGGAGGCTCAAAGCACATCATGATGTTCAACTCATTATTGTTGATTACCTACAATTGATGCAGGGAAGTCAGGATACCCGAGGGAACAGAGAACAAGAGATCAGCAGTATTTCGCGTGCCCTAAAAAGCCTGGCCAAAGAGCTGAATGTTCCGGTAATCGCACTTTCACAGTTAAGTCGTGCTCCTGAAAAAAGGTCCGCCGCCGCGAAACCCATCCTTTCAGACCTTAGAGAATCCGGTTCTATCGAACAAGATGCCGATATGGTAATATTTATCTACCGTCCGGAATATTATAAGATTGATGTAGATGAATCCGGGGATTCCACATCGGGAGTAGCAGATGTTTGCATTGCAAAAAACAGGAATGGTCCACTTAAGGATGTTCGTCTCCAATTTATTTCGAAATACGCTAAATTTGCAGATGTTGAAATGGAATATGACCAACATTCTTCCATTTCTTCCAATACGTCATTTGACGGTTCCATCCGTACACGGACGGTAATGTCGAAAATGGATGATGAGGAGCCACATGAAACGCCTTTTTAACAAGACCATTTTTTTAGTTTTTTTCCTCGTTTTTTTTATCGGGCAAACTCTTTATGGCGCTTATTTACTTCTTCCGATGGATGAAGCCCAGAAAAACCATTTAAAAGCGTATGGAATAGCTTACTGGGTGTTACAAAAAGACATTGAGGTATCCTGGCTCCTTAATTATCGTGGTGGTAGTTTCCTTTTTTCATATACTTCTTCATTTGAAGAGGAATGTACTATTCGTGGGGTGAGTTTTCAGGTTCTGGCTGATGTTCAGGCAACATCGATTCTTCAGGAGATTGCAAATCCTCAGGTTAATATGGAACAAGTCAAACTTCACAAGGCACCTAAGATTGCTGTTTATTCGCCTAAAAATAAACTCCCCTGGGATGATGCAGTTACCCTGGTATTGACGTATGCTGAAATTCCTTACACAGTAATTTATGATGAAGAAACCTTAGCCGGAGTACTCCCATTGTATGACTGGTTGCACCTTCATCATGAAGACTTTACCGGGCAATATGGAAAATTTTGGGCTGCTTATAAAAATTTTCCATGGTATCAGGAAGATGTACAAGTACAGGAGGAAATGGCGAAAAAATTGGGATTTACCAAAGTATCGCAAATGAAACTCGCAGTGGCCTTAAAAATCCGTGATTTTGTGGCCGGGGGCGGATATCTTTTCTCCATGTGTTCTGCTCCGGATAGTTACGATGTTGCTCTGGCTGCTGAAGGAATCGATATTTGTGATGTGATGTTTGATCATGACCCCCCGGATCCCGATGCCCAGGAAAAACTGAATTTTGGAAATTGTTTTGCCTTCCAGAATTTTACCCTCAGTAAAAATTCGTATGAGTATGAAATATCGTCGATTGATGTAACGGAAACCCGACCGAAAAACATCACCAAAGACAATGACTTCTTTTCCTTGTTTGACTTTTCTGCTAAATGGGACCAGGTTCCCAGTATGTTATGTCAGGATCATGAAACATTGATTCATGGATTCATGGGACAAACCACGGCATTCAATAAAAAATATATCAAACCAGGGGTAATCATTTTGGGGGAGACGAAGTCGCTCAATGAAGCGAGATATATTCATGGGGATTTTGGAAAAGGGACCTGGACTTTTTTGGGAGGCCATGATCCGGAAGATTATCAGCATCTTGTTGGAGATCCCCCAACCGACCTGAATTTGCATCCAAATTCTCCAGGATATCGGTTGATTCTGAATAATGTTCTCTTCCCTGCCGCAAAAAAAGAAAAAAGGAAAACTTAATATTTCAAAAACTTTTCTTTCATCCACAATAAAAACAGATTTCCTTCGAAATCATATTTGATTGCACTGTTACAGAGGGTACCTGCCATGAATTCGATAGTCCCATTGGAGAATGGCAAGTCGGGGATTTCTACAGAAATTAATCCATCCCGGATCCAGGGACAATTCCAGACCGCCAGAGAACGGGTGATTTCAGTACTAAATGTATATCCTCCGGAAGAAAACCCAGAAGAAGAACCGGTGAAAAGCATAACGGAATTGCTTAGTCCATGGGTTACAACACTTTCAGTTACAGAAAAATGCAATTTCGCCATCCATTGAATAGCATGAAGTGAATCTTTTGAAACGACCGCATCGGTAATGAATCGATCAAACTGATAAGATCCGTTTTGAAGTCCGGTACATACCATACTATCGTTACCGGTGATCAGGTGAATATCTTCAAAATACTGATGGTAAATGATTTTTGTTACTGCCCCCTGATTAAAGAAATTCGTATCGACTTGTGCGGTGAAGGAACCATTTCGGACAACACTATCAAGGCATAGTTTCCCTGTAAATTCAAAAATATATTTATTGTTTGTTGGATCGAAAGTAACCAGGGCGCTATCAATAATGGTATGATGTGCGGCTTTTAATGTGGAGTCAACCACAGCCTTCACAAGCATCTGAGTTACGTATAGAAAAGGTCGGTGCAAGAGAATAACATCATCGGCAACGTTCAGGTTGGGATGCATATCATACTCTTTGTCTTTTTTACAGGAAATACATGATAAAGTCAGGAGCAACGCGAAGAAAACAAAGGGACTTTTCTTCATATTCCAGAAATTAGAATGATGTTATCCTATTATATATCTCAAAGGAATAGCTAAAATCGACTCCCTCTGACGGTTCAAAATTTTCCTTTGAAAAAAGTTTCCACTGGGAAAAATCAATTTCAGGAAAGAAAACATCACCTTCAAATGATTTATGTACCATCGTCAGGTACAAACGATTGGTATAAGGTAAAAATTGTTGATAGATGGAAGCGCCGCCAATAATAAAGTTTTCTTCATGGGGGTTACAAAGGGCTATTGTTTCCTGAATGGAGTATGCCATATCGCATCCCGGTATTTGTTCTCCTGGGACATCGGTTATTACAATATTGCGGCGATTTGGGAGAGGTCTTCGGGGGAGGGAATAGAAGGTACGTTTCCCCATAATTATTGGGTGCCCGGAGGTGATTCCTTTAAATCGTTTCATATCGGCAGGTATATGCCAAAGAAGGTCATTATTTTTACCAATGGCACGATTTTCGGCGATGGCTACGATGATTGAAATCATAAGATAATGTTTAAACAGCTATTTCCCCTTTGATATGCGGGTGTGACTGATAACCAATAAGTTGAAAATCCTCAAACCGAAAATCATTGATATTTACAACGTCAGGGTTAATGAGCATTTCCGGCAAAGGAAAAGGCGTTCTTGACAGCTGAAGTTTAACCTGCTCAATATGATTTTGATAAATATGGGCATCTCCGAGGGTATGAACGAACTCACCCGGTTTCAAGCCAGCAACCTGTGCAATCATTTTGGTAAGAAGGGCATAAGAGGCAATATTGAAAGGAACTCCAAGAAAAATATCGCAACTCCGTTGATACATCTGGCAGGAAAGCGTTCCATTAGCCACATAAAATTGGAATAGCAGGTGACAAGGAGGTAAGGCCATTTTATCGAGATCGCCTACATTCCATGCACTTACGATATGCCGTCGTGAATCGGGGTTGTTCCGGATTGAATCGATGACCCCTTGAATCTGATCAACATGAGAACCATCTGGTTTTGGCCATGAACGCCACTGATAACCATATATGGGTCCCAAATTTCCCTGGGTATCTGCCCATTCGTTCCAGATGGTCACCTTATTATCTATAAGGAATTTAATATTTGTTGACCCCTTTAGGAACCATAGCAATTCATATATGATGGAGCGAAGGTGTAGTTTTTTGGTCGTAATTAAAGGGAATTTTTCTCTCAGATCAAAGCGCATCTGGTAACCAAAAACACTAATTGTGCCAGTACCCGTGCGATCTTGCTTTTGAACGCCATTTTTCAAAACATGATCTAATAGATCAAGATATTGCTTCATAATTAAACAACGAAATAAAAAGATTAAATTTTCACAAAAGATTTTGGGTCATGTTTATGGTGAAAAAAGATGGCAAAGAGTATGGCGACCACCAATGCATAACCAGCAAATGCAAGCCAGATTCCTTTCCAATCGAAACGACCATCGTTCAAAGTAAAAAAATTGTCGATTACAATTCCACTGATCCTGCTCCCGAAGAAAGCCCCGAAACCATTGGTCATCACCATAAATACGCCCTGAGCGCTGGCTCTGATTCCAGGATCACTTTGTGATTCGACATACAAAGAACCGGAAATGTTGAAAAAATCGAATGCCATTCCATAAATGATGCAGGAAGCGATGATCATCCAAAGTCCACTACCCGGATCGCCATAGGCAAAGAGCCCGAATCTGAGTACCCAAGCAATCATACTAAACAGCATAACTTTTTTTATCCCGAACTTTCTAAGAAAAAACGGTATGGTAAGAATGAAGAGGGTTTCGGAAATTTGTGAAATTGACATGATGATTGCCGGGTATTTAACAGCGATCAAATTTTTGAACTCAGGAATGTTCGCAAAATCGTGCAGGAAAGTATCGCCATAAGCGTTGGTCAATTGCAAAGCAGCTCCAAGTAACATTGCAAAGATGAAGAATAAGGCCATCTTCGTCTTTTTAAAGAGTCTGAATGCATCCAGGCCAAAGGCACTGATCAAGGAATTCTTCTGCGTTTTCCCCAGCGGTGGGCATTTGGGCAAAGTAAAAGCATAAAGTCCCAATATCAGAGAGGCAGTAGCAGCAATATAAAACTGTCCCGATGATGTTTCAAGACCAGCGAGGCTGATGATCCAAAGGGCAACAATAAATCCAACAGTGCCCCACACCCTGATGGGTGGATAATCTTTCACAATGTCCTTTCCTTCACTTTTAAGGGCCGAATATGAAACGGTAATACCAAGGGCGATGGTTGGCATATAACAAATCATGTCAGCCATCATGATCCAAAACATGGCCGTAGGGTTGTTCATGGAAGGAACCGTAAACAGGATCCCAGCGGATAGTATGTGAAATATTCCATATAATTTTTCAGCATTGATCCATCGGTCAGCTATTATTCCTGCAATAGCCGGCATGAATAAGGAGGCAATCCCCATGGTTGAAAAAATGGCCCCGAAATCAGTTCCTGACCAATGCTTGGTTTGAAACCAATAGGCAGCAATGGTCAGCAACCATGTTCCCCAAATAAAAAATTGTAAAAAATTAAGAAGGATGAGTCGTTGTTTTATCGCCATAGAGTTTCCGTAGTTTATTTCCGTTTGTTCAATTCATCTCGGATTTTGGATGCTTTTTCATATTCTTCATTTTCAACAGCTTCCCGCAACATATTTTTCAGGTCACTGATGGGAATATCTGAAAAAGATTCAGGCGAGGCAGCAGGATCTTCCACTTTTTCTTCCGGTTTGGTCAGATCATTATCCTCATCCATCATAATTCCGGCATTACTCATAATATTTTCGAAGGTATAGATCGGGCAATTAAAGCGTAAGGCCAGTGCGATGGCATCGGATGTTCGTGAATCTATTTCTGTTTTAGTTTTTTCATCACTGCAAACCAGTTTTGCATAGAAGATACCTTCACTGAATTTATTGATTACGACTTCTGTGATAACAATGTGATAGGCTTCAGCAAAAGCCTTAAACAAATCATGGGTTAGGGGCCGGGGAGTTTTAATTTTTTCGAGTTCAATGGCAATGGACTGGGCTTCAAATCCACCGATTATGATGGGCAGGCGCCGTTTCCCATCTCGTTCGCCCAAAATTAACGCATACGCGCCGCTTTGCGACTGGCTGTAAGACATTCCAATAATATCCAGTCTTATTTTATCCATCAATTATTCCGGACGTTTTCATATTACAAATTTACGGGAATTTTCCCGAACAGACAAAACAAGTGGAAAAAAACTCCGGGTTTGAAAAAAGATGTAAATTTGTAGGAATAATAAATTAAATATTTCATATGAAAAAACTGGGTGCATTTTTTGCAGCTCTATTGGTTCCTTATTTGACCTTTGCAAGTGAGGCTGATCTTAACATTCCAAACCTGACCTCCCATCAAAACAATTTATTGCTTTTTGGTTTTTTGGTTTGTTTTTTCGGCCTTCTTTTCGGTCTGTGCCAATTTCAGAAAGTAAGGAAACTGGGAGCGCACAAATCGATGTTAGATGTTTCAAAGATCATCTTTGAAACTTGTAAAACTTACCTTATCCAGCAGGGCAAATTTCTGATCCTGCTTTTTTTTATCATTGGGCTTTGTATCGCCTTTTATTTTGGATTCCTTCAAGCC
>JALNWG010000018.1 GCA_023231005.1 Bacteroidales bacterium | reverse complement strand
GACTACGACGATCTCTTTTTTTTCTTTTCGGGCTTTGTCAACAAGCCCTTCAATACGTTTTAATTCTGTTGAATAATCAGCCTTGGTAGGCAGGGTGAATGATTCACCGGATGGGGATAGGCTTGTTGAGGGCATGGGGAATTAGGAATTAAGAATTAAAAATTAGGAATTAAGAATTAAAAATTAAGAATTAAGAATTACAAATTGTTTTTTAGGATCGGTGGTGTGTGGATCCATTTTTTTCTTTTTCCCAAACTAAGAGTGTTCTCGGGTAGTCTTTCAGATATCTTTTTTCTTCAGTTTCTTTAACTACAAAACAATGGATCTCGCGTTTGATGAGCGATTCGGCTTTTTTCAGACAAATTTCAAGGAAAGCAAGATCGATGTTTTTACCAACAATCACAACATCGAGAATCCGGGTGTCGAGGCCCATGGCCAGGTCACCCACAAGGTAAGCCCGGGTTACATTGCCCAGTTCATCCACCACTTGCTCAACCAGCCGGTCGATTCCCAGGTGCTTGCGAAGGATGCTGTTGATGTCATCGTAAAGCGGGTGGCCTTCGTTGGCAGTGAATACCTTTTTATTCCCGGACATTTCGCTGGTCAGCAGTCCTGCCTCTTCAAACCGGTTCAGTTCGACCCGGATCGCGTTGGTCGATTCGCCGAATTCTTCCTCTAAACCACGCAAATAGCTCTTGCTGCCCGGGTTCAGAAAAAACCGGATAAGCAGCTTCATGCGGGTTTTGTTGGTGATGAGGGTGTCTAACACAATTAGGAATGAGGAATGAAGAATGAGGAATTACAAATAAAAAATAAAAAAGGATATTACCTTTTAGGGGTTTGACGGATTAAGGAGAAAACAATTATGAAAGCTGATAATATTGTCCAGAAGAAGGCATTTCTTTTTGCTGTTAGGATTGTAAAGTTGTATCAATATCTGATGGGTAAAAAGGAGTATGTTATTGCGAATCAAATACTCCGGTCGGGTACATCAATCGGGGCAAATCTTGAAGAAGCACAGGGTTCTTATTCAAGAAGGGAATTTCAATCAAAAATAAATATTGTATATAAAGAAGCGCGTGAAACCCGGTTTTGGTTATTGCTGTTAAGGGAAAGTCAAATTCTCAGTATCAATGAAACGGAATCGATTTTTCAAGACTGTGAAGAACTTCTAAAAATTACTGGTTCAATCATCAAAAGCCTGAAAAACAACCAACAATAACCCCCTGCAATTTGTAATTCCTAATTCTTCATTCCCAATTCCTCATTAATAAACAGCTTCGCCTCCTCAGTCCCAATTAAGGTCGAGTAGGAGGGGTATTGAGGTCAGGAAGGAATCGAGTAACAAAAGTATTCATTAATATTTTAATAAAAAAAGAAAAAGTATGAAAAAGTGCGTGAAAAGTAGCTCCGGCAATTAAATTTTCCTATCATCAGAAATTTTGAAAGGTTGAATACTAATAGCGTATGAAATGGAGGTGTTATGTGGGAAAATAACCCTTCTCCAACTCTTGATTTTTTCAATAAATTGTTAATAAATGTTAAATTTTGTGATCAAACGTATTACCTTTTTAAAAATGGCGGATTAAGGAGTATAATTTAAAAATCATACACCATGAAAAATGTTTATTCTTATCCGCTCACACAACCGGCTTTGTGTAAAGAACCAGACGTGCAAACTCAAAATGGTACCGGGCTGGAAACCGAAAATCAAATTCAGAATATGATAGTTGATTTTAATAACAGGTTAAGGCAACTTGAGGAGAAAATAGTTATATCAAAATTGATGAAAGGTGGTTGGCTTACCCACAGGCACATCTGCAAGATGCTCAACATTTCAAAACGGACCCTCGACTTGTATCGTGAAAAGGGATATCTGCCTTATAGCAAGATTGGCGGAACTGTTTACTACCGGGCGACTGATGTTGAAAACTACTTAGTCAACCATCTTGTAATACGGGAAGGGACAAAAAAGAGTTAGGTAATTTTTTCGATCAGCATTGGAGAAATGGAAACTGAAAGTACCTGCTCAAGGTGGTCGATTCTGACGATGACGCGGCTTTTGCCGGAATGTAGGATCAGTTCGCCTTCGAGGCCAATAAGAGGGCCGGCGGTGATGCGCACTTTGGTTCCGGGGGGAAGATTGTGGGCGGGGATTGATTCTACCGGGACATCTGAACCGGTAAGGACTTTGAGCAGGTCGATCTGACGGTCGGGGATGGGTGCCGGTTTACCTGAAAACCAGATGTAACGGACTGCCCCGAAGGTATTCAGAACAGTGAAATATTCGGTTGGCAATATTTTGACAAAACAATAGGAATGGATCAGGGGTACTTCGACCAGTTTTTTCCGGTCGCTCCATTGCCGGACTACCTTTTGTAAAGGGACATACGCCTCGATTCCGATTTCCAGCAGCCGCTCCATCAACGCTTTCTCCTGCCTGCTCTTTGTATAAACTGCATACCAAAACCGTTGATGTTTCATCCTGCTTTCCTGATTTGAGGATTTGAAAATTATCGCGACCAAAGATAAAAATATTTGGGGAGCTGTCACTTTCGGTTTATATGCGAGCCCATCATTCTTTATACGGTCTGTTCCATAATTAGCCGGGATTTGTTATTGAAATTTTTAACGCGTATATTTGTCCCTTTGTAAAAATTCCACGTATGAGTTTGAGAGCAAAGACTACTGAACTGAAAAGGAGGATGCAGGAAGCTTTTATGGGGGGAGGAGAACAAGCCCTTGAAAAACAAAAAGCATCGGGAAAAATGACTGCCCGCGAGCGTATTCTCGCCCTGCTTGATCCTAATTCTTTTCATGAATATGATCTTTTTGTGAAACATGCCGGTCAGGATTTCGACATGGATAAAAAATATCTCCCGGGTGATGGTGTTATCACCGGTACCGGTTCCATCAATGCATGGCCTGTTTGTATTTTTGCTCAGGACTTTACCGTGGCCGGTGGTTCTCTGGGGTTCATGCATGCTAAGAAGATTGCCAAGATCATGGATCATGCCATGAAAATGAAGGTACCATTAATAGGTATCAACGACTCCGGTGGTGCCCGTATCCAGGAAGGGGTCAACTCCCTGGCGGGATATGGTGAGATCTTTTACCGTAACACTCAGGCTTCCGGCGTTATTCCTCAGATTTCTGTGATCTTAGGCCCCTGTGCCGGTGGTGCCGTTTATTCGCCTGCGCTTACCGACTTCGTTTTTGTGGTGGATAAAATCTCCAAGATGTTCATTACTGGTCCTGAAGTGATCAAAACGGTATTGGGGGAAGAAATCTCAATGGAAGACCTGGGGGGAGCCCGTGTTCATGCCGAAATTACCGGGAATGCGCACTTTTTTGCTGAAAGCGAACAGGAGTGTTTTGACCAGATCAAACGCCTGGTAAGCTTTATCCCTTGGAACAATGATAAAAAAGCCGAGATCTTCCCCAAAAAAGCGCCCCAATCGCGCAAATATAAACTCGACTCCATTTTTCCCACCAATCCCATGCAACCCTACGATGTGCGTGATGTAATCCGTGCCATTGCCGATGACAGCGATTTTTTGGAAGTACATGAAATGTGGGCTGCCAACATTGTGGTGGGTTTTGGCCGTCTTGACGGACAAACCATCGGTTTTGTTGCCAATCAGCCGCTGGTGCTGGCAGGGGTACTTGATTGCGACTCGAGCGACAAAGCTGCCCGCTTTATCCGTTATTGCGATGCCTTCAACATCCCGCTGGTTACGCTGGTCGACCTGCCGGGTTACCTCCCTGGGGTAGATCAGGAACATGCCGGGGTAATCCGTCATGGAGCCAAAGTTTTATATGCTTACAGCGAGGCAAGTGTGCCTAAACTCACGGTGATCCTACGCAAGGCTTATGGCGGTGGATACATTGCCATGTGTTCAAACCATCTCAGGGCTGACTTTGTATTTGCCTGGCCCACGGCTGAAATTGCCGTAATGGGTCCCGAAGGCGCGGCCAACATCATTTTCCGTAGTGAGATTAAAGCAAGCGATAATCCGGAAGAGACCCGCAAACGACTTATTGAAGAATACCGGCAGAAGTTTGCCAACCCTTATGTGGCGGCGGCTTACGGTTATGTTGATGCTGTAATAGAACCCAACGAAACCCGCAATTATCTTATCCATTCACTCATCCTGGCCCTGAGCAAACAGGAAATCTCTCCAAAGAAAAAGCATGGGATACCGCCTTTTTAATGAGGAATGAGGAATGAGGAATTACAAATTACAAATTACAGATTAAATTTTTGGGATGTTTTCTTTGGTTTTTTTAACTTGATTGTTTTATGGAAGAAAATATACAGTTTGTCGATTTTCCTTATGAAGAGGTCACGTTCCGAACCACATTAACGAAGAAGTTTGCCAACCGCAAAGTGTATGAAGCGCCTGATTTGCGAAAGGTGATGGCTTTTATTCCCGGAACGATAATAAAAGTCCTTGTGAAAGATGGGTCCAAGGTAAAAAAAGGCGATACCTTAGTTGTATTACATGCCATGAAGATGGATAATCATTTGCTTGCATATAAAACCGGAGTGGTTAAGAAGGTTTATGTTAAGGAGGGAGAAACAGTGCCAAAACATCATATCTTAGTTGAATTGAAATAATTAGGATGCAACCTTTTTTTGTTTTTTCCTGTCAATGATAGGAAAAAGCTATTATGAAATCCAAGACTATTGATTTTAAAAAACTGGCTTCTGACTTGGAAGACCTTTGTCCTTTCATTTATTTTGCTGTACTTACCGGGATGGAACCTGAAGATCAGATAGGGGGAATGATTTTCCCGGAATTAATGGTCTTTGTGGAACCGGAAATGGGTTCTTGTGATGCATTGGAACATATTTTTCCCGTGCTGGTTGAGATTGTGTCGGATGTGTTTTGTGATGTAACCTTGTTAAACCGGGTTGATCCGGTTTCACGCTTTAAAGCAACCAACGGAAATCTTTTGTTTATACGCGAAGGCAGGGAAGCAACGTATCGTCGGTTTGTTGAGCGGGCCAAGCTCGATTATAAGATTTACCGGGCACTTCTGCGGAAACAAGGGTTAATAATGTAATACCTTTTCGATTTCTGCAAGTACATTTTCACGACCGGCACGGGTTTTCGAAGAGGTAACCAGGATCAGGGGAAGTTCAGCCCAGTAAAGGGCGAGCGTTTTCTTAAAAGAGTTTAAATTGGCTGCCAGCAGGGTTTGTGAAAGTTTATCGGTTTTGGTGAAGAGGATCACAAATGAGATTTCATGATCGCCAAGCCAGTTCAGAAAATTGATATCGATGGGTTGAGGTTCCAGCCGGGAGTCGATCAGCACAAAAGTCAGGGCCAGATTTTCCCTTTTTTCGAGATAATTTTTGATCACCCCTTCGAATTTTTCACGTTGTGCCTTGGAAAGCTGTGCAAAGCCATATCCCGGAAGATCGACAAGAAACCAGGTTGCTTTGTGATTGATGGAATTATTGGTTGTTAACTCTTTATGATCAAGGATGGCTGAGCTAATCTTGAAGTGGTTAATCAATCTGGTTTTTCCCGGGGTACTGGAGATCTTAGCAAGCCCCTTTCTTCCAGCTAACATATTGATAAGCGAAGATTTACCGACATTGGAGCGCCCGATAAATGCAAACTCCGGGAGCTCCTGTTTTGGACATTCCCGTATTGACGGACTGCTGCATAAAAATTCAATGTTTTCGATAACCATGGTACTGTTTTGATCAAATCTTCCAGATTTTTATAAGCTGAAGGGTTTGAGGTCCAAAACAAAGGTACTATTTTTGGTCATACAAGGTAATTCATCGAGTCACTATCTTTGCAATGTATTACTATCTTTGCATTTTAAAAATACTTCATCGTCCAGCCCCTTCTCCTCAAGGAAGGGGTGCAAGTGTTGAGGTGTTCAGGCTAAAATTTAAAGAAAATGCAAATCATATCAGAACCAGCTTTATTAAAAATGGTTTGGGAAAACCGGGAAGTTGATTTCACGGAGATGATGAAAATCGTGGTTGATATTGAGCGGGAAATTCTGGCTATTGATGGTGACATGCATGCTGATCTTGAAAAAATGCTTTTAGAATCTGGTTCCTTGCAGCAGAATTTATGGGGAGCGAATATATATCCATCAAAGGAAAATGATGAATTTCTTGAATTTACATCGTTTATAAACATCCGGCCTTCTCAAGAAAATCGAGGCATGGAAATTATGGATACCAGGATTCGGGAAAAGATCAGTTTTATCGTACAAAAGCTTTTAAAATAATGTACCCACTGATCTACCAAAAAAACATGACAAGCGAAAAATGGAACGGTTATCCCCGGTCACAACAAATTTTATCGATTGCCAATGAGATGAACCGGGCTCAAAATGCGTTGTTGAAAGGGAATTTGGAGAACGCTGAACATGCGTGGGAACGTGCTTTTGAATTGACTGATTTAACGATAGAAGGAAGTCGTGCTACAACTCTTTTAAAAGAATTGTTGCGCTTTCGCGAAATGTTGGGAGCGGTTTTTGTTAACCCCGATCCTTCAACTCATTTGAAATTGATGGAAGCCTTCATAGCACTGGACCCTGGTGCGTATAATGCTTTACATTCATTTAGGAATTAGGAATTAGGAGTTAGGAATTAGGAGTTAGGAGTTAGGAGTTAGGAATGATTTTTTGATTCCAGTTTATATACCTGCATTTTAGTCCATTCTGCCCATTCGGCTTGGGTTTTGGATTTATCGAAGGTTGCATAATGGATGGGATCGCCTACTACGAGGGTGATGGTTTTATCCAGTTGTTTAACCATTTCATCGACCAGGAAAAGCATCTCGATATTTGCTTTGATTCCAAAGCGTTTCCGCCAGTTTGAAAGATTATAAAACCAATCGGAATTCCGTCCGCCGATATAAACCGGAATAATATCCCGCTGATATTTTATAGCTTTTTTGATGAAGGTGGTTTTCCATTCAAGGTCGCGGATGATGGTATTCTTCACTTTTCTGGAGCACAGTCCTGCCGGGAAGTAAAGGATGGTTTTGTCGGAGGCAAAGGTTTCGTCGATACGGCGGGCATTTTCGGTATTCCGTCCGTGTTTGTTGATGGGAATAAAGAGCGGTTGTAATTCGGGGATATACATCAGGAGGTCATTGACTGGAAAAACCAGGTCGTTCCGGAATCTTCCGAGCGCCTGCATCAGGGCCATCCCATCTAATCCGCCCAACGGGTGATTGGCCGCAATGATGTACCGTCCGGTTGCAGGAATGAGGGATCCGTTGATGGTTTTCCCATCTACAATTTCAACATTCACTCCAAATTCTTTGAGGATCGCTTCAACGAAGGGAATACCGGATTTATCACGATGCCGGTAAATGTACCCATTGATCTCCTCCTGGTGTGTGATCCGCTTTAAATAGGAGAGGACAAACCGTGGAATAAATTTGAGTAATTTTGGGTTTTTCGAAGCAAAAAGCGCTTCAATATCGATCAATCGCTCGGGAATTTCACTGCCAACCGGAATATTCATCCTGCAAAAATATGAATTTAGAATGAGGAAAAGAACTTAGCTAAAATTGAGGAATGTGAAATGGAGCGTTGGCTAAGAATTAATATTGAAAAATTTATTAATTAAAAATTGAAAGGGCATATCTTTGTATGATGTTATCTTAAATATTATTCGTCATTCGTTACTTTAAGTTGTATGGAAGAGATCATTTCCCCGGTTGACCCTTTGTTAGTTGAAGCTGAGCTGACCGACAGTAAGTTTCTGCGCAACACCAATAATGGTCACAACAAGATCTTCGTTTTTACAGCACATGAATCCCCCAATTTGATGCGTGAAGTTGGTCGGTTGCGGGAAATTACATTTCGCGATGCCGGTGGTGGTACCGGAAAATCGGTCGACATTGATGAATATGACACCATGGAGGTGCCTTTTCATCAGTTGATTGTATGGAACCCTATAGAGAAGGAGATCACAGGGGGGTATCGGTTTATTCATGGGCGCGATATTGTGTGTACACAAAATGGGTGTGTACACAGCGCTACTGCTGAATTGTTTGATTTTTCCAACAAGTTTATCCGCGATTATCTCCCGATTAGTATTGAATTGGGCCGGTCGTTTGTTCAGCCCAATTATCAGCCAACAATAAATTTTCGCAAGGGGATGTATTCCTTAGACAATTTGTGGGATGGGTTGGGGGCCATGATCATTGAGATTCCGGATGTTAAATATTTCTTTGGGAAGATGACGATGTATCCCGAATATAACCGGGAAGCGCGCGATTTGGTTTTATGTTTTTTACGAAAATATTTCCCCGATACGGAAACGCTGATGCTTCCTAAGGATGGACTGAACATTGATAGTCCGGATATTTCGCTCACTGGTTTCTTTTCTGAGCGGACCTATGAGGAAAATTATAAGATTCTCATCCATGAAGTCCGGAAGCACAATGAACATGTTCCGCCGCTGGTAAATGCATATATGAACCTATCGCCTACGATGCGGACGTTTGGTACGGCAATCAATCATGAATTTGGGGATGTAGAGGAAACCGGGATATTAATTCACATCGAAGATATCTATCCACGGAAAAAGGAACGTCATTTGACAACTTACATTCAAAAGCTTTCTAACTTAAAAACCTGGCGTTTCCGCAGGAGGAAGTAGTTATTTTGCTTTTTTCATCAGCTTACTCTTCAGGTTAGCTGCTTTATTTTTGTGGATGACGCTTTTCTTGGCCAGCTTGTCGATCTGGGAGATAACTTTGGGAAGATCTTTCACAACAGTCTCTTTTTCTTCGGTTTCGCGTAATTTCTTCACGGCATTACGAACGGTGCGGCCCTGATAGCGGTTTTGGGTACGTTTGGTTTTGGTACTACGGATGCGTTTTTTTGCGCTGATATGGTTAGCCATGTTGTTAAATAATTTTCAAATTGGGGTGCAAAGATACAACCTTTCCTGGAAATTCCAAAGGGTTGAAAAAAAATGATTTATTGCGATGATCCTGATACTATTTCCCTACCTGTCTGCTATCTGGCATAGATAAGCAGGAGGAATACAATCATTCTTTTGATTCGAATGGAAAAAGAATCTTAGATGATTGGGACGGATTCTACAACGGGAGTTACAAGAGATTTCATTGCAGCTTTATTAGGCGTTGTTTTGAAGACCTTGGTTGCTGCTCTTTTCCCTCTTTTTTTAAAGGGTTTCTTTTCTGCTTTGTTTTCAAGGACTGGTTTTTCTAATTTTGGTTTTCTTCCCCGTTTTGCTTTTTTTTCGGGTTCCATTGCCGGATCAACAATTATTTCCTCAATTACTTTTTTAGGTCTGCCGCGTTTTCCTTTTTTTTGTTTATCGACCGGTTTTTGAGTAGTCGTTTCAGGGATGTTCTTTTCAGAGACACCTAATTTTTTTAATATATTTTTTATTTCACCGATATAATTTTCGGCATCAACCAATTCCAGCTCATAATGGTTTTTCAAAAATTCGAGCTCGGATGCATTGAATTTAATAGATTTCATAAAATCCAGGATTAAAAGGTTTGCAATTTATTTTTTGTAAAAGTAAAAAAATATAACAAAACAAATGTTTTATCATTTCGATAATACTCATTTTATCTGAAAGTTACTACGGTAATTCCGGCACCACCTTGTTCCAATGCAGCATCCCGCGCTGTTTTCACCTCTTTTTGCAAACGCAGGTAATCGCGGGTTACTTGTCGCAATACGCCATTTCCTTTTCCATGTAAAATATTTACTTCATGGATCGATAATAAAATGGCATCATCGATATATCGTTGCAACATCATCTGCGCCTCATCTACCCGTTTTCCTCTCAGATCCAAAGTGAACGTAAAATTCTCGACTTTTTGCTGAAAGTCAGGGTAGACCTGCGACCTGAGCATACGGCGACCGATTGGTTCGCTTCGTTCACGGATGGGTTGCTCCACTTTGGATAACAGATGTTGCTTGCCTGCCGGCGAGGCTGGGCTGCCGGATTTGTTTTTTTCTTCCAGCTCGGTTTTGAGAGTCGAAAGGTTTTGTCGTGCTGCTTTGGTTTGGGTTTTTTCTGCCTGGGCTTCGCGGATCTCCCGGATGGTTTTTTCAATGACTTTATTCGACTGTGACAGTAATTCACGAGCCTCTTCACGGGCATTTTCCAGGATTTCTTTTTTCCTGGATTCGAGATCTGAAGTTAGCTTTTCATATTTCCTGATTAATTCAGATAAAAAGTCATCGGCAATTTTTAATTCCGTTGATTTTTGTTTGATCTCTATTTTTTCAACATCCAGGTTTTGAAGTTCACGGTCGAAATCGAGCTGACTTTTCCCGGTTTTTTCCCGCGCAATTTGTAATACATCCTCCGGAAACCCAATTTCATGGGCGATTTCCAGAGCAAAAGAACTTCCCGGTTTTCCGGTTTTCAACTGGTATAATGGTTTTAATTTCTTCAGGTCGAAAAGCATGGCACCATTTACAATTCCGGATAGCCGGCCGGCCAGGAGTTTCAAATTGGAATAATGGGTTGTGACGACTCCGAAAGCCCCTTTTTCGTTGAGCGATTCGAGGGTTGCTTCGGCAATGGCACCTCCCAGGGAAGGATCGGTGCCGGTTCCCAGTTCATCGATCAAAAATAAGGAATGGTTATCAATGTGTTCAAGAAAAAATTTCAGGTTGATCAATTTGGAGGTATAGGTGCTGAGGTCGTTGTCGATCGATTGCTCATCGCCGATATCGATGAAGATGTTTTTAAAAATGCAAAACTCCGAATCTTCTTTAACCGGTGGCAGAAGTCCGCATTGGTACATATACTGCACCAATCCTACTGTTTTCAAGCACACCGATTTTCCCCCCGCATTCGGTCCGGAAATGATGATGATCCGTTGCTCTTGATGTAATTCAATATCAAGTGGAACGATCTCTTTTTTTTGTTTCTGATGACTGAGAAAAAGAAGCGGATGGATGGCTCCGCGCCAAAGGAGGCTTGATGAACTCGCAGACAACATGGGCTTTCTTCCTCCCGTATTGATGGCCAATCTTCCTTTGGCCCGGATAAAGTCTATCTTCCCGAGAAACCGGTAAGCCTGGATCAGCAATTCAATATCCGGGCGAAGCAGGGTGGCAAAAGCGGCCAGGATCTTCACAATTTCCCGGCGTTCAGCATATTCAAGTTCCCGTATTTCATTATTGGTCTCAAAGATCTCGGCTGGTTCCACAAATACCGTGTGACCGGTAGCCGATTCATCATGGACAAACCCTGCAATTTTTCGCTTGTGGGTACTGATCATCGGGATCACCAACCGTCCATTTCGTATCGTGATATCCGCATCTTCGGGTACCCAGCCGCTTTTACGAGCCTGGTTAAAACACTGAACAACCTTTCGCTCTACAGAAGTTTGCATGGAAACCTTTTCCTTCCTGATTCTTTGTAATTCCACCGAAGCCGAATCGCGAATCTCCGATTTTTCGTTCAGGATTTTGTCAAGCCGAGCTAAAAGTTCAATGATAGATGGACATACTTCATTGGCGGATGACGGATGGCAAATGGCAGGTAGCGCTACATTACGAACTTGCTGGGTTCTGAATTCTGTTTGCTGAAGAAGTCGGTTAAGAACCGGATATTTATTAGTTCGTTCACTCAGGAAATCGATTAAAGTCAAGATGGCAGTCAACGAGAGCCGCAATTCCGACAGTTGTTCAGGTTCCATATAAGAACCAGGGATCCGGATACCAAGAAGGGCAGGGATCATATCATAATAATCCTGTGCCGGAAAATGTTCCTCAAACTCCAGAATTTGCCGCATCTCGGCAGTTCCCGACAGCCATTGTTCAATCTCGTCAGGATCGGTTGAAAAGGAAATCAGATCTACATTCTCTCTCCCCAGCGAACTCAGACAATACGCTCTGAGCAACTGCCGGAGGGCATCGAAACCGAGTTTTTGTTCAAAGTTTGAAGGGAAGATCATACAGCAAAGGTAAGGAAAAGATGGTAGATGGCCGATCACCGATTAAACAATTAGGAATTAGGAATTAAGAATTAAGAATAGCAATTTTCCGGAATTTTTTTGTACTTTTGCCGACTGTTAGTAATTTCACAACAGAGAAACTAATTTCTTAAATTTCAATATATTATGAATAAAACGAAAAAATTCTTGTCGTGCGACGGTAATCAGGCTGCTGCTCACATGGCTTATATGTTCAGTGAAGTAGCTGCCATATTCCCTATTACCCCTTCATCGAATATGGCTGAAAACGTGGATGAATGGGCAGCACATGGTCGTAAAAATATTTTTGGTGATGAAGTGAGAGTAGTAGAGATGCAGAGTGAAGCTGGCGCTGCCGGAGCTCTTCACGGATCCTTACAGGCTGGTGCGCTAACCACTACCTTTACCGCTTCTCAGGGGCTTTTGCTGATGATTCCAAATATGTACAAATTAGCCGGGGAGTTGTTACCAGCCGTTTTCCACGTAAGTGCCCGTACGGTAGCAGCCCATGCTCTTTCAATTTTTGGTGATCATGGCGATATTTATGCTACTCGTCAGACCGGTTTTGCCATGTTGGCTTCCGGTTCGGTTCAGGAAGTTATGGACCTTGCTGGAATCGCCCACCTGGCAGCCATCAAATCAAGGGTTCCTTTTCTTCATTTCTTCGATGGATTCAGGACTTCTCATGAAATCCAGAAAGTAGAATGTTACGAGAATGAAGATATGATCAAATTGCTTGATTTTAAAGCCTTACAGGAATTCCGCGATAGGGCCCTTAATCCCGAACATCCGGTAACCCGCGGTACTGCTCA
Source organism: Bacteroidales bacterium (assembly GCA_023231005.1). GTDB lineage: Bacteria > Bacteroidota > Bacteroidia > Bacteroidales > FEN-979 > CAIVAT01. Next base: position 55,533 of record JALNWG010000018.1, on the reverse strand, counting down.
AAATCCCGATATTTTCTTCCAGGCTAAGGAAGCGGTGAATAAATTCTATGAACCGATCCCCGACATCGTAGAAGCTTATATGCAGGAAATCACAAAATTGAGTGGCCGGGTATATCATCCTTTTATGTATTATGGTCATCCTCAAGCTGAAAACATCATCGTTGCCATGGGCTCCATCACCGATACCACCAAAGAGGTGATCGATTATCTGATGGCCAAAGGCGAAAAAGTGGGATTGATCTCAGTTCATCTTTATCGTCCCTTCTCTTCTAAGTATTTCTTTAATGTGCTTCCCAAGAGTGTGAAACGCATCTGTGTTCTCGATCGTACCAAAGAACCCGGAGCCAATGGCGACCCGCTTTATCTCGATATTCGCGACATGTTTTATGAAAGGGAACAGCATCCGATGATCATTGCCGGTCGTTATGGACTCAGTTCCAAAGATACCACCCCATCACAGGTTATCTCGGTTTTCAACAATTTGAAAGCCAACGAACCGAAAAACCACTTCACGGTTGGAATCGTTGATGATGTTACCTTCCATTCGCTTCCGTTACTTCCGGAGATGGATATTGCCCCCAAGGGGACCTATTCTGCCAAGTTTTACGGTATTGGTTCCGATGGAACTGTTGGAGCCAATAAAAACTCCATTAAGATCATTGGAAATAACACCGATAAATATGCCCAGGCTTATTTCTTCTACGATTCTAAAAAATCGGGCGGGATTACCGTATCCCATTTGCGTTTCGGCGATACCCCCATCCGTTCCCCATATCTGGTGATCACACCTGATTTTGTTGCTTGCCATGTACCAGCCTATCTCGAAAAATACGATATGCTGAAAGGGCTCAAGGATGGCGGTACTTTCCTTCTCAACTCCATCTGGAATGCAGAAGAGTCAAAGAAACGGCTTCCCGATCACATGAAAAAATACCTGGCTGATCACAAAATCAATTTCTATATCATTGATGCCACCAAGATTGCTGAAGAGATTGGCTTGGGGAACCGTACCAATTCCATTATGCAGAGCGCTTTCTTTAAAGTGGCCAACGTCATTCCTTATGAGAATGCCGTGAAAGAGATGAAAAAAGCCATCAGCAAAACGTATGGGCGTAAAGGTGAGGATGTCGTGAATATGAACTATTCCGCCATCGACCGGGGTGGGGAATTAACCAAAGTTGATGTTCCTGCCGAATGGTCAAAAATTGTGGTGAACCTTTCTTCCAAAGTAAGCGAAAATAAATTTGTCCGTGAGATCTTTGATCCGGTTAACGCGATGAATGGCGATGATATTCCGGTAAGCGCCTTTGTAGGCCGCGAAGATGGTACATTCCCCAACGGGATGACCAAGCTCGAAAAACGCGGTATTGCCGTGAACATTCCGGAATGGATCTCCGCCAACTGTATTCAGTGTAACCAATGTTCTTATGTTTGTCCTCACGCTGCCATTCGTCCTTTCCTTCTCAATGAGGCCGAAAAGAAAAATGCGCCAGCCGACATGGTAACCTTGAAAGCCGTTGGTAAAGAACTTGCCGGATTGGAATTCCGTATGCAGGTAAGCCCTCTCGATTGCACCGGTTGCGGTAACTGTCTGGATGTTTGTCCTGCCAAAACCAAAGCGCTGGTACTGCATGATCTGGGGTCACAACTTTCTGAAATTAAAAACTGGGATTACCTTATTAACCATGTAAGTTATAAAACCGATACTGTAGTTGACCGTTTCAAGACTTTCAAAAACAGTCAGTTTTCACAGCCTCTCTTTGAATTTTCGGGTGCCTGTTCCGGTTGTGGGGAGACTCCTTATGTAAAACTGCTAACCCAGCTTTATGGCGAACGCATGATGATTGCCAATGCCACTGGTTGTTCCTCTATTTATGGAGGTACCGCTCCTTATACTCCATATTGTGTTAATTCGGAAGGAAAAGGACCCGCCTGGGCCAATTCATTATTTGAAGATAATGCTGAATATGGATTAGGGATGGCTGTTGCCATCACGAAACTTCGTAAGCGCATTGCTGAAAAAATGAAGGCAGCCATCAAGGAAAACCTGATGGGTGCGGAGACCATGGAAGCCATGCAAGCCTGGATTGACGGCATGTATGATGCGGATGCTTCCAAAGCGGCTACTGTCCGTTTATTGCCCTTACTGAAAAAAGAGAACAATCAATTGGCTACCGACCTGATCGACTTACGTCAATATTTGGTTAAAAAATCGATCTGGATTCTCGGTGGCGATGGCTGGGCTTATGATATCGGTTATGGTGGATTGGATCATGTGATCGCTTCCGGCGAAGACATCAACATTCTGGTTCTGGATACTGAAGTGTATTCGAATACCGGCGGTCAGTCATCCAAATCCACGCCAATTGGTGCCGTTGCAAAATTTGCTGCTTCCGGTAAAAAAATCCGGAAAAAGGATCTTGGGGCAATGGCCATGGCTTATGGGTATGTTTATGTATCTCAGGTTTCGATGGGTGCCAACAACGGTCAGTTGTTCCGTGCTGTAAAAGAAGCCGAATCCTATAAAGGTCCTTCCCTGATCATTGCTTATGCTCCCTGTATCAATCATGGATTACGGAACGGAATGGGCAAGGTGGAAACGGAAATGAGTAATGCCGTAGCTTCAGGATACTGGCAGTTATACCGGTTCAATCCGATGAATGAAAAAGACGGAAAGAATCCCTTCACGCTCGACTCCAAAGAACCGGACTGGTCGAAATTCCAGGAGTTTCTAAATGGGGAAGTACGTTATACCTCCCTTAAAAAATTGTTCCCGGAAGAAGCAGATGAATTGTTCAAAGCTGCTGAAGAATGTGCCAAATGGCGTTACAATAATTACAAGCGGTTGGCTGAAATGAAATTCTAAGGAGCAACAATGGCCTTATTCCAAAAACCCCCTTCTCTTTCAAGGAGAAGGGGGTTTATTGTTGTGAGGTATTTGTAATTGTTAGTTAAAGCAGTTGATAATTGTCAATGTTTCTCAAAAGTGAACTGACTTCAGTTCCATTCGGGAGTTCTTACTGCAAATTCAGGTCATAAAGCAGCCTTGCCTGCACCCCTTTCATTTCCTGGAGTTCTTTCAGGTACTGGTAATACTGGTAGTTTTCGCCCAGGGCTTGCTTGAGTTTTGCGGAGGGGTCGTTTCCGGTGATCTGATTAATGAGTTCTTCAAACCATTCTTTTTGTTCGGGGAGGGAGAGGATGCGGTAGTTTTTGATCTTTGCTAATTCCGCAGCTGTTTCAATAGCCTTTGACAGTCCGCCAAAATCGTCGATCAGGCCGATGTTTTTTGCATCCGTGCCGCTCCATATCCGGCCCTGGCCGATGTCGTCGACCGCAGCCTTGGTCATTTTCCGTCCGGCTGCCACTTTTCCTGTGAAGACATCATAAATATGATCGACATCACGCTGGATGAGTAGTGTTTGATAGGGGGTAAGGGGTTTTTGAACGGGAATATAGTCACTGTTTTTGTTGGTATTGGCTAGATCGAAAGTGATTCCCAATTTTTTGGAAAAGAGGCCCTGGAAATTTGGGATCACTCCGAATACTCCGATGGAGCCGGTGATGGTAGTGGGGTCGGCTATGATTTTTGAAGCAGCACAGGCGATGTAATAACCTCCGCTGGCAGCCACATCGCCGAAAGATGCCACAACGGGCTTCACCTGGCGGGCGAGGTCGACTTCACGCCAGATCACATCGCTGGCCAGGGCGCTGCCACCTCCTGAGTTGATGCGGAAAACGATGGCTTTCACTTTGTCATCTTCACGCGCTTTTCTCAGCGCTTTGGAGATCCGCTCTGATCCAATACTTTCATCGTCGCCCGTTCCGCTTCCAATGGAGCCACTGGCATAGACTACGGCAATTTTATCGGAAGGTGTCGTACCGTGTTTCTTTTCTGCTACATCGGTATATTTTTCGAGCGTTACCAATTGAATTTTTTGTTTGTCGGTGAGGGCGAGTTTTTTCTTCATCTCGGTGATCAATTCATCTTTATAGACCAGTTGATCCACAAATTTGTATTTCAGGGCATCTTCTGCAGTCTGAATTTTCAAACTGTCGGCAAGATTGTTCAGCTCCTGCCGGCTTATTTTACGGGTATCAACAATTCCGTCGAGGATTTCATTCCATACATTATTAACAAGTTCGGTCATCTGCTTTCTGTTTTCGGGACTCATTTTGTCCAGAAACAGCGGTTCCGTAGCTGCTTTAAATTTACCATGACGGATGATCTGCATTTTCACATCCAGTTTTTCAAGTAAACCTTTCACGAACATGATCTCGGAGGAAAGGCCTTTGAATTCGATTGCGCCCTGGGGTTGAAGGAAAATTTTATCGGCTGCGGTAGCCAGGTAATATGATTTTTGAGAATAGACTTCGCTATAGGCCCAAATAAATTTTCCTGATTTTTTAAAATCCAGCAATCCTTCACGAATCTCCGATACAGTGGAAATACCGGCAGGAATATCGCTCAGATCGAGATATATCCCGGCGATGTTATCATCATTTTTTGCTTTCTTTAAATTATCCAGAATTTCATTCAATCCGGTATTTTTTTCTGGGCCGGAATAACCCATCACAACCTTTGTTTTGGAACTCCGGTCGGCAATGGTTTTGTTCAGTTTAAGCTGAAGCACCGTGTTTTTTGATATTACCACTTCTTCCTGTGAAGCGGAAGCAACGATAGCGGCAATGATCCCGAACGATATAACCGACAGGATCAACAAAACGAGAAATGTTCCCAGCATACTGGCAAACATGAATTTGAAAAACTGTTTCATGGAGCGGAATTTTGATATGGGACAAAGATATAAATAATTCCATCGGTTGCAGTTTTATCATCGAACGAAGTGAATCTATTGATCAGGACAATAAAATATGAACATTTTCCTGTGCAAAAAAAAAGGCCGAAGGTGCTTTTTTGTGTGGAAAATTCGATTACTCTTGCGACGTGAATAAACACGCTGTAATGTTGTTGGTGCGACAGTCCCTGTTGCTTTTTTTTCTCCTGATGGTTCCTCCGGTTTTTTCCGGTGGGAGGGTTACCGATCGCGCCCCCCGACGGCCAGCATATCCATCGATCATGATCATGGACCGTGGGATCAAGTCCCCGTCGACCCTCATCAGTTTCATGCTTGATAACAATAACAATCTTGATTCGGCTTATCTTGTCCGGCTGATCCGGACGTATATTATCGAAAGCAAGCGGGAAGGAGTGAACCATGATGTAGCCGTATGCCAGATGTGTTTGGAGACCGGTTTCCTGCGGTTTACCGGTTCTGTAAGCCGGTTCCAGAATAATTTCTGTGGTTTGGGTGCCATCAATGCCTATACGGCAGGCGACTGGTTTGATTCAATGGAAGAGGGTGTAAGGGCGCATATTCAACATCTCAAAGCTTATGCCAGTGTAGATCCTTTACAATCCCCTCCGGTGGATAAACGGCTGGAACATGTGCATCGCGGTACGGTCTTTACGATTTATGATCTGGCAGGTACCTGGGCAGCAGATCCCGATTATGGTTATAAAATCGACCAGTTACTGAAAAAACTATTTGCAAATTAGGAGGAGGGAGGGAAGAAATCCATCGGCAAACGAAGTGAGTGCATCATTTTGTGAGGGTGTGCATTCCAACCGGATATTCTTTCATGATCACTTCTTTGAGCCATTGGTAGTCTTCATTATGGGCAACAAAATCAAGGTTGTTGGTATCGATTAGCAGTACGCGGAGGTCGGGTTGCTGTCGTAGAAATTCAAGATACCCGGTTTGTATTTTATCGAGATAGTCGAACTTGATGTTTTGTTCATAAGGACGGCCACGTTTTTCGATATTTTTCTTCAGATTTTCCAGGTTGAGGTAAAGGTAGACGATCAGTTCGGGCCGGGGGACGACAGAAGAGACGATGTTGAAAAGTTTTCCATAGAGTCCGAATTCAAGTGATTCAAGATTGCGGCTGGCGAAGATCAGCGATTTGAAGATGAAATAATCGGCAATGGTGAAGGAGGTAAAGAGATCGGGTTTATTGAAATGATTTTTCAATTGCTGATACCGGTCGGCCAAAAAAGAGAGTTCTAATGGAAATGAATACCGGAGTGGATCTTCATAAAATTTAGGTAAAAAAGAGTTCTCTTCAAATTGCTCGAGAATCAGAGAAGCGTTAAGTTCTTTGGCCATCTGTGTTGCCAGCGATGTCTTTCCTGCTCCGATATTGCCTTCTATTACGATGTAGTTGTACAAGAATTAGGAATTAAGAATTAAGAATTAAGAATTAAGAATTAGGAATTAATGATCATTTTAAGCAGTGTTTTGATATCTTTTTGCATTATGGGATGTACAAAGTCGGGGGCGATTTCCGCCAGGGGTTGTAATGCAAAAAATCTTTCGTGTAACCGGGGGTGGGGGATTATCAGGGAATCGGTAAAAATACGTTGATTTCCGAAAAACAGAATATCGATATCCATGGTACGGCCTTGGTAATGTGCTTCAGATGGGCGAATCCGGCCGAGTTGTTTTTCGATGGACAGGAGTTCCTGCAACAATTGGTCGGGTGCAAGGTTGGTATCTATTTCCACGGCCTGGTTTAAAAAAAGTGTATCGTCGTCAAAGCCCCAGGGGGTTGTTTCATAGATTGTGCTGATTTTTAAAATGGTTCCGGCTTTTTCGGCGAGCAGTTCACGGGCTTGTTTCAATAATTGTTGCCGGTTACCGCGATTGGAGCCAAGGAGGAGAAATACTTCTTTCATGGTACAAATATCGAAAAAAAAACCCGGCCTGTAATAGCCGGGTTTTTTTCTGCATCAGTAAACAAATTACTTCACGATATTCAAAAATTCAGGTGAATTCGCAAAACTGTAGAATTCGCGATCATTTTTGGCCTGAGTTTTCATTTTAGAATCCTGGCAAGCTTTCATCAGGTTTTCGTACATCGTTTTGGTGTTGTTTGTACGAGCGCCAATGACGGCCAGCAGATAATACGTATCCGGAGTTTGGGGAGCGCATTTCAGCGTAGTTTCAGCGGCGCTGGTATTGCCGGAAACCAACTGTGCGAGACCCAGGTTATAGCTGCATTTAGCGTTAGATAGCATCGTGATGGCTTTCGGATAATCGCCTTTCGGGATCAGGAGAACGCCCTGGTTGTAATTGGTATTTTCACCTAAGGTAGCTGCTTTTTTAAATTGAGCTTCAGCTTTTTTCAGATCACCTTGTTTTGCGGCAATCACACCAATGTTATTTTCGATGATGCCATTATTTGGGGCAATTCCCTGAGCTTTGTTAAGTAATTCGGAAGCACGGCCCAGGTTTCCTTTACTAACTTGAGCTACAGCTGCGTTGTTCAAGGCTTTCCAGTTGTTGGGGAATTGTTTTACAGCATTTTCAGTGATGGTCACCTTAGCGTTGACATCATTGGTAAGGGTAGCGGCATAGAGCAATTCTTCCACTTTTAATTTATCCGGATTTGAAACAGCATACTGGCTGATTTCAACATCGGTTAAACGAGGTTCATACAATGTTCCGGTAATTTCAACGCGACGCAATGGAGGAAGCAGTTTGCTTTCAATTTCAGGATAGATCAGGATCATGTTGCGAATTTCTGCTTCTTTCTTAAGCTGATCTGCATTGGAGTTGATTACATTCAGGATTTTGTCTTTGTCTTTCAGGTCGCTGTTTTGAACGGCTTTCAGGAAGCCATTCCAATCCGGGCCATGATGTTGCAATACCATGTTAACATCTTTACCGGCAGCTTCAACAGCTGCTTTCACAGCTTTTTTATCCTTATTGCCTTTATTGGCTTCCTTAGCCCAAGCCTGAAACTGACTGATGACATAAGCATTTCCGGTTTTGGAACGATTTTCGGATAAGTTGGCATTGAAGGTTTCTTCGCCTTCAGGAGAAGCCCAACCATTCATTGCGATATCTTTTATTTTCCATCCTTGTTTTACAAAGGCATCGAAGTCGGTGAGACCTGCTTTGGCAAGGTCAGTTTTATTGATACCATATTTAAGGTCGAGATCAAATTTGTTCTTTTTGAAGTAGATGATACCGGTTTTTGACTGGAATACTTCTTTCTGATAACCATGATCAGCGATGAGTGTTATTTCATCATGCTGGATAAGGGTTGGGGTATGGATGATACCAGGAGCCAGATCGCGTGAAGGCAGTTCAACAAATTTTGCCTTTACCTTGATTTCGTCTTTTTTCAGCAGAATTTTTTCTTTGGCTTCATAAACAACAGGAGCAACAGACAATTGCGATACACCCATTTCAGGTTTGTACGGGAATACCGTAGTATAGGTAAAAGTACCACCTTCTTTGTATTTGATCATGGTGCCGTCGCCACTAAGTTTTTCACCATAAATATTCATGGGTTTCAGATCATATTTTCCACCATTATAGGTAACAACAGGTTGGAAATACATGGAAGCGGTTGGGCAGAAATACTTGGGAGGAACGGTTCCTTTAACAGTAACCATAACGGAATCACCCTTTTCGGAAAGAACAGCCGGAGTGGTTTCCAGTTTCACCTGGTTGTAATTATTTGCCATTTCTTTCAGGTTGCAGCCACTATAAGCAAATTTATAGGTAAGTCCGATGGTTGCGGAACTGTACATATCGTTGACAATTTCTTTGGCACCGCCGGGTTGCATATCAACGATGTCGCCATCACGCCATCTCCAATATAATTCGACTGGAATTGACCAATGTTTATTGATGTTGAAATCGAAGCCAAGACCGGCACCGACTTTAAATTCGAGGTTATGGCCGGCAAGACCGGAAGTGTTACCCATGTTTCCTACATTGTCTTTCTGTCCAATCCAGGCAACATCCTTAGCCAACAGCAAGTCTGTTTTATGACCGATGGTTTGATCAAGACCTACGCCGAGAATGACATAGGAGGAGAAGAAACGATCCGGTTTATAACCTAAGGCCCAATTCAGCCAGTTAACTGTAAACTGAAGATCGGTTTCCCAGGGATAGGACTTGAATGATTGTGAAATGTAGGCTGGTTGTCCATTCCCGTTATAATCATACACAAATTTGTTTTCTACCCGGCTTTGTAACATGCCATGAGCGATACGGGCACGAACACCGATAACGCGGGTAAATTGCTTGGTTACTACGAGACCATAATTGTAACCCAAACTATTTGAATAAAGATTAACCCAAAGATTTTTAGAGAGGTCGCCATTAAACTGCATAATTCCTCCAAAAGCGCCCACCGACCAATAACTGTGAGATGGAGCTGTGTTTCTTACCTTTTGTTCTTTAGCTTTATCCTGTGCAAAAGAGACCAGGGGAATGAGTGCCACAAGCATGACAATCATGACCTTCTGTAAGATTCGATAAATGTTTTTCATACCTCTAATTTTTCGTTTATTGAATATGTTTACTGATTAGCAAATATAATTAATTATTGAATTTCCGAGCAATTATAATGGTTTATTTGACAAATATAAATTATTTATAAGGTTATTATACCATTTTAAAATAATTGATTACCCATTTTATCAACAATGTAAAAATATAAATTTTAGAATTGTACGCAAAAAAGAACCGAAGGGTTACATTAGTTTAAATAAAAAAATAAAAACCAATGTAAATCAGATTGTTTCATTTTACTTTTTGGTAATTGAGTTTGGAAAAAATATCCCATATCACGATCCCTGCGGATACTGAAATATTAAAGGAATGTTTAGTTCCGAACTGGGGAATTTCCAAACAACCGGTTGCCATCGACAAGGCATCTTCTCTTACTCCCGATACCTCATTTCCAAAAATGATTGCGAGTTTTTGATCTTTTGCCGGTTGAAAATCATAGAGCGGAATGCTCCCAGTAACTTGTTCTACAGCTAAAAGATGATACCCCTCATTGATTAATTTTGTACAAGCATCGATGGTGTTGTCAAAATATTGCCAGGGTACCGATTCAGTAGCTCCCAGGGCGGTTTTCTGAATCTCCCGGTGAGGAGGAGTTGCGGTTATTCCACACAACAGGATCCCCTCTAAGCGAAATGCATCGGCCGTCCGGAACACCGAACCAATATTGTGCTGGCTCCGTATATTATCTAAAACAATCACAATCGGAGTTTTCTCTGCAGCTTTATATTCTTCAACTGTCAACCGGTTCAATTCCGGCATCGTCAATTTTTTCAATATGGAAGTGATTAAGAGTTAAGTGAATAAGTGATTTTATTTTAGTATGTTGGATTTGTCGTGCAAAGATACTTTTTGCTGACTTATCAACAAAATCAAAACAAATTCCAACTCATTCTTAACTTTGAAAAATTATTCATTGTTAATTCTAAATTCTTAATTCCGGTATTTTTTGGCAAAACAAACGGAAATAGCAGAGACCCCGCTGATGCGTCAATACAACGCCATAAAAGCAAAGTATCCCGATGCTGTACTGCTTTTCAGGGTAGGTGATTTCTATGAAACATTTGGGGAAGATGCCATTCGGGCTTCCAATATTTTGGGGATTGTCCTTACCCGACGTGCCAACGGGTCAGCAAAATTCGTAGAATTAGCCGGTTTCCCGTATCATTCTCTTGATCTCTATCTTCCCAAATTAGTGAAAGCCGGTTTACGGGTTGCCATTTGTGATCAACTGGAAGATCCGAAACTGACAAAGAACATTGTGAAACGCGGCGTTACAGAACTGGTCACCCCCGGAGTTTCGTATCATGACAAGATTCTTGACCAGAAAGAGAATAATTACTTGGCCGGAGTTCATCTTCAGGATAAAATATCGGGGATCTCTTTTCTTGATATTTCGACCGGTGAATTTTACCTGGCCCAGGGGTCGCTTGAATATATTGATAAGCTGATTCAGAGTTTCCGGCCCAGCGAAGTGATCATTCAGAAAAATAAACGTCAGCAGTTTTTAGAGTTGTTTGGCAATAAATTTTATATCAATACTTTTGAAGATTGGGTTTTTACCCTTGATTTCTCGCACGAACTTCTACTGAAGCAATTTGGTACCGCTTCGCTGAAGGGTTTCGGGGTTGAGAATCAGGAGATGGGCGTGATTGCCGCGGGTGCTGCCTTACATTATCTCGCCGAAACACAACACGACAAGGTTCGGCATATCTGCAAACTCAGCCGGATTGAAGAAGATAACTATGTTTGGCTGGACCGGTTTACCATCCGGAATCTGGAACTGCTGAACTCCGTAAACGATAATGCAAAAACGTTGATGGAGGTGTTGGACCAGACGATTTCTCCAATGGGATCGAGGCAACTGCGACGCTGGATTATCCTCCCGCTGAAAAACCGTAAGCCCATCGAAGAGCGACTGGATGCAGTTGAATATTTCAAGCTTCACCCGGAAACTACCGAACTGCTGTGTCATCAATTTCACCAGATCGGCGACCTTGAACGGCTCATTTCAAAAGTGGCTGTGGCCAGGGTCAATCCCCGGGAAATGATCTATCTGAAAAAGGCCCTTGATGCCATCGAAGCCGTGAAAGGTATCTGCGGAACATCAGGTAATGAGGGACTTGTGAAAATCGGCGAGCAATTGAACATCTGCAAGCTGGTTCGTGAACGCATCGATCATGAAATACAGCCCGATCCCCCGGCATTGGCCATCAAAGGAAATATTATCCGCGATGGTGTTGATCCGGAATTGGACGATTTACGGAAAATTGCTTTTTCGGGGAAGGATTACCTTGTTCAGATCCAGCAGCGGGAGATGGAACGGACCGGGATCAGTTCACTGAAAATAGGCTATACCAATGTTTTTGGTTATTACCTTGAGGTGACCAATGCTCATAAAGATAAGGTTCCTCCCGAATGGAACCGCAAACAAACCTTAGTCAATGCCGAACGGTATATCACGGAGGAACTGAAGGCTTATGAAGAAAAGATCCTTCATGCGGAAGAGAAGATCCAGGAGATCGAAATGAAGATATATAATGATCTGATCCTCTTTTTAGCAGATTTTATTGTTCCGATACAACTCGATGCCACGATGATAGCGCGACTGGATGTGCTGGTTGCTTTTTCCATTAATGCCGTAAAATTCAATTATGTACGGCCAGTTCTGAATGAAACGTATGTGATTGATATCCGCAATGGTCGTCATCCGGTAATAGAGCAACAGATGAAGCCGGGGGAATCGTATATTGCCAATGATGTTCATCTTGACGATACCAATCAGCAGATCATCATGTTGACCGGGCCGAACATGTCGGGGAAGTCGGCTTTGTTGCGACAAACGGCTCTGATTGTATTGATGGCCCAGATGGGGAGCTTTATTCCAGCCGAATCGGCCACGCTCGGAATTACCGACAAGATATTTACGCGGGTAGGGGCTTCCGATAACATCTCTTCCGGTGAATCTACTTTCATGGTGGAGATGAACGAAACGGCGAGCATTCTGAATAATGTTTCCAGCCGTAGCCTGATTCTGCTCGATGAGATCGGACGCGGAACCAGTACCTACGATGGCATCAGCATTGCCTGGGCGATAGCGGAGTTTCTGCATCAGCATCCGTTGTTCCGGCCCAAGGTACTCTTTGCCACTCACTATCATGAACTCAATGAGATGGCAACCCGCTTGCCACGAATCAAAAATTATCATATTTCCGTCAGGGAAATTCAGAACAAAGTCATTTTTTTAAGGAAACTTCTTCCTGGTGGAAGCGAACACAGCTTTGGCATCCATGTAGCTAAAATAGCCGGTATGCCCTCTTCTGTTCTGGAACGGGCAAAGGAGATCCTTAGTCAGTTGGAAGCGTCGCATGAAACAGAGGGGATTGGAAAGGGGAAAGCGGATGGTGGATATCAACTGAGTTTCATCCAGCTTGATGATCCATTGCTGCAGCAGATCAAAGAAGATATTTTAAATACGGAGATAAATACCCTGACCCCGGTTGAGGCGTTGATGAAATTAAATGAGATTAAAAAATTGCTTCAAAAAAAGTAGGAGAATTGAAAATTGTTTTACCTTTGCACCTCAAATTTTAACTGCGAAAGTAGCTCAGCTGGTAGAGCACGACCTTGCCAAGGTCGGGGTCGCGGGTCCGAATCCCGTCTTTCGCTCAAAGGAAACCCTCTTCTACCCGAGGGTTTTTTAATCAGAAGCTGCCCTGGTGGTGGAACTGGTAGACACGCAGGACTTAAAATCCTGTGACCATTGCGGTCGTGCGGGTTCAAGTCCCGCCCGGGGTACTGATAGAGTTAGGAATTAGGAATTAAGAATTAAAAATTAAAAATTAAAAATTTCATTGCTGATTTTTTAATGTATATCTAATCCGTGGAGCATATAGGTTAGATGTTTCAGCGACCGGAAAATTTCAACCATATATTCGTTCACTGCATTTACACTTCCTGGTAAAGTAAACAGGAGGGATTTTCCCATAATTCCTGCTACAGAGCGGCTGACTAATGCAGCGGTTTTTTCCTGTCCGTATTTCATCCGGATTGCTTCCATAATTCCGGGTATTTCTTTATCGAGCAAGGGTTTTACAACCTCCGGGGTGAAATCACGGGGACCGATCCCGGTTCCTCCGGTAGTGATCACAATATCGGTCAACTCCTCTTTCGCTTTATGGAGCAGGTCCCCCAATTTATGAGGATCATCGGGAATGAGAGAATTGACAATTGAGAATTGACAATTCTCAATTGTCAATTGGGTCTCCAGAAGTTCTTTTATCCGTGGGCCGGATTTGTCTTCGTATTCTCCGGAACTGGCACGGTCGCTGAGTGTGATGATCATTACCCGGTATATTTTCGGATGTAATTCCAGGTTCATCCCCGACTTTACTGTTCCCGGGCTCAAGACCCTGCAAAAGATCCCCTCTTTGGGCATCACGCAATTTCCTACTTCTTTGAAAATGGCACATGAGGCTCCATGGCACTCTTTCCCAATCTGGGTTACTTCAAGTTCAAGGTCCCCGGCGGTGAATCGATCTAAGGGATGTAATTTCCACAACTCAACTCCGTTTGTGGTGATGTTTTCGGCAAATTCACCTGGTTGGATTCTCCTGCCGGCCTCCTTTTCAAATTTCCGGATGCTTTCCATTCCTAATAAACTTACCTGCCGGTTCCAGGGGCCTGCATGGGCATCCCCCAAAATGCCGTTGTGGGTAATTTCTATCTGATTAACCGGACGCTTAGCCGTTCTCTTTTTCTCCGAAATATTGACCGAAATAACCTGAATCTCTTGCATTGTTTTTTGTTATAGAAATTGAGTGTTATGTTATCTCTTTTCAAAGATCTTCTTTTGTCTTTTCCACCAATTGTATTCCTTCTATCAACATTGCCTTATCCGCCGCTTTACACATATCGTAAATGGTGAGCAGCGCAATGGAAACAGCCGTGAGCGCTTCCATTTCGATGCCGGTTTGACCGATGCAACGGGCAATGCTTTCTATCTTTACACCGGTTTCACAAAGGGAAGCATGTACCTCCATTTTTGTGATCAGCAGGGGATGACAGAGTGGAATCAAATCGCTGGTTCGTTTGCCCCCCTGGATTCCGGCAATCTCGGCAACCGTTAGAACGTCGCCCTTTTTCATTTTATTTTCGCGGATCAAAGCCACGGTTTCCGGATTCATCCGGATCATTCCACAGGCTCTGGCAGTTCGTAATTGTACGGACTTAGCCCCAACATCTACCATATTGGCTTTACCGGAATCACTAACGTGGGATAATTTGGACATGATTTAGAATTAGGAATTAGGAATTAAGAATTAGGAATTAAAAATTAAAAATTAAAAATTAAAAATTTCGATTTTTTTTACAAAGAATAAAGTAAAATTTGAAATCGCAAATCTATTTATCCTCCAATATTATGAAATTGTCCCGACATAGCGATGGTTCCCTGATTGGGTTTTTGTGAAATTGCATTTTCAAGGGCTTGTTTGATGCCAAGTTTCCGGATGCTGAATTCCATGTCGTTGAACAGGCATGGGCGGATCATCCCGTTGGCGGTTAACCGCAACCGGTTACAATGCCTGCAATCGCCGCCATGACCGTTTTCTACGATGGTAAAACGTCCATCTGCCAGGCTCATTTCATGAATAAACCGCGCTTCCAGTCCATGGATACGGCAAAATTCCCTGACTGCCTGGGCATCGGGTTCATCTGAAGACTGGCGGACGACACAATTAATTTTGATTGGGGAGAGGCCGGAAATTTTCGCTGATTCAATTCCTTCCAACACTTTGTGAAGTTCCCCTCCGCGGGTAAGAAGTTTAAATTTTTCAGGATCCAGGGTATCCAGACTGATATTGATCCGCCGAAGGCCTGCTTTGGCAAGGTCCGGGGCAAAATCGGAAAGCAATATTCCATTGGTTGTTAATCCAAGGTCGAGGATTCCTTTTGTTTTTGCAATGTTTTCCACCAGCGACAATATTCCCTTACGGACCAGGGGTTCCCCTCCGGTAAGTCGGATTTTGGTGATCCCCAGGTCGACCGATTTCTGGATTACCTCCAGGATTTCTTCAAAAGAAAGAATGTCGTGGTGCGACAGGAGCTTAACTCCGGAGGCGGGCATACAATATGTACATCGAAGGTTGCACCGGTCGGTAACTGAAACCCGGAGGTAGTCAATCTTTCGGTTAAAGTGGTCGTACATGAACTTTTTCCCCTTTTTTGATTTCTGTGGTTCCGATCTCCATTATCAGAATTCCGTTGGCTGAAGTGTATGCATTGATGTGTGCCGATCCGTGATATTCGATGGGAAACACTTGTCCTCCTTTGATGATTACCGGCATCATGAATTTTCTGACCGAATTTTTTTTTGAAAAATCAAGGCCCATGGTCATTTCCAACGTTGGTGGGATGGCGGTACTTCCCATGAGTCGCAGCAGGAATGGTTTTACGAGCATTTCGAAAAGAACAAAAGAGGAGACCGGGTTTCCGGGGAGTCCAAAGAGAAACTGATTTTTTTTACGGCCAAAGAGGGTGGGTTTTCCGGGTTGAATGGCGATACTTTTAAAAAGGATATTCACACCTGCTTGATTCAGGATTTCCGGTACATAATCGAAATCACCCATCGACACGCCGCCGGTTAGCAATACCACATCACTTTCTTCCAGCGCTTTTTCGATTATTTCCCTAAGGGACATTGCATTATCGTTGGCGATGCCGAGGTAGTATGGATTTACCGGGACCTGAAAAGCCTGAGCCATAATTTGCCAGGCGTTGGAGTTTCGGATCTGGGATCGTTGCGGTTTAAAATCTGGTTCCACCAATTCATCTCCGGTAGAAATGATCCCCACCCTGGGAAGGGTTGTTACCCGGGGATTTACTGCACCCACGGCCGCCAATACAGCGATGTGTGCAGGGGTAAGGATTTCTCCTTTTCTGATAACCAGATCCCCATTTTTTATATCTTCGGCCTTCCGGCAGATATTCGGGCCTTTAAGGGCATTGGTGATCCGGATATGTTGTTCGTCAACTGGTTCTGTGTCCTCGACCATCACCACGTGATCAGCCCCTTCCGGAAGCATGGCCCCGGTCATGATTTTTGAGCACTGACCAGCATTGATCGTCTTTTCGGGAATTTTACCAGCCGGGATGGTTTCTATCATCTGCAGGGTTATAGGAACGACTCCTTCGACTAAATTGGATTGTAAATCTTTCGCCCGGCAGGCATATCCATCCATTGCCGATTTGTCAAAAGGAGGCATATCGAGGTCCGAAAAAATATCCTCTGCCAGAACCCTTCCGGTTGATTTGATCAGTTCAACACGCTCGGTTCCTAACGTGACAGCTTCCTTTAATACAATATTTAAGGCTTCTTCAAATTTTATCATAAAAATTCCGCTATTTCGCTATCATTTTTACCGCTGTTGCTTTGAAATGAATCCAGCATTTTCCACCGGCCTTCAAATTTAATTTTTCCACCGATTCGCGGGTTATGAGGGCATGCATTTCAATTCCAATGTTCACGGTTAAATTCACCCCCTGTACCCCGGGAACAATTTCGACTATTTTTCCTGGGAAGTTATTGGTGGCGCTGGTTTCTACCGGTGTATTCGAAACCAGGATATCTTCACCCCGAATCAGAATAAAAGCATCTTCATTGATTGATTCGGAAACGATACGAATGGGTATATTGTTGTTTGTTATAGCGAAAGTAATTTGATCTCTGATTTCAAGATGAACGCTGAAAAAGTTTTTAACCCCAACGAAATGGGCGACAAATTCTGACTTCGGATGGGTAAACACTGCTTCCGGTGTCCCTGTCTGAATGACCTGTCCTTTATGGATTACGGCAATATTTGTACCCAGAGCGAGGGCTTCTTCATAATCGTGGGTTACATGAATGATGGTTTGTCCTTCCTGGTGAATGGAACGGAGGAGTCTTCGTAAATCACGCTTCAGCTGGATATCGAGTGAAGCAAGCGGTTCATCTAACAAAAGAACCCTTGGCTTCTGAATTAAAGTGCGGCCCAGCGCTACCCGTTGCAACTCGCCTCCGGAAAGACTTGTCGGACTGCGGTGGAGCAATCCGGAAATGCCCAACAACCGGGCGATTTCCTTCACTCTGAGGCGCTTTTCTTCTCGGGATAATCCTTGAGCATGCAAGGCAAAAGCTATATTTTCCATCACGGTTAAGTGGGGAAAAACTGCATGATCCTGAAACACCAGTCCGATTTTCCGCTCCTGGATCTTTGTATGGCTTATCTCTTTTCCGTCCAACCAGATTTCTCCTGAATCGGGACGGACCAGCCCGGCAATTGTTTCCAGGATCATTGATTTTCCGGCCCCCGACTCTCCAAGCAGAATAAAATAATCTCCCTTCGCAACGCGGAATGAAATTCCATTCAACTCAAAATCCGGAAACTTTTTCGAAATATCTTTTATTTCTAACATTTCTCCAAAATCAATTTCACCATTTGGCTATTTTTCTTCCTTTTCTTTCGCCAGCCATCGTAAAGTAATGAACAGAACCAGTGAGATCGCGATGAAAAGGACGGAAACAGGTCGTGCATATTTTAATCCGAAAGCTCCAAACCGTTCATAAATCAAAACCGGAGTAATCATGGGGTGATAAGCAACCACAATAACAGCTCCGAATTCACTCATTCCACGGGCAAACATCATGATGAGGCCAGAAACGATGTTTCGCCAGGCCAATGGGAGGGTAATGGTAAAAAAAACCCGAAGGGGCGATGCTCCTAAGGTAAGGGCAGCTTTTTCCAATCGTTCAGGTACTCCGGCAAAGCCATCGCGTGCAGCATTGATCAGATAGGGGATGCTGACAAAAGCCATGGCAATGGAAATTCCGGCCGGATGTCCTACAAAATTCAGTCCTACCAGCGATCCCATTTGCCCAAGGGCGGAATCGCGCGATACAAATCCCAGCAATGCAATTCCGGCAGCGGAGTGCGGGATCACTACGGGCAGGTCGATGATACCGGAAACTAACTTTTTCAAGGGAAAATTTTTCCTTGCCAACAGATAGGCTAACGGAATAGCTGCCACAGAAAAGAACACCGTTCCGGAAAATGAAGTCACAATTGTGAGCCAGATACTCTGGCGGACTTCCTCTTCCCCGGCTGTTTCAAAGATCTGATGTGGTGTGGTTTTCAAAGCCATCCCAAGCAATGGTGCCACAATGAACAGCAATACCAACCCTCCTAGAAGAATAAAAATAAGTTGTATGGTTGGTAGACGTTTCAAAATTTCTCTATTTCGTTATTTCATTTCTATCCTGATTTCCGAAAGACCCTTCACAGCGCGATCGGAGAAGAAATCGCAGGAAGGGAAAATTCTGAATTTTCCACCATTCTGATCTTCCGGACAGGGAACGATGAGAATTTCTGCCTGGTCATTCCGGTTCATGATCTCACTCAGCGTATAAACCGAGCGGTATCCGTCGATTCCAGCAAGGATGACCAACCCTTTTTGAAGGCTGTTCCGGTCAACTTTTATTTTGGATGCAAGATAATTTTTCAGATAAACACCTGTAAAAGGTTGGGTGCTGTGAATCCCGCGCCCTTTGCCATAAAATACTGTGTGAAGGGTCTCTTTTTGAAGTCCGGCAGGGATCACTGTCATCGCTTCGAGTGATTTTTCCCCATTTATAACCTTCACCTCTTCAGAGAACAGCGGCGACATATCCTTTACCACTTTATAGGCGCGTGAGTAAGAACAAACGGTAATTTTTACCGGGCTGGAGATGTTGCGTTCGGTAATCAGGTCGTTGGCCAGGATAAGTTTGCTTTGGGTCGGCAACGGCCAGAGATCTTTGGTTTTACTGGGGACAATACGCATCACGGTGGTAGCAATGATGGAATTGTGAAGGAAATTGGGATAGTAGATTTCTCCCCAGCTCATCACTACTTTTTCACCTTTTTCATTTTCGATCACTACATATAAGTCGATGATCGGGCGGAATTCGGTAACATTCTTTTTCTTTAATACACGGTTGCATAAAATATCGAACAATGAATATCCATCATAGCGATAGGCTCCCACAAACCGGTTTGAAGTATCTCCGGATAACAGCGTTTCCTTAACGATGACGGTGTGCTTTGGCAGCTTAGAGAAGTCTACTTTTCCGGGATTTTCAATTTCACCTTCTATGTACAGATCTTTTACCGGAAGTGCATAGCTTTCTTCGTTATCATAAAAGTTGTTGTTCTTATCTGATTTGTCTGGAATGATCCTCGGTTCAATTTCAGGAAGGGTGGTTGTGTTCACTGTTTTTTGTTTTTGTTGTCCAAAGAGTGTTTGTAAAAGTAACATGAATACTAAAAAGGGAGTGATTTTTTTCATGGTTTGTTGTTGTTAATTAGATTTTCAAAATTTTATTGTGATTTCTCCGGTGATCATTCTTCCAGGGCTTCTCTGGAGCCGATCGTCGATATAAATTTCATCAAAAACATTGTCGATGTTCACGGCTGCAGTGAGATGTTTGAAAAAGGTGTGCCAGATACGCAGACCAAAGGTACTGTACGCTGGATATTTTGCAACCAACAGATAAGGATCTACTTCATTTTCATCGTTGATCCATCTTGATCCGATGTATTTCCATAAAACATTAACATTCAAAATTTTGTTTGTAAAAGTAGCTCCGGCTGTAGCCTTGTGTGTAGGGACATCAGTCAGGAATTTTCCGTTCAAATCTTTGTCAACGGTTGAATCGTATGGAACAAAATGGCTGATCACAGAATGATTATAAGTATAATTTGCTGTGAGACTAAGCCAATCGAATGGATTGATATCTATTTCCACTTCGCATCCGAGTATCTCCACTTTGCTGATATTCTGCTTCATGAATACGGGAGCGCGTTTATAGCCCATATTAACCGAATCGCCGGTACTGACATTATACATAAAGTCTCTTCCGATGGAATAATAAATGCTGGGTGCGAGATGTAGTTTTTTAAAAAGTACAAGATCAAATCCCGTCTCGAAATTATCGAGGATTTCGGGTTTTAATCCAGGGTTTGCCACTTTAAAGCCATTGGTGATTTTACCGCTTCGGCAGAGATCATCCAGGTTAGGAGCGCGGAATCCCTGGGCTACGGTTACATAAACCCTTGATTGAGGAGAAAAGCGATATTGGATTGATAACTTGGGATCAACTTGTAGCCATTCCTTATGGGGGAAGAGGCTATCCTGATAATCGACCAAATACTGGATGGCATAGGAGGGATTGTCGATGTTAAAACTACCATCATGGAATAAGGCAATATTAAGGCGGATTCCGGGGTTGATCTGAAGTCGTTCATCAAAAAACTTCATCTCATCTTGAAGGAAAAGGGCAAAAGTATTCATCTTCCCTTTGTTGTTAATCAAGTCGGTGGAGGTATAGTAGATATCGTTGCCATCTACGCTTCCTCCCTGATAATCAAATCCGGTTGTGAAGAGATGGTGTTTGCCGGCAGGAATCAGCACATGGAGTTGGGCTCCCTGGTCGATGCGGTTGGATTTGACCAGATAGAGGCTATACTCAGCCTCTTTCATAGCCTCGTTTAAACGTTCGAAGTGTTCATTTTGAGTATAGGCAAGCAAGTTCCAGCGTACCTTACCGGCTCCCCCGCGATATCTCACGGAAGCTTGCCAGGTTTTATGCCGTTCATAGGCACCATCCACTTCATAAATTTCAACTCCTCTTCCCCGTTTGTCGTTGAAAAAATTGGCGCTGACCTCGACTTGGTTCAAAGGGTCGAATTGATAACCGGCTTTTAATCCGAGGTTGGCTTCACGTAAGTAATTGTTAACATAAAAGGTGTCGTATTTTTCGAGATATTCAGGGATCTCAGCATTGTATCCGTCGCTGCGTCGGTAAAATCCGTTGAGGGCGTATGAAAATCCTTTTTGTTCTTCGAGATGGGTTGGTTTTCCGGCAATTTGATAGCGGAATCCTGCCGTGTTGAAGGTTCCGTAATCAAGTGTGGCGGTACCGGAGATAATTCTGGTTGGGCGTTTGGTGATGATGTTGATCACGCCTCCCATGGCGCTGCTTCCGTACTTTGCATTGCCGGGTCCTTTGGTTACTTCGATCCGATCTACATTGTCGCGGTTGATGAGGTTCCAGTTAACAGATCCCTGGTCGGCTTTGTTCAGGGGGACATCATCGAGCAGCACCAAGGTTCGGCCCTGGTCAGTTCCACTGAGGCCCCGCATAGAAACCACCGTGTTGTTCGAAAAGATTCCCATGGTGGTTGAAAGATTTACCCCCGGGATATAATCAAGTACTGAGGTGATGTTTTGTCCTGGTGTATTAAAGATATTCCCGGAGGTAATGACCTCCATCCTTACTGGTACTTCCTGTGATCCCCGGCCCGGGCGGTGATCGGAGATCTCCACCTCTGCTGCCTCCTCGATTTTCGGGACCATAAACACATTGAGGATCTGTTGATGGCCGGTTTTAACGAATACGGTGCGTGATTCCTGATAATACCCAACAAAAGAGATCGTAAGTTTAACCTTCCCTTCAGGCAGGTTGGTCAGAAAATAAGATCCATCGGAATTGGAATAAACACCCTTTCCTGAATCCCGAATGATGATATGAGCTCCAGCCAAAGGCCGGTGCATTATAGAATCTGTTACTTTTCCATGGATTTCCCCTCCTGCATACAGCCATGAAAAAGGAAAGAGAACCAACATTAAACAGATGGTTCTCTTTCCCGGTAGTGAAAAATTATTCAACAATGATCCTGGTTGAATACACTTTTTCATCATCCATAAACATCACTTTCAGGAAATAGATCCCTGGTTTGGCATTTGGAAGGGCGATGGCTTGGTTTGTTGTGCCTGAAGTTTTCTGGTTATAAACCATTTTTCCACTGGCATCGAATACCGAAAGAGAAGTTAAAGGTTCTGTCGATTGCAAGGTGAAATTACCTTTATTTGGATTCGGATAGATTTGTAACCGGTTGGAATAAACCATTTCATTTTGTCCGGAAGGAGCAGTAGCGGTAACGATAATGTCGTCGATCGCTGAAATTCCAGTGGCAGCTACAATTCCTCCTTTTACATCGGTATTCGAACTCATGATCCAGCGAATGAAAATAGAACCGGTTCCTTGATTGGTAATGGGAACCGGGAGCTCGGTAACAACACCGGTGGTCCAGTCGGCAGCCAGGGTTACATTGCTGTTTGGCACATCTTCATAAGACGTAGTACTGAGTCTCCATTGTAATTTAAAATCACGGGGCCCTGCCAGGGTTGAATCGCTTTTTTGTTTTGAAGACACCTTGAAGTTGGTGTATCCCGATGCTTTAAACTTGGCAGACCAAAATTTTGCATCAGCGCCGTTGTCCCATCCTGCGGTTGCAGCTGCATAATTTGTTGCGCCGTCAACGAAGATGATGGTGTTCAATGTTGAATCGATGGTGGGAGTGAGAACCCATTGGAAACGGATGTCGTAAGATTTATTCTGGTCTGTTCCCAGATCGGCATTCAGGCTATCTGCTCCGGAGTTAACAGGGAAAGTCCATCCGGTGACGGTATCCTGGGCGGAAACTACTCCAAATACAAGGAGTGCAAAGACTGCGAGTAAACATTTTTTCATAGTTACTTGATTTTAGGTTAAATTTAAATTGGTTTTATTGTTGAATTTTCATTGAAAAAGTAATTTTTCCGGCTGCATCATGATCTGCTGAAATTACGCGGATCAATCCTTTTTTTCCACCGGCTGTCATAAATGGAAGGATATCTCCGGGATCAGCCCATTTGAATTTACGCTTTCCCCAAACGTCGTCGTAAGCCAGTATTAGTAAACTATCGTTGTGACAGGCGTTGTAGGCAGAAATCGGAACAGGATCCGTATCTACGCTAACATCCCATTTGGTATAATGTTTTGTGGCCCATGAGTCGATGGATGGATAATATTCGGTGATTCCGCCGCCGAGTTCTCCCGGGGAGGAAAAAGTAGGGGAGGGGATATTATCGTCAACATAAAAATAGGTAACGATATCAATTAGTTCAGGATAGAGGTTAGCGGAATCAACATTGTAAATTTTACCGGTAGCAGGGCAACAGAATTGTCCATATTGGGTATTGTTTTGATATCCCATGATCAGGTTTGGGTATTCAAAGATGCCGCCCCAGGTAGAGTTTGGATCTTTGAAGAGGGTAAGGGAGGTGGTTGCAAACTGACGGTTGCGATCCATTACCTGAAAAGTCCACCTGGCTTCTTCTTCCACACTTTGAAAAAATGTTTCATTTACGGAGAATCCGCTTGAGTTCAGTCCCGAATCAAGTACCACTTTGACAGTTCCATTGGGCATGATCTTTTTAATCACCAGGTTGGTGATGTTTGCCGAGGGATCCGAAGCCTGAATGCCAAAGTAGATCCGTCCTCCCACCAGAATAACCGATTTGTCGGGTGTGTATGCCGTACCTGTAAGCAGCGAGATTGATGGGGGAGAGGGGTTTTCATCCTTTTTACATCCGAAGGACAGAAGTAACAGAACAACCAAGAAAGTAAGAGGGTAAAAATGAGTCTTCATAATAATTTATTTTGGTCAGTTATTTTTTAACAAAAGGTTTTAATTCGGCAGGGATCTTCTCGTAATTTGGGTTTTGCTGAGGAATTACCGAGGGCTGACCATCTTTTTCAAGGATTTTCATCCCGTTATCTTTCGAAAGCATGAAGGTTAGGAAAGCGAGAGCTGCCGGTTTGTTTGGAGCTGTTTTAAGTAAGGTCACTCCATAAATCATTGGTTCGCCTTTCATCAATTCCTTTTGTCCTGGTTCTTTCCCATTGATTGGAACGATGGCAGTATTGTAAAGTGCAGTGAATTTCGGAAGTTTCAGATTGATCTCATCGGGGAGGATGAGAAATTTAAGATGATGTTGAATGGCTACTGATTTATAAAGGAAGACATAATCGACCGATTGTGATTCAAGCAATGCCAACTGGTCGACCTCTTTCGGGCGTATATAATTGTTATCCTTGTTGGTTAACCGGTTGACCAGGTTGGGTTGTTTATAATATTTCTCTGCCAATTGCATGGTCATTACCGAACGGTAGCCACACGGGTCGGAATTCGGATCGGCACGCCCAAAGGCAACATCATCTTTTAAGAGTATATTAAACCAGTTTTTATTATTGATCTGATTGGCATATCTAGATTTTTCACTATAAACAATACACATTTCATTGGATACAAACTTGATGTTCCAGTCGCTGTATTGTGGAATTAGCATTTTGTCAATCACCTTATAATCGGCAGAAGCCATGATATCGCAGGGCTTTTTCAGATCTGTGATTTTCCGTGCTGACTCAACACTTCCGGCCGACTCCAACAAAATATTAACCTTAGGATGTAGCTTTTTGAACTCCTTTGCCAATTCTTTCATAGGAACTGAAAGGCTTCCGGCATGAAAGATGATCAGATCGCCGGAAATGCCAGTCTGTGCCAGTAATCCCATAGAGATAGAAACAAGTAAACAAATAAGGATAAGAGATTTTTTCATTGTAAATTTCATTTCCATGCACGATAATTGCCAAACAAAAATAGTCTATTTAGCGATATGCATCAATTTACAACTCCTAAAATGTCAAAAATTTCAGGACAAGTTACTTACCTGATAAGGAAGGAAATATTGATGTTTCTATTGAAGTGGTGTAATCACCTCCAGCAGTTCAGGGAGGTCCATTCCGAGTTTTTTGAGGTGTTCGATTTTTGGGACTCCGTTTTTGTTCCAGCCCCTGCGTTCATACACAGCGTCGAGAAGTTGTTCATAACGGTTTTCGCGATAGGCGCGTAGTACTTTCATTTTCTCTTCTGTTGTTTTTCCGGCAGGGTCAAAGTTGATCTGTTCCAACAATTGTTTATCGTAACGTTCGGCGCGCGATTCGTATTCTTCTTTGGTCACAGGGCCGCAGGCCCGATAAGGTTGAGCATCGTTTTTTCTAAGGCCATATCCGCGACGGATGCTGAAAATACGCTGAAAGTTATAGACCCGTTCCGACTGGCGGATGATTTCAGCTTTATCGATGTTGGCTCCGGTTACGGCATTGAAGATGGTTACGTAGTTGTCGACATGTTCGGGGACTTTAGCAGGTTCTGAGGTTTTTGCATTGTCCTCTGGTTCCACATCATTCCAAGGCAGCTTACAGAAGCCAGCCAATCCAAACCAGGTACGGAACATCGGAAAGTAATGGAGCGCTTCAGCTTTTTTATCAAAAGTGGGGATTTGGTTGTTGACCATATCCATGAAGATCAGCCAGGCTTCATCGTGTTGCGGGCCTTTGTTGGTCATGGCATATCCGCCTTGCTGGGCGAGTGATTCTTTTGAAACGTATTGGGAATATTCAAGTCCTTTATTTTCCATTCCAATATCTTGCATAAAGGCAGCATCACCCCATCCATTCTTGGCAAACAACGCTTTCATTTTCCGGATCCCTTGTCCTGCAATCAATCCGAACCCTTCTCCGCGTGAAACCCGGTGAAGGAGTTCCATGGCAGCATCGGAGTTCCCAAAGTTGAGTTTCAAACCTCCGGTACGTTCTTCATTCAATATGCCGTTTTCATAGCACTCCATAATAAAACCGAGGATGGTTCCCCAGCTAATGGTACAAATGCCATAGGTATCACAATAAAAATTGGCTTCGATGGTATAATCGGGATTGAAGATTCCGGCGACGGATCCGAGGGAGGAGGTGGTTTCATATTCCGGACCATCTACAATCACTTTATCTCCTTTGTAAGGGCCTGTGCGGAGTTCGTAATTATCGACTCCCTTGGCGCAAGCCATATTGCAACCAACCCAGCATCCGTCAGGAACATTCTGTGTGAAAAAAGATTTCCAGACATCTCCCCGGATTTTATATGCATCCGGGTGACTTCCAAACTTGAAATTTTTGACCGGTAGCAGGTCATAGTCATTCATAATGTGGGTAAGGTGGGCAGTTCCTTTCGAACGCATTTCGCATTGTTTGTCATCCAATTCCCGCATTTCCTTATTGAAACGGCGGCCCCGTTCCTGGATTGCTTCGAGGTTCACCACATTGTTCCGGTTTCCTCCGATCGTTTTTACATGGGCTACAACGGCTTTGATCTTTTTATCGCGCAGTACAGTTCCGATACCTCCGCGGCCGGCTTGTTTCAGCCGGATTTTTTTTCGTTTGATATCATAAAACGAAAAATTAAGCATTCCGATCAGGGAGTGTTCGGCGGCAGTGCCTGCCGACACAACGGCAACATTATACTTGTCCTTTTCATTGCCCGGATTGGCAATCATGTCATGCAATACTTCAGCAAGAATGTGACTATCGGAGGGCAGGTCGGCGGCTTCATAAATTTCAATCACCGAGCGCTCTTCGTCAAACAGCACCATAACGTCACGGTCTGATTTCCCCTGTAGCTCAATGGCATCGAATCCGCAGAATTTCAGGAAAGGGCCAAAAAAACCGCCGACATTTGAATCCACTACGATATCGGTTTCCGGACTGATGGTACAACAGATGGCTTTTCCGGAACCGGAATATTGGGTAATGCCACAACAAGGGCCACCCGAAATAACAATCTCATTGTCGGGGTCGTTCCACTGTGTTTTGGGATTGGTGGCATCCCATAATAGCCGGAGATCAAACCCTTTGCCACCAATGAATTTCTCTTTCATTTGCTGGGAAACGGGTTTTTCGCGGATGGAGCGATCTCCAACATTGATGTGGATCGTACGGTTGTTATAACCCTTATCAATTGGGGCCCAGGTATAACTGTACTGTGTTAGCAGCGCATGTGTCTTTTTAAAATCTTCGAATGTCATATCAAAAGCATTTTTGTTTCTCGGAGAACAAAAATATCAAATAAAATCAATCTAATAACAAGTAAATCAAAAAGTTCGATATGTTTATTTTTGCATATCGGAAAAGAATCATGATCTCCCCAGGTTTTCCTCCTCAGGAAACGAGAGGTCGGTCCAGCTATACAGTCCCTGCATCAGCCGGTCCCGTTTTTCCTGAGGGGTAAGGCGTTCATACGCTTCCCGAGCTTCCCGAGCTTTCCTTCGTTTTTCCTCTTCGATGGCGTGAATATTTTCAGTATATTTTTCTTCTACTATATTTTGCAGGAAATCGCGTGCTACGGTAGGGAAGAGCTCAAGGAGAAGTTCATCCTTTTCATTTTCGGCTAATTTCATATCGCCATACTCTTCGAATATGGTATTCTCCTGTTTCTTGTAGTTTTTAGTATCATAAGGAGTTTCTTCTCTAACGCCGGTTAGTTGTTCCCGGAAATCAGGATCAACCGGGATGGGAGTATGTCCGTAAATTCCCTTTACCAGGTTGACGAATTGGATCGATTTAGTGGTAAAGAAAGGTTGGTCTTTGTTTTCATCAATCACACAATTAACGGCTTGAACGCCCACAATCTGACTGGTAGGGGTAACCAAGGGGGGGCATCCTGATTTTATTCGGACCAGCGGTACGAGTTCGAGTACCCGAGGAAGAAGATGATCGAGTTTAAGTTGTTTGAGCTGAGCCAGCATATTGGTGTACATTCCTCCGGGAATTTCTGCACGGCGAACCATTTCATCCGGTTCAGGAAAATTGAAATATTTTTCAATTTCCAGGCAAGCGCTAAGGAGTTCTTCTTCCCGATCGTGTTTGGCCATATAAATGGCTTTGACAAAAAGCTTGTTGACCTCTTTTGGAAGTTTATTCTTGGTGAAATCAAATTCGTTTGGAAAAACTTTACAGGTATCGAAATCCGAAAGTTCTTCCCGGATTGTTTTCAGCTCCTTGTTAATGGCTGTGACTGCATCAAGGTTCACGCCGGTATCGATTCCCAACTTTTCGCAGAAAATATGGATTAGTTCGTAGGCTGGTGCCGCCGGACCTCCGGCGAAATTCCAAATGTTGGTATCTACAATATCGACCCCGTTGACAATGGCCGAAAGGACAGAGGCAAGGCCAAACCCGGGTGTATCATGGGTGTGAAAATCAATAGGAACACGGACCTCTTCTTTGAGCCGGCGGATCAGTTGGCCGGCCTTTACCGGGGTAATCAGTCCGGCCATATCCTTGATGGAAATCATGTCAGCGCCCAGGGCTTCCATTTGACGGGCTTTTTCGACAAAATAATCGATGGTGAAGATGTCGTGAGGAAGAGCTTTGAAATGGACCCAGGAACGGAATTTCTGACGGGTCGAAAATTTGGGATCCACCGTGTAACTAATAGCACAATCGGCAATGCCCCCGTTTTGTTTCACATATTTTATGGTGGATTTCATGTTGTCCACATCATTCAACGCATCGAATATCCGCATGATTCCGATCCCGGATTTGACGGCTAAACGACAGAACCCTTCAATGACTTCTTCCGGATATGGATTATATCCAAACAAATTACGGCCACGGGAAAGGGCTGTAAGCTTCGGGGATTCCCCAACGGCTTCTTTTATTGTTTCCAAACGCGTCCATGGATTTTCCGACAAATAACGCATAATGGAATCAGGTACAGCACCCCCCCAAACTTCCATGGCATAAAAGCCAGACTTCTTATAATAAGGGAGTACACGATCTACCTGATCCTGGTTCATCCGCGTTGCAAAGAGCGATTGTTGACCGTCACGAAGGGTTAGATCTCTGATTTTAAGTGTTTTATTTATCATGGTCGGGAAATTGACAATGGAATATATGAATTGAAAATGAACAATAGTTATGCAAAAGTAGTGAATTCGTGAATTCAAAAAGTGTTATCTTTGTATAGATAACCGAAAAAATCAACAATAGTTTCACTTGCCATACCTAATTATGAAAAAGTTGACATTTAATCAAATAAAAGAAGCGTTGTCGACTAAAACAGTAGGAATTGCCGGATGTGGCGGACTTGGCTCCAATTGTGCCATCGCTTTGGCCAGGGTCGGTATTGGTACGTTGATAATTGTTGATTTCGATGTGATTTCCGAGGGTAACCTGAACCGGCAATATTTTTTCCGTGATCAGATCGGGACGAAAAAAGTCCTTGCCTTGCAGGACAACATCTCCCGGATAAACCCGCTGATCAAGATACAACCTCATGATCTCCGCTTAACAAGCGCAAATATTCCAGTGATTTTCAATGGGTGCGACGTGGTTATTGAGGCCTTTGACCTTGCTGACCAAAAGCAGTTGTTCATTGAAACCATTTTAACAGAAATGCCTTCAATACCGCTGGTGGTGGGGCTGGGAATGGCTGGATGGGGTGAAAATGACACGATTCATTTACGCCAGTCGGATAATCTTTATATTTGCGGAGATGAAGTTACTGAAATTGCCCCGGATTGCCCACCCCTGGCTCCAAGAGTCGGAATAGTGGCCAATATGCAGGCAAACGTGACAATGGAATTATTATTAAATGGTGTTAAGCAAGGTTTATAATGAAGGTTACTTTAAATAATACTTCGGAAGTGGTAAGCGGGGATTTGCTTACAGTTTCGGAATTGCTGAAAGTGAAAAATTTCACGTTTAAAATGCTGGTTGTTAAGATAAACGGCAAGCTGATCAACAAACCGGAGTATGAAACTGCCACAGTAAAAGAAGGGGATGATGTTCAGGTGCTGCACCTCATCTCCGGCGGCTAACATGGACCATCCAACTTTGATCACGTTTTTATACCCATCCAGTATTCCTGCCTTGCCGGCTGGCAGGAACATCAGTAGTGTCACGAAATCTAAATAACTTCTGCCACTACAAAGGTGCTTCCGCCAATATAGATCATATCTTCATTGTCCGCTTCTTTTTTTGCAGCCATCAGAGCCTCTTTAACACTGGAATAACATTTTCCTGTAAGTCCAGCTGCATGGGCTTTTGATGCCAGCTCTTTGACCTCCAGTCCCCGTGGAATATCAGGTTTACAAAAATAATACCGGGCTGTTTTTGGGAGCATGGTTAAAATCGGAGGCAGATATTTGTCGTTAACGACTCCGAATACAAAATGAAGTTTCCGGTGTGGGGTTTGAGCAATCTGGGCAAGAACTTCCGTTAATCCGCCTTCATTATGCCCCGTATCGCAAATGGTGAGCGGATGGCGGTTAAGAACTTGCCAACGGCCAGCCAGTTTTGTGTTTTTGATGACATCCTGAATTCCCTTACGGATAATGGGGTTTGATAATTCATACCCCGATTGGTTAAGCAATTCACAGACGGCCAGAACGGTTACAATATTTTTCTTTTGATATAAACCTGCCAGAGGAGATATCAATCGTTTGAAACAAACTGTTCCATTATGATTTACATCCAGTACGCTTCGCCCTGGAATTTTTTCATGTAAATCAAATTTGGAGATAGAGAACAATTGATCAGCAAAAAAAATGGGGGAATGAAGCAGTTTTGCCTGCCGGATAAAAAGATCCCTGATTTCTTCCTGGGTTTCTCCGATGATCACAGGGACTCCGGGCTTAATGATCCCGGCTTTTTCCATGGCAATTTTTTGGAGGGTATCGCCCAAAAACTGCATGTGATCAAAACTGACATTGGTAATGACGGAAACTTCCGGTTGAATAACATTGGTCGAATCAAGCCTGCCACCCAATCCAACCTCTATTACGGCAATATCGACTTGTTGATCTTTGAAATACTGAAACGCTAAACCAACCGCCATTTCAAAAAATGACGGCTGGATTTTTTCAAATTCCGAATGATGTTTTTCGACGAATTGCGATACATAACTTCTTACAATCATCTTTCCATTTACTCTGATCCTTTCTCTGAAATCTTTCAGGTGAGGCGAGGTATATAAACCAGTACGAAAACCAGCTGTTTGTAAAATGGAGGCCAGCATGTGTGAAACCGACCCTTTGCCATTGGTGCCGGTTACGTGAATGGTTTTAAAGGAATGATGGGGATTGTTTAACAGGTTGCATAGCGCAACGGTATTGTCGAGGTTGGCTTTGTAGGCTGCAGCACCTACCCGGTGATACATGGGTAGTTGAGAAAATAAATAGTCAATTGTTTCTTGATAGCTCATATTGGACGATAAATACAACCGCCGGAGTGGTCTATTGACGCTCCGGTTACAGATTTCAGGCAATTGTTCTCGTTGCTCCAGCGGAGCAATCCCAGAAAGGCAAATATAAGGGCCTCTTTAAAATTAATGGTAAGCGTATCCGGAATAACAATAGGAGAAATAACGTGGTGCCGGATGCGTTCTGTCAGAAATTGATTCATGGCACCTCCTCCTGTGATTAACACCCGGTGATGCTTTTCCTTACCGGTAACGGTAGCAATTTGAATGGCAATATGCTCACAGAAAGTAGCGAGAAGATCGAATGTAGATAACCCCGGAGAAGTAAACAAGGGAATAATGTTTTCCAAAACCCACTCCCTGCCTAACGATTTTGGCGGATCAAGATGATACCAGGGCAGATTGTTTAATTTTTCAAGAAGAGGAGGGTTTACAGAACCTTTACGTGCCAGGGATCCTTCGGGGTCATAGGGATACCCTTCCCGGGCAGCAAGGTCGTTGAGGACAATATTAACAGGGCATACATCATAGGCTATCCGTTGTCCGAGATCATCAAAAGATATATTGGCGAATCCGCCTAGGTTCAGGCAGAATTCAAAATCGGGAAAGAGGAGCTTGTCCCCGATCGGAACAAGTGGCGCTCCCTGACCTCCAAGAGCCACATCAATGGAGCGAAAGTCACAAACAACCGGAATTCCGGTTTCTGCGGCAATGGCGGCTCCGCAGCCAATCTGGGAAGTGATTTTTTTTTCGGGTTGATGAAAAATTGTATGTCCGTGAGAAGCAATAAAATCAGGAATCAGTTGATGCTTTTCAATAAACTGTCGGGTTAATTGTCCGGATAAATGGCCGAAATCAATGTCTGTTTGAACAAATTCAAAGGCCGACGATTTTTCGGCGCTTCTAAGGCGTTTGGCCCATTCAATGGAATATGGGATCGTTTCTGCCCGGATGATATGATATTTCCACGAAGATGGCTGGTGTTCAAATGTACAATAGGCGATATCAAGCCCGTCAAGGCTGGTTCCCGACATTAATCCGATGATCCGGTACTGGGTCAAATTATTTGCCTTTGTTTCTCCGTTTTTGATCTTAAAGAGTATATAGATCTATTGATATAACTGCCAAATTTCTTATAGTCTTCAGTATAATCGAAGAAAAAGGGAAAAGATAATACAAAAATAGTGAAAATTTAGTTAGAATGATTCCACCAGTTTCTCCAGCCGGATACCCCGGGAGCCTTTAATCAAGATCGTTGCCTGATTGATTCTGTGATGGTCCAACCATAATTTTGCCAGGTCGCTGTCCTGAAAGCAAATGTTATCCCGCCGGGTATTCAATCGGGTGAAGGATGGCCCAACGAGATAAACCTGAGGAAAGGCCAAACGGTTGAGCAATTCAAGAATTTTATTGTGTTCATCATCCGAATCAACGCCAAGTTCGAGCATATCGCCAAGGATTACGGTTTTATTCGGGTAACTGGTATCAGCAAAGGTTTTCAATGCAGTTTCCATGCTGGTCGGATTGGCGTTATAAGCATCCAGGATCAATACATTATTTTTCGTAGGATGAATTTGGGAACGGTTATTTCCGGGCTGGTATGATTCAATAGCCGATTTGATATCCCCGGAAGGGACATCGAAATAATAACCGGTACAGGCAGCAGCCAGGATATTGGGAACATTATACCGTCCATAGAGTTGCGATTGTATCCTGGTGGAGGGATGGTTGCGAAAATCCACGGTGACTGTTACAAAGGGATCGGAAGTGAAATCATGCATGACCAGGTCGGCAGGGGCGGTTCCATATTGGATACAGTGTGTGGATGGAGCAAGTTTCATCAAGAGGTCATTGTTGTTATGAACAAACAATTTTCCATGATGTTCGCTGATATACCGGTATAGTTCGGTTTTGGTTTGGATTACTCCTTCAAAGTTTCCAAATCCTTCAAGGTGAGCTTTTCCGATATTGGTGATGAGACCATGGGTAGGGTGGACAATATTGCAGAGAAATCCGATCTCGCCCGGATGATTGGCTCCCATTTCGATAATTGCCATTTCGGTGCTGGCATTGAGGTTGAGCAAGGTGAGGGGAACTCCGATGTGGTTGTTCAGATTTCCACGGGTAGCCAGGGTCTGGTATTTTTTTGATAAAACGGAGAAGATCAGTTCTTTGGTTGTTGTTTTACCATTGGTTCCCGTGATGGCCATTACCGGAATATCGAATTGATTTCGATGGAACCGGGCTAAATCTTGAAGGGTTGTAAGCACATCTTCCACAACAATAAATTGATCGCTTGTGGCTACATTTTTCTCGTCAACCACGGCATACGCGGCTCCTGAGGCAAGTGATCCGGCAGCAAAATCATTGCCATTAAAGGAATCACCCCGGAGGGCAAAAAACAAAGACCCTGGCTTGATTTGTCGGCTGTCGGTCGATACTGCAGGGTATTGGAGAAAAAGGGAGTACAGCTTTTCTATTGAGAGCGTCATCATTTAGTAAATACGTGGCAAGATAAAAAAAAACCCCATCTCATCACCGAAATGGGGTTTTTTTCAGGTTGTTCAATTATTTTCCGGCAATCGATCCGCCGACGCGGGTCATAGCGCAACGGAAGCCAATGGCAGAAGAGGCATCGTTTTCATCGAGATAGCGACGGGTACCGGGACTCATGTAATAGGCAGGATCTTTCCAGCTGCCTCCTTTATAAACCCTGGCATGATCGCTGATCATAGAGGTAATGCCATATTGGTACATCAGGTTGGTAGCGCTGGAATCTTTCCCCGTTTCTCTCCAAACGTTATTGTCGATATTCGAAGCAAAGTCACCATCAAGGTAATTAATATTATCTGCTTGCCGATAATTTTTCCGGTTCAAGGCTTCGGCGGTGGTAATGTCGCGGTATTTGATATGGCCAAGGCTGTCTTTTTCAGCTAAAAAGCCTTCTGCATCCCGGATAGGGGTTTTGAATACATTACCCCGGAATGGATGAAGGTCAGAAACCTCATAACTGTTCAACGGACGGTATACATCAAGTACCCATTCACTTACGTTTCCGGCCATATTGTAAAGGCCATAATCGTTCGGGAAATAGGATCCGCAGGGAGCGGGAATAGCAGACCCATCGTTAAGGTTACCAGCTACACCCATATAATCTCCTTTTCCCCGTTTGAAGTTATCCATGAAGCTGCCATAATATTTTGATTCGGAAGTGCGAACAGAACTCCCGTTCCAGGGATAGTTTTTCCTTTCTACCACCCGTTCATACAAGGTATTTCCGATGAGACCAAGAGCAGCATATTCCCATTCAGCTTCGGTAGGCAGCCGGTATTTCGGAAGCATAATGCCATCTTCCATTTTCACTTTACGGGTACCCGTACCATTGGGATTCAAATCGGGTAATGGTTTGTCGACCAAACCTTCATATTGTCCGGCAAGGTATGCTTCTGTGTTGAAATTGTTTTCATTCTTTTGAGCCGGATCCATTGATAAAATGCCTTTCTTAATGAGCAGCATTTCGTTCACCCGGTCAGTACGCCATAAACAATAATCGTTGGCCTGGTTCCAGGTAACGCCTACAACCGGATAGTTCCGATAGGCTGGATGACGGAAGTAGTATTCAACGATAGGTTCATTGTAAGCCAGCCTTTCACGCCATACCAGGGTATCCGGGAGGGCTTTGCGGTAAACGCCGGGATAATCGGTTCCATATACCCGGTTAAGCCAGTACAGATATTCCAGATAATCCAGGTTACGGACCTCTGTTTCATCCATGTAAAAGCTGGCAACGGTAACCCGGCGCGGCTGGTTATTCCATTCGAACATCACATCATCCTCGGTTTCACCCATGGTAAAGGTGCCTCCTTCGATGAAAACCAAACCAGGCCCGGTTTGCTGTGCTGCAAATTGATTCACTTCAAATCCTCCGTTTTTGGGATTGTTATATTCCCAACCTGTAGAACGGGAAGCCTCCTTTTTACAGGCAAAGAGTAAAACGACGGCGGCCGTCATTGCGCCAATCTGAAAAAATCGTTGAATTTTCATCCGTTGAAAATTTTTGCAAACCTACCGAAATTTTCCAAGATTATCAATCCTTTGTGAAAAATTCCTCCAGGTTTGTGATGAACTTTTTAATTAAAATATTTTCAGTTCATTGTATAACTAAAACCTTGGGCATTTTATTGCCCTGATGTGTCTTCTTTTTTCAATACAGGGAAATTGCCAGGAAGCGGAAACTTCATGAGCACCGCCCGATGCGCCCTTCAGTTTACTAACGGTAAAATCGTAACTATAAGCTACCCGTAAATTCTTCCAGTGAAAACCTAACATGGGAATCACAGCATCTGCATTCTCAAAGTTATGCCTGAACCACAATCCCCCGATAAATGGATCAATGGTAAGATATAATCCAATGTTTAATTGATGAAAATTATATTGTTGTTGGTATAAAATATTGGGAGAGATGGAAAATTCACGTTCTTCGTCAGCTATTTTTCCTCCCTTTAAATTGATGACTGAACCGACATGAATGGTGTACTTCATGTAAAGAGGAGAAGTTTTATTGGTGTAAAATCCCGTATTGGGTTGCGATAAATGATCTACTGCAATCCCTCCATAAATAAGATCATCGTAACTCAAAAATATCCCTGCACTGAAATCAGCAACTCCTATGGAAGTTCGTAAATTTTCTGTCGGTTCTTGCTGGGTAGTATCTCCGAATGTTAACTTATCCCAGGCCAGATTCCGCATGTAATAACCGACTTTCAATGCCCCGCTTGCCTGCAAACGGCTGGTGATGTTGAATTTGTATGCGTACATTCCGGCAATCATCGTAGTATTGATGCTTCCTGCCCCAGCCTGATCTGAGGTAACAATCAGGCCAATTCCACCATGAAGGGCGTTGACATACATATCGAAGGAGGCATTGTAGGTAATGAAAGCCTGATCCAGACCGGGCCATTGATTCCGGTAATTGACATTGATCTTAGGACAGATGGTCATTCCTGCCAACGCGGGATTTAAATAAAGAGGGTTGGCATAAAACTGTGAAAATTCCGGATCCTGGGCATAAACCGAACGAATCATAAGCATACAAACAAAAAGAAAAACTTTCGTCTTTCGGTCACCCATCATAATTTAACGATATGTAACATTTAGAACGTACAATATTACGGAAAATTTTAGTTTCCGAAAATCATATTTGACAATATTCATTGACATACAGCGTTTAAATAAAGCAACCTTTCTCGTTAAAGATTTGTCTTTTAGTATACCTTTGAAACGATAACATGAACGTAAAATACGCTACTCCATTCCTGATCATGTTCTTTCTTTCTCTGACAGGAGTATCGATCCTTTCAGCTCAGCCAACTTTCAGTGAAAAAGTCGTGCTGTCTTGGGGCGTGACAAAACCACTTACTTTTCGTGGTGCTATCACTTACGAAAAATTTGAAGAATGGCCCCTGTATCTCAAACTTTTTCCGCTAACTTCGGAGGAATATCAGATTAAATCGATAGTCGTAAACGACCCGGTTTATCAACCCCTTGATTCATCTTTTTTTACTAATACCTGCCCACCGGGGTTAATTCCGGATACCCTGGCTGTTTTTCATGAATTAAGAGTACAGCGGAAAGTCCCGTCTCTGAGAATTACCTTGTTGCCACTGCGAAAAAATCCGGTTACCGGAGCTTATGAAAAACTGGTCTCCTTTACCCTGGAGGTAACCCTGAATCCAGAAGCGCAACAGGTGGAAAAATCTTCGAAAGGCTATGCCCTGAATTCCGTTTTAGCCCAAGGTACCTGGTATAAATTTGCTGTCAGATCCGCGGGGATCCATCAACTTACCTATGATGATCTGAAAACAGACGGGATCGATGTGGGAAACATTGATCCCAGAAATATCCGGATCTTTGGTAATGGAGGCGGGATGCTCCCGGAAGCCAATGCTACTTTCCGCATTGATGATCTGATGGAAAACACAATTTTTGTTTATGGTGAAGAAGATGGCCGTTTTGATCCGGGGGATTATATCCTGTTTTATGGCGGATCACCAGATAAATGGGCTTACAACAATTCGGACCATTTATTTCACCATCAGAAAAATATTTATAGTGACCAGTCTTTCTATTTTTTAACGGTAGACCAGGGACAGGGAAAACGAATTACCACCCAGCCTTCTTCAACTGCAACTCCTACTTATTATGTAAACAGATTTGAAGATTTTGCATTTTATGAGAAGGATGATCTTAATTTTATCAAATCAGGAAGGGAATGGTGGGACAAAGAAAACTTCGATATCACCACCAGCCGGAATTATGCCTTCAGCTTCCCCAATATTGACCTGGTTAACCCCGTAACTGTTACTGCGTATGTGGCTGCCCGGTCGACAACCGGAAGTACCTCGTTTATTGTCAAAGCACAGGGAAAATCCTTGATGTCGATTAGTCTGAGTTCGATCGGCATCGATTATTCAAGTGAATACGCCACTGAAAAGCGTTCATCAGCTGCTTTTTATACCGACAATCCTGTCACTACAATCAACCTGGTATATAATAAAAGTTCGGTCAGTTCGGTTGGCTATCTTAATTATCTGGAAGTTAATGCTACCCGGCTCCTTACGCAATCGGGCTCCCAAATGGGATTCCGATCCGTTTCGGGAACAATGGCCAATGGGGTTACGGAATTCACGCTCAATGGAAATGGACAGAACCTTCTCATTTGGGATGTTAGCAGCGGAGGAGATATCCGGCAACTGGAACCAACAAAATCAGGGAATAACTATATTTTCAGGGTTGAAACAAATACACTTCGTGAGTTCCTTTCTTTTGACGGAGGATCTTTTTACAAACCCGAATTTATTGCAAGGGTTGAAAATCAGAACCTGCACGCAGTAGAAGTCCCGGATTTTATTATCGTATGCCATCCCGATTTTCTTTCTCAGGCCGAACGCCTGGCTCAGTTTCATCGCGAGAAAGACGGATTTTCTGTTTTCATTACCACTCCGGATAAAATCTATCAGGAATTTTCATCCGGAGCACAGGATGTGACCGCCATTCGTGATTTCGTTAAGATGTTATACGATAAAGCCATCCCGGGGAAGGAACCCAAGTATCTCCTTCTCTTTGGAGATGCTTCCTATGATTATAAAAACAGAACCAACAACAATACAAATTATGTTCCCGCTTTTGAATCGGTCAACTCGTTGTCGCCGAAAGATTCCTTTATATCCGACGACTATTATGGGAAGCTTGATGCCTCTGAGGGTCAAAACGCCAGTGGTGAACTTGATTTAGGCATTGGCCGGTTACCGGTTTCATCACTCCAGCAGGCCACGGCTTCGGTGAATAAAATCCTGCACTATTGTGAAAACAATGATGCCGTTAAAAATGACTGGAGAAACGTTTTTACATTTGTTGCAGATGATCAGAATGAAGGAGGAAATGCATTTATTGAATATTCGGAAGATCTGGCAAAATTTATCGACACGACCTATAAGGATTATAACATCGATAAAATTTATTCGGATGCCTATAATATGATTAGTACCCCCGGTGGAAAACGATATCCGGAGGTAAATGAAGCCATCAATAAACGGGTTGAAAAAGGTTGCCTGATCATGAATTACATCGGCCATGGTGGGGAAGTAGGGTGGGCCCATGAACGGATCCTGGAGGTTCCGGATATTAAAAACTGGAGTAATTTCAACAACCTGCCGGTTTTCGTTACGGCAACCTGCGAATTCAGCCGTTTCGATGATCCTGAACGGATTTCTGCCGGCGAATGGGTGTTTCTCAATGAAAAAGGGGGAGGTGTCGCCCTCTTTACAACCACACGTCTCACTTCTGCAGGACCCAACCAGAATCTCCTGGTCAATTTTTACAATTCTGTATTAAAACAAACCAACGGAAAATATTTGAAATTGGGTGACCTTTTAATGGCAGCCAAAAAAGATTTGAACATTAGCCCCAATATTCATTCGTTTGTATTGTTGGGGGATCCTGCCATGCAATTGGTTTATCCCAATCTGAATGTTGTTACTACTTCCATTCATCAGGACTCCCCTGATTCAGCTCCCGATACCTTGAAAGCTCTGACCGTGATGACCATTACCGGAAAAATTACGGATGCCAATGGAAATAATGTTGAGAATTTCAATGGAACGGTTTTTCCAACAGTATTCGATAAAGCTATAGAAAACTGGACAAAAGCGAACCAGGATGAGGGTCCTAAATATCCTTTTTCCCTGCAAAAAAATCCGGTATATAAAGGGCAAGTTGTTGTGAAGGATGGTTCATTTTCGTTCACGTTTATCGTACCAAAGGACATAGCGTACCAATATGGTGCCGGAAAAATCAGCTATTATGCACGCAGTAGTGAAACCGATGCCAATGGATATGATGATCAGATCCAGGTAGGAGGCTATAACAACTCGGCACTTCCCGATGACCTGGGCCCCGAAATAGCCCTTTATATGAACGACCGGAATTTTATCTCCGGCGGAGTAACCGATCAAGATCCTACCTTGCTTGCAGATATCAGCGACTCTTCCGGAATCAATACCGTTGGCAATGGGATCGGTCATGATATTACCATCGTAATTGATGATAAAACAATGGATCCGGTGATCCTGAACGATTACTATGTATCTAACCTCGACACATACAAAAGTGGGGTAATTACCTATCCATTGACTGCTCTGGAGGAAGGCGAACATCATTTGACCTTGAAAGTTTGGGACGTATACAATAACTCTTCCGAAGCTTCCATCAGCTTTTTAGTTGTTCCTTCAGCAAGTTTCGCGCTGGAACATCTTTACAATTATCCGAATCCGATGCGTGACCAGACTACTTTTTGCTGGGAGACCAATCAAATTGATCAGCCCCTGGAAGTTGAGATCAGGATTTTTACTTTGAATGGAAGGCTCCTTAAAACATTACATGAAACATTATATTCACAAGCTTTCCGGGCAACCAAAATTCATTGGGATGGAACTACGGATCAAGGTCAGTCAATCTCCTCCGGATTGTATGTTTATCAATTACAAGTGATGCTCCCCGATGGTTCGGCAAAAAGACAAACCTCAAAATTGGTAGTGATCAGGTAAATGTCTATTTTTGCATATCTTTTATACTATGCTTCGAAAAACCTGTTTACAACTTCTTTTTTTTCTTCTTCCTGCCTTGTTATTTGCGAGCCTGCCGCATAAAAAGGCATCTGTTTTGGCTACGGGTCACTGGTACAAAATTGCCGTAACACAATCAGGCATTCATAAGATTAGCGCTAGTGATCTGGAATTGATGGGAATCGATCTGACTACCTTAGTCCCATCAAAAATCCGTCTTTTTGGAAATGGAGCAGGAATGCTCCCGGAAAGTAATGCACTTGCCCGAATCGATGACTTGAAAGAAAATGCCATTCTGGTCAACGACGGAGGAGATGGTCATTTCGGTCCGGAGGACTATATCTTGTTTTATGGCGAATCGCCCGACAAATGGACTTATAATAATGTTACACACATTTTTACCCATCAGAAGAATATTTATTCCGATTCTACTTTCTATTTTTTAAATGTTGATACCGGTGATGGAAAAAGGATACAACCTGTTACCCCGGCATCCGGTTCAGCCAATTCCTATTCCCGTCGCTTTGATGATT
Organism: Bacteroidales bacterium; assembly: GCA_023231005.1. GTDB lineage: Bacteria > Bacteroidota > Bacteroidia > Bacteroidales > FEN-979 > CAIVAT01. Next base: position 14,512 of record JALNWG010000018.1, on the reverse strand, counting down.
ATCAGCTTCACGAATTGGATCTGCGTAATCTGATAAAATCCGGAAAAGAATGGTTTGGTGAACAATTTGATAATGTGGAAAATACCTTGGAAATCCCTTTCTGTTTTCCCAATATCGACTCCATGTCTTCCATGCGTATCCGGACTTATGTTGCTTCGAAATCATCCAGTGCCAGTTATTTTTTTCTTTTTTCCAATGGTCAGCGGATCGATTCAATGAAAGTTGAGGCCACCGATCCTGGGGATAATACCCGGTATTGCAAATCGAAATTAAAGCAAACCTGGGTATTGAAGCCTGCTTCCACTCAGTTGCTGACCCTGTCATATTCCCCTCCTGATGCCAGTTCATTGGGATGGTTAAACTATATTGAACTTTCCTGTGCCCGCAACTTGATCTGGGTAGGGCCTCAGCTTTCGTTTCGTGATGCCAACTCGATTGGAACAGGTAAAATCACCGAATTTATCATTCAAAAAGCAACTCCGTCCATCACGATATGGGATGTAACAGATGCTTCCGAGGTCGGATCTGTTACCGGAACACTGACCGACAGTACCTTGAAATTCAAATTGTCGACCGACAGTTTGCGGCAATTCATTGGTTTTGACGGTACTTCGTATTATCCCATAACATTTTCCGGGGAAGTCCCCAATCAAAATCTTCATGCCGATGAATCTTCAACATTGGTCATTGTAACCCATCCTTTGTTCCGGAATCAAGCCGATCAATTGGCGGAATTTCACCGGGCTCACAACGGAATCACTGTAAAAGTGGTAGAAACTCAGATGATATATAATGAGTTTGCATCCGGAAATCCTGATGTTTCGTCCATCCGGGATTTTATGAAACTGCTCTATGATGAAAGTTCCATTACTAACCGTCCCAAATATCTGCTGTTGTTCGGAGACGGATCCTATGATCCCAAAAACCGAATCCCGGGAAATAATAATTTTGTGCCTACTTTCCAGTCTTTGGAATCACTTTCTCCGACCAGCAGCTATGTCTCCGACGATTTTTTTGGTATTCTGGGAGAAACCGGGGGATATGAATGTAATGGGGCAATTGATATCGGTATCGGACGCTTCCCGGTTTCTACGGTGGATGAAGCACAAATCATGGTCAATAAAATTATTCATTATTCTGAAATGGTTTCACCGGTAACCGGTGATTGGCGCAATACGTTCACTTTTGTTGCCGACGATGAGAACTTGAACCTGCATCTCCACCAGGCTGAGGAGGTAACAGCAATTGTGGCTGCAAGGTATCCTCTTTTTAATGTGAACAAGATCTATTTTGATGCCTATAAACGGGTCGCAATACCTGGCGGATCACGTTACCCGGATGCCAACAAAGCACTGAATGAAGCGATATCAAAGGGGTCTCTTATAGTCAATTATACCGGTCATGGGGGAGAAACCGGCTGGAGTTTTGAACAGGTGCTGACCATGGCCGATATTGAGGCTTGGAGTAACTACAACAAGCTCCCTGTCTTTGTTACTGCCACCTGTGAGTTCAGTCGGTTTGATAATCCGGAACGATATACCGCAGGGGAAACAGTGATCCTTCATCCCAACGGGGGTGCCATCGCCCTCTATTCTACGACCCGGCTTGCTTTTGCAGGTCAAAATATTAAATTGGATACGAGCTTTTTCAAACATTTGATGGACCGTGATGAGCAGGGTAATTATATAAAAATGGGAGACCTGATCAGATTATCCAAGAATTTCAACGACAATAACTTTTTGCTTCGAAATTTCATATTATTGGGCGATCCGGCACAGAGTATCGCCTTTTCTGATTATTCGGTAAAAACCATATCCATTAACAACGAAGCGCTCAATCAGCCCGATACGGTACGCGGTTTATCACACCTGACCGTGCTTGGTGAGATTGAAGACGATCAGGGCCAAAAAGTAACTTCATTCAACGGGAAACTCAATGCTACGGTATTTGATAAGCCACGGACCTATGTAACGCTGGGGAGTCTTTATAACCAGCCAACTCCAGAGAATTATCCCGAACCTTTTAAAGCGCAAAACTCCATCTTGTTTAAAGGGGATGTTTCGGTAACAAACGGAGGATTTCAGTTCTCATGTGTTCTTCCCAAGGATGTTTCTTTAGAGTTTGGAAAAGGGAAATTAAGCTATTATGCATTTAATGAGCAGGCTTCTGCCGCAGGATATTCCGATAAAATCATTATTGGGGGTACCGATCCTTCTATCAATCCGGAGACTACAGGTCCCGATATTCATCTTTACCTTGACAACCGCTCTTTCGTTTCCGGAGGAAAGACCTCCCAAACACCTGTCTTATTGGCTGATTTGTTCGATACCAATGGCATTAATTATTTTGGATTGGGTATTGGCCATGAAATAGAAATGGTACTGGATAACGACCGTGCCCATTCACAGGTATTAAACGACTACTTTTCACCGGATTGTAATTCATACTCCCGAGGATCGATTACCTATTCTTTAAACGGGGTGACAAAGGGAACTCACAGATTATCATTGAAGGCATGGGATATGTATAATAATGCTTCCGAACGCGAAATTACATTTTATGTTTCCAATCAATCTGATCTGAGCGTACAACAGGTAATGAATGTTCCTAATCCATTATTTAATGATACCTGGTTCGTTTTTAATCCCTCCTCCACGCTGTCCGGATCCCTGAATGTAACCATTACTATTTTTAATATAACAGGGCAACAGGTTAAAACAATAACTGATAATTTCCCTGATAATATTACGGATGGTTTTCGCATATATTGGGATGGAACCGACGAAAACGGGAAAAAACTGAGTAGTGGAATCTATCCATATCACATCATTTTTAAGGATAGCAACGGAGGCTTGATCAAGATATCACAAAAACTTGTGATCATTTAACAGGAAATGATTTTAATGGCAATATTATCCTAAGGCAATATATATTAAGTTAATTCGTTTATCAATAGTTTTTCTCATTTAACATTTTTTTTAACCGATGAAGATCCGAATTATTTTAGTTTTGATGTGTTCGCTGGCAGTTGCCAGGATGTTTGGGCAAGATACAGAACCTGCTGATGGCAGCCGGGTGATTTCTACTGCAGTTCCCTTTTTAACCATTTCTCCTGATGCACGTTCCGGTGGAATGGGAGATGTTGGCGCAGCGACCTCTCCGGATGCATATTCCATGTTTTGGAACCCAGCAAAGTATGCATTCAGTGATAAATCTTTTGGTTTTGGCGTTGGTTATGTGCCCTGGTTACGGGGTTTGGTCAATGATATCGGATTAGCTTCTGTTACAGGTTTTGGAAAGATCGGCGACAAACAGGCAGTAGCTGCATCGCTCCGGTATTTTTCTATGGGTGCCGTCATGTTCACAAACGATGCTGGACAAGAGCTGGGAGAAGTAAAACCCAATGAATGGAGTATTGATGCAACTTATGCTCGTAAATTTTCCCGCGAATTTTCCGGGGCAGTTGCAGGCCGTTTTATTTATTCCAACCTGGTCCCCGTGAACTATACAAGTTATGATGTTCGTCCGGGCACCTCGTTTGCTGCCGACATTGCCATTTATTATCATCATCCGATGGAAATAAAAGGAATGACGGGCGGATCCATCGATTTCGGTCTTGATATTTCCAACATTGGGGCTAAAATGTCCTATAGCAGCACCTCCGTCGTGCGTGATTTTATCCCCACAACCCTTCGCTTAGGTCCCTCTTTTTCTATGGATATTGATGATTATAACCGGGTCACACTGTCCCTTGACCTGAGCAAATTATTGGTTCCAACACCCCCGGTTTATGCAACCGATTCCAATAACAACCCGATCATTGGCCCGGATGGGAAAAAAGTCATCGATAAAGGATATGACCCCGATGTGTCTGTTGTTAAAGGAATGATCCAGTCATTTTATGATGCTCCCTATGGATTTAAAGAAGAGTTACAGGAAATTAATGTAGCCGTCGCAGCTGAATATTGGTACAATAAACTATTTTCCATTCGTGCCGGCTATTATTATGAATCAAAATATAAAGGCGACCGCCAGTTTTTTACATTGGGCGCAGGTCTCCGTTATAACGTGTTCGGTCTCGATTTTTCATATCTGCTCCCGATAAAAAATAATAACCCACTGCAAAACACTTTACAGTTTACCTTGCTTTTTAATTTCGACAACAGTAAAAAAACAGCCAAAGAGCCTACAGAGCAAGGAAATAATTAGGATGATGCGCATAGGTTTTGGTTTTGATACCCATAAATTGGAGACTGACCAGGATTTTTGGTTAGGAGGGTTGCAAATTCCTCACGTAAAAGGAGCTATCGGTCATTCCGATGCCGATGTCCTCGTTCATGCCATCATTGATGCTTTACTCGGCGCTGCCGGATTGCCTGATATCGGAAATCAGTTTCCGGATACGGATAATCGTTGGAAAGGAGTAGATAGCAGAATTCTTCTTGGAAAAACGATGGAACTCATCTCTGAAAAGGGATGCTCAATCGGGAATATTGATTCCACCATCGTTCTTCAGAATCCGAAAATCAGTGGATATATCCCTTCCATGATCCGCTCCCTCTCAAACGTGATGAAGATTACAGAAGATCAATTATCCATCAAAGCCAAGACCAGTGAAAAACTCGGTTTTATCGGTCGTGAAGAGGGGATTTCAGCGTATGCAGTGGCTCTTTTACAGAAATAATAAAAATTCAAACCGGGTATAATTGCAACTTTACATTGTCAATCAGAAAAGGTTTCTTCCCAGTGTTCCATATATAGATTTTAAGAATCCCCTTAGGATTTACAATCTCCGGAAGGGTGAGTGAAAACAAACACTTCCTCCATTTTTTTACATCATTCCGCGGGATATCGTTCAAACGGAAACCCTGCCAGTAATTTTCGTGTGGATTGATACTGTCGATGCTCAAAACGATCAGGGCCGAATTGCTGGCTCCCGGCATACTATCCCAAACCATAAATTCTCCCCTGACAAAAAATTTTGATGGAAGTATGCCCAATTTGTTTACTGAAATGGCCAGACCAGGACTGAACGGATGCACAGAATCGAGATACCCCACCTTTTCAGGTGAATAGGCACGGGGTGTTTGTTGAATGGAAATCGGGCTCCAATTTTCAACGGATTTCTCAAAGTCATTAAAAAAAACAACTTTTGGGTGAAGAAGATCAACACCAAAATCTGCCATCTCCTGGTTTCCACCAAGGCAATTGTATACAGCAGAATCTGACCTCAGGAACACGTAATTATATTTGTCCTTATTCATGCTGTTTGGTTGAATGATCCGGTGGGTATATTGCCAGGTTTGAAAAATATTGAGAAAAATTAGAGGAAGGAGGATTACACCAAGGATATAAAGCATCGGTTTGGTGGAAATCCGGTCGACCATCAAGGCAAAAAGAAGCAGGTAAATTCCATAATAATCGATAAATGCACGGAGTCCGAAACTGTCGCCATAATACCAATTCCACCAGCAGGTAATAATGTAGGTACTTGCCACGATGAAAAGGAACATGCTGAAAAAACGGAACCTGTTTTTGAAAAGCAAAAAGAACAATCCGATCCAGGTTAGTAATATAAAAGGGGAATAGACGAATAATCCTTTACGAAAGCCAAACAACACTTCGATAACCTCAGGACGGGAAAAAATAAACCCTTCGTGCTGATATGACCAGATAAAAAACCTCCCTGTTTGGAGGTGCCATAATCCGGATTGGATAGAAACTATACCAAGAAAAATGAAAAGAGAAAGAAGGGCGTTTGTTTTCTGTTTCCAGAGGGTTTGAATAAAGGATTTGAATGCGTTAAAATTTCCGGCAAGAAAGGGGACCAGGAAGAGAACCACGAGGTTTGTGGGTCGGATCAGGAAGACCAGTCCCAGAAACAATCCTGCAAGAGATGCATTGGACTTATTCCAGTTTTTGATTGAGCGAAAAGTAAACCAAAGGAAACCATTGATGGCAAAAAATGAGTAGAGATGCGACATGGTTGGCTGCCACAAAGAATAGTAAAACAAATTCGAACCCAATAGAAGAGCCGGTAAAAGAAACGCAATCAAGATGGGTTTCACCTGAAATCCTCTTAATACTCTGGCTAAAAACAGCAATCCTGTAACCAGATAAAACAATGCCCCCAAACCAGTAAAAAATTGGAAGAAGAAGGAATACCCATCGACCGGAGTTCCGAATAACCATGAAAAAAGAAGAGCCAGTAGAAAAAAGGGAAGGAGGAGGATGGCTTCTCCGCAAAAATATTTATTGACAACATGATCCTTGAACCTGACTAAATAACTGGGTTGATAATGTGAAAAACCAAGTAATTTCTTCTCCCGTTCAACTACTTTCCCAAAAGTTGGGTCATGATCCAGCAACAATGCGGGTAAATAAGCGAAATATCCCCGGCCGTCGCTGGTTACAATATGTTTCCAGCTTTTTCCGTCTCCTTCAAACAAACGGTAACTCAGAAAAAATGCCAGCAGAAAAGTAGAAATACAAATCAGGGAAATTTTTATGGAGTGACTTGGCATGGTTTAAAATTTCATAAAGGATGAATACAGATAATTATCAAAAGTCAAATTTAGAGAAGTTTAGCATTTGGTAAAATGATTTTTCTTTAGTACTTTTGCAGTCCTTTTTAAAAAACGAAAAATTAATTTAAATCAACAAGAGATGTTAAAACAGTATGAAACCGTTTTCATTATGACTCCCGTTTTGTCTGATGAACAGATGAAGGAAACGGTAGAAAAGTATCAAAAGTTCCTCCTCAGCAAAAACGCTGAAATTGTATACGAGGATCATTGGGGCTTGCGAAAACTCGCTTATCCCATTCAGAAAAAATCTACCGGATTCTACCACTTGATTGAATTCAAGGCAGATCCCACCTTAATTCGTGAATGGGAAGTAACTTTTAAACGCGATGAGCGGATCCTTCGTTTTTTAACTGTAGTCTTTGATAAACACATGTTGGCCTACAGTGAAAAGAAACGGAATAAAGCCAAAGCAGTAAAAGAAGAAAAAGCACAGTAACCCACAAAAAATTGTTTTATCATGGCAACACCACAACAAGGAGAAATAAAGTATTTGACTCCCATCGCAGTCGATACAAAAAAGAAGAAATATTGCCGTTTCAAGAAAAGCGGTATAAAATATATTGATTACAAGGATGCTGACTTCCTGATCAAGTTCGTTAATGAACAAGGGAAATTACTTCCCCGCCGTATTACCGGTACTTCTACCAAATATCAGCGGAAAGTTGCACAGGCAGTTAAACGGGCCCGGCATATTGCCTTACTGCCCTATGTTGGAGATTTATTAAAATAAGGAGACAGGAACCATGGAAGTTATTTTAAAACAAGATGTCCTCAACCTGGGCTATACAAATGAAAAGGTTAATGTGAAACCAGGCTATGCCCGTAACTATTTGATTCCACAGGGAATCGCCATCCTGGCTACCGAATCTAATAAAAAAGTGCTGGCTGAAACACTGAAACAAAAAGCACATAAAGAAGCCAAGATTCGCAACGCGGCTGAAGATTTGTCGAAGGGATTGAAAGACATAACCGTAAAGATTGGTGCCAAAGCTGCCGAAAGCGGGAAAATTTTCGGATCTGTGAATGCCATTCAAATCGCACAGGCACTGAAAGATCAGTTTAATTTTGATATCGACCGTAAAAAAATTCATGTCGATCAGGAACATATTAAAGAACTGGGCACGTATAAGGCAAAAATTCATCTCCATAAGGATGTTCAGGTAGAAATCAACCTCGAAGTATTTGCCGAATAATCAATCCTGAAAAAAAATAAGTACTTTTATCCCGGAATCATTCAATTCCGGGATTTTTTTTATGCTATCACAAAGCCAGATCAAACAAATCACGGCCCTCCAGGTCAGAAAATATCGTGAAGAACTTGGCCTATTCATGGCCGAAGGTGAAAAGCTTGTACTGGATCTTATCCGGAGCGAATTTAAAGTAGCGGCAATCTATGCTTCATCTTCCTGGATCATCGATCATTTGGCCATAATACGGGAAAAGGAAATCCCGGCAATTGAAACCCTGCCCAGGGAAATGGAACGAATTTCAGCCCTTTCCACCCCAAGCCCGGTATTGGCAGTGGTCAAAAAACCAGAAAGCGGATCACTGATTTCAATATCTGCTTTCTGTCAACCATCATCCGGTCTCAGCCTTGCCCTTGACAACATCCGCGACCCGGGAAATTTTGGAACCATCATCCGGATTGCCGACTGGTTTGGGATCAAGCGAATATGGTGTTCAGAAAATACGGTAGATCTTTACAACCCCAAAGTTGTCCAAGCAACCATGGGTTCAATTGCCAGGGTCGAAGTGATGTATGAGGAACTGGATCAAGTATTTGCCCGGCTAAATGGTCAATTCCCGGTTTTTGGCGCTTACCTGGAAGGGGAGAACGTTTTTACCGCAGAATTACCTTCTTCAGGGATCATCTTAATCGGGAACGAATCGCGTGGAATTTCACCTCAGTTGGAAACATGGGTTACCCGCAAGGTTTTTATTCCTTCTTTTGGCGATAAAAACCATGGAAAAGCTGAATCACTGAACGCTTCCATCGCTACTGCCATCCTCTGCTCCGAATTCTTAAGGAACCAATTCTAATATCATCCGACTTATGATGCAAAAACATCCACCTTCGCTTTGTTTCCTGTTATCCATCATCTTTTTTTGCCTGATTCTTCCCGTTGCTGCTAATGCCTTTGTACTTCCCAATACAAATACCATCTATGACCCATCTATTAAAACAGTCCAGGTGTTCAAAGAGGGATTCGAACTCTCTTCCCCTATTATTCAGCTTAAATCGGAAGAGCATTTGATGCTTTCATTCGATGGTCTGGATCCCGATATAAAACGATTTAAATTCACTATCCGGCATTGTGAATCAGACTGGCGTACCTCTTCAGAATTGACGGAAATGGATGTGATCGATGGCTTTTCAGAAGAAAACATCGATCATTACGAAATGTCATATAATACAACGGTAAAATATACCCATTACAGTACTCAATTTCCTACTGAGAATATGCGTCCCAAGATTTCCGGAAACTACCTGTTTATCGTTTATGAAGATGATACTGCACAAATCGCTTTCACCTGGCGGTTTATGGTGGTGGAGCCCTCCCCGGTTATCACTTCCGGAAATGTGGTTCAGAGCTCCCGTATGGAAGACCGTGATACCAGGCAACAAATTGATTTCATTGTTCATTTAAATGGATTTGTCGTCAACGATGTGGGGCGAGAACTGAAAATTGTTATTCAACAAAATGGACGCTGGGATAATCTTTTATATGCCGGAAGACCCCGGTTTCAGCGGAGTGATGAATTGGATTACCGGTATGACGAATCCATTACCTTCGATGGGGGAAATCAGTTCCGGAATTTTGATATTAAGAGTTTGATATATCAAACAGAACGGATCGCGAAAATATCGTATGATACCACCAACCAGGTATTTCTTCTGAATGATCTCCCACGTACATTTAAACAATATGTCTTTGAAAAGGATATCAATGGACGATTTTATATAAAGAATGAAGAACATGCTGATGATAGCAATATTGAAGCCGATTATGCATGGGTACATTTCTTCCTTCCCTATCCCACCTTACTTACCAATGGCCAGTTTTATCTTCTGGGGGAGCTTACTCAATGGCAATTCAATGAGACCAGTCACCTTAACTATAATTCTCATAGAAAAGGGTATGAACTCAATCTATTCCTGAAACAGGGCTATTACAATTATTGTTATGTGTTCAGGGAAAATAACAAAAAAATCGGGGACATCGCTTTTATTGAAGGAAATCATGTTGAAACCGAAAATGATTATACAATATATGTGTATTATCATCAAACAGGTTTCTTGTATGACCAGTTGATAGCAGTGAACTTCCTGAATTCCGTTCAAAAATGATCGGATAATATACAGGAACCGCAATTATCTTTGTTTTAACCCTATATTCGCCACAGTTACGAAGATTTTGAATACAGTTACTCATTTATGGTTGAATTTATATTCGTGAAATCATACTTTTGTTTGTTATAAATATCAGTATATGAAGAAATCAATTTTTTTATGGTCTATCGGATCTTTAATGATCCTCAATTTTTTTTCATCCTGTAACAAAAGGTCAGAAGATCAGACTCCTGTAGAGGGAAAGAGCATGAATCAGCTCGCGATTGCCCGTAATTTTAATTGGGCAACAACGCGTGAGGTATCCGTTACAATCATTGCCCGCGATAATCAGGATAATCCATTGCCCAATGTCAGTTTTCAGGCCTATACTGCCAGCCCCGATTCGGGTGGCATTTTGATGTTTGGTGGTAATACCGATGCCTCCGGGATGTGGTCATGTACTCAACCCGTGCCGGGATATATGACTTCGCTGGTGGTGGCCAATAAATATGTCGGATTGATCCGTGAGAAAAGGATTTCTATACAAGACAATAAAATTTTATACATTTTTGGAGGGAAGGCTTCAAATCCTGTGGTATTGAAGAATTCTGATGGGCTATATGGCAGTAAGCTCAATGGCGTATATTATATTGGAAGTTATAATAATAAAGGAGTTCCAAATTATCTGGAACCAGTCAACGATCCTGTGGATGCTGTGCTTCTTAACGATATTAATGCTGCGCTGCCTGAATATATGTCGGTTCCTGATTATCATCCGCAATATCTTGCCAATACGGTTCCAAATAATTTGGCGATGCAGGAACTTTGCGATGTATGGGTAACATATATCACAGAAGGAGCCCAATGGAGAAATTCTGTAGGATTTTTTACTTTCAACACCGATTCTCCTCCCACATCAGCTAGCGCCATTGACTCCATAAAGATTGTGTTTCCAAATTTGTCAAATTCAGGAAGCGGTGGTGGATTGAATCCAGGGAATAAAGTATATATTGGGCGGTTCCCCGCTGGAAAATCTGTTGGCTGGGTGGTTTTTGCCGATGGATGGAACGGGTCACAGGTTACCGATAGCAGGTATCGTATTTATTCTATTCCGGCATTGAACCCCGAACCAAATCCAACCTTGAAAAAGCATACAGTATTATTGCGTGACCCGACCCGTTATTCTGTATTGTTCGCCTTTGAAGATTGGCGACGTGATAATGGATCCGATCAGGATTTTAACGATGGAATCCTGTATGTGAAATCAAATCCTGTTTCGGGAATCAATACCGATGGAATGCCAACAGTACCTACTACACAAATAGATACCGACAACGACGGGGTTCCTGACAATCAGGATGATTATCCTACGGATCCGACAAAAGCACATGATAATTGGTATCCCAATAAAACCGGGTATAGCAGTCTGGCCTTTGAAGATCTCTGGCCGGGTCAGGGAGATTATGATTTCAACGACTTGGTGATTAGTTATCGGTTCAATCAGATAACCAATGCTCAAAATAAAGCTGTTCAAATTAAATCTACCTTGATCACGGAAGCAATGGGGGCTCAGCTACACAATGCCTTTGCATTTCAGATACCGATTGCTTACAACCTCGTTCAAAGTGTTACGGGAACAGATTTGCGTCATGGTTTAATAACCGTGGGTGCCAATGGCGTGGAAACAGAGCAAACCAATGCGGTAGTCGTTGTTTATGATGATGCCTATGACCGGTTGCCTCCCCCCAACGTAGGGATTGGAAGTAATACTGAAAAAGGTGCTCCATATATTACTCCCGATACAATGCATATCACCATCGATCTTACAGAACCGGTATCTTTGGCCCAAATCGGAACTCCTCCTTACAATCCTTTTATTATTGTGAACGGAAATCGTAACCGGGAGATACATCTGCCTGATAATCCACCGACAGATAAAGTTGACGGTTCGGAGTTTGGAACATGGAGTGACGACAGTCACCCGGAATCCAATAGATATTATAAAACTGCAACCAACTTGCCCTGGGCGATCAATATCTCTGACAAATTCAGTTATGTATATGAAAGGCAGGCTGTTAACAAGGCATATCTCAAATTTAATTCATGGGCAGAAAGTTCAGGTGCTTCATACCCCGACTGGTATAAAGTTAACACTTCCGAATATCGGGATAATTCGAAAATTTATACACATTAACAAGGCTGGGTAAATAACCTCGAATTTACACTTACCCGAAAAAAAGCAACACTTAATAATTTATTTGTGCCACTTGTTATATGTAAAAGTTAGATTGTATTTGTTAAAAAGGAATAATGTCTATATGAAAAAAACGAAAATTTTAACATTAATAGGAATTATTTATTGTTTAACAGGATGGTTAAATATTGCCTCAAGTCAAAATCTAAAGGCAAATTCTCAGTCTCCGAATGAATTTTCCAGGATGAACAAAGTAACGAATCCGCTACCTGAGAATTTCAACATTCGGCTTGATCAGAAAAAATTATCAAAAATAGCATCAAAATATAGAGAACCGGTAAACCTGATTTATACGTTGGATACCGTGATTATTTATTCTATCAATGAAAACCCTGAACGTAATATCTATTCATATTCTGTATCGGGGAGGCAGCTCACGCATCTGATCCAAACTTTAATAAGTGAACAATGGGTGAATTTTACATGTGAAACATGCACCTATGATGCGTATGGAAATGTCTTAACTTCTCTTTGGAAAGTTTGGAAAAACGGGGAATGGATTAATTCTAATAGAGAGACTTATGGATATAATTCCAATAGGAATAAAACATCCTTTCTTCGAGAACTTTGGAATAATGAAAAATGGGAAAATTCCGAGAGGGAGACTTATACCTGCGATTCTTATGGAAATCGGATTGCATATTTCAGTGAACTTTGGAGCAATGGTGCCTGGGTAAATAATGCTCATGAGATATATACCTATGACCTGAGTGGAAATATGTTGACTGGTTTTCGGGAAATTTGGGAAAATGGCTATTGGGTGAATGAGAGAAAATATACATACACCTATGAAGTTTATGGTGATCTCCTATCAGCCACCTCCGAAACGTGGACAAATGGGTGTTGGGTAAATACATACCGTGAAACCTATACCTATAATACTGGCCATATTTTACACTCTTACATCGGAGAGGTTTGGTCAGCTGGATCTTGGATGTTTAGCGAAAGATATATCTATCTTTATGATACTTATGGACATTTAGTTACCGGAACGGGTGAACTTTGGGTTAATGGAATTTGGATCAACCATGAGAAAGAGGATTTTACCTATGATGCAAATGGAGCGGTACAATCATTGTTAATGCAGACATGGGCAAGCGGAACTTGGGAGAATTTTTCACTGACTGCATATTCCTATGATCGCTATGGAAATGCAATTTCCGGTAGTTTTTATTCATGGGATGGACAGACCTGGAGTTTTACTCAAGATGGTCTGATAGCGATGTATTATAATAATGGTACTGTCATTGAGTATTATACAGGATACCGCTATAATGCCTCATTTAGTAACCACGAAATAGGCATTAACGAATTGAGAAACGACAATATTTCTCGCTTTTCCTGCAGCCCTAATCCGGCGAACACTTCAACTATCATTACGCTGGACTTGAATGCAGAGATGAATGCAGAGATTAAATTATTCAATATGATCGGAAAAGATGTTAAAACTATTTCTCAAGGTTATTTGAATGTTGGAAGACATGACTTTTTCTTATCTACCAATGATATTATTCCTGGGTTTTATTTCGTCTGTTTATTCTCAGGAAAGACTCTAAAATCCATTCCAATAGTTGTAGAAAATTAATTGCTGTTTTCACAAATTGTCACACTTACCAAGAAAAAACCTACACTTACTAATTTACTGGCAACACGTTCTTGATTTTTTTTCTTTTTTAACTATCTTTGTACAATGTACTTAATTTTTGTCTAAAGTTGTTGATAGTTCCTTAATAGATAGTTTTATGAAAAAGTCATTTTACCCCCTTAAGTTTTCGTTGTTATTTGTCTTCTTGTTTGCTTTAAACCTCATGGTGATAGGGCAAACTCCGGAAATTCGGGTCATACAACCGGACAATCCAGGTATTAGTTGGGTTATTGGTACAACTAACCTGATTTCCTGGGAAGACAATTTTGTGTTGCCGGTAAACATTGAACTGGTAACTTATGATAATTCAGGAACTGCCACTGCTTTTACATTAATTTCCCCTTCAGGGGGAGTGACAGGTTCCACATGGGATTGGACAATCTCAAATACTCTGATGCCCGGGGATAGGTATAAAATTAAAATATCAAGTATCGTAGACAATCAATACCAGGATAAAAGTGACAATTATTTTTCATTGGTGACTTCTGGTGGCGGTAGTGTAAGGGTAATCCAACCCAGCGTTCCCGGGATCAAATGGTTACGTGGAACTAATCATCTCATCTCATGGGAAAATGGACTCACAGAGTCGGTAAATATTCAACTGTATAGATATGACGGTAATGGTCAAGTTATTTCGAATGATGTAATTGCTTCCAATGTTACGGGATCTACCTGGGAATGGCTAATTCCAAGTG
>JALNWG010000017.1 GCA_023231005.1 Bacteroidales bacterium | reverse complement strand
AGAGGTGGTTGGAATTTCCTACGTTCAGTTTCAGGGAAGGCTGAATGCTTGGACCAGCTCCTCCCAGATTAAGACCTCTCCAAATGTACCGGCTCATAAGGTCGGCTCCAATCTGGAAATCAGTTGTTACTTTATTTGAATCCTGGCAAAAACTATTATCAGCATAAATGAATAGCAAAGCCATCATCAGGAAAAATTTTCTCATTTGTAAGGAATTTAGTATTATATGGAAATTCACCACCTCCTTGGTGGTGGTTATGTTCAATCATTGAATCCATGCTCGTTATTATAACAGTCGAAGTAATAAATGGTTCATTTAATAGCAGATTTAATAATGTTGCCCGGTTTTTTTTTGTTTTGTTGATTTTCATAAAATTTATCCAAATTGAAAATATTTCCAATCCACATCCCGAATCCAAAAAGAATGAACAAGCATAAGAAAAACTCCAATATCAATAAGTACACATCCATTGCCCTTTGGATTTAATATTTACCAGATTTTTTGAGAGGATCAAAAGATATCAAGGATAAAAATGGTACAAATTGTACTGAAAATGTATCCTGGGCCAGAATTCAAGCCCAAAGTACCGGGTGGGACAATTAAAAGTATGGCGTTCATAATACTTCGATTTAGAACGATACAAAAGTGCATTGGAATTAATAAAGATTTTATCCTGATTATTTGATAGAATATAAAGACTTCATAAAGATGTCCCTTCAGACAATTAATCAGATGGTGATGTTTTGAGGATAGAAAATCAAGGTTTTTCTTTAGGCAGGGAGATGAAGAGAAAAAAAACCACCCGAGACGGAGAGGAGTTGCAGAAATTCAAGGTGTTAAGTGCAATGTCTAAAACGAAAAGTGCAAAGTGCAAATTCACTTACACTTTGCACCTTGCACTTTGCATTTGATTCTTGTAGCGGGATCGAGATTTGAACTCGAGACCTCCGGGTTATGAATCCGACGCTCTAACCAACTGAGCTACCCCGCCGGTTTATTTCAATAATCTCTTTATGAAAAGAAGGGTGCAAAGATAAAATATTTTTTTAATCTTTGCACGGTATTCATCAGAATCCATGCAACTCAAAGTTACTCATCTGATCCGAGCCTTCTTACCTCCGGCCACTTCATTCGTCAGAAATCAAATCATGTATCACCAACGATATATGCCTTCTGTCGTTTATACTGAGAAACGAGAAAGTGAATTATTTACAGAAATTTCTGATGAATTTTCAACACAACAATTAAACACAAGAGGTATTGGAAAATTATTCTGCGAACGGTTTTTGATTCTGTTACCTGGCGATAATATAAGGCTCTGCAAATTTTTGAAAAATTATAATCCCAATATATTACACGTCCATTATGGCGTTGAAGCGATTCTGTTTTCCAAATTAATCCGTACATCCGGAATTCCTGCTTTGGTCTCCTTTTATGGTCATGATTGCACAGCCTTTCCGAAAAAATTTGGTGGATTTGGAGCAAAAATGTTAAAAAGCTGCGTATTTGATAACCCTGGGGTGAAGATGATCACGGCCATGTCGTCCGACATGGAAAACGATTTGCTGAAACTGGGTTGCCCGCCAGGAAAAATCAGGATTCATTATCATGGAAGTGACACTGGTCGATTTGTTATGAAACGAGAATACACTCAGAAAAATCCAATCCGGTTGCTTATCATCAGCTTGTTTGACCAAAAAAAAGGACATCATTTTCTGATTGATGCATTCGATCTGGCATCCAGAAAATCTTCTCAGCAAATGGTTTTAGAAATAGTAGGAGAGGGGCCACTTAGAAACGAAATCCGCAATCATATTCTCAAAATTGGCTCTAAAAATATAATCCTGTCGGGACCGGTTAGATATCAGTCACAGGAACATCTTAATCTCTTACGCGAAGCCGATATCTTTGTCCATCCAAGTATAACTCCACCAAATGGGAACAAAGAAGGAATCCCAGGTGCAATAATGGAAGCAATGGCTTCCGGGTTACCAGTAATTGCCACCCGTCATGCCGGCATACCCGTCGTAATCACCCATAATGAAACTGGATTATTAATCCCGGAAAACGATGTGGAAGCGCTTTCCGATGCAATAATTCAACTGGCAGAAGATGTCAATCTCAGAAAAAAAATTGGAAATAACGGGAAAATACTTACTCAATCAACATTGGATGTTCATGTCAAGGAGGCTGAATTAGAGAAACTCTATGATGAGATTATCCAATCCAGATCGTTTTGATATTCATAAACTCTTTTATCCCATTTGAACCCAGTTCACGACCATAACCTGATTTTCCAACTCCTCCGAATGGAAGTCGGGGATCAGATTTAGTCATTCCATTGACAAACATGGCACCGGAAATAATTTTTCTGGCTACGGCTTCTCCGCGTCTGAGATCGGTTGTCCACACGCAGCCGCCAAGCCCGAATTCACTGTCATTCGCAACTCGTATCGCTTCTGCTTCATTATCAACAGGGATAATTACAGCAACAGGTCCAAAGGTTTCTTCGTGATAAACGGCCATCCCGTATTTTACATCCGATAAAATAGTAGGTTTATAATAACAACCAGCCCTTGAGGGGCGCTTCCCACCTGATACCAACCGGGCTCCCGATTCAACTGAACTTAGAACTTGTCGTTCTATTTCATCGACTAAATCAGCCCTTGCCAAAGGACCAACCTGAGTTTTCTCTTCTAAAGGATTTCCGATAATTAATTTGTCGAAAGCCGTTTCTAAACCAGATTCAAACTCTTGAACTCTCGATTTAACAACAATAAACCGTTTGGAAGCAATACAACTCTGTCCCTGATTGATCATTCTGGCATTGACTGCAGACTTAATAGTGGCTTCCATATCTGCATCTTCAAGAATGATAAATGGATCAGAACCTCCTAGTTCAAGAAGCGATTTTTTGATGTATTTGCCAGCTAATGAAGCTACATGACTACCAGCAGACTCACTGCCTGTCAATGAAACCGCTCTTACCCTGGGATGCGCAATAACCTGATCAACTCCTGCTGATGGAATCATCAAAGTTTTAAAGATCCCGTTGGGAAACCCTGCAACAGTAAAAATGTTTTCGATGGCAAGAGCACAACCGGGTACATTTGAAGCATGTTTCAGCAATACCGAATTTCCGGCCATCAGAGCGGGTGCAGCAAAACGAAAAACTTGCCAGAATGGGAAATTCCAGGGCATTACGGCAAGGATCACCCCAAGCGGTTGATAGGTGATAAAACTCCGGCTCGCATCCGATTTTATCTCTTCATCTTGTAATATTTCTGCTGCATGATCAGCGTAAAAATCGCAGACTATGGCACATTTTTCAATCTCAGCCATCGATTCCCTTAGAAGTTTGCCCATCTCGAGGGTCATCAGCCTGGCATACTGTTCTTTTCCATCGCGTAATGCCTGCGCTGTTTTTTTTATCAAGGCCGACCGTGACTCAAATGATCTTTCTTTCCAGTCAGACCAGGCTTGGTAAGCATTTTCTATAATCAGACGAACATCTGTATACGTATGTTCCTGGTACTCCCTGATAATTTCACCGTTTGTTGGATTGATGCTTTTCATTTTTTAATCTTAACATTCTTGTTTAAATAATAACCCGTATAGGAGTCTTTAACCTTTACAAGATCTTCAGGAGTTCCTTCAAATACTATATATCCTCCTTCATCACCTCCCTCTTTGCCAAGGTCGATAACCCAATCAGCACATTTAATAACCTCTTGGTTGTGCTCAATAACAAGGATGCTATGACCCTGCGCAATCAGAGATTCAAAGGCGATAAGTAATTTGTGAATATCATGAAAATGCAAGCCGGTAGTAGGTTCATCAAAGATAAATAAAGTAGGTTTTTCTGTAATTCCTTTGGAAAGATAATAAGCTAATTTAATACGTTGTGCTTCACCTCCGGAAAGGGTACTTGAAGATTGTCCCAAACGCAAATACCCCAGACCAACATCCTGTAATGGTTTTACTTTTTCCAGAATGCGCTTTTCCTGGGCGGTGGGTTTATCATTGTGCCGAAAAAACTCCATCGATTCATCCACGGTCATGTTCAGAATGTCAGAAACATTTTTTTCACGGTACTTAACATCAAGCGTTTCCTCCTTAAAACATTTTCCATGGCAGCTTTCACAAGGTAAATAAAGATCTGCCATAAATTGCATCTCAATTTTTACTACTCCTTCTCCTTCACACTCTTCACATCGTCCCCCGGCAATATTAAAAGAAAAAAATCCTGGTTTATACCCTCTCACCACCGATAATTGCTGACTGGCAAAGAGATTCCTGATTTCGTCAAATGCTTTCAAATAAGTGGCTGGATTTGATCTTGACGAACGTCCGATCGGATTCTGATCGATGAGTTCCACGGCACCAATCCTGTCATAATCTCCCTCCAATCGATCAAATTTTCCTGCCTTTTCACCATACCCTCCATGGATCTTCTTCAAAGCTGGATAAAGAATCCGTTTTACAAGAGAGGTCTTTCCTGAACCACTAACTCCGGAAATAACTGTAAAAATGTGGAGTGGAATTTTAATATCTATGTTCTTCAGATTATTCTCACGTGCACCCTTGATCTCAATATATTCTTTCCATTTACGTCGGTTTTCCGGTAATTTAATTTGTAGAACATGATTCAGATATTTTCCGGTCAGGGTTTTTGTATCTTCCATGAGTTCAGCAGGAGTTCCTTCAAAAACAATTTCACCACCTTGGTGTCCTGCCAAAGGACCAATATCAATCACGCGGTCGGCAGCCCGGATAATATCTTCATCGTGCTCAACAACAATTACAGTATTTCCCAGATCACGCAATCGGAGCAGTACTTTAATGAGCCGTTGGGTGTCACGCGGATGAAGACCGATACTCGGCTCATCCAGAATATACATTGAACCAACCAGGTTACTGCCAAGGGAAGTCGAAAGATTAATCCTTTGTGACTCACCACCGGATAGAGTCGAAGACAGTCGGTTTAGATTCAAATATCCCAACCCTACATCATTTAGCACACCCAGCCTGTTGTTTATCTCTACAAGAAGGCGGCGCGAAAGAGTTCGCTCATACGCTGTCAACTTAATCGTTGAAAAGAAGGAGGTAAGCTCCAGAAGCGGCATCAATACTAATTCACTGATTGATTTCCCTGAAACTTTAACATAAGAGGCATCTTTTCTTAACCGAGTTCCTTTACACTCGGGGCACACAGTTTTTCCGCGATATCGCGACATCATGACCCGGTACTGAATTTTAAAATTCTGACTTTCAATAAATTTAAAAAACTTAGTCAACCCGCCAAAATATTGATTACCAGACCAAAGTAGATCACGCTGCTCGGGTGTCAATTCCTGGAAGGGTTTGTGAACCGGAAAATCAAATTTATAGGCATTAAGCAACAATTCAGTTTGCCATTCACTCATTTTTTCCCCCCGCCAGCAGGCCACTGCATTTTCATAAATTGAGAGCCTTTTATCAGGTATGACCAAATCTTCATCAATTCCAATAATACTGCCAAATCCTCTACACATTTTACAGGCACCGAAAGGATTGTTAAAACTGAATAAGTTTGCAGATGGTTCCTCGAAGATTATTCCATCAGCTTCAAATTTATTGGAGAAGGTTTTTACCAGGGTCTCCCCATTGGTAATCTCAATCATACAATTACCTTGACCTTCGAAATAGGCAGTTTGAACAGAATCAGCAATCCTTGCTGGCAATTCATTATCGTCATGTCTTACCACAAACCGGTCAATGACAATAAATATCTCCTTTATTGATTTAATTTTCTTTTCAATTATATCTTCCAATCTGAAAATTTTCCCATCCAGCCTGATACGTGTAAATCCTTGCTGCATCAGAACCTTGCACTTGGTTTGCAGATTTCCTTCCTTTTTATTGATGGTGAGTGGAGCAAATAAATTGACCGTTGAACCATCGGGTAAAGCAACAATAAAATCCACCAAATCGGTGATGGTATCCCGCTTTACCAAATCACCTGAAACGGGAGAATAGGTCTTTCCGATACGGGCATACAGTAATTTTAAATACTCATATATTTCGGTAGCTATGCCGACAGTTGACCTGGGATTGAGGGTGTTCACTTTCTGCTCAATGGCAATGGCAGGAGAAATTCCCTTGATGTAATCCACTTCGGGTTTGCTCATACGCCCCATGAATTGTCGGGCATAGGAACTTAAACTCTCTACATATCGCCGCTGGCCTTCTGCATAAAGGGTATCGAAAGCCAGCGATGATTTTCCGGATCCCGATAACCCGGTGATTACAACAAATTTATTTCTTGGAATTGCAAGACTGATATTTTTCAGGTTATTTACTCTTGCGCCTTTAATTATAATAAACTCTTTTGGGTCCAGTGTATCAAAATTCATTCGATTCTTCTATCTGTGATTGGTTTCGACAAAATTATAAAGAAAACTTGCTTTTAACTTTTTTTTATTTACATTTGCGAAACCTAATAAAGTAAATAACGTATTAATCACAGATCTGCACAGTTTCTATTTCTGTGTAAAATATAGGAGGGACACTATCGGCAAGAATTTTACTCTTTTTTGAATAAAAAAGGAGGCCCAATGCAAACTCATGTCATTAGTGATCAGGAATTGATCGGAAAATATTTGTCTGGTCAGGAATCTGCCCTTGAAAAATTAATTCGACGCCATAAAAATCGTGTCTTTGCTTACATTCTTATGATTGTTAAGGATAAAGACCTGGCTGAAGATCTTTTTCAGGATACATTTATCAAAGTCATTAACACCTTCCGATCTGGTTCATACAAGGAAGAAGGGAAATTCATTCAATGGGTAATGCGTATTGCGCATAACCTCATCATCGATTATTTCCGAAAATCTAAAAGAATCCCGATTATTGAAAATAGTGATGAATATGACATTTTTGACAAAGTAAGGATCCCGGTCGAATCGGTGGAAGAAATGCTAATCACTGAACAAATCCATAAGGATGTGAAAAAATTAATCGACTACCTTCCCCAGGAGCAAAAGGAGGTGCTGATTATGCGGCATTATAATGATATGAGTTTTAAGGATATTGCTGAAACGACCAATGTCAGTATTAATACGGCGCTTGGTCGTATGAGATATGCCTTGATCAACCTTCGCAAACTGGTTAAAGAAAAAGATGTAATTCTCTCAATATAATATTTGAAAACTTTTTTGATCCGCAGTAAAATATTGAGATATAATTCCCGTTTCATAGGTATGAATAAAGTTTCAAACCAATTAATTGCCTATGAAGCGAACTGCTACAATTTATTCGTTGACAAAACATTATTCCAAAGTCAATGATCCTCTTTCCGAAAAACGGAAGAGAAGAAAGGTAGTCTCTCCCAGTGAATCAGTGATCCGTAACATCCTCAATTACTCGAAAGCGCTCAAAGTACTTACATCTTCTTCCCACGGATACATAAATCTGGTGATGAACTAAACAAAAAAAACCCGCTTATTGCGGGTTTTTTTATCGAATTTTTGAAGAAATTAAATGCGTTCTTCCTTGATACGGGCCTTTTTCCCTTGTAAACCTCTCAAGTAGAAAATACGGGCACGACGTACAACTCCATGTTTGTTAACCTCAACTTTATCAATGAAAGGGGAGGTGGCAGGAAAAATACGCTCAACACCAATGTTTCCCGAAATCTTACGAACCGTAAAGGTTTCAGTTAATCCCTTACCGGAACGTTGTAGAACAACACCCTGGAAAGTCTGAATACGTTCTTTATTTCCTTCCTTGATCTTATAATGGACTGTAATTGTATCTCCAGCTTTGAAGGAAGGTAACTCGTTTTTTTGTATCACTGTCTCCTCGACAAATTTCATTATTTCCGCTTTATTCATGGCTTTCGAGTAATTAATATCAGGTTTGCACTAAAAAGTGTGCAAATATACCAACTTTCACTGAAATATCAAACGGAATTTTTCAAATATCTGCCTATGACGTGTTTTCAACGCTCAAACTTGCAATTCATCCGGGTTTAAAAGATGCGGACGGCGTTGCTGGGTACGTTTCAATGACTCCTCAAAACGCCATTTTACAATCTCCTTATCATTACCTGAAAGCAAAACATCAGGCACTTTATATCCACGGAAATCAGCAGGACGGGAATAAACAGGAGGAGAAAGTAAATGATCCTGAAATGAGTCTGATAACGCAGATGTTTCATCGTTCAGCACTCCGGGTATCAATCTGATGACTGCATCTGTTAACACAATAGCCGCTAATTCTCCTCCCGAGAGAACATAATCTCCAATTGAAATCTCCCGTGTGATAAAATGTTCCCGGATACGCTCATCAATTCCCTTGTAATGTCCGCATAATAATAAGAGATTTTGATTTAAAGATAACTGGTTTGAGTGACTTTGATCCAATAGCTCTCCATCCGGACTGAGATAAATAATTTCATCATAGTCAGTTCGCGATTTCAAATCTTCAATACACCGAACAACAGGTTCAACCATCATCACCATCCCGGCCCCACCTCCGTATGCATAATCATCAACGGTTCTGTGCTTATCCGAAGTCCAATCACGGATATTATAAAGGTTGATAACAACATGTCCTTTATCCTGTGCACGCTTCACAATAGAATGATTAAAAGGTCCCAGGAACATTTCTGGAAATAATGTAAGAATGTCAATCTTCATCCTTTTATAATGTTACCACTAATCCGTCGTAGGCAAGTTTAATGAAATCAGGCAACTTAAGATTCACTTGCTCATGTAAACCAACAAAATGACTTAAATGTGTCAAATAGGCAGCCTCGGGTTCTAATTTTGTTAGGATTTCTACTGCCTCTCCAACAGAAAAATGAGATATGTGCTTTGAGTTTCTTAATGAGTTGAGAACGATGATCCTTGATCCTTTGATCTTTTCCAATTCTTCATCTGAAATGTAACTTGCATCCGTGATATAAGTAAAATCTCCTACGCGAAAACCTGTTACAGGTAACTTTTCATGAAGAACCTGAATGGGTATAAACTCAATACCACGAATGGAAAATGGCTTTTCATCAAAGGGATGGATGCTTAACTGAGGGGCGCTAAAATAGCGTGTTTCAGCAAAAATATAAGGAAACTCTACCCGGATTGCATCTATCACTTGAGGAGTCCCGTATATGTCAATTTTTTTGTTTAAAACATAATTAAAGGCACGAACATCATCTAACCCTGCAATATGATCCCTGTGCTCATGCGTAAAAATTACAGCATCCAGATTTGTAACATGCTCCCGGAGCATCTGTATTCTGAAATCAGGGCCACAATCGATCACAAATGTATTCCCCATGATTTCCAACATGATGGAGGTCCGTAACCTTTTATCATGAGGATCCTGCGATAAACATACCGGACAGTCGCAGGTTATAACGGGGACACCCATGGATGTTCCCGTTCCGAGAAAGGTAACTTTGATTTTATTGTTAGTTTGATGTTGCATCAGAAAATAAGTTCGTCAACCATGTTCTTATCTATTGTCAATTGCTTTTTTAACTCCTCATTGGTCCCAATAACCAGCTCTTCGCGAATCCGTTTGTGGAAAAGAAGTGTAACTATTTGACCTTCAATATTTCCATAACTTTCAAGTAAATGAGTTTCTATCAAAGTATCAAGGGGTACTTCCACATTTTTACGGATGAAGCACATAGCCCGTGAAAAACTATCTTCACCCAGAACGGTTACTGCATATACCCCGTTGGGAGGAACCAGCTTACAGTCTTCTTCTATTTTAACCGAATAACTTGGAAATCCAATCTCCTCAAGAGAAGAACTGCTTTTTGTAACTGCGCCCATGATGATATATTGATGATCGAGATATGCATTGGCTTTCTGAATGTTCCCTTCCAGTATGGCTTTTCTGATTTTCGTGGAACTCACGGACTCATTATGAATATCCTGCTCAGGAATCTCTTCAACTTCAAATCCCTTGATGAGCCCTATTTTCCTGAGAGCTTCATAATCTCCCTCCCGGTTATGTCCAAAATGATGATTAAACCCTATGACAATCTTCCGCGCATGCAATTTATTCAAGAGAATATTTTGAACAAAATCTACCGAAGAAATTTTTGAAAATTCCAGAGTAAATTCCACAACGATCAGATTATCCAATCCTGCCTTTTGTAATAATGCGATTTTTTCACGCTGCGAATTGATAAGGAACAGATCCTTTCCTGCTGTCTCCGGATATAACACTTTTCTGGGATGAGGATGGAAAGTAATTAATACAGTTTCTCCATCAATCTCTGAGGCAATTTTCTTCAACCTGTTCAAAATGACTTTATGACCTATATGAACTCCATCGAAAGAACCGGTAGTGACTACTGCGTTCCGGATCGATCCAACCTGGTCAAAATCATAAAAAATGTTCACAGTGAATACTTTCTATTTGAATCGTTCATCATTCTTCTTTGCAAAAAACGCTACTTTTTCAAGTGAAGTAATCATATCATATTCCTCAAGATAAACATAGGGAGGAACATTTAAGGGCTTAGGAGTAAAGTTGAGAAGCCCTTTGATCCCTGATAAAACAAGAGTCTCAGCTATTTCAGGTGCCTCGGTGGATGGAACTGAAATGATCCCAATGGAAATATTATTCTGTTTGATAATATCGGTCATTTGATCAATATGATAACATGGAACTCCATCATAAACCCTGTTTATTTTGTCAGGGTTGATATCAAAAGCAGCTATGATAGACAATTTTGACCGTTTTCCCTTAAAATAACTAATAATGGCCTTTCCCAAATTGCCAAGCCCGACTACCGCAACACGCTGCCCCTTGTCAGAATCAATAATCTTCCCTATCAGTTCAATTAATTCCTTGATATCATATCCTTTTCTGAGATTTCCTGAATATCCTATAAGCATGAGATCCCTTCGAACTTGAACAGGCGTAATATGTAACATCTGGGCAATTTCATGTGAAAAAACATGCGTCTTCTCCTTTGAAAGGGTCATCAATAATGCACGACGGTATTGACTTAAACGTTCAACAGTTTTATGCGGTAAATTTTTTATAATCATGATTTATTGATTGGAAGAATGATTTTAAATGTACTACCCTGGCCTGGGATGCTTGTGACTTCAATTTTTCCAGCGTAATTATCAATTAATTTTTTTACAATGGGCAATCCCAACCCGCTCCCGGTAATGTTTTTGGTTTTCTCATTTTTTATCCGTACGAAATCATCAAATATTTTCTCAATATCAGAAGAACTTAATCCAATTCCGGTATCTTTCACTTCAATTATTATATCTTTTCCTATTTCTATAATATTGCAATCAACGCATCCTCCATCTTTATTGTATTTTATGGCATTGGAAATCAGATTATTGAAAATTATTTCAATTTCTTCAGCATCACCTTGGATAAACAGGGGAGAAGTCCCATTAAGTTTTAGTGTGACATCCCGCTGGATTGCATAAGGGCGCATGGTATCCATGGCGGTACGGGCAATTTTAAAAAGATCGATTTCTGTGACATTCCTTTTTGCCTTTCCAGATTCTACCCGTGTCAAATCCAACAGATCAAGGATCAGGTTACGCATTCCTTTAATTCGGTCAAGTGACCGGTCGATCATCACGTCATAATCTTCCAGCTTGGGCCCTGCCTGACGGTCTTTGATCATTTTCAAATATCCTTCAATAGAATTCAGGGGGGCTTTAAGTTCATGTGATAAAACAGAAAGAAAAGTAAATCTGATTTGTTTCCCTGAATCCTGCAACTTATTGGTCATGTTTTTTAAAAACAGCCGTTTCGTGATATTCTCAATGGAGGATTTTAATTCCTGCGGGGTAAATGGTTTCGGAATAAAATCAGATGCCCCGTCACTAGTAGCTTTTACCGCTAATTCCAGCGAGGCATACGAAGTGATCATTACGACAACAATATTTTTCTGTTTCTTCTTGATATACTCCAATACTTCAATCCCCTGAATTCCTGGAAGTTTGTTATCAAGGAGCATAATGTCTGGAATATTGTTTTCTATTATCTCGATTGCGGCTTCACCTGTTGGAGCCTCTAAAACTTCGAATTCAAAAGCTTCATCCATAAATGGATAATCGACCCGGAAGTTGCGCAAAATCCTGGTTACACCACTTCTGATGCCAGGTTCATCATCCACGACGAGAATTTTTAGGGTTGCCATAATCTCTGTTTCACTTCAAAATGTGTGTAAAATTCATAATTCAGCCTTATTAAGCCTGTTTCACTAGTAATTTGTCGATTTCTTCTTTCAACTTTTCCGATCGGATACCTTTATCTAAAAAACAATCTGCTTTGATCCATTTACGGTTGCTTTCATCATGAATGTCAAAACTGATCCCGGTTTCCGCAGCTACTCCTGTTGCAATGATAATGGGCACGTCCGGATATTTCTTTTTCATTTTATAACATAGAATAAATCCGCTGTCCTCATTCTCCATCATCAAATCAAGAATGGCAAGATCCGGTTTGACTTTTTCTAACAACTCTTCAGCCTCTTTTTGACCATCTGCAGTTATTGTTTTAAAACCAAAATTTTGGATCTTGGTCTGTAACTGAAAAAGATAATCCTGATCATCATCTACAATCAGAATGGTTTTGTTCGATGGGTTCATTTCTGTTATTTATATGAGTTTTTTATTTCACCATTTCGCGATTTCTTTATTTTCCCCTAGGAACGATAATTCTGAAAGTCGTTCCGGTAGGTCCTACTAAAGGATCTGAATTTGAATCTACCTGGATTTTCCCTTTGTGCATTTTAACGATACCATAAATTAATGCAAGTCCTAAACCAGTCCCCTTTCCCATCTCCTTAGTTGTGAAGAATGGCGTGAATAATTTGTCCATGTTCTCTTTTGGTATTCCTGTTCCTGTATCGGATAAAATAAAGGTGATTTCTTCAGCATCTCCTTCCACACCAAGGGTCAGAGAACCACCATCGGGCATGGCTTCAATGGCGTTTTTTTCCAGGTTTGTCAGTACTTGCATCATTTGATCGATGTCGAGTTTGGCATTGGGATCGGCAATACGTGGTTCGAAAATGACTTTGATGTTATCGGGTTTAACGATGGAATTTAAACTATGTTCCGAGAATTTTACCACATTTGTTTCATTCATGGTAACCTGGTTTTTCCGGGCAAAATTCAACAAACCACTGACGATTTTTTTACACCGGTCGGCCTGTTCAACAATTAGATTGAGATCATCACGAACAGGATCTCCCTCAGGCGCTTCATCCATCAGAATATTGCTGTACATGGTGATTACCCCGAGCGGATTATTTAATTCATGGGCAATACCGGCCGAAAGTTGCCCCATGTGTGCCAGTTTTTCCGACTGTTTTAATTGAGCTTTAGCTTTGGCAAGTTTTTCATTGGAAACATTGAGATTATTTATGGAATCATGCAACTTCTCTATGGCATAGGGTAAGCACATCTCAGTTTCTGCAAGCCCTGTTACAATGGCACTCGCGTGTTCAACGCAAGTATCATAACCACAAGCACCGCAGTTTAAATGGTCCTGGGCTGAATATTTTCCCATGGCATTCAAGGCTTTAATGACTTCTTCCTTGGACGTTGGTGCCAAACGACGGTCTTCCGGTGTAAAGGTCTGCGAGAGATCAATTTTACTGTATTCTGCTAACTCCTGTTTCCAGGCATTCAGGTCAATATTCTCTAACTTTTTACTGACATACTTACCTACTGCAGCGCTCCGGACAAACCGTTTGCCACCAGGTGAAGTTCCCGGACCCATTATACATCCTTCGCAACAAAGCAACATCAGGTGCTTATCACGGATATCACCCTCTTCAAACTCCTTGATGGCTTCTTTAAAATTTACTCTGCCTTCGGCAATCACTACATGTTCTTCGGGAATGACCTCCTGACTGTTTGCAGTATAGTAAAGTCCGCGACTAATTGGAAAAATAGAACCTTTCCCACTATGTGGCGCATCAAAATCAGAGGGATCTGAGTTGTCTGATCGGATATCCCTCTGTAAAAACATATCTCTAAGTTCACGAAAAGTTAACACTTCATCAACTTCATTGGTTTCTGCTTTCTTGGCAAAACAGGGTCCGATGAAAACTACTTTCAGATTTTCTCCATGTTTTTTTTTCATTACCCGGGTCATCGCAACCATGGGAGAGGCCAAAGGAGCTAAATACCCGACCATTTCAGGATGATAATGGCGTATAAAATACACAATGGCAGGACAATCGGATGAAATATCCCCCTCAATCCGTTTCTCCTTCATGTTGTTCTCATACGCTTGAGCAACAAGATCCGCTCCAAAGGAAACCTCGGTTACATAATCGAATCCAAGACGTCGAATCATACCAACCAATATCCGATGATCTTTAATTTCTTCAAATTCGGCTGGAAAACTGGGAGCAATGCAGGCTGCGATTTTATCCTCAGAACTGAGAAGTCTTTCAACTTCCGGGATTGAAAGCAACGGATATTTTGCCCCCTGGCTGCACACCTTAACACAATTACCACAGCCAATGCACCGGTCGTTGATCACTTCAGCCTGGCCGTTAATGATTTTGATAGCTTTAACAGGACATTCACGTACACAGGTAAAACAAACTCTGCACCGATCTTTCAGTGTAAATACTAACTGCTTGTGATAGGAGTGACTCATACTGTTTTTTCAGTTATTGGTACCTGGTGAAGTAAGTCTTTATTTTGATCGCTATTGGGGTGACCTAAAAACTTATCATATAAATCGGTAATAATCGGATTTTTATGAGCTACTTTAATCATCTCCTCTTCATCCACATCATAAATTGCCTTCATCCTTGACTTTAAACTTTTTTCATCCGATCCGATTCGCTGTCCTCCTCCATTGATACATCCAAATGGACATGTCATTACTTCAACAATATGAACATCTTTTCTTCCGGATTCAATTTCATCTAAAACCGATTTTACATTAGCTAATCCGCTTACAGCCATTACCTTTAAAACCTGCTTCCCGATTTTAATATGGGTCTCTTTTTTTGTCTTTAGTCCACGCAAATCGTTGATTTTAATAGGATTAATTTCCTGTCCAGTCATCATATAATGAATGGTTCGGATTAAACCTTCCAGATGACCACCTGAAACACCAAAAAGTTTTCCTGCCGAGCTTCTTAAACTAAATGCTGTATCGTTAGGCTCCGGTTCCAAACAGGAAAAATCAATACCCATTAACCGGATCAAACGGACCAATTCACGTGTTGTCAAAACAGCGTCAACATACCGGGTATTGTTGTCCTTCATAACATCGCCCTCTGCTTCGTGTTTCTTTGATGTGCAGGGCATTACAGAGACAACAAACACGGAGGAAGGTTTTTGCCCTGCAGAACTGGTGATATAGTTTTTTACCACCCGTCCCATCATTTGCTGTGGCGATCGGGTTGAAGAAAGATTGGGGAGTAGTTTCCTTTTTTCCTCTTCAGCATACCTGACCCAAGAGGGGCAACAGGAAGTAAACATTGGCAAAACGGATTGTTTATTCCACCGGTCAATAAATTCAGCAGCTTCCTCCATGATGGTAAGGTCCGCAGCCATGGAAGTATCAAAAATTTGTCGGAAGCCCATTTTTTTTAAAGCAGCTCTGAAAAGATTTAAAATATCCTTACTCGTTTTTAAATTAAAATCTTCGGCAATAGAAGCGGGTACAGTTGGAGAAAACTGAATTACTGGAAAAAGTTCAGGATTATGAAGAGCATCAAGGACGGTTTGTATGTTCGATCGTTCTGAAAGCGCTGCAGTAGGACAAACCATTATACATTGACCGCATTTGACACAGGAAGAAACATTCAATCCTTTATTGTACGAAGTGCCAATCCTGCTGTCACTTCCACGTCCCATTATATCAATGGCCGCTACTCCGATCACTTCATCACATATACGGATGCAACGCCCGCACAGAATACATTTTGCCGGATCTCGCTCAATACTCGAACAAGCCCTATCAATCTGAATGGATAACCTCTTAGTTTGATGTTTCCTTTCTCTTATATCCAATTCCTCTGCCAGACTTTGTAACTCGCAATTTTTATTGCGGTTACAGTATAGACATTCATCCGGATGCCTCGCAAGCAATAACTCGACAATGGTTTTTCTGGCCTTGAGAACTCGGGGTGAATGGGTCTTTATTTTCATCCATTCCTCAACCTGATGTGAACAGGATGGAACCAACCCCTGCAATCCATCTACTTCCACCACGCACAACCTACAACTTCCAGTAGGTGTAAAACCATTCATGTTACATAAAGTAGGCACTTTAATTCCAATGCGATCAAGAACATTTTTAATGGTTTCCCCTTTTTTTGCGGTAACCTGCTCCCCGTTGATCTCAATGTCAAATTGCATCTTTCAGTTTATTTATAGTAAATAGCATTGAACTTACAACTGTCAAAACAAATTCCGCATCCCGTACACTTGGATTCCACAATGAAATGTGGCATTCTAATCGCACCGATAATAGCGGTTTCAGGACATTTTTTTTGACATACATTGCATCCATTGCAGATATCCACATCAATGAAAAAGCTACGAAGATCGTTACATACACCTGCCCTGCATTTCCGATCGAAAATATGTTCTTCAAATTCATCCCGGAACCATTTTAATGATGACAGAACAGGATTGGGTGCGTTTTTTCCAAGCCCGCACAGGGAAGTGTCATGAATGACTTCGGCCAGGTTTTCCAACTGTACAACTCCCTTGAAACGTTCGAGTGTTTCATGAGAACTCTCCTCCTTGGGACGCTTTGTAATTCCTTCCAGAATTTCCAGCATCCGGTGAGTCCCTTCCCGGCATGGAATACATTTTCCACAACTTTCCTTGTGAAGTAATTTCATGAAATATTTTGATAAAGAAACCATGCAGATATCTTCATCTAATAAAGTGAGTCCGCACAATCCAAGGGAAGCACCAATTTCCTGCAGGGATTCATATCCAATCTCAGCCGAGAGACCTTTGGGAGGAATACATATCCCGAAAGGACCTCCAATTTGAACGGCTTTGAGTGGCTTTCCATCAGAAATGCCTCCGGCAATATCGAACACAATGTTTGAGATGGGGATTCCCATGGGTACTTCAACAAATCCTTTCCGAGTTGCTTTACCAGCTAAACTGATCACTTTAGTTCCTTTACTCCCATTAGTCCCTATTGATCTAAACCAAGTAGGTCCGTTCTCTAAAATAGCAGGAACATTTGCCAGAGTTTCTACATTATTAACAACCGTTGGATGCCCGAAAAGACCTTTCTCTGTTGGATAAGGCGGTTTTGTTTGAGGAGTACCTCGCTGACTTTCCATACTGGCAATCAAAGAGGTTTCTTCACCGCAAACAAAAGCGCCTGCTCCTTTTCGAATAAACAGATTTAAATTAAAACCACTGGCAAAAATATTTTCACCCAAAATACCATATTCTTTCGCCTGGGCTATGGCATTTTCCATGATCATTAATGATTGCTCATGGTTATACCGGATGTGAATATAAGCGCTATTGGCCCCAATGGCATACGAAGCAATAGCAATTCCCTCCAACACCCTGTGCGGGTCACCCTCGATAAAGGCCCGGTTTAAAAATACTCCTGGATCACTTTCTTCTGCATTACAAACAAGAAACTTTTGATCACTTCCAGTGTCTAAGGCATTCCTCCATTTTTTCCCAGTTGCATAACCCCCACCTCCGCGACCACGTAATTCACTTTGCTCAATAATTTCACAAACTTTATCTGGAGTGTAATTTAACACCGTTTTAAATAGTGACTTATAACCGCCCCTTGCCAGATAATCATCAATTGACCATGGGGAGATAAGCCCCGTATTGTGTAGGACATTCCGATGCTGTTGTGCGAAAAAAGGATGTTGATCAATAAAATCAACCCCAGGCCATTCTTCGTGAGACGCAAACCGATGCTGCCCTAAAATATTTTCCGGAATGAGCGTGTGATGAAAAACAGCATTCAATAAATCCTCAACTTTTTCCTGTGTTACGTGTTGATATGAAATTCGTGCTTTGCCTGGTAGTTGAATATCTAAAAGTGGTTCCGCAGAACAAAAGCCCAGGCATCCGGTTTTCACAACCTCTGCTTCCAAATTGTTGTCATTCAGATATTTTTGAATCGCCATGTAAGTCTTGTCTGCACCGGAAACAATGCCGCAGGTCCCCATCCCAAGATATAAAACAGGATGGATCACTTTTTCACGTTTAATCAAAGCAAGTTGTTCCCCGGTTCCTTTATCGAAAATTCCAGAATAGTTTTTTAGGATCTTTTCAATTAGGAAATCTTTGGTTTGTATGGAATCTAAAACAGACATCTTATTCAGTTTTATCTTTTAATGATCGAATAATCCGGTTTAGCTCATCTGGGCTAACATTGGTAAAAACAGTCGCATTGATTTTAACAACTGGCCCCTGCTCGCAGGATCCCATGCAGGAAACGGATTCCAAACTGAATTTACGATCACGACTGATGCCTCCGTCTTTAGTATATAATTGATTTTCAAGATCTTTAATATTTATT
The DNA here is from genome assembly GCA_023231005.1 of Bacteroidales bacterium. Classification (GTDB taxonomy): domain Bacteria; phylum Bacteroidota; class Bacteroidia; order Bacteroidales; family FEN-979; genus CAIVAT01. The sequence goes on along the minus strand of JALNWG010000017.1, from coordinate 50,102 downwards.
GAGGATTCTGAAAGATGACAGGAAGTCCCGTTACAAATCTGAAAATGATACTTTCCTAAGGCATGAAAACGAAATTGATCATAAAACGTGGCAAGGCCATAAATCTTATTCACTGGGAGGTGAAGATATTGAGCTACCTCGCGAATCAGTTCTTCAGTCAGAAATCCATGTGCTTTTTGAATTTCCTGTAACATTCCAAGTAAACTGTCCTTTTTATTTACCGGAAACCTGGGAACCATTTTTTCAATTAATTCATTCATGTGAAAAAGGTTCAATTATTTTATACAAAAATAAAGTTTTAATCTTAATTATGAAAGTTTTAATTGTGAAAAATTTAGCAATGTGAAATAATAAACAAAAAAAACTTTGTCTTACTTTTATTAAAATATTTTCAAAAATCTGGAATGAAGTCTCAGATATTCCTAATTTTGACCAACTTTAGTGGAATATGCCGAACGAACCTTTATTTAAAATAGATAATAAATCTTGTATTAAATGCTATTCCTGTATTAGGATATGCCCAGTCAAAGCTATACGAGTGGATGTCAATACCGGATTTCCGTCTATTATTCCTGCCCGTTGTATCGGCTGTGGTAGTTGCTATCGTGCCTGTGCCCCCGCCGCCATCACCTACCGTAGTTCCATAGAAGAAACAAAAAAAATTCTTGCATCTGGCGAAAAAGTTGCCGCTATTTGTGACCCAACTATTTCAGGCGAATTTCATGATATCACGGATTATAGGAAATTTGTTGAAATGATCAAACAACTTGGTTTCTCTATTGTCAGCGAAGTATCTTTCGGAGTAGATTTAATCGCTAATAAATATCAGGATACTTTTAACAATTTTAAAGGAAAATATCACATCTCCTCTTCCTGCCCTGCCGTTGTTTCATATATTGAAAAATATTACCCCCACCTGATCACCAATCTGATTCCTGTCGTTTCACCCATGGTGGCTACTGCAAAAGTCATCCGTCAAAAATATGGCAAGGAAATAAAAATTGTTTTCATTGGACCTTGTATTGCTACTAAAGAGGAAGCACTTCGTTTTGAGGGAGACTCGAAAATTGATGCTGTGCTTACTTTTATTGAATTACGTCAGCTTTTTACTCAGTTCAATATCAGAGAAAGTCAGTTAGAGTTCTCTGAGTTTGATGCACCCCTTGGATATAAAGGATCATTATATCCAATCAGTAATGGTATTTTACAATCTGTTGAGCTTAATGAAAATCTCCTCACTGGGCAGGTGATTACTACCGAAGGCCGGAATAACATGATCGATGCTGTAAAGGAATTTGATACACGGATTGAACTGATTAAACGACATTTTAATATTTTTTATAATGAAGGATGTTTGATGGGACCTGGTACTTCACCAGGTGGAGAGAAATTTCTCAGAATGACTTTGGTTACTGATTATGCGAACAAACGACTTTCCAATTTTGATAAATCCATGTGGGATGCGGAAATCACAAACTTTAACTCCCTGGATCTTTCCCGCCAGTTTTTTCCAGATGATCAGCGCCTTCCTGTTCCTGCAGAGGAAAAAATTGACGAAATCCTGACCTTGATAAAAAGAGAAAGACAAAAAGACAACGAAATTGGATGCGAATCATGTGGATATGCCAATTGCCGTGAATTTGCCATTGCTATTGCCCAGGGTTTAGCGACCACTGAAATGTGCCATATCTTTAGCGGGAATAATCGTCAGGAATATATACGTTCTTTAAGATCTACTAATGAAAAATTAGCAAAAACACAGGAAGCACTTAAGGAATCGGAAGAAAAAGCAAAGAAAGAACAAGAAGCTCAGAAGGAGGCCAACGATATCGTTTCTGCTATGTTACAGAAACTCGTTTCCGGTGTCGTTATCGTTGATTCAAATTTGAAAATTATTCAATCAAACAGAGCATTTATCCGGATTCTGGGCGAGGAAGCTTCATTGGTTGATGAGGTTATTCCAGGTTTGGTTGGAGCAGACCTGAAAACTTTGCTTCCAGTTCACTTCTATAAAATGTTTTCCTATGTTTTGTCTACCGATGAATTTATTGAAAATAGAGACATGATGCTGGAGGATACAAAACTTGGAGTTTCCATTTTTCCGATTCGCAACCATCAGTATGCTGGCGGTATCCTTCGTGATATGTATATCCCGGAAGTAAGGAAGGAGCAAATTATCCAACGTCTTTCAGAAGTTATTGATGAAAACTTTACAACGGTTCAGAAAATTGCTTACCTGCTCGGAGAAGGTGCAGCAAAAACAGAACAAATGCTTAATTCTGTGATAGACTCTCATAAGAATCCAACCAAAAATAAGATCCCATCAAGTGGATGAAAAATTCTTTATAGAAGTTACTTGTCAGCAGAAAAATCATGCCGATGAAAGAGTATGCGGGGATGTTTTTATCTCTCGCAGGGTCAAAGAAGAGGGCCGGATTATCATAGTACTCTCCGATGGAATGGGGCATGGAATCAAGGCGAATATATTAGGTACTTTGACTGCTACTTTAGCTGTGAATTTTACCCAAGAACATAAAAGCGTTCAGAAAATCACCGAAATTATTATGGCTACTTTGCCATTAGATAGCGTGAAGAACCTGAATTACTCCACCTTTACAATAATAGAAATTGATGTAGAAGGAGAAGTCAGAATTCTGGAATATGAAAATCCTAAAACATTAATATTAAATGGCCCGAGGATACATGAGCCCGAATGGAACTGCTTGGTGTTGGAAGGTGAAAAACATTCCGGCAGAGAGGTGCTCACCACAACTTTCAAACCTCAAAAAGAGGATCGGATTATCTTTTGTTCCGATGGCGTTACTCAATCAGGATTAGGGAGTGAGAAATTATTAATGGGGTGGGGCCTCGATAACCTCCAAAAATTTGTACTCGAATCAATTAAAGAAGAACATGATATTTCTGCGGTAAAACTTGCTGGGAAAGTAATCAATAAAGCTAATCTGAATGATAATTTTCACCCAAACGATGATATTAGCTGCGGAGTGATCTATTTTCGTAAACCACGTAAATTGATGATTTGCACCGGCCCCCCCATGAACCCGGAAAATGATCCAATGTTCACCGATCTTCTGAAGGAATTTGATGGAAAAAAAATTATTTGTGGTGCTACTACAGGAGATATGATTGCCAGGGAATGGAGAGAAGAAATTCACGATACAAATGTTATGATTGATCCCGACTTACCCCCTGTTTCTTATATGCAAGGCATTGACCTGATCACTGAGGGTATCCTGACATTGAGCAAGGTAAGTGAGCTTCTTAAAAAATATAATCAAAATTATAAACTGGGAAAAGGACCCGCCGATGAAATTGTTCGCTTCATCCTTGATTGTGATGAAATTCATTTTTTAGTAGGAACCAACATCAATACCGCACATCAAGATCCAACACTTCCTATTGAACTTGAACTTCGCCGGACTGTTGTCAACCGCATTGCCCGTACGCTGGAAGAAAAATTCCTGAAAGAAGTAACCATGAAGTTTTTTTGAGTCAAAAACTATTGCCAATCTTCATCCACCACATAAAACAAAAGCCCGCCAGATTTCTCACGGCAGGCTTTGGATATTAAGTATTAACCAAAAACACTTAATTATTATATTCAGCGATGATATCTTTAACCCCATCTGGAGCCACCCTGCCATAGACTTTATCTCCAACCATCATCACAGGTGCCAGTCCACAGGCCCCAACACAACGTAAGCAACTCAAAGAGAATTTACCGTCGGGTGTGGTGTCACCAACCTGAATTTTTAATGTACGTTTAACTTCTTCTAATACTTTCTCAGAACCTCTTACATAACAAGCAGTTCCCAAACATATTGAAATGGGGTGTTCTCCTTTTGGAGTCATGGTAAAAAATGAATAGAATGTAACTACCCCATAAACCTGAGCAACGGAAATATTTAACTCCTTTGCAATTACTTCCTGAAGTTCTGCAGGAAGATAACCGAAAATACCTTGGGCTCTATGAAGTACGTTGATCAATTCACCTTTTTCATTATTAAAAAATTTGCATACTTCTTTGAGTTCTGCAAGCTTTTTTTCTGACAGTTTAACCTTTGCCATATCTTAATTTTTATATCTCTTTTACACTTTTATTCATCAACAAAAATACCAGCGCTCTTATCGAAATAATGCGTATGCAACAGATGGTGCGATTTTTCTCCCAGAGGCTTTTCCAAAAATTCTTTATATAATTCAATAATAAATGGATTCTCATGAGATTTTCGGATTGGTTTCCCGGCATCTTCCCGATAGATAGCAGCAGCCCTTTTTTTCAGAATTTCAGAATTTCCATGATGATATGGTTGACCACCACCGCCGATACAGCCACCCGGACAAGCCATGATTTCTATTGCATGGAAATGACTTTTACCGTCACGGATATCTTCCAGTAACTTTCTGGCATTGCCTAATCCATGCGCTATACCAATGTTTATTGGAAGCCCATCAAAATCTATAGTGGCATGACGGATATTCTCCATGCCACGCAATTCTTTAAACTCAACATTTTTAAGCTTCTTTCCGGTGTACAGCTCGTATGCGGTACGGCAGGCTGCTTCAATAACACCTCCGGTATTTCCAAAGATTACGGCAGCTCCAGTAGATTCACCCAAGGGATTATCAAAATCTTCTTCAGGTAAGGCATTGAAATCTATATTTGCCTGTTTGATAAGATGAGCAAGTTCACGCGTCGAAAGCGAAAAATTAACATCGGGATCCCCGTCAACTTTAAACTCCTCACGTTGGCACTCGTACTTCTTTGCAATACATGGCATGATCGAAACTACGACCATGTTTTTTCTATCAATCCCAAGTTTCTTTCCAAAATATTCTTTGGCGATGGGACCGAACATTTGCTGTGGTGATTTTGCGGTAGAAGGAATATCGAGCATTTCAGGAAAATTGTGCTCGAAAAAATTAACCCAGCCAGGGCAACAAGAGGTGAGAATGGGCAATTTTACCTTTTTATCACCCTTTAAGTAACGGGTAAGACGGTCGAGTAATTCACTTCCTTCTTCCATAATAGTCAAGTCGGCAGCAAAATCCGTGTCGAACACGTAGTCAAAACCGAGTCTTCGTAGAGCTGCAACCATCTTCCCCGTTACAAGGGTGCCTGGCTCAAGGCCAAATTCTTCACCTAAGGCAGCACGGACGGCAGGTGCTGTTTGAACAACAACTGTTTTAGTGGGATCAGCAAGTGAATTAATCACATTGCGTGAGTGGTCAACCTCGGTCAGGGCACCAGTAGGACAGACAGATACACATTGTCCACAATAAGTACAGGGAGATTTCTCGAGATTCATTTCGAATGCCGGTGCTACCACTGCCATAAACCCACGGTTGACGGCAGAGAGTGCACCCACCGTCTGAACTTCATTACACATCATTTCACATCTCCGGCACATAATACATTTATCAACATCCCGGATAATGGCCGGGGAGGTGTCTTTACGATAAGTCGATTGCGCCCCCTGAAAAGGTATATCACGAACACCAAGCTGCTGTGCCAAACTCTGGAGTTCGCAATTTCCGGATTTAGCACAGGTGAGACATTCTGCAGGATGATCAGAGAGAATGAGCTCCAGAACCGTCCTGCGTGCATTCAATACCCTAATGCTGTGGGTATTGACTTCCATACCTGGTGTTACCGTAGTTGTACAAGCCGGAGCAAGATTACGGCGACCTTTTACTTCTACCACGCAAACGCGGCATCCGCCAGGACGGTTTTCAATGTTCATGTCTTTTAGCTCAAAGTAGCAAAGGGTAGGTATATCAATGCCGACAGTTTTGGCTGCCTTTAATATTGTTGTATCTTTTTCAACCTCGACGTGCTTTCCGTCGATAGTTAGAGTTACCATTTCCATGTAGTCCTCCTGATTAATTTATATGAATCGCATTAAACTTACATTTTTCCATACATGCACCACATTTGATACATTTTTCCTGATCAATGATATGGGGTTGCTTACGTTCACCGGAAATAGCATTAACCGGACAATTTCTGGCGCAAAGTGTACAACCAATGCAGTTATCGGGATCGATAATGTATTGCATGAGTGATTTACAACTGCCGGCACGGCATTTCTTTGAAACTACGTGTTCATTGTATTCATCCGGGAAGTTCATTAAACTTGACAATACAGGGTTCGGAGAAGTTTGACCCAAACCGCATAATGAAGTATCTTTGATGACATTGCTGAGATTTTTCAGCTTGTCAAGATCTTCTAATGTGCCTTGGCCTTTTGTCACTTTTTCAAGTATTTCAAATAACCGTTTATTCCCAATCCGGCAAGGAGAACATTTTCCGCATGATTCTTCCACGGTGAACTGAAGATAGAATTTTGCCATACTGACCATACAATCATCTTCATCCATAACAATCATCCCACCCGAACCCATCATAGATCCTGCAGCAATCAGATTGTCATAATCAATAGGAGTGTCCAGATGTTTTTCGGTTAACATACCACCTGAAGGTCCTCCTGTTTGCACAGCTTTGAATTTTTTATCGTTCTTAATTCCACCACCAATTTCGTAAATTACTTCCCTAAGGGTAATTCCCATTGGTACTTCAATTAATCCGACATTGTTAATTTTTCCTGCCAATGCAAATACTTTGGTACCCTTCGATTTTTCTGTTCCAATGGCTGAAAACCATTCAGCCCCCTTGATGATAATTACAGGAATATTTGCATAAGTCTCAACGTTATTTACATTGCTTGGTTTTCCAAGATAACCTGATTCCGATGGGAATGGGGGCTTTACAGTCGGTTCTCCCCGCTTTCCTTCCATTGAGTGGATCAGCGCCGTTTCTTCACCACATACAAATGCGCCTGCACCATACCGGATCTCAACATCGAAATTAAAACCTGTCCCCATGATGTTTTGTCCGAGTAATCCGAATTCCCGGGCCTGACGCATAGCAATTTTTAATCGTTCAACAGCCAAAGGATATTCAGCACGAATGTATACTAAGCCTTTGCTGGCACCGGTACAATATCCATTGATGGCCATCGCTTCTAAAACTGAATGGGGATCTCCCTCTAATACCGACCGGTCCATGAATGCACCCGGGTCTCCCTCATCTGCATTACAAATGACATATTTTTGATCAGCTTTCACTTTGCGCGTGATTTCCCATTTCAATCCAGTAGGAAAACCGCCGCCGCCACGTCCTCGTAATCCCGATTTTTTGATGATGTCAATGGTAGCATCTGGTGTCAGTTCTGTAAGAACCTTACCCAATGCCTGGTATCCGTCTCTTCCGATATATTCTTCAATATTCTCAGGATTGATGAAACCACAGTTCCTCAAAGCAATACGGATTTGTTTTTTATAGAATTCCATGTGCTTCGAATCGCTGACCTGTTCTTTTGTCTCAGGATCTGTATAAAGGAGCCGAGTGACTTTTCTCCCTTTAATGATGTGCTCGTTTAAAATTTCCTCACAATCGGCTGGCGATACTTTTGTATAAAAAGTATTATCCGGCATCATTTTCACGATCGGGCCCTTTTCACAGAAACCGAAACACCCTGTTTTGACAACCTGAACCTCAGTTCCGAGTCCTTTATCTATAATTAATTCCTGAAAATTTTTCAGGATATCCTCGCTTTGTGATGCCCGGCATCCGGTACCACCACAAACCAGTATATGATATTTAATTTGTGCCATGTGATTTTCCTGGAGTTTATTTTTTATCGATTGATGCGTAATTTACAGGAATAATTCCATCTACTAATTCGTTGTTCAGAATATACTTGTCGATAAGCTTACTAGCTTTTTTAACATCAACATATCCGAAGGTAACAGGGTCACACCCGGGTTTGGTTATTTCGACAGTAGGTTCTGCATAGCAATAGCCCATACATCCTGTTTGTGTAACAACTGCTTCAATGTTCCGTTTGCTGAATTCTTCTACAAAAACTTCCATGACTTCTTTTGCCCCGGAAGCAATTCCGCATGTAGCCATTGCTACTTTCACCTGGATAAGCGAATCAGGATGATTGCTTTTTTCCCTTAATTCCATTTTGGCCCGCAAGTCTCCCTGCATCTTTTTTAAATCGGCCAATGATTTAATTTTTTCCATAATCTGTTTAATATATCATGTTTATGAAGAAAGCGATACGCCTATTTCGTTAAGATTTTCAGCAATCATTTCATGAAGGTAATGATAAACCAAAGGATCATTCAAAGGTACATCGCCCAGAGCTTCTTTGACTTCTAAAGTCGAAAAATAATATTTTTTTTCGTCTTTCTTGTGAGAATATGTAAATACGATATCAGGATTAGCAATCACAGTAAGCAATATAGCACCGGGGATATCTCCAAAAACGGGTCTGTCAAGATGATCACGGACAAATTGTGCAGTTACCTTCGTCCCTTTTCCTTCCTCACTTTCCAATTTAAAGAACCCCCCGGTCCTTTCCGCATTTTGTTTTAAAAGCGGCAAACCTAATCCCACATTACGTGTCTTTCGGGTCGTAAAAAATGGATCCGTTACCTTTTTTGCCATCTCAATGGTCATCCCTTTTCCATTATCCGTAAAATCAAGCCTTAATAAATTATCATGCGTATCTTCAACAATATCAAGCGTTATCAGCGATGCAGAAGCACTAACCGAATTTTGAAATATGTCCATAATATGCATTGATAAATCTTTCATTGCAAAATTACAAATTTCAATTGTTATATTATTAACTTTGTTATAAAATTAACAATTTAGTTTAAAATTTCTATTTTTCCAGGCCGTTTTTCATGCAAAATTTGTCGGATTTCTTCGAATCCGATGTTCTCCATTTCGAACAGGGTTACCCGCTTTCCTATCTGATCAGGATAATGTGCATCGGAACCACTGATGAATTCATAATTAAACAATTCTTTATGCAGGTTCAGAAACTCATTTTTCCTAACAAAGGGTGAAATTTCAAGGGCATCAACCCTAAGGTCAGGAGGTAGAAACCCAAGCTGTTCAATTACACTGAAACGTTTTTTATCAATATGAGCGGGTATAAAAAGTCCATTTAAACTGTGTACCTTCATCTCGATTTCATCAATGCTCTTGTTTAAAGCCGAAATGAGTAACCGTTCCTCTGTAAATATAATATTATTGTCAATATCAACGGCTACCTGGTAACCAAACCGATTAACATCATTTTTGATGTCTGGCAAATTAATATCCAGAAATTCCTGGAAATCATTTAATTGTTCATCTGTTTCAAAGAACGTAAGACAATGTGCTTCTTCTTTTGTCGTCACCTCAGCGCCGGCAAGAACCATGATGCCATTTAATACTCCCAGTTGCTTGATTACACTGCATTCCCTGGTACTGTTATGATCGGTGATCCCAATGATTTCCAAATGCATCTCTTTTGCCTTGTTAATGATAACATCGGGGCTCATCTCAAGGTCGCCACAAGGTGATAAAACTGTGTGAATGTGAAGATCTGCCCTGAATTTTTTCATCCGTTATTCAGCAGTTTATAGAGTTTGCCGGAAATTTCGAATGCCTCTTCTGTAGTGCCCAACACAGGTATTTCCTCAATATTACTTTGTGCCAGCATATCTGCTTCTGGCTCGTATCCCTTTACCAAAATTACTGCAGCTATTTCTTTGAGTGAAGCAATCGCCACGACATTTTTATGCGTTTGCAACGTTATCCATACTTGACCTGCCGTTGCATGACCCATCACGTCGCTGAGCAGATCGGAGGTATAACCTCCGTTAATTTCACGATCAAGCCCATTCTTACTGCCGAAAATTTTTAATCCGAGTTGTACAACCAATTCTGAAACCTTCATTTTACGATTCCTCCCTTTATTCATTACTCAATTTATTTCGTTGATCTCATCCTTCAAACTGTTTTTATCCAGAACATTTTCTCCCCATATTGATCTCATAATTTTTATCGATTCACTAATATCCAGTTTGTCATTTTGTTCAAGGATTTTTTGGACAAAAATGCATTGTTTGATCTCTGCTTTATTCTGAACAATATCTTCTGAAAGTGATTTACAGGTAGGGGATCCGCAAATTCCGCAATCAACCTGAGGAAGAATACCATTCATCTCATAAATTCTTTTCATCTTGATCATCGCTTCGGCAATGTTATCGTCAAGTTTCATGATCGATCTGGGGAGTACTTTGTTAAGACTGCAATTATCCAACAAATATTCCCTTGTGTTGCCAGTATTCTCTATCGAATTGTGATGATTGTCCGGATCAGATTCGTTTCTTAGAGCCCGTTTCCTTAATTTATCAGCAGTCATGAAGCGATTCCCAGGGCATAAAATTCCCCCTGCACAGCTTTCGTCACAAGCTCGCAATTCAAGAAAATCAATGCCGTCAATCTCTTCGTTTTCAACTTTTTCAAGAAACTCAATTACATTATTGATTTCATCGATGGCAAGACTGCGGCCCTGGTTCATGTGATCGGATTCGCCATGGGTAAGACTCCAACAAACTGATTTCCCTGAAAGAGGAGAAAGTCCGGGTATCTCCGTCTTGTCTTTTTTTTGCCTTAGAATTTTAAAGACTTTATTGTACAGGAAATTCATATTGATGACTCCGTCAATCACCGATTTCTCTTCCCCCACCGGACTTTTAACTGCGACGATTTTGGCAGCGCAAGGTGTGACATAGAAAATACCGATTTCTTTTGGGTCAATTCCCTGATCCATTAATGTTTTTCTGGTACGGAGGGCCGTAATATCCACGGGAGCCTTCAACAGAATGATGCTCCCAACGAGGGTTGGAAATTTAACCTGGATCAGTCGTACAATAGCAGGGCAAAAGGGGGAAATCAACGGTTTAATTGATTTATTGTTTTGGAAGTATTCATTAAACCTTTCATTCAGAAATTCGACCCCTTCTTCTACTTCGAAAACGTAAGTAAAACCCAAATCATGAACAGCTTCCAAAATCTCTTTTGAACCGACACTTTCAGGAAATTGTCCTGTGAATACAGCAGGAATGAGCGCAATCCGGGTCTTAAAATTGTAAATGTTTTCGAAATCATCTTGTTCGACAATAATGGCTCCTACCGGACATACCCTGTAACATTCTCCACAGTCGACACACCGGTTGGCATGCATGTGTGCCTTTCCGTGAACGACTCGGATAGCTTCTGTTGGACAAATATTCATACAATGTGAACATCCAATGCAAATATCTTCTCTGAATTTCAGGGCATGATGAAATTGTACGTTGACTTCCTTGTCCATGTGTTTTTTATGATGGAAAATAATTAATGATCTCTACGTTGGTTCCTTTTCCTACTTCACTGGTTATGGTAAGCTTATCAGAATTGTTGTTCATGTTTGAAAGCCCCATCCCCGCTCCAAATCCCATCTCTCTGACTTCTGGAGTAGCTGTGGAATATCCTATTTCCATCGCCTTTTTTATATCCGGGATACCTGGACCTTCATCAACCAGTTTAATGATGATTTTTTTTGTATCAATATCGATAAAAATGACTCCCTTATAGGCATGGGCGACAATATTGACTTCAGCTTCATATAAAGCGACGACTGTACGTTTAATAACATTTCCATCCACATTGAGTTGTTTCAATGTCTTTTTAACCTGACTTGAAGGATAACCGGCTTTGGAAAAATTTCCTCCCTCCACCGGATATTCGAAATGCATCTTTTCAGTCGTCATGTTAAAAAACTGGTTTAATCCCTGCATTATATAAAATGCCACTGACTTTAAACATTGAGTAAGGACTTTGAATGATGATCATTTTATTTTCCCTGGCAATCCTGATCATCTCTTCTGTTACTTTTTTATTTCGTACAAAAATAATACAATTGATATCTGACATTTCTGCAGTGCGGATGGCCTGTAGATTCACAAGTCCTGTCAAGAGGAGCAGATTGTCAATCTTAACCGTAAGAACATCACTCATCAAATCGGATGCAAACGCTATTTTGACTTCGTTCTCAAGACTTTCACTTCCTGAAAGTACTGTTCCCTTAATAAGTCTAACAATTTCGTTTATTTTCATTTTTAGTACATCTATTGATGAACAATAATTTACTGATTAATCCGATGCAAATTTATAACCTATCATAATTATAAACAAAAAATTTGTGTTATATTTTTCACAATGTGAATAAAATAACATACAGAATAAAATTCATAACTCTAATACACTGTAAAATGAATAGTTAAATATACAATAATTAATTGTAATATGGATAATAAAAAAATAGTTTAATCGAGTGAAATGAATTCTGTCAGCCGATAATAATCCTGAATCCATTTCCATGGATGTTGGCAATCTCAATGTTCGGGTCAACTCTGAGATACTTACGCAAACGTGCAATGAAAACATCCATACTTCGACCGTTGAAATAGTTATCTGAACCCCATATTTTTTCGAGGGCATCTTTTCTCTGAAGAATCCCATCTTTTGAGGCACAAAGCATCTTTAATAATTTTGCTTCTTTTGGGGAGAGTTGTTGCGTGATTACTCCGGATGTCAAAGTCCGTAAGGGATAATTAAAAAGAAGGCTCCCAATTTTAATTTCCTTTGAATCGCTATCATCATTCATTCTCTGGGTATTCCTTTTCAAAATTGCCTTTATCTTAAAAAGTAATACTTCGGAATCGAATGGTTTTGTTATATAATCATCAGCACCTGTCTTGAATCCTTCAAGCATATCTTCTTTGAGGGATTTCGCCGTAAGAAAAATAAAGGGGGCATCAGGGTCTGTCTTTTTTATCTCCCTGGCAAGGGTAAAACCATCCATTTCTGGCATCATGACATCAAGGATGCAAATGTCAAATTTCCCGGATTTAAAAGCGGATAAACCTTGTTTCCCATCTGGCCGCAAGATCACTTCAAAATCATTCAGTTCAAGATATGACTTCATAATGGATCCGAAATTCGGATCGTCCTCGACCAATAATATTTTAATACGATTATTCATTGGATTTCTCTTTAAAATGATCTTCATTAGTCATTTATATATTATCGTCTTGCTTATCTCCATTATCTTCAAGTATTTTTTCCGGAATAACAGGGAGATTTATTTCAAAACGACTTCCTTTCCCAATTTCACTGGCGATCTGAATCTCACCATGATGAGCGTATACAATCGCCTTAACATAGCTAAGCCCCAAACCGAATCCTTTTATGTTATGGATGTTTCCGGAAGTCAATCTGAAAAATTTGTCGAAAGCTCTTCGCTGAGTCTCAACACTCATTCCAATCCCTTTATCCTGTACACCAAAGAAAAATTTACCAGAGCGGTTAAACGAATAGACAACAATATCCGGCTTGATAATAGAGTATTTGTTGGCATTATCTAAAAGATTCAGCAACACATTTCTCATGTGATCTTCATCTGCTTCAACAAATGGATTTGTTGCTTCCAATCGCGTTGTAATAGCGCCTTCCCGCTTTTCAATCTGTAGGGTGAAATGATCAACCGATTTCTCGATCAATTCGTGCATGTCTATAGCCTTGGGCCTGAGATGAAAATCCCGGCTATCTAACAAGGCCATCTGAAGTACTTGCTCTACCCTTGCATTCATCCGATTGTTTTCCTCTTTAATAATCCGTGTGAAATTTTTAATTGTTTCTGGTTCTGCAATTACTTTTGGGTTATTGATTGAGTCGGCAGCGATAGAGATGGTTGCAATTGGTGTCTTAAATTCATGGGTCATATTATTGATAAAATCTGTCTTGACATCAGAAATTTTCTTCTGCCGGATCATAACAACAATACTGGTTCCGGAAGAGAGAATGATGATAAGGGTAAACAAAATTGAACCCATGAGAAGGATTGACAATGATTTAAATACATGTGTCTTTTGACCCGGGAAATATATCAGAAGGAGGTCTGGCTTCTGAAACAGATCATTAGGAAAAAGAGAAACCCGGTGCTCCGTTGACTGATACTCCTTTTTAAAACCATTTGAAGAAATTGGAAGTTTGTTCTTTTGATTGGATGGGGAGAAAACTGCAAATTCGAATGGAAGATCAATGCCTTTATCAACGAAAGCTTTGCTGAGTGTTGTCTGGAGGTTCTTTTTGTTGATCCTTTGTTGCAAAGGTGTTGGTTTTGTTTCCAGTTCTACCGCCATTTTTTTAATAAAATTCTGGATTTTCTTTGCTTTGTTATCAAGTTTATTGATGCTATTCTCTTTGACTACTTTTCTTGCAATGGCGTTATAGGGTTCCAGGGTGGAAGGCCGAAGTGCTACTTTAGCTCCCCTTTGGCGATGTTGGCGATGTGTATTCTTATCCTTTTCCTGATTCTGAATGGTGCCATCGTCAGAAGTATTAAAAACAGGATATTGAGAATTAAAAATAGAATCAATTTGTGCCAACTGTTCATTCCATTCAATGTCCTCTTCACGCACGACAGTAACCGGTGTTTCATGGGAAAATTGTTCCATTTTGAAGCTGAAGCTGTCGACAGTTTCATTGCCAGGTTCCATATTATATTGATAAGAATAATGAACCACAGTACTGATTGATGGATGAGTTTTGATTTTTATGGCTGGACATTGTCTCTGTGAACAGGGTTGTAATTCGTTTGAAGTCAGCAATGAGTCAAGGCGTTCTTTCAGTACATTGGAAGAATCTTTCGTAAAAGACTGAACAATTGACATGATGCTATCACCTTCAAAATTCCGGCTGATAAAATACATGTTTTCCCTGGTCTCCATTTTGTTAATGACACTTCCAAGGGCATCATTTACACCGCGGTTAAATTGGGCTTCTTTAACACGAAAAGCATTTTGTATCCAGAAAAACTGTACAATGATGATTCCCAATAGTGAAACACAAATACTCCCGATCAGGATATACAATAAACTCTTCTTCATGCTACAAAAGTAGGTAATTGAAAATTCTTCGAATAACAATTAACGTTTCATTAACCAACTTTAACGATTCATTAACATTTTCAACCACTTAGTGAGATTAGATTTGCATCAAAACTAAATACGGAGGGTCTATGAAATTATTTGCTAAAATTAATTCATCTACAATGATAATCGGAGTGATCATGATCTTCTCCTTTATTAATGTTTGTCAGGCGTTTTCGCAAGATCAACCAAAAACAGTTGGGGAAAAAACAGCGAAATTGAAAATTATCAAGGGAAAAAATGGAAAAACAACAATGTTAGATACTACTCTTGTTTCTGAAAGTATAAACCAGGAAGATTTAATTGAGCAGTTCGCTAAAATAGGCCTTAACTTGAAAGAAATGGGTGATGATCTGAATGAAAACGAATTTAATATTTCCATCGTAATGCCGGATTCTTCCATGACGGATTCTATACAGAAAATCATAAAAAAAATAATAATTCATAGACCTGAATGTAAACCGATGAGGATCAGACATGGATGTTGTGGAAACCTGGATATTTGCCGGGAAATGGCTTGTGAAAATGCCGAAGGAAAAGTATGCCAGAGAATGATGCAGATGAAAGGAAGAGGTCAAACATTATCGGATGTTATTGGGGAGATTCCGATGAGCCGTGTGAAGAGTTATTCCATAAAAGATATTAAAGGAGGAAAACGAATTGTCATTGAGCTAAATGATGGACAATTATTAGAAGATTTTTAGTCAATCGTTCTTTATACATACTAATGTTAGTGAAAATGCGATACGCTGCCGGATCAACGGCAGCGTTTTTTTTTTGGGTGTGTGAAATAAAAAAGCCGTCTTTTGGGGACGGCTTCATAAAAGGTGTGAATTAGTACCTTTTTCGGGGTGTGTATTGGGTATGGAGTAGTTCGTGAGATTTGTGGCCTAAAGGTTTTTCAAGGAAATCTTTGTAGATGGCAACCACCTCGGGATTTTCATGAGATTTTCTGATTGGCATTCCCATATCCTCTTCATAAATGGCCATCTTGCGTTTCGAACGGATGTCTTTATTGGTGGGTATGGGTTGACCACCACCTCCAAGACAACCGCCGGGACAAGCCATAATCTCGATGAAATGGTAGTTGGCTTTGCCGTCTCTAACATTTTGCATCACGGTTTTTGCATGGGCCAATCCATTAGCAACAACACATTTCAGTTCGACACCTTCCAGAAAACTCCATTCAGGTTTCACTTTTTCAATTTTAATAGCGGCTTCCCTTACTTCTCCTTCGGTTCCGCGTACGGGTGTAATATTCAGACCATCAAAAGGCACCTCTCGACCGGTCACGATTTCATACGCGGTTCTTAAAGCGGCTTCCATAACTCCACCGGTTGAGCCAAAGATAACGGCAGCACCAGTAGATGAACCCATAATAGAATCAAATTTTTCTTCAGGGAGGGCTTCAAATTCAAGACCAGCTTGCTTTATCATGATCCCAAGTTCGCGGGTTGTCAAAACGAAATCAACATCTTTATATCCACTTGAACGCATTTCCGGGCGATTAGCTTCAAACTTTTTAGCGGTACAAGGCATGATGGAAACCGAAACAATATTCTTCGGATCTATTTTGCGTTTTTGTGCGAAATACGTTTTCACTAAAGCCCCAAACATTTGCTGTGGAGATTTACAGGTAGAGAGGTTGGGAAGAAGTTCGGGAAATGTATGCTCAATAAACTTGATCCATCCTGGAGAGCAGGAAGTTGCCATTGGTAGAGCAACGTTTGGATCTTTATCAACCAATGCTTTTTTTAACCGTGTAAGCAATTCATGACCTTCTTCAATAATCGTTAAATCGGCAGTAAAATCGGTATCAAGCACAGAATCGAAGCCGAGTCTTTTTAAAGCTGCTACCATTCTTCCGGTAACGATATTACCTGGGGCCATACCAAGGGCTTCACCCAACGCGATTCGAACAGCAGGAGCAGTTTGAACAACAACGTGTTTTGTGGGATCATAAATGGCATCCCAAACCTGGTCAATATAATTCCGTTCAATCAAGGCACCGGTTGGACAACGGTTAACACATTGTCCGCAATTTGTACAAACAACTTCAAGCATGGAATTTTCAAAAAAAGTCGAAATTTTCATCTTATCCCCCTTGTAAGCAACGCCTAATGCACTTACACTTTGCAACTCTTCGCAGGTCCGAACACAGCGTTGACAGCGGATACACCGGCTATCATCCTTAATGATAGCTGAATTAAACATGTCGATTGTATATTGTTTATCCGGAACAAGATCAAGGAATAGGTGATCACCAGTGAGCATCTGTGATGCCAATCCTTGAAGTTCACAGTTGCCGTTTTTATAGCATTTTGTGCAGTCGGCATTATGTTCGGAAAGCAATAATTCTACAATGTGTTTACGGGCCATTCTGACCTTCATGCTATTTGTATGAATAACCATGCCTTCTGAAACTGGCATCGCACATGCAGCCGGAAGAGATTTTACTTTTTCCTGTTCCACAACGCATACACGGCAATTGCCTGCAACACAAAGGTCCTCGTGATAACATAAGGTAGGTATATGAATATTCAAATCACGGGCTGCTTCAAGGATGGTTTTCCCTTCATCAACTGTCACGTTAATGCCGTCGATGGTAAGATTAATTTTTTTAGCCATATTATTTTTCGTCTGTTTTCTGGTTAATAATGAATTAATAAATCATCTCTTCCTTGAAATTATTAACAATAGAGGAAAAGGAGTTGGCAACGGATTGGCCCAGGCCGCATTTGGCAGTGATCTTCATACTTTCACTTAATTTCATCAATTGATCAAGATAGACGGCCTTTTTTTCACCTTTTTTAACGGCAACGATTCCTTTGCGCAATTGCTGGCAACCTACACGACAGGGTGTACATTGTCCGCAGGATTCTTCCTCAAAAAATTTAAGATAATTATGCAGTACGTTGTACATGGAGCGGGAACTATTGAAAATCATCATAGAACCACCTGTCGGAACTCCCTCGAAACCGATAACAGTATCTTTGAATTTCTTTCTTGGAACGCAAAAACCAGAAGCGCCTCCAACCTGAACAGCCTTAGTGTCCCCATCCCCAAATTCATCAACAAAACGATCCAACGGCATACCTAGTTCAAGTTCGTAGATGCCAGGAATAGGCGTGTCGCCAGAAACTGAAAATACTTTTGATCCACGTGAGTCAGTAGTCCCAAGTTTTTTATATTGGTTGGGTCCAAGACGCATGATCATTAAAACATTCACAAAAGTTTCCACATTATTGATTACGGTCGGTTTCTTCATGAAACCACTGGTGGTAGGATAGGGAGGTTTGTTTCGTGGTTCCCCACGGCCCCCTTCCATGGATTCAAATAATGCACTCTCTTCACCACAAATATATGCTCCTGATCCCAATCTGATTTCAATGGGGAAATTTAAACCCAGATTTTTTGCATGTTCGTGGTAAATATCAAGTTCTTTCATGAGTTCCGGGAGCATAAACCGGTATTCTCCTCGTAAGTACATGTACCCTTTGCTGGCTCCAATTACTTTTCCACAAATAGCCATTCCCGAAAAAACCTTTCTTGGAACCCTTAACAGGATTTCACGGTCCTTGAATGTTCCAGGTTCTCCTTCATCAGCATTGCAAATGACAAATTTCTCATCACTAATTGTATCTGCAGTAAATTTCCACTTCATCGCGGTGGGGAAGCCTGCACCTCCGCGTCCGCGAAGCCCGGAATCTAACAAGTCTTTTAATATATCCTCGTTAGAACGTTTCATCGTATCGGCTAAAATTTTATATTTTTCATTGGAATATTCGCCAAAGATTAAGTCAACCCTTTTTAGCGTTTGTTCTGACATGACTGTTCTCCTTTTATTTTTTGAATTATTTATTGATATATTCACTGATGATATCGTGTACTTTTTCAGTAGTCAGACCACTGAAAGGTTGTTCATTAATCAGCATGGCGGGCCCTTCATGACACCAACCTAAACAATTGGTTTCAAGAAGAGTGAATTTTTTGTCCGGCGTTGTCTCACCAACCTTGATCTTCAGCATATCCTCCAGGGTTTGAATGATCATTTTCTTTCCATGCATGTCGCAGGTAATGGTCTGGCAAACTCGAATAATATATTTTCCACGGGGAACCGTATCGAGAAAAGAATAAAATGTAGCAGTTCCAAATACTTGTGCAGCAGACAGATCAAGCTCTTTGGCTATGTCTGTCATACAAGTATCTGAAAGATAGTTGTTCTTTTCAATTACCCCTTGAAGAATGGGAAGCAGACTGGTCCTGTTTCGACCATATTTGTCGGCCAACTCCCTTACTAATTCCTGGCATTCATTCATAATATTTATTTTAAGTTGTTAATATTAAATATTTTAACGATTGTTAGAAAGCACTTGTTAAATAATTAACAGTTTTATTAAGCAAAAATATCATTTTATTTGTTATTTATTTAACAACTGAATGTCTTTTTTTCATAAAAAGACAATTTATAAATAGTCTAAATTCTAATTTATTACTTTTGTTTTCCTATACGTCTCCAATGGCTTATTTCAGGTATTTTATCCATCTTGCTTATGATGGAACCAACTTTCACGGATGGCAACGACAGTCCAACAGCGTGACCATTCAACAGGTTATGGAATCTGTAATGACATTGGTAATGCACTTTCCAATCACCTTAACCGGTGCAGGCAGAACCGATTCTGGTGTACATGCTACATCCTATTTTGCTCATTTTGATATTCAGGTAAAACTGGGGGAGGAAGAACGGAAAGACCTTGTATTTAAATTGAATCGGTTCCTTAATCATCAGATCGTGGTTTTTTCAATCTTTCCGGTACCGGAAAAAGCTCATGCCCGGTTTAGTGCTGTATCCAGAACTTATAAATATTATATCACTACCCGAAAAAATCCTTTCAGGTATCCATTCTCATTCTATCTTTTTGGTAAAATTGATATGCAGTTGATGAATACTGGAGCTGATTTACTGACAGAGTATTCCGATTTTACTTCATTTTCAAAAGTAGACCATGACACTCGTACCAACATTTGTAAAATTCTTTATGCCCGATGGGAAACAGTGGATGATGGGCTAACATTTACCATTACGGCCAATCGGTTTTTAAGGAATATGGTTCGTGCTATCGTTGGTACTTTACTGGAAGTGGGGAAAGAGAAAATTACGATGGAAGAGGTAAGACAAATCGTAGAAAGTAAAAATCGTTGCAATGCCGGCGAATCTGTTCCGGCAAAAGGGTTATTCCTCCATTCAATTCAATACCCTGAAACGGTTTATTCACTTGAACCCATTTTTTTTCCTGGCTAACATTTTTTTACAGGATTTAATCAGGTTATGGGTAGTCATTCCAAATTTTTCCATGAGTTCTCCGGGTGTACCTGATTCTCCAAACTTATCATTCATTCCGACAAATGATATGGGAACCGGATGAAATTGTGTAACGACTTCTGACACAGCGCTTCCAAGGCCTCCATAAATCTGGTGTTCTTCAGCAGTAATAATGGCTCCGGTTTCCCGGGCTGCCTGTATAATGATCTTTACATCAATGGGTTTAATGGTGTGAACGTTTATTACCCTGATTGAATAGCCAATGGTTTCCAAAAAATAAGCTGCCTGCAAGGCTTCCCAAACAAGATGTCCGGTGGCGATGATTGAAAGATCATTCCCCGGGTGAAGTACATGGGCTTTTCCGATGATAAATTTACTGGAGCTATCGGTGAAATCTGGCATGGGCTCACGGCCAAATCGAAGATATACCGGACCGTTACAATTTTCTATGGCTGCCAGAGTAGCTTGTTTGGTTTGGGTTGCATCGCAGGGAGACAGTACTGTCATATTGGGCAACACCCTCATGATGGCTATATCTTCCAGAGCTTGATGAGTCGCTCCGTCCGGACCTACCGACACGCCGCAATGTGCCCCACCAATAATCACATGTAAATTGTTGTAGCAAACAGAAACTCTAATCTGATCGGCAGCCCTGAGAGAGGCGAAAACACCGTATGTGGAAAATACTGGAATTTTGCCTTCTAATGAAAGTCCTGCAGCTATCCCAATACAATTCTGCTCTGCAATGCCCAATGAAAAAAAACGGGTCGGAAAAGTTTCAGCAAAAAAATTGACACCTACCGACGAAGTTATATCAGCCCCCAAGACAACCACTTTCTGATTTCGATTCCCTGCCTCAACCAAACCTTCACCAAAACCTATCTTTGTCGGCTTATCCCCTTTATTTCTGAAGGTATTCATTGGTTGAATTTATTTTTCAATTCCTCAATAAACTCAATTGATTCTTCCTTGTTGGGCACTTTCCCATGCCAGTGAGGATCTCCTTCGATCCGTAGGATACCCTTCCCCATGCAAGTGTTAGCAAGGATAACAGATGGTCGGTTCTTTTCTAATTGAATCATTTTTACCGTTTCAAGCAATTGTTCAGGATTATGCCCGTCGATAGAAAAAACCAACCAACCAAAACTTCTCCATTTATCCATCAAGGGCTCCAGTTTCATGACATTTTCAGTTCTTCCGTCTATTTGCAACCCATTCCGATCAACAATAGCAATTAAATTATCTAAATGATAGTGGGCAGCCGACATGGCAGCTTCCCAAACTGACCCTTCCTGGAGTTCACCATCCCCTAAAATGACAAAAATCCGATGTGTCCGGTGATCTGATTTCCCTGCAAGCGCCATTCCTGTCCCTACTGATAAACCTTGACCTAATGACCCTGCAGATAGTTCAATTCCCGGCAGACCACGATCTCTGGCAGGATGTCCCTGCAAACGACTATTCAATTTTCTTAATGTATTGAGTTCCTCAATGGGGAAATATCCGGCATGAGCAAGTGTAGCATAGAGGACTGGAACAACATGTCCAATAGATAAGACCAATCGATCACGATCAGACCAACCGGGATTTTTAGGATCATTTTTTAATATGCAAAAGTAGAGGCAGGAAAAAATATCTGCCAGATCCAGAGACCCTCCTAAATGCCCCGAACCGGCCTCAGTAAGACTTTCAACAATCGATATTCTGATCTTATTGGCAATCTTTAATAATTGCTCAGGATCGCTGGTCTGCCATGATTGCATTGTTAACGCATATCTATCACTTCAACCCCCGGAAATTTCTTTTCATCAAAAGAAAAATCAGCAGTAGAAACAGGAGCGTTTGTAATGAAGGTTTTTATTTTATAAGTAAAGACGTTTCCGCTTTTATCGAAAATAGAAAAACTTTTTATCTGTTTTTTTAATTTATCAACTCCAAGAATTGCTTTTGAAAAATTTTTACTGACATTTGGAACCAGCTCAATCAATTCAACAGCTGGGTCATTGCTCTTAATGATTTTTGATTTGTAATTAGAATTGTAAGAAGTCAATAATTTAGAAGGAGTAAGGGCATCATCTTTGTTATCAAGAGAATTCACCTGTACTTCATTAGACTCTTTTAGATATGTCCAGATGGTTTTTCCATCACAAAAAACCGTTTGTCCAGCAGCATTCATTTTATATTTATCTCCTGAAATTAACAGGGAACCGGATTTTTCTTCGTTGATTTTTGCTTTTGTGTTAACCATTGTATAAGCAAATTCAACTTTTATTGATTTATAGGATTTTGTCTTTGCACTGACTTCTTCCAGAATAGCTATTGCTTTTGCATCTTTCGTTTGGCAATTACCAATGAATGTGAAAAGCAATAACATCCCCATTAATGTAATTCTCATAGTGTTTTGACTTTTATTTAAAACCATTGATTCAGTTGTTTCAATCTTGTCCAAGCATTTTTAAATGTTCTTCAAGCGCATTCATATCTTTGAAACGTACCTCGCGGGCTTTGCTCCCTTCAAAAGGGCCAACGATTCCAGCACTTTCCAGTTGATCAATCAATCTCCCAGCCCGGTTATATCCAAGTTTAAGTTTCCGCTGTAACAAGGAGGTAGAACCGTGTTGATGTTCTACAACCATGCGGGCAGCTTCCGCAAAAAATTCATCTCTGTCTTCAGGATTAAATTCTTTGGAAGATCCCCCTTCTTCATCATAATATTCCGGAAGCGGATAAGCTTCGGGATAGCCTCTCTGACTGCCGATGAATTCTGTAACTTTATCAATTTCAGGGGTGTCAACAAAGGCACATTGCAATCGGATCAGGTCACTCCCTGTTGAAAGGAGCATATCTCCACGGCCAATCAGTTGATCTGCGCCAGAAGAATCGAGGATTGTACGGGAATCGATTTTTGAGATGACCCGAAAAGCAATTCTGGCAGGGAAATTGGCTTTGATCGTACCGGTAATAATATTGACGGAAGGGCGTTGGGTGGCTATAATCAGATGGATTCCTGTAGCTCTTGCCAACTGTGCGAGGCGTGTAAGCGGTGTTTCAATTTCCCTGCCTGCAGTCATGATCAGATCTGCAAATTCATCGATAACAAGAACAATATAAGGCAGAAAATGGTGTCCCTCATTTGGGTTCAATTTCCTGGTGAAAAATTTTTCGTTGTATTCTTTAATATTTCTTACCTGGGCATCTCTTAACAGATCATATCGGCTGTCCATTTCAATATTAAGTGAATTCAGGGTGCGAATCACTTTTTTTGTATCGGTAATAATAGCTTCTTCCGAATCCGGAAGTTTGGCAAGGAAATGCCTTTCTATTTTCGAGTAAAGGGTGAGTTCGACCTTTTTGGGATCGATCATAACAAATTTGACCTGTGAAGGATGTCTTTTATACAACAAGGATGTAATGATGGTATTCAAACCCACAGATTTTCCTTGTCCGGTAGCGCCAGCCATCAGCAAATGGGGCATTTTGGCAAGATCCGCAATAAAAGTTTCGTTGGAAATAGTTTTTCCTAGAACAATAGGGAGTTCAAAAGAGGTCGTCTTAAATTTATCTGTGGCTAAAAGTGATTTAATAGAGACGATTTCCGGATTTTGATTCGGTACTTCAATTCCGATCGTTCCTTTTCCAGGGATTGGTGCAATAATCCGGATCCCCATCGCAGCAAGACTAAGGGCGATATCATCTTCGAGATTTTTTATCCGAGATATTCTTACACCAGGTTCAGGAACGATTTCATATAATGTAACAGCTGGGCCAATCGTTGCCTTTATTTTCTGTATCCGGATGTCGTAATTTGAAAGGGTCTGTACAATTTTATCCTTATTGGTTTCAAGCTCTTCTTTTCTAACATTAACAGCGTCTCCTCCATATTCTTTCAACAAGTCAAGTGGTGGAAATTTATAACTTGATAAATCTAGAGTTGGATCATATCTTGTTTCAAGGGTTTGATGCTCAATTTTTCCATTTCCAGATACTTCCTCAACAGGGTTCTCTATTTGAAGTTCAATACCGGGAGCGTTGTCAGAATCCGTTTTTTGGGGATCAGGGATGTCAAACTCAACCTGAGTTGCAGCAGGAATTTCTTCAGTTTTCATTAAGTTGGATGGATACGTTTCAGCTGGTTCAGGTTCTGGTTTTCCCTGGAGATTGTCAGGGGAAATATCAGTAGGTTCATGGTTTTGCTCCAAGGGAATTTCAACTGGTGAGTTTTTTTTAAGCCAACGAAAAGGGATATTAAAGGCCAGAATAAAAAAACTTAAGAAAGAAAAACCAAGTAACATGGCCAGACCAGAAGCGCCCAAAAATCCTACCAACCAAATATTCATCTGAAATCCATATACACCGCTCAACAAATCATTCCCAGGAACAACCATACCGAGTAATACCGGAGTCCATAAAATGCCAAAAAAACAATACTCAACGGTTGCCCATAAAGGAAGCAGGGTGAAATGAAAAAACTGTTTAATCCCGGTATTAAATAAAATGATGACGAAAAAGAAGGAAGAAATCCCAAACCATTTCGAAATAAATAAATATCCTGTTAACGCACCGAACTTCCCCATCCAATTATCAAGGACAACCGTGGTGTCGAAAAATCCATCTATGGTGAAATGCTTAAAAACAGAATCAGGGAAATCGTAATCGTGTTTCCAGTTTATTATATAGGAAGTAAAAGAGAGTAGTAAATAAATGGACAATAGGAGAAAAAAAAGTCCAAGAACACGAAATCGCTTTTCATGACGAGCAATTTCAGCTTCCGTGAGTACTTTTGGTTGCTTTGGAAGCGTCTGTTTCTTTTCCTTGACGGTTTTTTTCTTCCGTCCTTCCGGCTTTTTCGTGTTATTCTCCTCAATGGGTAATGGTTCGTCGAGGCTGGGTGCCGGTTGATTCTCCTCCTTGAAGGTATTGGTCCTAAACTGGTTGCTTTGTTTCACCATGAGATTTACTCTCCTCCGCCACCAAATTTACTTTTGAGCTCTTCCTGTGTCGTAAGAACATAATCGGAAGGAATTTCAAACTCTTTAGCAGAAAGATTCTTTTTCTCAATAGATATGGCTGTGAACTTCATGTTTACATTGTGGTTTTTAAGGAGAAACTCCAACAGTACACCATCAATATCTTTGTATACAGGGCTATCAAAGTTGGCCAGTTTGTTTCCAAGTTCAGGAGAATAAAAAGCTTCGAAAGTGCTTTTAACGCCATCATCATTGACGGTTACAACAGCTTTTTTACAAGTATAACCAGCAATTATTTTGGTCTCACCAAATAACTCAACCTTGGGTATTCCTCCCTCTGACATCTCTTTTTCGATATCGGCATTTGTTTGTTTAAGGGCATACTTTTGACCCATCATGTTGAGGAGCGCAACTTTTGTCTTTGAAGTATAATCAGTAATTTCAACTGTATTCATCCCGTTCATCTGTATTTCGGTTCTTGCTTTGGTTCCCTTGATAGACACGGTAAGGACTTTTGGAAACATAGCTAGTTGGCTTTCAGAGAATTTACTGTCGGGATAAGTGATTTTAAAGGTGATAACGCCTTCAAACGGTTTCCCGGCCGAAAGGGATATTGGGGAAACTAATATGTAACACGCAAATACGGTCAGGATAAAGAGTACTTTTTTCATAATGATTGGTTTAAAGTTTATTTGCACTGATAAGATTGGAATTCGCTATGTCCAGTGACAAAATTAGTTATTTTACAATTCGCATCAATTTATTCCAACGGATTTTTCCTTCCAGAATGGATTTATTGGGCTTGAGTGAAAGCCAAACAAAAACTGCTTTTCCAACAATATGATCTTCCGGAACGAATCCCCAATACCTTGAATCCATTGAATTATGACGGTTATCACCCATCATCCAGTAGTAGTTTTGTTTAAATGTGTAGGCGCGTGATTCTTTGCCATTGATAAATATTTTTCCACCAAGGATTTCCAGTTTATTCCCCTCGAAAACCTTGATGATGCGTTCGTAAAGTGGAAGATTTCCTATGGTAAGAGCGACAGTAACACCTTTTTTAGGAATCCAGATGGGACCATAATTATCTACATTCCAGACGAAAGTTGAATCAAATGGAAACAGATTCGAGTCCCAGGTATTTCTTGGGGCAATAATAGGTTCAATACCCACTACGTTATTGTACTGTTTCAGTTTCTCAATGGCTGGTTCAGATAATGTCAACTCGTAAGCATCTAAATAATTGGTCGGAGGTTCAGTAATGTCGAGTTTTTCAAAGTTTTTTTCATTGATCGGATTCCCATTGGTCTTGACAAGATATTTGAATTGTCTGTTTCCTGGGTTTTTTTCTTCTTTTCCATTGATAAATACTTTGCGATCAATAATTTTTATAGTGTCTCCTGGGATACCGATACACCGTTTGATAAAGTTTTCCCGTTTATCAACCGGTCGGGAAATAATGTCACCAAAATATTCTTTATTGTTCCAAACAGCTTCCCGGCCAAATTTTCTGACTAAATAATAATAGCTCATATTACTTTGTAATTTTGAAGAAAGTGTGTCTCCGTCGGGATAATTAAAAACAACTACATCCATGTTTTTAACATCAGAAAAACCCGGGAATCGATAATATGGCAATTTGATCCATTCAACATAAGATTTGGTGTTTTCTGTAAGTGGTAGCGTGTGATGGACAAACGGGAATGAAATTGGGGTATTGGGAACTTTGGGGCCAAAACTGATTTTACTTACAAAAAGATAATCTCCAACCAGAAGTGTTTTTTCCATGGAGGAGGTTGGAATGGTATAAGCTTCGATGAGAAAAATCCGGATGATGCTGGCAGCGATAACTGCAAAAATAATTGCATCAACCCATTCTCTGGTGGCACTTTTCTTGACAGGGGGAGTCTTGTTCGGATCATAATATTTTTCTTTTGCTGAAAAAGCTAAATAGGGTAGATATATAAAAGGAAACAAAACGCCGACGGCTTGTTGGATTAATCCGTATTTTTTAAAGCATTTCAGGATTTCTACAACCATTAAAAGGATCACAAAAACATTGATGAAAGGAATGAGCAGAAAAATATACCACCAGAGTGGTTTCCTGATAATTTTTAACCAAATATAGAAGTTGTAAAATGGTATAAGTACCTTCCATCCTGGTTCACCTGCTTTGAAAAAAATTCCCCATAAGCCAATAATGGCAAGAAGAAATGTTAATACAGTTAAAATCATATATAAATTCATGGGAGGAAAATTAATATTGATTAGTGAACGATAAATATTGGATTTTCTTATTCCTGATTCTGGATAATTTGGGAAACGAGCATATCTTTCATTTCAAAAAAACCAGTTTTACCCGCTAACCATTCTGCTGCCAGAATAGCTCCAAAAGCAAAGCCACGACGGCTTTTCGCTGTATGTACAATCTCAATGCTATCATCTTCTGATTCGTACCTGACAACGTGAGTTCCAGGAACATTATCGGTGCGGAATGATTTTATGCCAACTTCTTCCGGGTTGGAGACATCATCATTTACCCATTTGTCTTTTCGTTCAATATATTGAATAATGTCGTTTGCTAACACGATCGCAGTTCCACTTGGTGCATCCTGTTTGTGTATGTGATGGGTTTCTTCGATAGAAATTTCATAATTTTCCCATTTTGACATCAGTCGGGCAAGCAACCGGTTTAATTCGAAAAACAGATTAACTCCAATACTAAAATTGGGTGAAAAAAAAATACTTTGTTTGTTTTTAAGACAATCTTCTCGAACTTTTTCCAGATCATCAAACCAGCCAGTAGTCCCGATGACAATCGGGAGATGGTAATTGAAACATCGATAGATGTTGTCAACAATGCTTCCGGGTGTTGAAAAATCAATGGCAAGATCAGCTTCAATCAATTTTTTCTCTGAGGTATCCCAATCTTCAAGATTGTTAATTGTTATAACAATTTCATGACCTCTTTTAATTGCAAGATTTTCAATTTCCTGGCCCATTTTTCCATATCCCAATATAGCGATCTTCATAACAATAAATATTAAAAATGTAATGAGAAACTTAGTCCGGATGCTGGTTTCGGACTGAATCCGGTTGCCTGAAAAGAAGGTTCGATTTTTAGTGTAAGATTATCACTAATATTATAGGTGAATAGGTGAGCATCAACGGTTGCATCCAGAATATTCAATGCATACCATACCGCAGAGATCAAGCAGCTTATTTCTAGATTTCTACGATAGTATTCACGGGCAGACAACAGTTCATCCTTCGTGTATTTTTGCACAAGATAACCATACGATCCGTTCATATTACCATAAGATGATTCGATAAAGGCACATTTATAATTTAAATATTCATCTGCATTGGTGTAAATAAAATAGGCCATAACGCCAAAACCCGCATAAATGATTGGAACTTTCCAGACCTTTTTGTTATATATCTGGCCTAATCCTGGGAGGCAGGCTGACATAATTGTCGCTTTAGTTGGGGAGTGTTGTTTTTCGAGAATTGAATCAGGTGTTTCTGGTTTAATAGATTCCTTTTGCGAATAAGCATCAACCGTAAAAATTGTCAAAAACACAATCACAAATCCAAAAAAAAGAGGTTGCTTCATTTAGGAGTCAAATTTGGAAATGATCCTGTCCAATTCATCTTCCGATTTAAATATAATGGTTATGGTTCCTGATCCGGTAGGGGAGACTTTTAGGTGAACTTTTGAATGGAAACGAGCATTAAGAGCAGCCTGAAACTTTTCTGCTTTAGGAGATAGTGCGGTTGGCGGATTAAGATTCCAGGATTTTTTTCCCTGGATAATTTGACGGGCAGCCTCTTCAACTTGTCTGACTGATAGTTTTTTTTCTAAAATTGATTGAAGTATAAACAATTGTGTTTTTTCATCTGGCAAGTTGATGATGGCACGTGCATGACCCATGGTGATCAACTGGTCGCGTATGGCTACCTGAATTTCCATAGGAAGTTTTAGCAGACGGATATAGTTTGAGATGGTAGATCGGTCTTTTCCGACTTTCTGACTTAGTTCCTCCTGCTTTATTTTACATTCTTCCAGCAGTCGTTGAAAGCTAATCGCGATCTCCAGAGGATTCAGATCTTGCCGCTGAATATTTTCAACCAGTGCCATTTCGAGCATTTGCTCATCATTGGCTATACGTACATAAGCTGGAACTTCCGATAATCCAGCAATGATACAGGCTTTCAGACGACGTTCTCCCGAAATGAGCTGGTATTGGTCATGCTCAATTTTTCGTATGGTTAGTGGTTGGATTATTCCATGTTGTTGAATAGAAATAGCTAATTCGGCAAGTTCTGTCTCATTAAAATGAGCCCTCGGTTGAAAGGGATTTGGCTGTATCTGGCTAATTCGGATCGAAGAAATAGATCCTGTTCTGAATTCAGAAGAAATTTGACCTGCATTGGTATCGGTCTCGTTGTTCTCCAGAAGTGCACTCAAGCCTCTTCCTAAGGCTTTCTTTTTACCGTACAATTCAGACATTGATTTCTTTTTCAGCGTTAGTTAACTGGGTGAGATCATTTCTCTGAAGAATTTCCCTGGCCAGGTTTAAATAATTTATAGCGCCCATGCTGTTAATATCGTGCATCATAATTGTCCTTCCAAAACTTGGCGCTTCTCCCAATTTGGTGTTTCTATTGATAATTGTGCGAAACACCATTTGCTGGAAATGAGTTTTAACTTCTTCTACCACCTGTTTTGCTAAATTCAACCTGTTATCAAACATGGTTAATAAAATTCCCTCGATATCTAAGGAAGGATTAAGGCGGGTTTGTACAATTTTAATAGTATTAAGCAATTTGCCCAGACCTTCCAAAGCAAAATATTCACATTGTACTGGAATAATTACAGAATCGGCAGCGGTAAGTGAATTTACAGTAATCAATCCAAGGGAAGGAGAACAATCAATGATAATAAAATCATAGTCATCTCGGATCCTGGCAATTACTTTCCGCATCATTTTTTCCCGGTTGGGAAGGTTAATCATTTCTATTTCTGCTCCGACAAGATCAATATGGGCTGGGAGTAAATCGAGAAATGGAGTGGCAGTGTTTAATATGATATTTTTTGGCTCAACATCATCAATAATACACTCATAAATGCTTGTTTTGATATTCCGAGGATCAAATCCAACACCCGATGTTGCATTCGCCTGAGGGTCTGCATCAATGATCAATGTCTTGTGTTCCAAAACTGCTAATCCGGCGGCAAGGTTGATGGCTGATGTGGTTTTTCCAACTCCACCTTTTTGATTTGCAATAGCTATTACTTTCCCCATTTGGTATATTATACAAATTCACAAAAATACTCCGAAATAGTGACCTGTGAAAGAATGTTGAAAAGTTTTAAAAACAAATAAGCTGCCAGATCGACAGCTTAAAAGAGAATTTACAAAATGGGAATACCTATTTATCTGTCTCAGATGACAAATCTTCGAATTCAATATTCTTGGGTGCCATTTTCAAATTGTCAATATCTTGAGTAACGTCCATCTCGTCTTCTGTGAGAGCAGGGGCATTTCCAGTGCGGATGAACTCGAATACATCGCTTAGGCCTTTCTGGAATTTTTCAAAATCTTCCTTATACAGAAATAATTTATGTTTCTCATAGAAAAACTTTCCCTGTTCATTGTTAAACCGTCTCTTGCTTTCTGTGATCGTTAAGTATTGCTCTTCTCCCACAGTAGCTTTCACATCAAAGAAATATGTTCTTTTACCAGCCCGCACAGCGCGTGAAAAGATTTCTCCCCGATCCCTTTCTTTATTTTCAAGAACTTCCATTGTGCAGTTTTGTTTTAATTAGTAGTTCGACATCATATATTCCTTGAACGCAAAAATAAAAATATTATTTGAAAACCAAATTTTATTTCTTTATTCATTAGCTTTGCAACGAATTTACGTTCTTTAAACATGTTCTTTTTTATACCCTGGTTATGTTAGGCAGAAGGCAATATAGAATAAAGGTTCTTCAGGCGCTGTATGCGTATTTTCAGGGGGGAGAATCCCGCCTTGAAATAGCAGAAAAAAACCTTTTGCTAAGCATCGATAAAATTTATGAGCTTTATTATTTGCAGCTTTCATTTTTGTTGGAGGTGATGCACTTTTATGAATTTAGGATGGAAGAATCGAAGGGTAAATTCTATCCTACTCCGGAAGAGTTGAATCCCAGCCATAAGCTGATCAACAATCGCCTGATTTTACAGTTACAGAAAAATTCCGACCTCGCAGAAAAATGTGTACGATATAAATTCTCGTGGACTGAAGAGCAGGACATGGTCCGGAAAACTTACCAAAAAATTAAAGCCAGTAAAGATTATCTTGCTTATATTCATTCTGAAGTGAGCTCATATCGTGAAGACCAAGATTTTCTGGAAAAATTATTCAGGAAATATATTGCAAAATCTTCAGATCTTCAGTTTTTTTGCGAAGAACGAAATATCCATTGGGTAGATGATTTTGAACTTGTTGCTGTCTTTGTACTTAAAACCATCAAGCTGTTACCAGAATCCTGGGGGGAAAAAGATACCTTGATGGATTTGTTCAACAAGGAACATGAAACAGATCCTGATGATGACCGAAAATTTATTCGGGATCTGTTTATGAAAACAATTGCCCAAAGTGACGAAATGGGACAATTAATTGATACAAGAACACGGAATTGGGAACTTGACAGAATTGCATTAACTGACATTATTTTAATTAAAATGGCTTTGACGGAATTGTTGTACTTTTCTCAAATTCCCGTTAAAGTGACTTTAAATGAATATATTGAAATCTCCAAACAATTTAGCTCCCAGAAAAGCAAACTCTTTATAAATGGGATTTTGGATAAACTGGTGATTGATTTGACTGCAGAAAACAAGATCAAGAAAACAGGACGGGGATTAATGGTGTAAATCAAACATCCGTAAAATATTTTTATAGTAAAAACGTTATTAAGTGAATTAATCAAAGATAAAATCGTGCCAAACACTACCAGATTTTGCTTAGTTTTTGCTTTGCTTCTAACGATTGGGCAGGGGTGGGCTCAAATTGGTAATTTTAACACCTATAAATTTCTTGATCTTTCAAATTCAGCGCGGGTCGCTGCTTTGGGCGGTAATTCCCTGGCTGTTTCGGATAATGATATTACGCTTACACAGGCGAATCCATCCTTGATTACCCCGGAGATGAATAATAACCTGGCAGTTAGCTATGTTAACATTCCCGGAGGAGTCAACTATGGCTTTGTAATGTATGGCGCTGATTTTAAAAAGGCAGGAAGTTTTGTTGGAAGTTTACAATATATTAACTATGGAAAGTTTGATGGACGGGATGCAGCGGAAAATCAAATAGGCGAATTTTCTGCCTCAGAATATGCTCTGAATATCGGATGGGGCCGCCGACTTTCTCCTCTTTTTTCCATTGGTGCCAATGGAAAATTGATTTATTCCCAACTTGACACCTACCATTCACTTGGTATTGCTGTTGATGTTGCTGGGACATTCATTACGAAAGACCAACTGTTTACTGCTTCTCTGATCGGTAAAAATATCGGTACACAAATCGTACCCTATGTTGCAGGGAATAGAGAAGCACTTCCATTTGAGTTACAAATCGGACTTTCCGAGAAGTTTAAACATATTCCCTTACGTTTTACACAACTTCTCACCAATCTTAACCGTTGGGACCTGACCTATTTAGATATCAGTGACCCAGCCAACCAACCCGACCCTTATACCGGTGAAGTCAAAGAAAAAACCGGAATCGCTAAATTTTCAGACAATATGATGCGCCATGTTGTTTTAGGTGCTGAATTAACAATTGCAAAAGTATTAGCGGTTCGTCTTGGATATAATTACCAACGACGTCAGGAACTAAAACTCAATGGTAAAGCCGGATTGGCCGGATTTTCAGTTGGAGTGGGCCTTCATGTCAAAATGTTCGATTTAAGTTATACTCGGGCAACATATCAAGCAGGTTCAAGTAGAAATTATATTACCTTGGCAGTCAGCCTGAAGGAATTTATCAAAAAGCAGTAATTGTGGAGGTAACAATCGATCCTCACTCCGGTTTTTGTTTTGGGGTGGTTTATGCGATTGAAGTAGCAGAACGTGAACTGGCAAAGGATCAGCGATTATTTTGCTTGGGTGATATTGTCCATAATAATATGGAAGTAAACCGATTGAAAAAACTTGGATTGACTGTAATAAATAGCGAGAATCTCAGATCACTTCGTGATTGTAAGGTGCTGATTCGGGCACATGGAGAACCACCGGAAACCTATAAAATTTCTCTCCAGAACAACATTGAACTCATTGATGCTTCCTGTCCTATTGTTTTATATCTCCAAAACATGATCCATCGGGGATTTATTGAGATGAAAAATAAAAATGGTCAGATTGTGATCTATGGGAAAGAAGGACATGCTGAAGTGAATGGACTGGTGGGACAAACCAACGGAACTGCGATTGTAATTGGGGAAGAACAGAATTTCAGGAAAATTGATTTTTCCAGACCTATCCGTTTATACAGTCAAACCACCAAAAGCGTAGAGGGCTTTTACAAAATCGTTCAGCTCATTAGAGAAAAAATGAACTCACAGTCTGCTGATGGAAAAATAGATTTTGAATGGACCGATAGTACATGTCGCCAGGTTTCAAACCGATCTAGCCAGTTACGCGACTTTGCCTCGAATTTTGATGTTGTGATCTTCGTTAGCGGAAAAAAAAGCTCCAATGGCAAGATCCTCTATCATTCGTGCCTGGATGTTAATCCACATACCTATTATGTTTCAAGCTCCTCGGAAATTCAAGATTCCTGGTTTACAGGAATCAATACAGTAGGAATTTGTGGCGCAACATCAACCCCAATGTGGTTAATGGAAGAAATCGGACGAAAAATCAAAAAAAATTGTCCCTGACATGTACTTGCACAAAATTTCACTGACGGGCTTTAAAAGCTACCAGCAAGCTGATCTTGTCTTCTCCGATAAAATCAATTGCATCGTTGGGAATAATGGTGTCGGAAAAACGAACTTGTTGGATGCTATTCATTACTTATCATTCTGTAAAAGTTTTTATTCTGCTATGGATATACAAAATATCCATCATGGAGATGAATATTTTGCTATCAACGGTACTTTTATTCGCGATAATGAAGGGTCAGAGTTAGTACAATGTATCCAAAGAAAAAACCAACGAAAGAAATTCCTTCTCAATAAAAAAGAATATGACCGGTTAGCCAACCATATTGGAAATTTTCCACTTGTAATGATCTCCCCGTATGACAGGGATTTGATCAATGAGGGAAGTGATCTGAGAAGGAGATATATAGATAGTGTTATTTCGCAGTTTGATAAATTTTATCTGGATAATCTCATTCAATATAACAAGGCCCTGGCTCAACGGAATGCATTGCTGAAATCGTTTGACGACAACCATTATTTTGATCCGGTATCTCTGGAAATCTGGGATGAACAAATGATCCATTTGGGAGAAAGTGTGCTGTCGAAGCGCATTGAATTCCTGGGAAAGTTTATTCCAATTTTCCAACAGTATTACAAATTGCTTGGAAATGGTTTTGAAATAGTTAACATCCGTTATGCTACCCAGTTAGCCGGAGTTTCGTATCGTGAAAAATTTAAATCAGTTTTATCTATTGATCGGTCGGTTCAATATTCCACAGTCGGGATTCATAAGGATGATTTGGAATTTTCGCTCGACGGTTTTCCGATCAAAAAATTTGGTAGTCAAGGTCAACAAAAATCTTTTGTTATCGCGATTAAATTAGCGCAATTCGAATATACGCGTTCCGTTAAAGGATACAAACCCATTCTTTTATTGGATGATGTGTTTGATAAACTTGATGATATCAGGGTCAGCCAATTAATTAAGTTGGTTAGTGAAGAAAGTTTCGGCCAGGTTTTTATAACAGACACAAGCGAGGAGCGGATCCGAAAAATGTTTGATACGATGATGATCGACCATAAAATTTTCTCAATTCCCTTATCTCTTGCTGGAGATTCATTATCTTCGTAAAACATTATTCCATTGTGAAAAAATCAGAGGAACGACCGATTAATCAGGTCATTGAAGAGTTTTTGGACGTTTTCCGTTTGCGTAATAAAATGAATGAAGCAAAAGTGATTGCCTCATGGCCCAAAGTGGTAGGAGAATTGGTTGCGAAAAACACCATCAGACTTTCTATCCAAAAAAAAATTCTTTATATCAAAATTGACATCGCTCCTTTACGCAATGAATTACTTTATGCACGTTCAAAAATCATTTCAGCATTAAATAAAGAGGTAGGATCAAATGTTGTCGAGGAAATTGTTTTTATTTAACCTGACAAGTAAGAAGTTTTTCTTCTCCAATATATGCTTCTAATTTGTCTCCTTTGGTGATGGGACCAACACCTGACGGGGTCCCAGTAAAAATCAAATCACCGGTCCTTAGTGTCATATACTGTGAAATATAAGATATGATTTCATCAAAAGGAAAGACCATCATTCCGGAATTTCCGTGCTGAACTGTTTTTTCATTCAATTCAAGGTGAAAATTGATATCCATTAAATCGGAAAATGTTGAAATGGGTAAAAATTTTCCAATTGGGGCAGATTGGTCGAATCCTTTGGCGATGGTCCAGGGTAATCCCTTATTTTTTGCTGTTTCCTGTAAATCCCTTGCCGTGAGATCAATCCCAATCCCAATCTCGTTAAAATAGGTTGCAGCAAATTTCTTTTGAATGTTTTTCCCCACTTTACATATCTTCATGACCAACTCTATTTCATGATGGATTTCTCTCGAAAATGATGGAAGGTAAAAGGGACGATTACGAATTAGCAAGGAGGTGTCCGGTTTGAGAAAAAATACAGGTGATGCAGGTATAGCATGGTTCGACTCTTTAATGTGGTCTA
The DNA here is from genome assembly GCA_023231005.1 of Bacteroidales bacterium. Lineage (GTDB taxonomy): Bacteria > Bacteroidota > Bacteroidia > Bacteroidales > FEN-979 > CAIVAT01. The sequence goes on along the minus strand of JALNWG010000017.1, from coordinate 13,972 downwards.
CATAATTTCGGCCTATACAAATGATTTTCATGTTTGAGTAAGATTCGTTTAAAACAATTCAAGTTTAACAGAAGCCGAATTCGATCCTTTCAATTTGAGAGATGTAATGACTTTTTTTGTGGAGCGTGGAAACTCACTCTTCATAATCCAATCATAATAAGAGGGTTCATCCTTAAATACCTGAATAACTTGTTTGCCTTTATGTTTGCCAAAATTAAACACTTCCATTTTTTTTTCATTATAGATGATTAGTCCTGCAAGGTCTACGAATTTTGAAGAAGAGGAGAACTCACTAAGTGCCTGTATGTCATTGACAATGGGTTGAATAACATTTCCTTTATGATCTTTGATAGATACTGTTGCATACCGATCTAACTGGGCTTTAAGAACTTCATAAGTCGCAACTGTATCAGCTTCTGCGCTATGAGCATGAGTTAGATCTTTTGAACAGTAAAATTTGTACGCGGCAATAAGGTTTCTTGGTTCCATTTTGTGAAAAATATTCTGAACATCAACAAACCTTCGTCCTTTTAAGTCGAAATCAATATCTGCTCGTAAAAATTCCTCAACAAGGAGTGGAATATCAAAATGGTTGGAATTATAGCCAGCCATATCGCAATTTTCCAGAAACCGGATAAGATCATGGGCAACATCCTTGAACGTAGGAGCATCTTTAACCTGTTCATTCGTAATTCCATGAATTGCTATGACTTCAGGTGGAATGACCATTTCTGGATTAATCAAAAGGGTTTTAATCCGTGTAGAACCATCTACCTGTTGTTTTAAAATGCATATTTCAACAATCCGGTCGGTGGCAATTTTGATGCCTGTGGTTTCCAGGTCAAGGAAAGCAATTGGCTTTGTAAGATGAAGTTCCATTTATATAATTTGTGTTAGGTCAAATTGTTCAAGATGGGGTGAAGTGGATATGGAAGTTGGGGAAGTCGTCACTTCAAATGCCTCAGACTTTCTATATCTAAGATAATTAATAAGATCCTGTTTTGTGAGACAATCATTTTTTCCTGTTCCTGGAAGGTTATCCAATTTGTTAAATGAAATATTTTCTTGTTGTGATATGTTTTTTACCAATGGCGAATATAACATTGCAAATACTTTTCCAACAGATATCCTTTTTTTATCGTCTGCCCAATTCTCTGAATCCCTTGATAATGATATTAATATCATTGAGTAGTTTGTAATCGCGTGCATATAAAAAATTAAGACGTGAAGAGGTATCTAAAGGTAAATTCTTTTCATTTAATGCATCTAATTGATGGAGTACTCCTTTTTTTATTTCTGGCAAGCGTTGAGATTCATTTTCTGTAAGGGGAATATAGCCTACCCATGATTTGTATGAAAACAGCACAGCACCAATATTTTTTAAAAGTCCCAATGGCTTTTTGACAAAGAAAATCATGAAAGGATAGAGAAGAAAAAGTGAACAAGAAACAGTAAAATCAAGCATTCGCTTATTCCGACGGTTTGCTCTTTTTATAATTGTATTGATGTCAATGACATAAAGATCTCCAGAGGTATTGATGGAATTACTTCCAATTATGGACAAACTTTCGGGTGGAGCAATCTTATAATCTACCTGTTCATTTTTCAACTCAGCCATTTTATCAATTATTACTTGGGCAGGTACGTCTTTTGCACAAAAAATGACTTCATCAATTTTATGAATGGTGATGATCTCTTTGATTTGTCCTAAATGTCCTATGAAGCCATTGGAATTATATCGATGATGATGAAAACTTACCATGCCGATAAATGCAGGGTTCATGCCCGTTTGCTGAAGAAGGTCACGGACTCTGTCGGATTCCTCTTTTTCTCCAACTATAATAAAGCGTTTAGTTTTTTGAACATTAAGTTTGTATCCATTTATGTTAAAAACATGGAGAAATAAACGTACAACGATAATAACGGTGGTACCCCATATAGCCCCCAGAAATATCAATGCACGAGAAAAACGGTAATGCTCATTCAGTAAACTGTAGAGGACCAAGATAATAATGGTTCCTGCGATCATTCCCTGAATTATTTTCCTGAGTTTTATCGGTTTATCATATCCTCCGCTTAAATAAATACAAAGAAGCCAGATGGCCAGATAAACAGGAACTGCAATAGAAATAAAAGCAAAAGGATAATGTCCTCCATCGGGAAAAATAAAATGTTTTTCCCAATAACTAGTAATAAAAAAAATGCCAATAAAAATCAATGATGCATCGAGAAAAGGAAGAATGATCCTTTTTGCAAACCGAGTTAAAATCGAAAGAAAAGCACGAAAATAAATGGCAAGGTTGATCATTAAAGAAAACACCCTTGCATTTTTTTTAGAAAAATGTTTTTTCGCAAAAACAATCATCGCATTATAGAATACAAACACATAATTTAAACTGCCTTTTTTTGTGCTTTCACCTTTATAATGAATGATTCTTGTCCCGGGATAGTAATAATTTTTATATCCGGCAAGCGAAATTCTGTAACTCAAATCGATATCCTCTCCGTACATAAAGAAGGATTCGTCAAGTAGCCCGATCTCATTCAGAACTTTTTTTCGTAAAAGCATGAATGCCCCTGCTAAGACATCCACTTCATGTATCTGATCTTTATCCAGAAAACCGAGATGATACCTGCTGAAAAGGCGTGATTTCGGGAATAATGAAGAAAAACCGAACACTTTGAAAAAGGCGACAGAAGGAGTTGGAAGACCACGTTTGCTTTCAGGAAGAAATTTTCCTTTTCCATCCAGCATTTTAACGCCCAGTCCTCCAGCATCGGGATGTTGATCCATGAAATCAACAACTTTACGAAGGGTATCATCCTCAACAATAGTATCGGGATTCAATAAAAGTATATATTCTCCTCTGGATTTTCGGATGGCTTGGTTGTTGGCATAAGAAAATCCTTTGTTTTCCTTGTTTTCTATCAGGATGACATCAGGGAATTTCTCTTTTACCATCTTTATGGAACCATCTACGGAATTATTATCTGTTACAAAGATTTCACTGTCTATGCCCTGGCAAGCATTTTGAACAGAGTGAAGACACTGTTCAAGAAAGTATTTTACATTATAATTAACGATGACAATGGAGAGCTTCATTCAGATTATCCTGATTTGCTGGTAAAGTTACAGTTTATCCCTTTATTGTGAAATTAAATTGCACCAGCATCGATCATAAGCACAATCTGTTCAATAGCCTGGTCGGTTCCAGCCGGATCATAATTTGTTTTTAAATCGTATCCGAAAATTCGGGCCAGAGTTTGCCAAATAAAGGCGTTGAAACTCCCACGTAACTCTTTTACAATATCAAAAGTTGAATTTCCGGTTTCTCGGTAAATAAGCTTTATTAAAATTTTTCCCTGATTAAAACTGAGATCCTTAATTTCATTCCCAAATTGTGCTTCTAATTGCTTTTCTGCACTCTTGATAAAACGTTTCTGCTCTTTTTCTGATTTAAGGGTGTCAAGAACAGATTTAAATTCACGCAATTTCTTTCCAGCTAATTTTGCATAGGGATATACCTTTTTAACATTATAAACCAATCGGTCATAGCGCACTGTTGCTCGTTTTGTGCTAAATGCAACTGTTGGAAATACGATTGCCGGATAAATATCTATTAAAGCAATGGTGTCTCCATCAATAATTTTTGCTGGTACAATAATTTTTGTAGTATCCTGGGCGGGGCTCATGAAAGCAATAATAGTCAAAAGTATGAAAAGGATTACTCTGTACATTTCAACCCCGATATATGAAAGGTATTCATATAACGAAAACGATTCAAGGTTTGGTATCTTAGGCCACCTTTAGCCTGGCAATACTGGTTTTCTGAAATTTTTCCTGGATAAATGGAACCGTTACATGAAGTGATTTATTGGTTCCTTTTGAGGGTAGTTCAAACATGGAATCTGTCAGTATTCCTTCAAGAATGGAACGTAAGCCACGGGCTCCCAATTTAAATTCGACAGACTTTTCAACGATAAAATCAAGAGCCTCCGGATCAAATGTCAATTTTATATTATCAAGTTCAAAAAGTTTTGTAAATTGTTTGATCAGGGCATTTTTTGGCTCAGTGAGAATGCGTCTTAGGGTTGCTTTATCCAAAGTATGCATAAAGGTGACAATAGGAATACGCCCAACCAGTTCAGGAATTAATCCGAAAGCTTTTAAATCAACAGGAGAGATATATTGCAAAAGGTTATCTTTATCGATGGAATCATGCTTTTTATCAATTTTATAACCAATCCGGCTTGTTTGGAGGCGATTTGCAATTTTTTTGTCAATCCCGTCAAAAGCCCCACCTGTAATAAATAAAATATTTTGTGTGTTGATCTGGATCATCTTTTGCTCTGGATGTTTCCGACCTCCCTGAGGAGGTACATTTACAATGGATCCCTCAAGCATTTTCAGTAAAGCCTGTTGAACTCCTTCTCCGCTCACATCACGTGTAATTGACGGGTTGTCTGCTTTACGTGCAATTTTATCAATTTCATCAATAAAAACAATTCCACGTTCGGCTGCGGCAACATTGTAATCAGCTACCTGGAGAAGTCGCGCCAAAATGCTCTCCACGTCTTCACCAACATAACCGGCTTCAGTAAGAGCGGTGGCATCGGCAATGCAAAAAGGAACATGGAGCATTTTCGCAATTGTCCTGGCAAGCAATGTTTTTCCTGTACCTGTTTCCCCGATAATGACAATATTGGATTTTTCGATTTCAACATCTCCAGGTTTTATACTACTGGCATGATTGATCCGCTTGTAATGATTATAAACAGCTACAGAAATGATTCGTTTCGCTTCTTCCTGGCCAATCACATAGTCGTCGAGATATTTTTTTATTTCAACAGGTTTAAGCAATTTATAATCCTGAATCTCCTTAGGCTTTTCGGCAGCTAATTCTTCCTGAAGAATAATTTGTGCTTGTTGTACACAACTGTCACAGATATGTGCGGATAAACCAGCAATCAGAATACGGGTTTCCTTTTTATCACGGCCGCAAAAGGAACATTTTTCGCTTGTTTTTGCCATGTTGAAGTTTTAATTCTCTTTTTTCGATCTGACTAAAATTTCGTCAATCATTCCGTACTTAAGCGCCTCTTCGCTCGTCATCCAATAATCACGATCAGCGTCTTTCAGGATTTTTTTAAAAGGTTGACCTGAATGAACTGCGATTATCTCATACAATTCTTTTTTTATCTTTTGAATTTCCCTGGCCGTGATGTCAATGTCAGAGGCTTGACCTTCTGCACTACCCATGGGTTGATGAATCAATATTCTTGAATGTTTCAATGCCGTACGCTTTCCTTTTTCACCAGCACATAATAAAATCGCGCCCATGGAAGCAGCCATTCCGGTGCAGATTGTTGCCACATTCGGGTTGATATACTGCATTGTGTCATAAATACCCAAACCAGCGTATACCGATCCGCCAGGGGTATTCAAATAAATCTGGATATCCTTTCTTGAATCGACCGATTCAAGAAAAAGGAGCTGTGCCTGAATAATGTTGGCGACATAATCATCAATGGGAACACCCAAAAAGATTATACGGTCCATCATGAGTCGCGAGAACACATCCATCGTGGCGATGTTAAGTTGACGTTCTTCTATGATGGTAGGAGAAATGTAGTTGGCTGAAATGGATTTATATTTTTCAAGGGTTAAACTGCTGACCCCTCTTGTGCCGATAGCGAATTTAGAAAATTCATCCATAATGGCGGTTTTTAATTGTTATTGATTTGATTTGTTGTCTTCATGCTCATGGTCATGCTCATGGTCATGGTCATGACCAAGCTCATTTTCGTGGTCATGCGTATGTATGCTAGAAGCAATTTTGATGAATTCGTCGTAGCTGACTTCTTTTGTATCAATGTTGAGCTTTTCCTTAAAAAGTTCCAGCATCTTTGCATTATAAAGTTGGTCATTGATCCGTTGAACCTGTTCCTTGTTCTGCATAAAAGCATCTACGATCGAATCGTAGCGTTTTTGCATCTCAGGGTCTATTTCACTTGTCAATACTTGTCGCAATAAATAGGTGCGGATATATTGCCGGATATCTTCATCGGTTATTGAAATGGAATTTTCTTTGATGATTTTATTTTCGATAAGCTGCCATTTCATTGATTCGGCAAAAGAGGAATAATTTTTTTCGATTTCTTCTGGAGAATATTTCCCTTCATTGTTTTCAAGAAGCCATCTTTTAAGAAATGAATCCGGCATGGTAATGTTGGTGCTTTTCACCAAAGCATCGGTAGCCTGATTAAAGAAAAGTTTATCGGTTTCGGATGAAAAACTTGTACTGGCATCAATTTTTACTTGATTCCTGAAATCTTCCTCAGTCTCAATCTTCATTCCAGGATATACTTTATCAAAAAATTCAGCGTTCATTTCGGCCAATTCAACTTCAGGCTCTTTCTTAGGTTCATCTTTTTTAACATCCGGTTGTTCTGAGATTTTCTCTTCTGAAGATACGTCGGAAACAAGAGGTTTCCCGAATTGTTTACGTGTGTTTTCAACATATTTATTGATCATCTCATTATCAACCTGAATAAGATATTTATCAACATGAAGGTTTTGATCAAAAGGTATTGAAAATTCAGGAGCTATTCCAAGGTCAAAATAAAAAGTAAAAGAAGTTTGATTATCAAAATCAACTTCAACATCTTTTTCTATGTTAGGGAGCGGATTACCAAGGATGTCAATTTTTTCATCTTTGATATAATTCATTAGGGAATCTGAGAGAAGCTTATTTACTTCATCAGCTAAGACAGCTTTTCCATACATTTTTTTAATGAGACCAACGGGAATATGTCCGGGACGAAATCCGGGCAGGTTGGCTTTCTTTTTATAATCGTTGATTTGCTTTTCAACAGCCTTAGTATAATCTGCCGGAACAATCTCGATTTTTAATGTGGCAGTCAGTTCGCCGGTGTTTTCTCTGGTTATGTTCATGAAATAATTATTGTGTTATGTTCATTTCTGATCGTGCGGATGAAGGGACTCGAACCCCCACGCCCGAAGGCACAAGATCCTAAGTCTTGCGCGGCTACCAATTACGCCACATCCGCCCATTGGATCCCAATAAAAACAGGATTGCAAAGTTACACTTTTTTATGATTTAAGATAACATATTAATGTACTTTAATGACAGCTTCGTAATTAGACTCTATTGAAATATTCATATTCTCTTTTCGTTTATCTTTGGATTTTAGGGTGACATTTAATAACATTATGAGCCGTAGAAAATTGATATTTTTAGTGTTGGCATTTTTTTTACCCTGTCATTATGTTAGGGGGCAGGAGATGTTGGGAATGACTCTTGGAAATTATGCCGGAATAAATGGTATCCAACTAAACCCAAGTTCTCTTCATAATTCAAAGACATATCTCGATATTCAAATAATAGGTCTGGATATTTTTGAAGATAATAATGCAATTTATATTGATAAAAAAGATTACCGTTTCTCGAATTTTTTTAAGGCAGGGTACGAATGGCCGACCCATCAGGAAAATTTTGGTACAGAAGAGCGAATCTTTTATCAATACGAGAATAAAAACCGAAAAAGTGCTTTTATAAATCTTAGGATAAATGGTCCTGGAGTTATGTTGATCACAGGCAAACATGCATTTGCAATTACTACAGCAGTCAGGTCGGTTTTTTCCTTACATAACGTTCCCTATGAGTTAGCTAATTTTGCATATCTGGGTCTCAATTACAGGCCTCAACATAACATAAACTACCAGGATGACCAACCATTCGCCGCTTCCGGTATGGCATGGGCAGAAATAGGTCTGGCATATTCAAACACGGTTTATGCCCGGAGATTTGATAAAATCTCGGTCGGGATAGGTATAAAGCGACTATTTGGTGTAGGTGCTGTGTATGCCAATATTCAGAATCTTGACTATACTGTGTTAAACGATTCAACCTTTAATATTAAAAATTTAAAGGGGGAAATCGGAATTTCACTCCCTCTAAATTATTATTCCAATGGAATAAAAACAGATAACATTCTTAATGGAGGTGGCTTTGGTTTTGATGTGGGTATTACGTATCAACGGTTATCGCATTATCATCAAAACCAATATTATACTTCGTTATGTGCACAGGAGTATGAAGATTACCTATACCGGATTGGGATTTCCCTTATCGATATTGGAGGAATACAATTCAATAATAATGCACGCAAACTAGGAATAGACAATCGCTCTTCATACTGGGAAAATGTTACAAAAATGAATTTCAGAAGCGTTAATCAAATCCTTGATACAATAAGTTATAAATTTTACGGGGATACCACTTCGGCTGATATTGGCGAGAAATTTACCATGTGGTTGCCTTCTGCGCTGTCAATTCAATTTGATTATCACTTAAAATCTTTCTGGTATTTAAACGCAAGCCTGATTTATGGATTTCCCCTTAGTCGTGGTTCTTTGGCGCGTCCAGCAGAAATATCAATTACCCCTCGATACGAAAAACGATGGCTTGAAGTCAGTCTACCCATTTCTCTGTACGATTGGACTTTGCCGAGAATTGGAATGGCATTAAGAATATATGGGTTTACGATTGGAACTGATAAACTTGGAGAATTTTTTAATTTTAATAATTTTACCGGGATGGATATATATTTCTCAGTTAAACTGTTTTTCAATAAAGGGGTATGTGGAAATAAAGGGACGAAACACTGCGGCAACAATGAAACAAAAGAAATTCATTATTAAACTTCACTCATCCTGACATCCAGGGCATCTCTGAGGCTGTTGCCAATAAGCATGAATGCCAATACCATCAACATTATTGCTAATCCCGGTAAAATCGCGAGATAGGCATAGTCTAAGACAATATATCCATAGTTTTCTTTTATCATTGATCCCCACGATGGAACTGGTGGCTGGACTCCCAATCCGAGAAAGCTTAACCCAGCTTCCATTAGAATTGCAGAAGCAAAATTGGCTGCTGAAATTACGATGACAGCCGACATTACATTCGGCAGAATATGATAAAATATTGTACGAAAATTTGAATATCCGAGAGCTCTGGCTGCTTCAACATACTCTTTTTCACGAATGCTCAGAATTTGTCCCCTTACGACCCTGGCAACTTCTACCCACATGGTCAATCCTACAGCGATAAAAACCTGCCAGAAGCCTTTCCCCAAAGCAAATGTAATAGCGATAACCAGCAATAATGTTGGAATGGACCAAACCACGTTGATAAACCATACAATTATTTTATCAATCCATCCCCCAAAAAAGCCTCCCAGCGACCCGGCCAAAATCCCAATCAATAATGATATGGCAACAGAAATAAATCCAACGGAAAGGCTGACACGGGTTCCGATCATTAACTGGCTGAGATAATCACGGCCAAACCGATCCGTCCCCAGCAAAAATGTTTTTCTCTCTGGAAAATTATCTTTGGTGAGTTGAATTGCTTTAACACTGATTTGACTACTGGGACTACCGTATTCAATATACAATAACTGTTTTCCATGGATTTGATAAGCTCTGATCGGAATGGAGTTCCATTCACGCTTAGCCCCAAAGATCATTTTGAAAAATGGATTATGCCTTGTAACCCCTTGTATTTTACTGGTCTTAATAATATTAACTGTGAAACCAGGTTTTTTTAAACCCAGCTCCAGATATTGATCATTTGCATAAGGAGTTGAATCGGGCGTTATTAAATAACCCATCAAAGCAATAAAGGAAGCAAAAACAATAAAACCAAGCGCTCCCATGCCAAGCCGGTTCTTTTTAAACTTATACCAGGCAATTGAGGTTAATGAAGCAGAAACAAATTCTTTATGATTTCTAATAAACACTTAATTTTTTTTATACTTTTGCAACTTCAAACATGGTGGTCGTAGCTCAGTCGGTTAGAGCGATAGATTGTGGATCTATAGGTCGTGGGTTCGAGCCCCATCTTCCACCCGGAAACGAAAGGCTGTTAAGTGCAGCCTTTTTTATTTCAGTGAACTTTTAAAACCAGGAGTAAATTCCTCCCATTTCATTTTTTGATACGCATCTTCCCCAAAAAAATGTAAAATGGGTTCGAATCCGGTGGGCGGTTGATAACCTTGCGTAACATTGATCAATTGTCCTTTTTCATTTAAAAAAACATAAGATGGATAAGACATTTTTCCCCGGAGCAGTTCGTTTGCTAACTGATGGGTACTTCGCTTATTTGCGGGATTTGGATTAATAAATGTTGTTCCATCAATAATCACTGTGTCTTTTCGCTCAGCATCGAGTTTTACACAATAAAAATTTTTCATCATATAGGCAGCAATAACAGGATCCGAAAATGTTTCCGCATCCATTTTTTTGCACCAACCACACCAATCCGTATAAACATCGATAAAGATCTTTTTGGGCTTCTTTTTATTCAATCGATATGCATCTTCAAACTTTAACCAAGTTATTCCTTTCTGTGACGCATTTTTTTGTTGATTTTGGGCGTGGCCCATCCACGACACACCAATTGCTAAAATTAAAAGTAAAGGCGCGATAATGGAATTACGCATGACGTTCGATTTCACGTTGAATGTCTTTCTGTTTCAAGGTTTCACGTTTATCATAAGAATGTTTCCCTCGGGCAAGGGCAATCGTTAACTTAGCCAGACCTTTTTCATTAATGAAAAGAACAACAGGTATGATGGTAAAACCACGTTCTTTTACTTTGATTGCTAGTTTTTTTAATTCCCGTCTAGTTAACAGGAGTTTCCTGTCCGGCTTGGGCTCATGGTTATAATGAGTCCCCATTGAATATTCAGCGATGTGAATGTTTTTAACAAAAAGCTCATCTCCAACAAAAGTACAGTATCCGTCTACGATCGATGCTTTCCCATCACGGATCGATTTAATCTCAGTCCCCGTTAATTGTATTCCGGCAGTGAATTCCTGAACCAGGAAAAACTCGTGGGTAGCGCTCTTGTTTTTTATATTAACTGACTTTTCCACTTATTGCTTTTCCGGTAAGAGAACGACATTTACATAGTTTTGAAGATCAAACAGAGAAGTTGCTGCCTTATGAAGATCTTCCACGGTAATTGAATTGACGCGATCTTTGAAATTAAGGATGGAACTAGGTTCTGTTTTGTCGTAATAAAGCGACTCTAATTTATTAAGCCAGAAATCATTCTTCTCCAGATCGGTTTCCCTTGATCGAATGAGTGCTTCCTTGGCTTTTAGTAAATCAACATCGGAAGGGCCATTTTTTTGAATCTTTTTGATTTCACTTAGAACAGCCTTTGTCAATTTGTCTGTTGTTTTCGGAGAACATCCGAACATGACCATAAGCTGATACTGCGATTGTGGATAATGATCAGGATTTAACATTACCTGAGGGGAATATACTCCACTAAGTTTTTCTCTTATTACCTCAACTAATTTTATGGAAATAATTTCTTTCAACATGCTTAATGTTAGGAGATTGCTGGAATTCCATTCGATTTTTTTTGACAGGACAATCCCCACCATACTCTGTTGGTCTTTCCCTTTATTAAACGCAAATTTCTTTATCCCTTTGGGAAATTGAGGAGAAAGATCTTTCCAGGTGTTTTGTCGATGAAGCGCTGGTAAACCACCCAGATACATTTCTATTGAAGGAGTTATTGAATCAATATTGAAATTACCTACGAGAAAAAATTTGAAACTTCCGCCATCAGCAAACCGATCCTTATAAATCTTATAAAGGACATCAAGATTAACTTCATTCAGTTGATTTTCAGTTGGAAAAATGACAAAACGTTTATATCCCGGATATACCGATTTAAATAAAGTGTCATAAAATGTCATGATTGGATTGCTTTTCATGAATTTCATCTGATTTGACATCTGCGACATAAATGCAGTGAATGCAGTTGAATCTTTTCTGGGACTTTGGAAATAAAGATAAACTAGTTGAAAAAAGGTTTCCAAATCTTTGGGTGTGGAATTACCTTTGAACCCTTGATGGACATCATCGATAAATGGATTAACTTGGAGGTTTTTGCCTTTTAGTTTTTTCTCCAACTCCACATTGTCAAAGTTACCTGCGCCACTGATACTGATAACCTGTGAAGCATAATTGGCCGACATGAAATCTGAATCAGGATAGAGAGAATTTCCCCCTAATGCATAAGCAGAAAAAAGTATTTCATCGTTTTTAAAAACAGTTGGTTTTAAAACCACCGTTACCCCATTTGAGAGTTGAAGTTCAGTATAACCGAGTTCTTTATTCTCAGTTCTATTCATAATTTTCCCGGGGATTATCTCTCTATCAATTAAGGGTTCTGATTTGTATTTGTCTACATAAGGTTCCAAAACGGTGGTTTTAGACTGATTGACTATTTCAATAAGTTGGTTTACTGTCGGCACTTTTACATTTTCTTTATCGGGTGCCATAACGACCATCGCCATATTTTTATCAGTAATCAATGTTTTAGCTAATGCATTGATGTCATCAAGATTAATTTCCGGGAGGATGTTTTTTACATATTTGAATTTTTTCTGTGCATTTGGAATGGCATCACCCGAAAGATAATTGTTTACATACTCATCAATTAACTGGTTTGATTCAGTTTTGTCAAATTCTTTAGCAGCTTTTTCATATTGACTTAGCATTTCCTCTTTCTGTCGTTCAAACTCAGTGGTAGTAAAACCGAATTTTTTCACACGAAGATTTTCATCGAGAAGGGTTTGCAAAGTTTTTTCAATCTCATTTTCTTTGGCTAATGATGAGAGTATATATGCATCATTGGTCCGGGCAAGAAATTTTCCGTAGTTGCCGGCTGCGAATACATAAGGGGATTCAGGTTTTTGAGAAATTTCATTAAACCGATTGTTAATCATTCCAGTATATAATTCAGTCATGAGCTGGAATCTAAAATCGTTCATATTTTTCAGCGTAGTTACCGGATGTTTATAAAACAATAGTACAATATTATTAGTTGCCTCTTTGTCGGTGGTTACTGCAACCAGCGGATCAATGTTTTCTGGTATATCATAGGTTATTCGTTCACGAAGGTTTTCGGGGTTTTTTAGACCGGAGAAGTGAGAAATGATTAAAGTTTCCATCGCTGCTGGGTCAATATCACCAACTACAATAATAGCCTGAAGATTTGGTCTGTACCAATCCCGGTAAAAATCACGCAGCGTTTCATGCTTGAATTTTTCTATTACTTCAACCTTTCCGATCGGAAGGCGTTCAGCATACCGGGAATCTTTAAAGATTACAGGGAAAAATTGTTTTCTCATCCGATCCTGTGCTCCGAGACCCAGACGCCATTCTTCAACAATAATACCCCGCTCTTTGTCAATTTCTTTCCCGTCAAGAGTAGCATTGTGTGCCCAATCTTCAAGAACTTGGAATCCATTCAATACCAAGGTGGAATCATCCGTTGGTAACTGAAGCTTATAAACTGTTTCATCGAAACTGGTGTATGCATTAATATCTGCACCGAATTTTACTCCTGTCTTTTGTAGGAAGTTGACCAGCTCATTTTTTGGAAATGTTTTGGTCCCGTTAAAATTCATGTGTTCCATGAAATGAGCTAACCCTTGCTGATTGTCATTTTCAAGGATTGATCCTGCATTGACAACCAGACGGAGTTCGACTCTTTTTTCGGGTTTACTGTTTTTACGGATATAATAAACCAAACCATTATCGAGTTTCCCGATTTTTACAGCCGGATCATTGGATAAAGGGGTTGATAAATCAATAGTGGAATTCTGCCCCAGAAGGGTAAATGAAAAACAGATCATCGCACACACGGCTATTGATCCGAAAAGGAGTTTTTTCATAGTTAACAATTTTGGAATTAAATAATCTTGTGCAAGATTATCATTTTTATCCCGAACTCCCAAGCTTTTTCATCAGATTTTTAGGGATATACCAAAAAGGAAATTGATTCCGGCTTGAGGAAAATATCCATTGGATTCATAGTATTGGTGATCATAATAATATGGGTATACCCAAGCATTGGT
>JALNWG010000016.1 GCA_023231005.1 Bacteroidales bacterium | reverse complement strand
TCCGATCGCCATCGGACTCATTGTAATGATGTACCCGCCGCTTGCAAAAGTCAAGTATGAAGAGCTGGGTGACGTTTTCAAAAACACGAAGATCCTCGGATTGTCGCTCGTTCAAAACTGGGTAATCGGCCCTGTGTTAATGTTCTTACTGGCCATTATATTCCTGCAATTCAACATTGATTATATGTATGGATTGATCCTGATTGGCCTGGCAAGATGTATCGCAATGGTTATCGTATGGAATGAACTGGCCAAAGGAGATACCGAATATTGTGCCGGATTGGTTGCCTTCAATTCCATTTTTCAGGTACTTCTTTTCTCGGTTTATGCCTATTTGTTTATTGCTGTATTTCCGGCCTGGTTCGGATTACCGACAAACCATGCTGTTGAAAGCATTACCATCGGGCAGATTGCAAAAAGCGTATTCATCTATCTCGGGATTCCTTTTATTGCAGGTTTCCTTACACGCTTTATCCTGATCCGGGTCAAAAACAAAGCGTGGTATCATACGAAATTTATTCCAATAATCAGTCCGCTTACTCTGATCGCTCTCCTTTTCACAATACTGGTAATGTTTTCATTGAAAGGTGAATATATTGTAAAAATTCCGTTGGATGTAATCCGCATTGCCATCCCGCTTGGGATCTATTTTGTGATTATGTTTCTGGTTTCATTTTACCTTAGCAAAAAAGTTGGCGCAAACTACGAACAATCAGCCACGCTCTCGTTCACAGCAGCAAGTAACAACTTTGAACTTGCCATAGCCGTAGCAATAGCTGTATTCGGAATCAATTCAGGAGAGGCATTTGCTGCGGTTATCGGGCCTTTGGTTGAGGTTCCGGTAATGATCGCATTGGTGAATGTTGCCTTCCGGATCAAAAAACGGTACTTTTTACTACCATAGCATCATTTTATCCTACCTTTGTTTATCAATATTTACTAAGACAAGATTTTTTTCACAGTCTGATGATGAAAAAGAGATGACGTTTTAGGAGTTGTAACCTTTTTAATAGGAACCCGTCTAAACTTTCAATATTTCAAAACCGAAAAAATCATGGAATCAAAGCGTTTATACAGAAGTAATACTGATAAAAAAATAGCCGGAGTGGCTGGCGGACTTGGGGAGTATTTTTCCTTGGATCCTTTGCTCTTCCGGTTGATTTTTGTTATTCTCTTACTTGCAGGGGGCGGCGGTTTGCTGATTTACATTGTCCTTTGGATAATCACCCCGGAAAAGCCATTTGAACAACCTGCCAATATTAATTTTGCAGCTGATGAACCAATTTCCGAATCCGGGCAATCATCATCCGAAGAAGGAGCACCATTCACCCCGGATCCTGCTGATCCCATCATTAACAAACCTCCACAAACCACCAAACGGAAAAAGGGAAGCTTGATCGGCGGGTTGGTATTGATTACTTTGGGAGCTCTTTTCCTGGCTGATGAACTGATCCCGACAATTAATTTCGGTGACTTGTGGCCATTGATTCTTGTGGCCATCGGAGTTGGATTATTGATCAACGCGATCTCCTGTAAAAATAAACCTGAATAATAAGAATTGCTTAAACAATATAGCTATGAAATACCGTCATGTTTTTTGGGCATTTATCCTGATTGCTATCGGGATTTTATTTATCCTGAATAATTTTGGAATATTCGAATTTGGCTGGCGTGCCCTCTGGAGTCTCTGGCCTTTGATCCTCATTCTTTGGGGTATTTCCATCCTGCCTATCAAAGACGGGATCAAAATCATAGCGCTGGTATCTGTTTTAGCGCTAACCGTCATTTTTTTCAATCGGATCTCTGAAAGATCGACCTGGTGGCGCTTTGATAATTTTCATAATTTTTCAGACCGAGACTGGGATGATGAAGATAATGAAAACGATACTACTTACAACTATAAGGATCAGGATCTTTCGGTACCCTATGATTCCCTTTCCAAGCGGGGTTCATTACTATTGGATGCAGCTGCCGGAAATTTCACGATAGCTGGGGTTACTTCGGATTTTCTCTCATTCAGTAAGAGTGGTTATGTCGGGAACTACTCCCTGACTACAGGAGAGGAAAACGGGCGAAAAAAAATCTCCCTATCTCTTGAAAAGACACAGATCCGGCATAATGGTAATGAAAATAAAGTAAATATTAAGCTGAGTGAAAAACCCTCTTGGAACCTTAATCTGAAAATCGGAGCCGCAGAAATCGATATGGATTTACGCGATTATAAAATCGATACGACCAACGTAGATGCCGGGGCCTCCTCCATCAATATTAAAATCGGGAATAAAAATCCTGTCACGGTAATGATCTTTAATGCCGGAGCTTCCTCTATCACTATTGATATACCTAAGGAATCGGGATGTCAGATCAAGTCAGAGTCCTTTTTAATCAGCAAAGAATTTGATGGATTCACAAAAAAAGGAGATGGAATTTATCAAACTGCCAACTTTCTCCGTGGAAAAAACAAAATCTATCTGACTGTCAAAACCGCGATCTCAAAAATTGAGATCAACCGGTACTAATTACCCATCGAGAAATTCTTTCACCAGTGTAAAAAATTCCCCGGGAGCATCTGCATGAACCCAGTGTGAAACATTCACAATGGTTCGAACGGTGGCCCCGGGGAATTTTGTTATTATTTCAGGCACATCTTCATCTAAGATATAATTCGAGTTCCCACCCCGGATAAATAAAACCGGCCCCGGATAGAACCCAGTCGGAGTGTCCACATCAAAAATTGAAAGCAGATTTTCATTGATGGCCTTCAGGTTAAATCGCCAATCAAGCATATTCCGATCACGCCAATAGACATTTTTTAAAAGAAACTGCCTAAGTTTCAAACTGCTTATCGATCGGGCCAACTGTTTATCAACATCCGACCGTTGTTTAGCCTTGGAAAAATCCACTTGTCCCATGGCATCAATAAGTTGCAGATGTTCCATGCTGGCTAAGGATTTCCGTAAACCAATATCAACAACAACAAGTTTTTTTACCCGGTCGGGATGGTTCAACGAGAAAAACATCCCGATTTTTCCTCCAAGTGAATGCCCGATAATATAAACCTCCTCCAATCCAAGGGTATCGATTAATTCCATCACATCATCCTCCAGAGAAGCTAAATTGAACATGTCGCTGTGCGGAGATTGGCCATGGTTGCGAAGATCCGGTACAAATACCGAATAACTTGCGCCCAGTTGCCGTGCGAAGGTCACCCAGTTGTCGGAAACGCCCAATAATCCATGTAAGAGAACAACCGATTCGCCATTTCCAAACTGGCGATAAAACAATTTCATTTCAGGTAGTTTATTAACACAATTTTGTTGAAAAAAAATTGATTTGGTTCGTCAAAAATACGTAAAATTGTCACCTATTTGCAACGTGAATTTTTATTCAAAACGAATGGAAAAGTTATTAATTTAACATGCTTATTATAAATCACATAGATAAATTATTAAAATAATTTCTAAACCTCGAACCTTCCAAATAGACAATAAATAAAATGGAAAAAGCTCCAAACGAAAAATTGAGCATCTCTCATCCAGAAATATCCTCAGAAGACGAAGAACCTCCAAGTAAAACCAATTTTATTGATGAAGCATCTTTTTTAGATGAGTATTTAAAATCACGAAGTGATCGTGATAAAAATACTATCAGCGAACGCTCCCTTAATTTTTTACAAACTTTTTTCCCTGAATCAACTGTTAAAGATTGGAATAATTGGCACTGGCAGATTAAAAACAGTGCCCGTTCAATAGAGCAGTTGGCCAGATATCTTCATCTTTCGGATAATGAAGTTAAACCCGACGGCCCCAACAGTCAGTCACTGCCTTTACGCATCTCTCCTTATTATATTAGTCTGTTGGATCGTGAAAACCCGGAACATCCTTTACGTAAAAGCGTCGTTCCGGTATTCGATGAGTTTCTGGTCCACCCCGGGGAATCTGCCGACCCTTTGTCGGAAGAGAATGACAGTCCTGTCCCAAACATTGTACACCGGTATCCCGACCGGGTATTATTCCTGGTAACCGGTTTTTGTTCTACCTATTGCCGGTATTGTACACGTACACGCATGGTCGCCAAGAACAAATGTCATATTGGACTAAAAGCATGGGAACCGGGATTACAATATATTGAGCAGCACCATGAGGTACGCGATGTTTTAATTTCAGGAGGCGACCCTCTTACCATGCCTGACCTTCATATTGAATATTTGCTTTCCCGGTTACGCAATATCCCTCACGTCGAGATCATAAGGATTGGAACAAAAGTTCCGGTTGTATTACCCCAGCGGATCACCCGGCCTTTGGTGAACATGTTGAAAAAATATCATCCGCTATACCTGAGCATTCACTTTACTCATGCTGACGAAATCACTCCCGAAGTGAAAGAAGCTTGTGAAAAGTTGGCCAACGCCGGAATCCCAATGGGAAGTCAGACCGTTTTACTTAAAGGTATCAACGATAGTGTACCGGTGATGAAAAACCTGATGCATGCTTTATTGAAAGTCAGGGTTCGTCCATACTACCTCTATCAGTGTGATCCTGTTGTTGGATCGGGTCATTTCCGAACCACAATTGAAAAAGGGCTTGAAATAATGCGTGGATTACGGGGTTATACTTCTGGTTATGCTGTTCCAACCTATGTGGTAGATGCACCTGGTGGCGGCGGAAAAATTCCACTTTTACCCGATTATTTTGAAGGTTGCGAAGATGGATATGTGTTGTTAAAAAACTATGAAGGGAAAGATTTCCGCTATCCCAATTTTTCCACTTAATTTATGAGAATAGGCCTCACTTATGACCTCCGGTCAGAATATCTGAAAGAGGGATTTTCGGAAGAAGAAACAGCAGAATTCGATAAAGAGGAGACTGTTTTTGCCATTGAAGAGGCTTTGGGGCAACTGAAGTTTGCGACAGACCGAATTGGTCATGTCCGTCAACTCGTTAACCGGCTTGCCCAGGGAGACCGGTGGGATATGGTATTTAACATTTGTGAGGGAATGTATGGGATCGGACGCGAGGCGCAGGTTCCAGCGCTTCTCGATGCCTATCGGATTCCTTATACTTTTTCCGACCCGATGGTATTGTCGCTGACTTTGCACAAAGGTATGACCAAACGGGTGATCCGGGATCATGGGATTCCCACCCCGGACTTTGCAATTGTAGAAAAAGAAAAAGATATTTTCAAGATCAATCTTCAATTCCCTTTATTTGTTAAGCCTTATGCAGAAGGTACCGGGAAAGGAATCGATTCGGCTTCAAAAGTGAACAATCCGGCAGAATTAGAGGCAACTTGCCGGACGCTCCTGCCAAAATACAAACTTGGATTGATTGTAGAAAGATACTTGCCGGGTCGTGAATTCACTGTTGGAATCGCGGGAACCGGAGAAAATGCCCGGTCGCTGGGTGTCATGGAAGTAATGTTCACCAAAAAAGCAGAAGCCCATGGCTATTCCTACCTAAATAAAGATGATTATCAAGGGCGCGTCAACTATCGAATTCTAAATGATTCTCTGGCACGAAATTGTGAAATGGAGGCCCTGAATGCCTGGAAAGCACTCGATTGCAGGGATGCTGGAAGGATAGATCTTCGGCTTGACGAGAACGACGTACCCGGCTTTATTGAAGTAAATCCGCTGGCCGGGCTTCATCCCATTCATTCGGATCTTCCTATTATCTGCAAATTTCAAGGAATCTCTTTCGTAAAATTGATTCAAATGATCATGGAATCAGCCCTGACAAGAATTCAGACATAACATCTCAAAATAGTTTCATGAATCAGCCAGCCCTAATCCTTTATAACAAACTATCTAAACATCCCAGCGACGACGAGCTGGATGTACTCGAACAAGTTGCCATCGTTAGAAAAGCCTTGAAGGAACTGGGTTTTGAAGTTAAGACCGGACAGGTGGACTTGAATCTTCAAAAGACCCTTCATCAAATTAAAAAGATCAATCCTTGTTTTATTTTCAACCTTGTTGAGACCATTAATAACCTTGGTGAATTCGTCTATTTTCCCGCAGCGATCTACCACTCTCTCAACATTCCTTTTTCCGGATCCCCGCTCATTCCATTGTTTTTTGCAGCCAATAAAGTTCGTGCAAAAATAGAGATGAAACGGCTGGGAGTCCCTACTCCATCCTGGTTCGAAATGGATGCCCTGCATCTGCTTAATCCGAATAAAAAATACATTCTGAAACCCATTTGGGAGGAGGGTTCGCTCGGACTGGATGAAGATTGTGTTTTTAATGGGAACGACCTTGAGTTTATTGAAAATATCCGAAAGAAAAGTAAGGATTATTACTTTGTTGAAGAATTCGTGGAGGGGAGAGAATTTAATATTTCGATTCTGGCAGGGCCCCGCGGTCCTGAAGTGTTGCCTTTTGCAGAGATGCATTTCATTGATTATCCGGAAGGAAAACCTAAAATTATGGGATATACCGCCAAATGGAAAGAAGATTCTTTTGAATATTTAAACACGAGAAGGACTTTTGAAATCAAGGAATTAGACCAGGCGGTATATAAAAAAATGTTACACATTTGTAATAAGTGCTGGAACAAGTTAGGACTGAAAGGGTATGTACGTCTTGATTTCCGAATTGATCTTCAGGGGAATCCGTATGTTATTGATATCAATGCAAACCCCTGTCTTTCGGGATCTGGCGGATTCATGGCTGCTTCTAAAAGGGCCGGCTTGAAACCCCGCGATATTATTCAACGAATCGTGGAACATGCGCTGGGCAATTCCCTTCCCCTGAACAAAAAGCACTCCGAAAAAATGTCACCTGAACCAGTAAAATCATAAACAATGGTTGAAAATTTTAAGATTACCTTTAGGACCCATGTCACATCTGAGGATGTGAAAACCGTAGAGGAAATTATTGTGTCCACCGGTTTTTTTTATGATATTGAAATTCCTGTGGCAGTTGAATTGGTCGAAGAACGCCTGAAACTGGGTATTTCCAGTGACTATTATTTCATCTTTGCTGAATTGGATGGAAAAACCGTGGCTTACTCCTGCTTTGGCCCCATCGCAGGAACTGAGGGAGGTTTTGACTTATACTGGATTGCAACTCATAACGATTATCGTGGATACGGGATTGGGAACCAATTGATTTCAGAAACACACAAAACCATTAAAGAAATGGGGGGCAGGTTCGTGGTCGCGGAAACGTCAACATTGGATAAATATGCTCCCACGCGTCATTTTTACGACCGAACTGGATATACTTTGGAAGCTAAAATTGATGATTTTTATAAAGAGGGTGATGGAAAAGTGTTCTTTATAAAACGATTATAATACACTCTTAGATATATTGATTCTTCAAGGTAGCGATCAATTGAGGTGTCAGTTTTTCCCGCTTCCGGATATCATCAAATTTTGCCAGAAGATCTTCCACCGTTAATTTTGTTTTCTCTTTTATTTCGATATCTTCAATAATTTTCCCATGATGCATCATGATTGTGCGATCTCCCATTTCAAGGGCTTGTTTCATGGAATGGGTAACCATAAGGGTAGTAATTTTATTTTCGCTGATAAATCTTTCTGTTAACCGGATTACCTGAGTTGCTGTTTTTGGATCCAGGGCAGCGGTATGTTCATCAAGCAACAGCACCTGGGGAGTTTGTAAAACCGCCATCAACAAGGTAATTGCCTGGCGTTGTCCTCCCGAAAGCGTTTCTATAATATTTTCCATCCTGTTTTCCAGCTGCATGTCAAGGGAGGCCAGCTGATCACGAAAAAAACCTTTTAATTTTCCCGACATACTAAATACAGGGTATCGCTTTTTCCCCCGGAACCAGGCCATAAGCAGATTTTCTGCGATGGTCATTCCAGGTGCTGTTCCGGAATATGGATTTTGAAATACTCTGGCAATGTTGCCTGCCCGTTTATAATCCGGTTTTCTGGTAACATCTTCCCCGGCAATTTTGATGATTCCACTGTCGGGAAAAAGGTTCCCTGCCATGGCATTCAATAGAGTAGATTTTCCCGATCCATTGGTCCCGATAACTGTAACAAACTGATGTTCCCTGATGGAGAGAGACACATTACATAAGGCAACCAATTCATCGGGGGAGCCTGCATTAAATGTTTTATTCAGTTCAACAACTTCAATCATTCTCAACGAATTATTGTTTTTGCATTTTAATGAGCGTCAACGGGGGTTTCGTCAATTTTCCATTTAAAACAAATATCCCGGCCTCCCGGCGAATGGCATCCGGGATGCTTATTTCAAGATTTCTGGCTACATCATAATTCACGCCATAGGAGATGATTTTATATTTTTCGAAGGGAATATCAGCAGGTTTTTCTCCTTTCAAAATCCGGTCGACCAGATGTGCAGCCTGCATCCCGCTTACATAATATTCATATCCATAAACCAGTAAGACCCCATCCTGCAATCGTTCCGCATCATTGCTGAAAATAGGTATCTTCTGACGCTGAGAAACTTTAACTATCGACTCCAGCGAGTTAAATACCGTAAGGTCATTAATCAAAACAAAGGCCCTGATATTTTTCGCTCCCAAGGCTTGGGCCGCCTGATATACGTCGTTGGTTCCAGCTACAGCCACTTGTTCCAGCGAAAGCAGCGGGAAAAAAGTAAGCATTTTTTCCAATTCAGCGAGATTGACCTTGGTGTTGGGGAATGCCGGATTATAAATGGTTCCAATCTTCTGTGGACCGGGAAACAACTGGGTGAAAATCTGAAGTAATTCCTTTACAGGAGCAGCTCCATATACCCCGGTTACATTGGGTAAATGAATGGAATCGGTTTTCCCTGCTTCAATCACAAAGGGATTTGCAACCGTGGCAAACACCACGGGTTTATTTTTCACTTTCTGAATGGCTGCCTGCGTGGATGCCGTAGAAACGGTAACAAGGATATCAACATCTTCTTCCAACAGGTGATCCACCATGGTTCGGTTGTTCGGGATATCCCCTTCGGCATTCAGTTCAATGATTTTACAATTTTCACCCGGATGGTACCCCATTTTTTTTATTTCATCATAAAAGCCATCCCGCGTATTTGTCATCAAGGAACTTTGGTTGGCAAGCAACAATCCGATTTTAACTGTTTTCTTTTCTTTCACAGAAGAAGAGGAAATTTTTATCACAAAAAACACGATCAAAATAATAGCACAGGCTAATGCCAACCACCGGAAAAGGTGATTTTTATGTTTCAGGAGTGTAACTTTCGTGGCGATGATGGTCAATAAAACAAAAACAGCAGTAATAATTTTGAGATCATTGGGATTCATTCCCAGATGCAAAGCGAGTGCCACTGCCAGCCGGAAAATTACGGATCCAATAACAACACCAAGTACCATAATAAACATAGAGCGGTGACGGAACAAGGCTTCTCCAATAATGACTGAAGCAAGGCTAAAGATAATCGACCCGATTCCCATACCAATGTCTGCAAATCCTTGATATTGTGCAACTAAAGCTCCTGAAATTCCGACAAGTCCATTAGAGAAAGCGATCCCGAAAATCTTGAAATGGTTAACCGACACACCTTGAGCAGCAACCATCACGGGGTTGTTTCCTGTAGATCGCATGGTCAATCCGAAATCTGTTTTCAGAAATAAAGAAATCAATATCCAGAAAATCAGGATAACCAACAGAAGGAAAATAAAAGTCCAGAGCTCCATATTCATCCCGGGATTAATATCTGATAGCATCGTGATGAAAGTGGGGCTATTGAGCAAGGGAATATTGGATTTTCCCATGATATGCAGGTTAACAGAATAGAGTCCCGTCATAACAAGGATTCCTGCTAATAATCCTTCAATTTTAAACCGTGTATGGATGAATCCGGTAATGAATCCTGCCACTGAGCCAACGAGAAATGCCACTGGTAAGACTAAGATAGGATTCCATCCATTTACAATAAGAATAGAACCAACGGCAGCGCCTGTAGTGAAAGTACCATCAATGGTAATATCAGAAAACGAATATAGTTTATACGTAATAAAGGTCCCGATGGCCATAAAGGCAAAGAGAATTCCAAGGTTGATGGCACCAATCCACAAGTCCATTAGTCCAGATCCAGATTAATAATACCTATAAAACCATTCTTAAGTTGGGAGCTTGGAAGGAGATGAACCACCTTTTCTACTTCGAAATTTCGAGCAACCCGCAGCAACTCCTTTTCAAATTCCTGTATCTTGTTACACCACAATCCATTTTCTAAGATGGCAGCATGAAGATGCACCCCGCCATCGCCTGGAAAGATTTGCTGCCATTGGGGTGATAACTTATGTTTTTCTTTAACAACGATCCCGCAGGCGAGTATCGTTTTATTAATATCCTCTGCTTCGATAGAAAAATTCATCCAGTCGGAAAAATTCTGTTGATATTGTTCAATGGGTGATTTTTTAAGATGCATCCATCGAAGACCGCCGCTTTGTGAAAGAAGGACAACACCAAACACATTGGTTTGTGCTTTTTGAGCAGCGGTATGTAATAAATTCTGTAAACTGATTGGTTTTTCCTTTGTATCGAAGTGTAATACGGTAGAAAAATCACCGGTAATTCCGAAACCATAAAGAAAATTTAAGGAATAGGTAGCATGTTCGGAATAGAAGGAATAATCGACGCTGGCTCTCGGTACGGCAGGATAAGAGTAAAAATTATGTTGAATAATAATAGCCTCTCCATACAATGATTTAAAATCTTCATACCCACTACCCAGTGCGGCAAGACCAGCACCATAAGCAATTGTTCCAGGGTTAACCGCGATATTGTCTTCCATTTTATAACCCACTGAAAACAGTTTATCGGCACACCCGAAAAGAACACCCTGACCCGGAGAACAATCTTGTGATTTGTCTTCAAATTGAACGCCGTCAGAAATAAAAGAGATAAATTTTTCTTTGCCATTTCCATGGTTAAGGTTGTCTGGAATGGCAGAAAGATCGGGAAACTGTTTCAGAAATTGATGGAGGCCACTGATTTTGAAAACCTCCTGAACAATTGGAGGGACTGAAATTAAAATCAATTCTCCTCCAATTATCTTTAAAGATTTTTGCGTTTGGATGATGACCCTCAATCCGGCGCTGCTCATGAAGATGACCCTCGAAAAATCGAGAAAGATGGTGTGCAAACCAGAAGCAGCCCATTGATCGAGGTTATGTTTCAAATCGGCAGCCGACAATCCATCGATCCGTCCGTTAACTTGAAAAACATCAAACGATCTCCACTTTGTTTGAACAATATCCATACAGCCTGTTCCAGGTAATTTTTTAGTCGATGCCGTGATAATGGATAGCCAGCATCGTGATATCGTCAGATTGAGGAACTCCTGTGGAAAATTCGTTAACATCCTGCGATACCAATTTTACCATCTCTTCAGTTGATTTGTCAAGGTTATTCCTGAGTATATCTTTAAGCCGATATTCCCCATAGGCTTTTCCCTCTTTATTAAAAGCTTCGGTAACACCATCAGTATATAAAAACAAACGGTCGCCAGGTTGAAAAGTGCATTTTTTCGATTGATATTTCAATCCTTCAATGCATCCGAGGATCGTTCCTCCGGTCATTTCCAAAAATTTTATATTACCGGAAGATAAAACAAAGGGAGGATTATGCCCTGCATTTACATATTCCAGCTCTCCGTTTGTCATATTCAAAATTCCATAAAATACGGTAACAAACATACAGGAGACGCTTTCATTACATAAAAGGTTATTCACATAATTCATACATTCGTCAGTCGGAATGCCTTTTAACCCGGTAGCCCGGATCAGGGTCCGGCTCACAGCCATAAAAATGGCGGCAGGAACGCCCTTCCCCGAAACATCACCGATCACAAAGCCAAGACGATCCTTATCAATCATGAAAAAATCATAAAAATCGCCGCCGACTTCTTTGGCAGCAACCATCGAGGCATATAGATCAAATTCGATCCGGCTGGGAAAAGGAGGAAAATTTTTCGGAAGAATGGCCTGCTGGATTTCCCGAGCTGTGGTCAGGTCTTGCTGAATTGAGATTAGTTGATCATGTTCTTCAGCTGATTTTCTGATCTGGGTTATTTCTTCCAGGGTTTTATTTATTGTGATTTCGAGATCATCAAAATTTATCGGCTTTGTTACAAAATCAAAAGCACCCCGATTCATGGCTGTCCGGATATTTTCCATATCGCCATAAGCGGAAACGATCACAGTTTTCAAACCCGGATTTTTAAGTTCCTTTAATTTTGACAGCAATGTTAACCCATCCATTTCCGGCATATTGATATCCGATAGGATTACCCCGATATTCGGATTCTCTATTAATTTTGCCAGGGCTTCCAGCCCATTGTAGGCAAAAATAAAATCATACATCCCTTCCCGGATCTGACGACGAAATTTTTGACGAACCAGCGATTCCAGGTCCACCTCATCGTCAACTACCATAATTTTCACATTGTTTAAGGAATTTTCGTTCATATTGTTTTCTTAGTCTATATATTTTCTGTTGGTAAGGTAATGATAAATTCTGCAAATTCTCCTTCTTTTGTATCCACTTTAATCTCTCCATGATGTTCATTTACAATGATATCAAAACTAATAGAGAGACCAAGTCCTGTTCCGAAACCTGCTGGTTTGGTAGTAAAAAAAGGATTAAATATTTTCCCCATAACAGCAGGAGGTATTCCATTTCCATTATCCCTGACGCGGATTTCAACACGATCTCCAAGGTTTTTTGTAGCGGTAAACAGGATGGGTGAATAGTTGCCCGTTGAACTCTTTTTTTTCATCAACGTGGAATAGCAGGCATTGTTGATCAGATTGAGAAATACGCGTCCTATGTCCTGTGGCACCACATTGATCATCCCGATTGAGGGATCATAATTGCTTTCCATCTTGATGTTGAACATATTATCGGATGCGCGCATCCCATGATATCCGAGGTTCACATATTCGGCTAACATGGCATTGATATCTGTAGGAAGCCGTTCTCCTGATTTTCCATGGGCATACAACAACATGCCGCGGATAATACTTTCGGCTCGTATTCCATGTTCTTTGATTTTCTGAACATTGCTTCCCAGATCGTTCAGCAGTTCCTCAAGATAAGTCGCCTCCCCTGGCGGAAGAGATGAAGAAAGTTTCTCCTTAAATTCCATTAACTCCTTGACAAGGTCACTGGTTAGCTCCGAAAAATTATTGATGAAATTCAGCGGATTTTTGATTTCGTGAACAATTCCGGCTGTAAGCTGCCCCAGGGAAGCCATCTTCTCACATTCCGTGAGTTGTTTCCGGGTTTCATTTAATTGGGTAAGGAGGTCTTCCCGTGAAAAGGAATCGGAAGATTCTTCGAGAGGCTGATCCATAGATGCAAATTTAGCATCTATAAAATTAACAGATTTTCACATTGGTCGAGGGCTTTTTATAAAAAAATAAATTTTTCATCGAAATATGAAAAAATCGTCTTAATTTTCGAATATTATTTTTACCGTAAGAACCACCCATGGCTTCATCCCTTCTACACTCGAATCCATTCCCCGGAATCCGTAGCTATGAAATTCAGGAAGACGAACTATTTTTTGGAAGAGAATTTCAAGTCAGGGAGTTGATTGATAAATTGTCGGAAACCAGATTTCTGGCCATTCTCGGATCATCCGGATGCGGGAAATCTTCTCTGATCCGGGCGGGACTTATACCCTCCCTGATGAAATCAAAAACCGGGAAACTTTCAGGAGAATGGAAAATTTCCATTTTTAAACCGGGAGATGATCCGATTGGAAACCTGACAGACGCACTCCTCGGAGAGCATACCGATTTCCGGAATCAATCGGCTGAAACGCTTAGGAAGGAAGGTTCCACCATCACAGATTTACTGAAAGGGTCAGACCCTTCCACCTATCACTTGTTGGTTATCGATCAATTTGAGGAAATTTTCCGGTATAAAAGAAACCGTGACGATACGGGTTTGTATGAAATTTCCCGGTTTGTTCATCTTTTTCTCGATGCCATCCATCAGGAACAGGTCCGTATTTATGTTGTATTGTCGATGA
Source organism: Bacteroidales bacterium (assembly GCA_023231005.1). Lineage (GTDB taxonomy): Bacteria > Bacteroidota > Bacteroidia > Bacteroidales > FEN-979 > CAIVAT01. The sequence goes on along the minus strand of JALNWG010000016.1, from coordinate 59,419 downwards.
GAACCGACTTTCTGGATGATTGTACCGAATTCCGTGAATTCAGCGAAATGATCAATAAGGGCTATTACCTTGTTCCGCGGATGAACCAGGAAGAACGAAGGTTGGCAATTACGGGTCCTATTCACGTAATGGAAAGTAAAATTTCAGATGAGCTTGTCGACCGTTTATTGAAGGATGTTGGTGATGATCCCGATCAGCTCCCGATTCTGCAACATGCGATGATGCGAACCTGGGATTACTGGAAATTAAACAGAATTGGCGACCAACCGATCGGGATTGATCATTACGAGGCAATTGGGACCATGAAAGAGGCATTATCTGTTCACCTGGAAGAAATATATGCTTCATTGAAGGATCATCGGAAAAAATATTTTGCCGAGAAGTTATTCAAATCTTTGACTGATGTAAGTAAAGATAGCCGTGGGACACGCCGTCCTACTTCACTGAAGGAAATCTGCACCTTAGCTGAAGCCAGGGAAGAAGAAATCATCCAGGTCATTGATACTTTCCGTGAACCAGGCCGGGCTTTTATTATGCCTTCTATTCAGGTCGGGTTGACTTCTGAAACAACCATCGACATTTCGCATGAAAGTATCATGCGCGTATGGATTCGGCTTCACAAATGGGTGGAAGAAGAAAGTCAGTCAGCACAATTATACCTCCGGTTGGCGAAAACTGCAGAGCTTTACCAGTATGGAAAATCGGGCCTTTGGGTCAACCCAGAGCTGCAATTGGCCCTCCAATGGAAAGAACAAAACAAACCCAATGCTACCTGGGCTGTGCGGTACGATCCTTCTTTTGATCGTGCCATGAATTTTTTAGAATATAGTAAAAAACAATTTGAACTTGAACTTACCATTAAAGAGAAACAACAGAAAAGAAATCTGAAAAGAGCTCGTAACTCCGCCGTAATTCTTGGTATTGCTTCTGTTATTTCCATCTTTTTCCTGATCATTTCTCTTAACCTGCGTTTTAAGGCTGAAGCAAGCCGCAAGGAAGCAATGGAAAAAGAAAAGCTGGCAGTATTCGAACAAAAACGGACAGAAGAGCAAAGGAAGGAAGCCATTCTTCAGAAAAAAATTTCTGAGCAACAACAACAAATTGCTGAACAACAAAAAATAATTACAGAGCAACAACGTCAATTTGCAGTTAAACAGCAGGTAATAGCACAGGAGCAAACGGCTGTTGCCGTTCATCAGAAACAACAAGCCATCCAATCGCGGCAGGAGGCTGTGGTAGCAAGAGATGAAGCACAAACTCAAAAGAAAGAAGCAATATCTCAAAAGCAAATAGCAGATAATGAACGGGTAAAGGCCGAGGAATCCGAAAAAAATGCCCGCCGTCTTCGTCTTTTGTCTGTTGCCCGATCCATGGCCATACAGGCAAACCAGCTTTCAAATACACTCAAAGATGATCTGCCGGGATTGCTTGCCATACAGGCATACCGATTCAATCTCAATAATGGTGGAGTAAAGAACGATCCCATTATTTATACCGCTTTATCGGGAATTTCAAACGATCCTATTATCTTACGGGGGCATGAAGATGGCGTTCGCTCCCTCTCGCTTACATCAGATGGAAAAACTTTGTTTTCCTGTGGCGACGACAGCAAAGTGTTGCAATGGGCAATGGGAGATCTTTCAATTGCCCCGGTGGCTCTGAATATCTCAAAACATGATGAAGCCTCGATACGAAGCCTGGTTGTTACGCATGACGATCAGTATATTATTGCCGGAAATATGAATGGAAAATTGCTTATCTGGGACAGGAAAAGAATCAAAGACCCTCCTCGAATAATTTTAGCCCATAAAAACGCCATCAACGGCTTATGTATCCATCCTGAAAAAAATCTTTTTGTTTCAGTAGGTTCTGATGGAAAAGTTCTTCTATGGAATTATGGGCAAAATGAGTTCAAGGAAACAACCCTCGATTCACTTCATACAAAGATAAATTGTGTTGCCCTTAGTGGTAACGGCAGATATCTTGCCTATGGAACTTCAACCGGGATGCTTAAATGGATTGATCTTCTTCAATCAAATCCTGCTCCGATGATTGTCACCCAAAAAGGAGACGCTGTTCTTTCGGTAGCCTTCAGTCATGATGGCAAGCAACTGGCGGCTGGTTACCCAAATGGATCAATCCATATTTACGATACCCGTGATCCATTAGAGAAACCCAGAGAGATTATCGGTTGGCATGCGTCGGGAGTTACATCCATAGTTTTCAGCCGGGATGGGAAGCAACTTGCTACCGCCAGCTATGACAGAACCATTAAATTGGGAAGCATTGCCACTTCTGAGATCAAGCCAATCTCAATAGAGTCACATGATCTCTGGGTTTATTATCTGCTGTTTTCCTTTCATGATTTTCAAATCATCTCAGCCAGCGCCGACAAATCCATCCGGATTTTCTCAACTGAAAATGAATTGATGGCTGAAAAACTTATTAAAACCATCAAAAGGAACATGACCCCTAATGAGTGGAATAAATTTGTAGGGGCAGATATACCTTATGTTAAAATAAAACCGGAGCTTCCATGATGACCAACAATTATGATGAAAAAGAATAAACTCGCATTTTGGTGTTTCGTAATCCTGATTTCCGGAATATTTTCTTTTCCCAACCAGGTCTTGTCACAACCCTGTAGTGATGTAACCCTGACAAATGCACGAAAAAATTACGAGATTGGTAAATTCGGTGAAGTAATTCTAAGTCTGCAATCCTGTATTCAAACAGGTTTTAATGAGAAAATGAAAGTGGAAGCATACCGACTTCTGGCCATGACCTACCTGGCAATTGACTCATCCAGTCAGGCAGTTTTGTCGGTTGGATACCTTTTACAAATCAATCCCACGTATGAAGCCAACCTCTTTGATCCACCGGCATTTATCAAGATGGTAAATAACATGAAACTGACCGGAGGTTCACAGATTGTCACCTCCGTATCAAAAAAAGCGGAAAGTATTTATGAAACCCCTGCTACCATTGTAGTCGTTACACAGGAAGACATTGAAAAAAGAGGATACATGGACTTGGTTGAGCTACTTAAAGATGTTCCCGGTTTTGATCTGACCATGTTTTATGGATCCGAATATGCTAATATTTATCAACGTGGATTTCGTCAGAATAACACAGAAAAAACCCTGCTGCTGATCGATGGAATTGAGGAAAATGACCTTTGGACAAATTGGGCTTATATTGACCGTCAGTATCCCCTATCGAATATTGATCGGGTTGAAATTATCTATGGCCCAGCCTCAACAATGTATGGCCCCAATGCATTTGCCGGTGTCATCAACGTGATTACCAAGAGTTCAGTAGATGCGATCAAACCAGGCAGGAACATTGGTATCAGCGCCAATGTTTCCTATGGCACGTACAACACAAAATGCGTGGATCTTAGTGTTTCCGGAAAAAAGAGAAATGTTTCGTTTACTGTTTCAGGTAGGGTGTACCAGTCTGATGAAATGGATTTATCGAGTCAGACATATTTTGATTATGATCCTGCCGTTTATGACGGCGTTAATTATCATAAACTTTTAGATATCACCAGTGGGGCGAAACAATATCTGGTAGATAATAATTTGCCTTTTAGTCATCCTTATTACCAATTAAACAGCGATTCTTCACAACTTACATTAACATCCCTGGGAGTCGAAACTGCAAAAAATCTCGATAAATCAGCGTATAATCAGATCGTGAATGGAAATAAGGTGGGGTTTACCAACAAATCAAATGAATGGTTGCTTAATGGGAAGGTAAAGATTGGCAATTTTACAGTCGGGTTTCAAACCTGGCGATATAGCCGGGGTTCCACAACACAATATACCGACACGTATGTTCCCGGTTCTGAAAATGGTTTTAACTGGGTCCCGCAATTGACTTATTTCTTTGCCAAATATGAAAACCAGATCAGTGAAAAAGTATTCTTTTCCAACCTCACTTCCTATAAAATCCATGCCCTTACCGAAGAATCTCGCTTTGTATCATTAGTCAATTATGCCAGGGGAAATAAAAAACTAACGGATCTTGTTAACAACACTGCTCCTGCATGGATTACAAAGTATGCTTATGAAATTTCAAAGCAGCTTCGAACAGAATTCAAGGTCATTTACCGGCCAGTTTCCCGTTTTGACCTGGTGTCTGGTTTGGAATTGAGGAATAGTTCTCTTCAGGGAGAATACCTGTTTAGCCTTACTTCTACTCCGGAAGACTCTGCTGTGATTCTTCCTTCTCCAAAAGGCGGCAATGAATTTAATGTTTGGGATATCGGGGCTTACACTCAGGGAACCTTTCAGACATTCCGGAAATTAAAAATTACGCTTGGGCTGCGTTATGACTTCAACCGTGTTAGAAATAGTGACGGATTCGGTAGTACTCTGAGTCCGCGCTTAGCCTTCGTTTATTCTCCGGGGAAATTTACCTTAAAGGCAATTTATTCCCGTGGTATTATGAATGTTTCCAACTGGACAAAATATTCATCCGCCGGTAACCGCATTCCAAACCCGGCATTAAAAACGGAAAATATCCAAAATATTGAATTCAGTGCAGGAATTCGATTGAATAAGCATTTTCAGGCCGATCTTGACATCTATCGCGATTACATCGATAATGTTGTTGGGACAATTGCCGTTGAAGGAAGCCCCGGCGTAACACAAAATGCCAATATCGGAAAATTCCGGATTACAGGAATACAAGCCAATGCCAATTATCAATATTCTTCTTTCTCAGCTTACTTTAATTACACTTTCTGTGATCCGCACCAGATATATGCAGAAACCGGAGAAGTGGATAACCGTGTTGGAGACATATCAAGTCATCAGTTTAATATTGGAGTGGATAAAGTTTTTTTCGATCAATTGGATATCAATTTACGGCTGAATTTTACCGGGAACAGATTGGTAGGGGCTGGTACTACAGTACCATTGAACACCAGTAGTTTCCCCGCTGTTGCCATCCTCAATGGGGCAATCAATTATGGGAATAACAAACTTGTGCCCGGATTAAAATTGCAGGTGGTTTGTAACAATATTTTCAATACGACCTATTATGATCCCGGTACGAAAGCAGCCGACGGTGTTGTAAATCCCACAGAGATTTTGCAACGGGACAGGCATTTTGTTATCAGGGCATTATATAATTTTTAATGGGAACAGGCAAAAAAAATATTATATCAGATTCTTACTGGGGAGGCTATTTTGAGCCATTTCAACCAAAACCTTCTTCAAAAAAAGGATTGCGTATTGCACTCTTTGGCAGTACCAATGCAGGTCACCTTGTACTGGATACATTGATCAGATTTGAACGTAAAAATCCCAACCTTCTGAATTTTGTGGGTGTTGCCACCGATGATCCACTGGATCCCAATACCCGGATCAATGTCGGAAAAAGAATCTGGAGTAAATATGACGATGAGCAAACCAAAGCCTTGGTTGACTCCATGATTTCATCTTCGTTATCAGCCGGGATTCCATGCTTTACAGGAGATGTAAAAACCCAGGGATTTCGACGGATTTTCTCGGACTGGGATCCCGGGATCATCATCATGTGTTGTTTCGGACAAAAGATTGATGCCCATATATACAATTATCCTGTATATGGAATGTTTAATTTTCATCCGTCCGATCTGGTTTCCAATATCGGTGCCGGACCAAGGCCTTTTGAAGCAACAATTCAACGTGGAGAATCTAAATCCTTTATGGCTTTACACAAGGTCAATGACATCATTGATGGGGGTCCCATCATCGGGATTTCTCCTCCGGTTCGAATCTGCCTGGAAAATGGGGAATATCCTCAAAACCTGCTGACCATGCAGGAAAAGATTCCTGCTATCTGTGGGTGGATGAGTATTGAACTTATTCTTCAAACTCTCAGAAACATGAAACAAGGCTTGAAAAAACCGGTAAATGAAATTGATTTTGCGAGCGTCATCCCGGAGGAGGTACGGAAAATCATGCTGAAACCGCCAACCAATGATTTGAACGAATACTATGCCTTACCCTTGCATCCTGAATTAATTTAAGTCACCCATCTTCATGGAGCGAACTGCCTGGTATCTTAAAATGTTTAACATCCGGAAAGAGGAAATGAAACCGGTTTTTTTGCTTATGGTTTTCTCCTTTTTTGTTGGATTATCGCTCTCTTTTTATTTTACCGCCTCCAATGCCATTTTTCTAAAACACTTTCACCCTAAAATGATTTCTTGGTCATATATGGTTTCCGGGGTGATCGTTTGTGCCGCCTGGTGGATCCTTTCCCGTCTTGATAAAATTCTGACTGTTCCCTGGCAACTTATTGTGAAATTTCTTTTTGTATTCCTTACCGTTTTGGCTATTACAATCGGCGTTTGGATGTTTGACACCCCCTGGCTTGCATTCATTATGTTTACCTGGGTCCGGGTCCTTGTTTATATCACCCTGGTAACATTTTGGGGATTAGCCGGAAAACTTTTCAATATCCGGCAGGGAAAAAGGATATTCGGCTTGATCGGGGTCGGGGAAGTCGTTTCCATCATTATCGGATATTTTTCTATTCCCTTGATTCTCCACTTTCTTAAAGCACCTGATCTACTCTTTCTTTCATCTATTTCCTTGTTTGTTTGTTTCTGTGTAGTTATTGTTATCCTCCGGGTATTCCGCGATCAACTCTCTGCCAATGCTGTTCCGGAATCAAACAAAACACAAAAGTTCAAATCGGAATGGAATTACTGGAATCTTTTAAAGAAGCCCTATTTTCTCATGATTTCCCTCATGGCATTGCTCCCGATTTTTGGTTATCTTTTTGTCGATTTTCTATTCCTGGCTCAAACAAAACGAGAGTTTTCCAATAATCCGGAAACCATTGCAAGTTTCTTCGGACTTTTTCTTGGTTTTGTCGCCATTGTTGAGCTTATCTTCAAACTTGTTTCCGGCCGATTTCTGAATAAATATGGGCTGAAGCCAAGTTTACTATCCCTTCCATTAATCTTACTTGTCAGTACTTTTTTTGCAGCATCCTGGGGATCAGTCTATGGAACTGTCGGAATGTTTTTTGCTTTTATAGCACTGGCAAGACTTTTCGAACGGTCGATCCGGGGTGCTGTTTATGAACCCGCTTTTCAATTATTATATCAACCAGTTCCTTCCGAGCAAAGGCTGCCATTTCAGAATCAGATTGAAGGAATTCCTAAAGCCCTCGGTACCGTAATTACAGGAGCTGTTATTTTATTGCTTTCCAGTATTCCTGCTTTCACCATGGTCCATTATAGCTGGGTTTTCATCTTCATCCTGGGTGCATGGATATGGATTGCCTTCAAAATGTATGAAGAATATCGGAGTATGTTAAAATCGAAATTGACAGAACTTCCACATAAAAATACTAATGAAACTGAACCAATGGGTACCCTGATTGCTAAAACTCTTTCTTCAGCACAACCTCAGCAATTCCAAACCCGGTATGCGTTTTTTGACAAAGTCGCTCCTTCAGATATTGCCTCCGGATTAGAACAGGCTTACTCCTTGTCCTTGCCTCTCATCCAGGAAGCAATTTTGAAAAAAATTAAAGAAATACAACTGGTTCCGGTACTGGGTTTTCTCACCCGTTGCTATGAGAAAAATGAAATTCCGGAGTTACGGGAGAAACTTCGTGAAACGATCGGCTCTCTGAAAGAAGCAGAGGACATGACGTTTGAACAAATGGCCACATTTGCCCGGAGCGACAATCCGCTGATTCGAGTAAAAATAGCAACCTTGCTCGGCTATTCCGGACGATATAATACCTACAAATTATTGATTCAATTGATTAAGGATACCAATGCTGAGGTAAAAAAAGCGGCACTGATCTCTTCTGGTAAAATACGGCGATACGAACTCTGGCCCTTTATTATCGAAAATCTGACTCATCCCCTGTACTCCCACGAAGCAATAAATGCCGTAAAACTGATTGGCGAACCCATACTGGCTGACCTGGACCGGTTTTTCGAAAAAAATACCGATCATCCGCAAACCCGATTACATATTATTAAAATTTATGAAACGATTGGAGGTACTCAGGCAATCCATTTCTTACGGGGAAAAATCAATTATCCCGAGAAAGATTTACAATATCAGGTGCTGATTTCTCTAAGTAACCTCGAATACCGGGCTTCCGTTTCGGAAATACCCGTTATCAAACAGGCTATCGAAGAATCTGTGAAGATCATAGTATGGATCATGGCTTCACTTGTTGATATCGGAGGATCAAAAGAGACAACTAACATCCAGGAAGCTCTATTAGAGGAGATGGAAAAGAAAAAAGAGGAGGTTTTTCTCCTTCTTTCCCTGATCTATGAATCCAAAACCATCCGACACATCCGTGAACATATCGAAAGCCCCGATACCAATGCGAAAATTTATGCCCTCGAAATCGGGGACATGCTCATCTCAGAAGATATCAAAGAACTTTTCTTCCCGTTGTTTGAAGATCTTTCCATCAATGACCGGTTGCTGAGATTTAATGTGCATTTTCCTCAGGAAAAGCTATCGTCAGAGGAGCGGCTTCATGATATTATCAACAAAGATTATTCGAAGATTTCAAAATGGACCAAGGCGTGTGCGCTGGAAGTATTGGGTCAGTCTGATTATTTGTCGACACCGTCAAACTGTGAACTTTTGGCTGCCAATGTAGTAAATCCCGATCCAATGCTTAGCGAAATGGCGGCCTGGGTATTGTACCATAAAAACAAAGAGTATTTCTTTAATACCATTCATCGTTTTGAGAAGAAAGGGAATATTCAACTAAACCGGCTTCATCAAAAAATAACCGCGCGGGAAACACAAAAAGTTCCTTTGTTATATGATGAAGTGGTTGCATTGAAAAACACCAGTTTTCTTGCACCGGTTCCGGAAATACAAATTCTTAACATGATTGTATTTCTTAATGAAAACATAAAAAATATTTCGAACGGCTGGAAAATCCCATGTGGATCGCTAAACGAAATAACCATCCCCTGGGAAGAGTTGTATGAGATGATAGATGGGAACCGGATTATGATAGAACGATTTGTGAGTCTGTTTTTATTAAATAATGCATATACGAAGGATTATGAATAAGCTGCTCATTCCTTTTTTTATTTTTTTCGGCATCTGTTGCAGTATGGCACAATCACCTCCTGGCCATGAGCAAGGACTTCCTTACGTTAGAAATTTTGCTCCTGATCAATATAAAGCCCATGCTCAGAATTTTGCCATTGCACAGGAAAAAAGCGGAATCATTTATTTTGGAAATTTTGCTGGGGTGCTTCAATTTGATGGGGAGTTCTGGAGATTAATCCTTACTGCAAAAACATCAAAAATTACTGCGCTGGCCATTGATAGTCTGAATCGGGTTTATGTGGGTGCCCGGGGTGAAATCGGAATGCTGGTGCCCAATAAAAATGGAAAATTGGTTTTTAAAAATCTTTTGGAATCTGTTCCCGGTGTCCCTTCTTTTTTGGATGTTCTTCAGATTTTTATTACCCCCCACGGTGTTTTGTTTGTAACTCAAAATTGTATTTTCATTTGGAACCAGGGAAAGATGGAGCTGTGGAAGCCTGGCAATGAAATTATCTCCTGCTTTTATCTTTACAATACAATATATCTTCAGTTAAAATCAATCGGATTGGTAACCTTGAAGGAGAAAAAAATTCATCTAATTAAACAAGGTGAAATTTTTGGTGGTTCTATCGAGATCAAATCCATGCTCCCCTATAAAAACAACGAGATCCTCATCGCTAGTGGTACTCAGGGGTTGTACCTGCTTGATCAAAATGGTATTCGCGATATATTCAGTCAGGCAGATCAATTGTTTGAAAAAAATCTGATCACCGCCGCTGTGAAGTTAAACAATGGAGACTATGCTTTTGGAACCTCCCGAAGTGGGATTATCATTCTTTCGGCTGATGGAGCAATCAAACAGATCGTTGATAAAAAAGCCACCCTCCGTAATGAAAGTATCCAAACTCTCTATATCGACCATGACAACAATCTTTGGGCAGCTTTGAATAATGGAATTGCCATGATCAAAATACCTGCTCCACTAACCTATTTCGATGATAAATCAGGGTTAAATGGCGGAGTCAATCACATCCTCCGATATGGAGGACATCTATATGTATCAACCTATCAGGGATTATTTTATTATGATGATAAAAAAATGGAATTTGTTTCGGTTCCGGAAATCATAACTGCTTGCTGGTCGGTTGTTCCTTTTGAAAACAGTTTGTTGGCGGCCACCTCCCAGGGAGTTTTTATCATCTCCGACCATCGGGCACACATGATTAAGGAGGGCTTTTCCATGGCTTTGATTCGCTCTAAAAAAGATCCGTCGCTGGTATTGGTCGGTGAAATGGATGGTTTATATTCCCTAAAATATAATCATGGGACATGGAAATCGGAGAAATTAAATAAATCAGAAGAAGAAATTAATAATTTGGAGGAAGACAACACAGGAAATATTTGGGGAATCTCATTATCCAAAGGAGTATTTCGATACTTCCCGGGAGATCAACGATTCGAATATTTTAACATTTCCTCCGGCCTGCCTGAAACAGCAGGGAGTACAATCAATATGTTACATGGAAACGTTGCTGTAGCGACCCGAAAAGGTGTCTTTATTTTTAATGAAACCTCCCATACATTTAAATGCATCACGCTCCTGGGAAATGACACAGCAAAAGGGAACCAGTGGTTTTCCAGTATTGTGGAAACATCCGGAGAAAACCTTTGGGTAAACGCGGGGGATGAAACACAGTTGACTTTGTTAAAGAAGAGCAAAAAAGGATATATTCCCTTTCAAACTCCATTTCTCCCGATTGCAGAAGAGGTCATCTGGTCAATTTTTCCGGAAGACAATGGATCCACTTGGTTTGGGGGTCCCGACGGGCTGATTAAATATGATTCAACTGCCCCGGCCATAAACCTTTGCTCTGCTCCTGCCATCATCCGGCGTATTTCTACACACAACGATTCTCTGATTTTTAGTCCTGATAATGAGAAAATGGTTTTTTCACACCAGGACAATTCCCTTCGATTTGAATTTGCAGCTCCATATTTTTCTGTCAAAGGAGAAAATCAATATCAGTATTTGCTTGAAGGATTTGAGGAAACATGGTCCGATTGGATGTCGCAAACGCATAAAGAATATACCAACCTCCCTAAAGGCAATTTTGTTTTTCATGTCCGGGCTCGTAATGTTTTTGGTAAAATCAGTGCAGAAGCAACATTCCCTTTCACCATTTTGGCTCCCTGGTATTTATCCTGGTGGGCTTATTTTATGTACTTAATTGCGGCCTCCGGCCTGATCTACCTGATTGTCATCACCAGAAGCCGTAAACTCCTCAAAGAAAAGAAAGTACTTGAACAAAAAATCGTTGAACGAACTGCCCAGGTGGTACAGCAAAAAGAAGAGATTGAAAAGCAATCGGAAGAACTCGCCAATAAAAATGATGAGCTGGAGAAGATCAACATCGTTGTGAAGGCCATCAATTCAGAGATCAATTTTTCAAGTTTGCTTCAATCATTACTCGAAAAGACCCGGATGATCAAATCAGTGGAAAAATCAACTGCATTGGTTTTTGATAAAAATCTGAATGTCTTTAAATTCAAAGCCAGTCATGGTTGGGATATGCGCTTACTGGAACCGATTATTCTTCAATTGTCCCAGGCAGAAAAACGCTATTTAAAAAATGCCGATGAAATTTATGAGGATATCTTTCTTAAAACTGATTTTTCAACCCTCGAAGATATTCCAGCCTTGAATGAAACGGGGATTCCGAAATCAATGCTAACCCTTGTAATCAAAGCAGAAAATAAGGTGGAGGCCTTTTTGATCCTCGAAAACATGCATCATGAGAACGCCTTTGATATCAAGGACCTGAATTTTATCAGAAATTCCAAAGAACACATTATTTCAGCATTCATTAAAACCAGGATTCTTGAAGATCTGCAATCAACTCTGCAACACCTGAAAGACACCCAGGACCAACTAGTTCAATCGGAAAAACTTGCTTCACTTGGAGCGCTTACAGCCGGTATCGCCCATGAAATCCAAAACCCGTTGAATTTTGTCAATAATTTCTCCTCGCTCTCTGGAGAACTGGCTGATGAAGTAAGTGAATTCCTTGAGGGGATCAAAGATCAACTAAGTACTGACCAATATGCCGATATTTCAGAAGTGATCGAAATGATTAAAGGAAATGTTAAAAAAATCAATGAACATGGTAAGCGGGCAGAAAGTATTGTAAAAGGAATGCTTCAGCATTCCCGCGGCCGTACCGGAGAATTTGAAGAGGTAGACATCAACAACATGGTTTCCGAATATGTCAACCTGGCTTATCATGGGATGCGGGCTAAAGATAAAAGTTTCAATACCAGCATAAAAACATACCTTGATCCGGAAGTGGGTAAGGCTTATGTCATCCCTCAGGATTTAAGCCGGGTTATCCTGAACATTGTCAACAACTCCTGTTATGCCCTGGATGAGAAGACGAAAAAACAGATTTCTGGCTTCGCACCTGAGGTAGTGATCAGTACAAAAAAGATCAGGGATAAGATTGAGATCCGGATCAAGGACAATGGAACCGGGATCCCGGAACATGTTTTAGAAAAGATTTTCAACCCGTTTTTCACCACAAAACCTACCGGGAAAGGAACGGGATTGGGCCTTTCGATGAGTTACGATATCATCACCCAACTCCACAAAGGGAAACTGGAAGTAAATTCCAAAGAAGGAGCGTTCACTGAATTTGTGATCACAATTCCACAACATCAATCATAATCCATACCATGACGACAAAGAAGATCTTCTTGTTTACAATTTTTCGGTATTTATACTACTTATGGTTTTTCAAAAAATCCAAAATCTCTCAATAATGAAAGCATTAGTTTTCGATGAAACCTTAAAACTGAAGGATGTTCCACGTCCTAAACCCAAAAATGGGGAAGCTTTAATCCGGATTCTTTTTTCATCCATCTGCAATACTGACCTTGAAATCATTAAGGGATATATGAACTTCAAAGGCATTCCCGGCCATGAATTTGTTGGAGAGGTAATCTCAAAATCAAGTGCATTTTTTGGAAAAAATGTGGTTGGGGAAATCAATTGTCCCTGTGGCATTTGTTATTTGTGTCAGACAGGACGAAAAACCCATTGTCCCTACCGTTCTACACTGGGAATTCTGGATCGCGATGGTGTCTTTGCGGAATATGTTGTACTTCCTGAAGAAAACTTACGGATAGTCCCCGATAACCTGCCGCTATCTTCTGCAGTATTTACAGAACCCCTGGCTGCCGCTATTGAGATTTTTGAGCAAATTCAGATCAAACCATCCCAGAATGTTTTCATTTTTGGCGCTGGTAAACTCGGTTTGTTGATTTCACAGGTTTTCCGTTTAAATGGTTGTGTTTATACAACCTTTGATATACAGGAAGGAAAAGTAAAACAAGCGCTTAACCAGGGATTGAATGCACGGTTACTTTCCACCTTGAAAGCAACTGAAAAGGCAGAAGTTTGTGTTGACTGTACAGGCCATCCTTCCGGGATTTCACAAGCTTTGCTTCATTTATTTCCACGGGGAAAACTGGTCCTGAAGACGACGATTGCAAAACCAGAGATACTGGATCTGAACCAGATCGTGATCAATGAGTTTGAAATCATCGGTTCCCGTTGTGGTTTGTTTGAACCGGCACTGAGCCTGCTTTCACAGGGACTGGTGAATCCGCAACCGCTGATCACTGCTATTTTTTCTTTTAAAGATATTCTGAATGCTTTTGAATTATCGAAACAGCCTGAAACTTTAAAGGTATTGATCCAACATTAATTAAAGCAAACCAACGATATTTAATTCGGAAAAAAGTATATAGAAAAAAAAAATAAACTATTTTTGTTATTTATATTATGAACGAATTTTCAACTCAATTTATGAAAACAAATATGAAAATCCATTCCGGCCTTTTATTGTGCGCCATCGTTTTTTTGTTCGCCGTTACCGGTTGTAACAACAACAATAATAATAAAGAAGCCAACACCGCGGCGGCTGACTCCATCAACAAAGAGGTGACTCTGTCGCCCGAAACACAAAGCCTGTTGTACAAATTTCCCACACCATTCGAAGTAACCGCTATGCTTGAAAAAGCAAAAGCAGGTTATATTTTTGACATCACCAATCCTCCGGCAAATGTTACCAAATATGCTGTTGAAAAAAGCAAAGCCCTTAACCTTGGAATCTATAGTGCCGATCTTAGTTATTCGGCCACTTACAATCGTACAGATGAAACCAACAAGTTTCTTGCCTGTACCAACAAATTGGCTGATGAACTGGGCATTGCCGGTGTTTATGATCAGTCCCTCCTTGAAAAAATTAAAAAATTCAGCAATAAAAAAGACAGCCTGATCAGCATCATCAACAAAGTATTTGGAACGACCAATGAATTTTTATCCAAAAATAACCGGAACCAGATTGCAGTTCTGATTGCAACAGGCGGTTTTGCTGAAGGTCTTTACCTTGCTACCACCCTGGGCGAAATTTCAAAAGACAATGCAAAAATCATGAACGTTGTTGCCGGCCAAAAAGAAAATTATCAAAAACTCTTAACAATCCTGGAAGCATATAACAACGACAAAAACATTAAACCGGTTACCGATGAATTAGCTAAATTAAAACCCATTTGGGAAAGCTACGATCTTACATCAGGCAAAAAAATCCCACAACAAAAAGTATCCGAAATCAGCGACCTCGCAGAAAGTGTTCGCCTGTCTTTTATAAAATAACTTGCCTTTTTAAATATATAACCGTCTTTGTTTCAAGGACGGTTTTTTTATTGGCTCTAATTCCTTACTTTTGATTCAGGCAAAATTACAACTTTATGTCTGAACCAATCCTGATGGCGCTGGTACAGCTCTTCGCCATCGTTTCTGCTTCTGTTAAAAAACAAGTCTCAAAAACATCCAGAACCATCCTGGAGTCCTATCTTCAACAACACCTGAATGCACAGGAGCTGGATGAATACCTGAAACTTTATGATGAACTAATGCTTTTTCATCAGCCCGAAGAAGAATTGACTCAGCTACAGCAAGTAGACGTTTCTGATAAAATCCGAACAATTTGTGAAAAAATCAGGAAACAACTCCCAGCAAAGGACCGGCTAATCGTTTTTATCAAATTCCTTGAATTTATTGAAGAACTCTCACGAATAGAAAATGGGGCTCCTGCTATTGAAAAAACCATAGCTGAAAAATATATTCAGGTGTTTAAAGAGGGATTTGCTTCACCCGATCAGGAATTTACCGATGCCAAAGCCTTTATTTTTGATCCCCTTGGTAAAGAAGTTCACCCCGATCATTTATTGATCATCGATGCAGTCCCAGGCAAGACACAAGGCAATTACAAGCATGTTTTCCGGGAACACCTCCAGGGTAAAATCTATTTCCTTTTCGTTCCTTCGGTAAGAACCTTGATCTTCAGATACCAGGGAACAGACGAGATTTATCTCAACGGACATTGTGTCCTTTCCAACCGGTCTCTGGTTTTCGACAACGGAAGTATCCTGAAAAATCTTAAAATTGCTCCGGTTTATTTTGCTGACATTGCCACTCAATTCCTCCATTCCAAAGAAAAAGTTCAGATTGAATTTACCGCTAAGGAAATTGAATATCAATTTAAAAACAGTTCCAATGGCATTCATCCGTTCAGTTTTACCGCCAATTCCGGAGAATTGATCGGGGTGATGGGTGGAAGCGGTGTCGGAAAATCAACCTTATTGAATGTTCTGAACGGCAGTTTACCACTCAAATCCGGAAATATTCTGATCAATGGTCATGACCTGGAAAAAGAAAAAGATGAACTCAAGGGGATCATCGGATTCGTACCTCAGGATGATTTATTGATTGAAGAACTGACTGTTTTCCAGAATCTATACTATAATGCAAAACTCTGCTTTAAAGACTTCTCAGAAACTCAGCTGATTCGGGCTGTGATGCGGGTATTGCTCGATATCGATCTGATCGGGATTAAACACCTGGCCGTGGGAGACCCAATCAATAAATTGATTAGTGGAGGACAACGAAAACGATTGAACATTGCCCTGGAACTGATCCGCGAACCAGCGGTACTGTTTGCCGATGAACCAACCAGTGGACTTTCGTCCATGGATTCGGAGATGGTAATGTTGCTGCTTAAAGAACAAACCCTCAAGGGCAGACTGGTTATCGTAAACATCCATCAACCCTCCTCCGACATTTACAAATTATTTGATAAGCTGTTGATCATGGACAAGGGTGGGTTTCCGATCTATTATGGGAACCCGATCGATGCCCTCACCTATTTTAAAACCATCAGTCATCACGTAAATCCTGATGAAAGCGAATGTCAGAGCTGCGGGTATGTCAATCCGGAACAATTGCTGCAGATTACGGAATCGAAAATTGTCAATGAATATGGCCGTTTAACAGGAAACAGGAAAACAACTCCGAAAGAATGGTATGAATCGTTTCGGAAATTCATTCAGCCGACTCTATTGAAAAAGGTGGAAAAAAAGGAAGTTCCGAAAAGTTTTTTTAAAGTTCCCGGAACTTTCAGGCAATTCAACATTTTTAGTATCCGGAATTTACTTACCAAATTGACCAATCGCCAATATCTGATGATCAATTTGCTGGAAGCCCCATTCCTGGCAGCTTTGTTGGCTTACCTTACCCGATATTCACAAGGAGATCAATACCATTTCAGCGACAATCGGAATCTGGTCCCTTATCTTTTTATGAGTGTTGTCGTCTCGCTTTTTCTAGGGATGATGGTGAGTGCGGAAGAGATCATCAAAGACCGTAAACTATTAAAGCGCGAAGCCTTTCTGAACCTGAGCCGATTCAGTTATCTTAATTCAAAAATTATTTTATTGTTTGTGTTGTCAGCAATTCAAACCATTCTATATGTATTGGTCGGTAACTGGATACTTGGAATCAAAGAGATGACCCTCCCCTATTTTCTAATCCTGTTTTCCACTTCTTGCTGTGCCAATATGATCGGACTAAATATCTCGGCAGGATTGGATTCCGTTGTGGCGATATATATTCTCATTCCCTTTATCATTGTTCCTCAACTCCTGCTCAGCGGAACCATTGTTCCTTTCGACTATCTTAACCCATCTATTGCCTCCCGTGAAAAAGTGCCATTAGTTGGGAACGTGATGACATCACGTTGGACTTTTGAAGCCTTGGCAGTGGAACAATTCAAGAATAACAAATATGAAAAAATATTTTATCCCTTTGATAAAGAAATATCGCACTATGCTTACTTAACTGCATTTCTTATCCCTACACTAAAATCTGAAATGGATGAATGTCAGCGAAATCTGGCAAAAAACGAAAATGCAACCAAAACGGCCAATTATTTTACCATCCTAAAAAAAGAGATACCTACCCTGCAAAAGGAAGCCGGATTTCATTCATTTCCTTTTATGACCGGCCTAACGAAACAAAATTTCAATGATTCGGTAGTACAAAACACCAAATCGTACCTTGATTCATTAAGCCGATGTTTTTCATCACGAATGACCGACGTTATTTCCCAAAGCGATGCAGTGTATGAAAAGTTGTCAGGTGAATTGGGCAGCGAGGGCGTATTTCAATTCAAACAAGCCAATTATAATGAAAATCTTGCCGATCTGGTACTGAACAAAGGAAGTGAAAATAAAATTCTTGAAGACAAGGGAAGGCTCATCCGCAAGAAAGATCCGGTTTTTATGGATCCCCTTTCTCATGACGGGCAAGCTCATTTCTATGCTCCGGTTAAATATATCGGCACCTGCGAGATTGACACCCTCTGGTTTAATTTTGCCATCATCTGGCTGATGTCGTTTATTCTTTATTTAACATTGTTATTTGACGTTCTTCGTAAAATCATTACCGGATTTAAAAATCTGAAATACTCCCGGAAATGATTCATTGCAATAACAAGAAAACAACCACCAGGATTCCACAAACCTCAAATTAATTTTTCTCCAATCCATTTTCCCGGATGGTGTTCAATTCGCTGATTGTAAAAACTCCAGCTTTTAACAATTTGTAAAACTGTTCAGATACCCCATCCCCAAAAACCAAGACATCGTCGGTATTGATGGTTACTTTTACTCCATGGTCAAAAAGAATCCGGATGGGGTGGGTTTTATAAGATCTGACTCTTTTCAGCTTGATGTTACTTGTGGGGCATACATTTAATTGAATTTTATTGTCGGCCAGCCACTTCATCACTTCATTGGAGTCGGCCGCTCCGATTCCATGTTGAACTGCATCCAGTCCAAGCACCTCCACTGCTTTTTTAACCGAATCGGCAGATCCGAATTCTCCCGCATGTGCTTTACACTTCATCCCTTGACTTTTTGCAAAACGGTACAACTCCTTGAAATTTTCGATGGGTTGTGCAGTTTCATCATCATAAAGATCAATGGATTGGAAATAGTGATAATCAAGAAAGGGTTCAAAACAAGAGAGCAACATACGGAGTGGAAGGCTTCTGGAGAAACCCAATTCAGGCCTGAAATCAATCTCAGGTGCCACAATTTGATGGTAATGTTTCAACCCAGCAACAATCCTGTCTGGATGGATATTGAACATTTTCCAGAAGGTGACATCAATGCTCATTTCGATCTTAGTCACTCCATCAAATCGGGCCTGAACAAAAGCAGCTTCCACTCCTTTTTCAAAGGCTCCCGAAATATTAAAAAACGGACGAAATTCCTTCCCGATCCAACGATTCAGATCACCAATTCCCGCTTCCTGCGCGTGAAATCTGGCCAACTTTTTCCCGTAATATTTCTCAATAACCGATCGTTTACCGCTTAGCAAACAATGATTATGAAGATCGCTTTTGGGAAGTGTACGAATCGTATGAATCGTAGAAGGCTCATTCATGGTCTAAAATTTCCCGGAAATTCCAAAATTAACTACCCCTCTGAAACCGTATCCCCATTCCATAAATGCACCGATTTCTTTGCCAATCCTGATGCCAAAAGCATTGACATGAAAAGCAGCCGAAATACCCGAATCGGTTGAAACTGAATTGCCAGTCCGATCCTGCCAGAAAACATACGAAGCGCCGACCTGAACGCCTGAATACATGGAGATGAGCCCTTTGTGAACATAGTAAAAATCGACTCGTGGCATGACAGTAAGAAGATAATAATTGTAAGAATAATCAATCCCGGATTTACCCCGGATAACAGTACTGATCGGGTTTACACTAACCGATGCCCCAACGGCTACCCAGGGGGCAAGATGACGATGATATTCGAGACTTGCCGCTCCATAAAATGAGCATTTGTAATCGGTGATCGTATCCCGGAATATAGAAATACCAATTGCCGGCCAGACCGACATCAAGGAATTTGCCATTTCGGGACCGGTGATGACCCCATAGCCGAGACGGATTTCGTTTTTAGATGTATTTTCCTGTCCATTTACGTTGGATGCAAGAATTGTCAGAATTACCAGAAAGGTTAGGGTTAGTTTTGTCTTCATCGTTTTAAAATTTTTAGTGAATATATAAAATTTATTGATGTTATAATTTCAAGGAAACCATAAACTGATCAGCCGGTAACATGGGCCCGTAAGCCCTGGAATAGCCCAAAGAAAGGGTTGATTTTAACAAAGAAAACAAGACCAGTTCAAGATCAAGCTGGGCCCCACTGGCGAAATAATTATTCTGTGCTTGATCATTGGCCATATTGGTAAACAAACCCATCCCGAATAAAGAAAAACGCGCATAGGTAGAATAAAAGCCAAGCAACCCAAGCTTTTTGAAACGAATGGGTTTAAAATTTATTTCGGTTGAAAATTTCCCGTAATTCAGTGCCGAAATTTCATCAATCTGGACTCCCGGAAAACTTGACATTTCACGGTACTGTTGAGCCGAACGATAATCCAGATAGTTGTTCCCGAATCCGCCAAAATAAAAGTAAGAGTTGGTTTTATCCGATTCCCCAAAACTCTGCCCTGCTGAGGTGCGAAACCAAAGTGAAGAATTGCGTAGCGGAAGCAAAAATCCAAAATCAAAATTATTGATCAACTGTGGGTAAAATGTTTCGCGGGCAAAACTGGTATAGGCATATACATTCCAATCGTAACCCTGCTCAGCTTCTATAGCGCCAAGTGATTTTCGCAATATACTTTTATGGAAATTCAGGGTTCCTATATAAAGATTCCTATAATCAGAAGCAATATTTTGATAATAGGGTAATGTTTCGAGATCTCCATACGCTGTGAGCTTAATATAAAAATCCGTTTTATGCGGAGAAAGCCGATTAAACAATTTATAATATTTTACAGAAAATGAATATCCAGCACGACTGAATTTTGTGGGCCCGAAAAGATCGTAAAAATCAGCATAATTATATTGCCCTGTAAAGGTCCAGTTCCATAAGGAATAATCGACAGAGAGATGTACTGTTTGCGCTAACGGCAAAGAAGGATTGGGGGAAAATGACCACTTCAGAGTAAGCGCATTAAGTCCCATCGGATCCATAAAATTCATGCGGTATCCAGCGGTCAAATAACATTTATATCCTTGAAGGATTGGATAAGCGCTGGCCAGTTTCATTTCTTTGATCGGAACATACCGTTTTTCTGTAACCTTAAGTGAATCAAGATGGATCTTTGAAGGAGGTGGCAACATCCAACTTTCAACCTCTGGATATTTTTTATAGATCTTTTGGCCCAAATATTCAATGGCATTAACATCAGGAAGCGTATCAATTTTCATAATCACCGGGGTCATCCCATCGTGTGAATAATCAAGAAGTAACATCGAATCGTTTGAAATGGGTAAAGGCCTGAAAAAACCAGTTATTGCATTGGTCAGAATTTCCGGTTTCAGCGTTGTAAGAGATATTCGGAAAACATTGGATACCCCAGTGTAATATGACGTTCCATAAAGATATTTTCCATCGGGCGAAAAAACAAAATTCGCTGCCGGATTATCTTCAAATTCATAAATCGACTTGAACTCCGTTTTTCCTGCCAGAAGATCGGGAATCCGCATCAGGATCAATTTTTGCTTTCCCTGAATATCCGACAAAGTACCAGAGATCCACAATCCGTCGGGAGAGATGTCAAGATCGGAAAAGTCTTTCCCAAAAGGCAAAGTATAAAGCTCCTGCCATTTCTTATAGGGGGGCAGTATCCGGATGAGGATCGATCGTCCACTCATGCTCTGAACACCATAGATAGCACGGTCTTTTCGGTTAAAGACCAAATTACCCGCCCGGTCGTATTTGATTAATTTTTCCGTTTTCCCCGTTTTCAAATCAATGGACTGAAGTCCACGCCAATCATTGTTATGGGTAGAGGTGAACAGTATTTTCAAAGAATCATCATAGGCCAGGCTGGTAACATAATATAACGACGGACTAAGGACAGGCATTATTTTAGTCATTTTCCCAGACATAAGATCGATGCTGGCAATATGAGCCAATTTTCCAGGGTAGTTGACCGCTAAATAGATTTTTTTTCCCTCTTTATTGTAATAAAACCTGGAGGCAGAACCTAAAGGTTGGTCAACGATCTTCCGAAATTTACTAACCGGGAATTGTTGGATTTTTGCAAGATTACCATTTTGAAATTGATGCTCCCATTCGATCCATTTATTCCATTCCTGTTGGATCGGAATACCATAAACCTGTTTGAACTGGTTTGCATAAAACCGGCGACTGGTATCAGTACGTGAATAAAATTCTTTAAGCTTGCTCATTCCATATTGATAGGCAAGATAGCTAATAAATCGAGTTCCATACAGATAAGAGTTCACTCCAACCTGGAAATCGATAGTAGTTCCTTCCGTTTCAAGTCCGATCACATTATAAAAAAAACTACTGTCACGAACCATAGTCCTGAAAACCATTTCATCATATCCTCCCATCACACGCCCCACGCCGCCACTCATCCAGGTTTCCATAAAAACAGCAATTCCTTCATGATACCATCGAGGAGAATACCATCGGGGAGTGGTAAAATAACTATAAACCAGAGAAAGCGGATCACGGTTATCGGGTGATACTTTTCCTCCGAAAATCTTCTGCAAAACGCGGTCACTTTTCGAAGCATTATCACACATCACCTGGTGCGTTAATTCATGACTCATTAACCATTGCATCCTCTCATTAGAGGGAACAACCGAATAGGTATAATCAAAAGGAGAGATCCCGATGTTTAGAAAATTCCAGGGGATCACCATGGTACCCCCATTCCCAACATCCGAAAAGTCGTTGAATAATATATTTGTCTCCCCAGAAGGTAAGTAATTCCAGAACTGTTGGTGAAACTGGAGCGCATTTTCGAACGATCGTACGGTATGCGGCACCAGGTATGAAGTATTTTTGTCCAAAAAAACGAGTCTAACGTTCTCGGTCTCGTATTTCTGAATGTTGATTTTATGCTGGGCGAAAAGAGGAAAAGTGAAAGATAATAAAAGTAAAGTGACAGTGAAGAATTCCTTACTTTTCATGAGTACTGGATTTTCACTGCCAATTTAACAATAAACAACAATATCTTGTATGAGAAATTTTTTTTCTTTGTTTTATCTCTCTGCCCCCATTCCCAATCCCATGCTTCTTAATTCCTGTGTCATCCCGATAAATTGTTGGCTGTATATAATAACACCTAAATCCTGGTGGCTATTGAAAATCTGATTTAACTGGGCATTTGATATCGTCATACCTAAATCCTTCATCTGGGAACTATACCCTGATTTCAGGTCAATTTGCGATTGATAAAGATTCAACCCTTGCGAGGACGAATATGCAACACCCTGTAACCTACCCAAATTATCAGCGTTATTGAGAAACGAGTTAACTTCAGATGCAGAAAATACCCTTTGCAAATCTTTCTGCGATCCATATATAAACTGTAATGTTGGTTTGTCGTATACAAGCACATTTCCTACCGATGAAGAACCGAGATCTCTATTTGCAGCCACTACATGTCCCATTTGTTGTGCCTGGATGATTTTTCCCAATTGCTGGCTTGATCCAAATTCAACTGCTTTAATTTGAACTGAGTTCAAAAGACTTGCCACATTCTGAATGTTTTGTTGTGAGGCGACTGAATTGAGTGCTTGCTTTCCCAAAACGACGGCATTCAATTCCTGTTGCGAAGAAAGTGCATAGGAAAGAAGCTGGGAACAAAGCGTTTTGTTCTGAAGCATGCCGGCTAATTGAATCCCTTTTACCAATAACTGGTCGCGAATGGATTTTAAATTGGCCAACTCGGTTTTTTTGGCTTTCAGCGCCTTGTTCGTTAATATAAAACCGTCCATCGAACGAAGTGCCAGATTAAAGATTGAGTCTTTTTCATTCAGGTTATTTACATAGACACTAAAATCCCGAAGATTCTTTTCCACATCCAGCGACTGGTCTGATTCATCTTTTAAATAAAACCCTGTGAGCATACTGATCGTAGTACGCAAGGTTTTGTTATTGTTTTTAATAAAATCCGAATAATCCTGTAATATACTCACTTTAGCACCCCCACCAGCCTGATTGTAAAGCCCTTGATCCTGAAAAGCATTGATACAGGAATCGATTTTATTACTAAAATCCTGGGTAAATAATGAAAAATAGATCAATCCCTGAATCATATTCCGTAATTGGCTGGTATCCGTTAGCAGTTCGCTCCGGAGCATGACATCCTTCTCAGTCATCTGGATTTTATGATACTTGTCCGCTTTCCCAATGGTTCCGGAAGTTATCCCTTTGAAAACTGTTGGGAACATAAAGGAAATGGCAATGATGACAATGGCAAGGACCAATACAATACCAATAATGATGTTTGTTTTCTTTTTCATGATAGAAAGATGATTAGGTTATTATTCTTTATTAACCTGAACTGAATTCTGGTATATCGGATTATCGTTTTGATAAATTTTAAAACTAATTTGATGTGGTAAGCTGTTTTTATTATAGAGCTGGATAATAAATTTGTTATCGCCTACATTATTGATTTGAACGAAATTGGCAGCTGCCAAAGCAGTTGACTGATCATTCACGGTAACATTCTGAATATTTAACACTTCAAAATTGTTATAATCAAACTCCAGGGTAGATTTAACCGGATAGAGAGAAGAGAGATCAATACGAATCTCCACCAGTTTTGAAGAGTATCTTACATTGCAGATGGATTTCACGAGGGGATTTTCAAATTGAAGCACATCAGCTGTTTTCATATTATCGAATGAGCGTGAATCGTAAAGTGTTCCTTTCATCTCGGAGACGGCATTTTTTTCGGACTTGAGATTGGGCTGAAAAAAAGAAAACAAAAACAATCCCGTAAAAACACCCAAGAGAAAGACAAAACCGAATTTCACAACCGGTTTTTTCCAGAGACTACGAACCACTATTATCTCTGGTTTTTTTTCTGATTGATGATATGCATTCATATTGATTTTATTTAAAATTTCATTTTTCAAATCGACATCCAGAGAAGCAGACCGTTCCAATTCGAACTGGCGTTCTATTTTCTCCCATTGAGTTTGTCCTATATTTTCTTTTTCATTCATTTTCAAAAAACCCTTTTTCGATCAGAATTTTATGAAGCTGTTCCCTGGCGATAAACAACCTTGATTTGACTTTCTTTACCGGAATTTTAGTTGTTTCTGCAATCTCTTCGTACGATAGCCCGCAATAATATTTTAGCAATAGCAACATGCGGTATTCCCCCTGCAACACTCGCAATCCGGCATGTAGGCGTTTGCTCTGTTGCTCCTGAAAAAGGTTATCAGGTTCTTCAGCCGGTATGGTTTCAACCATTTTCAGGTTTTCCACCGGGTGTTTGGCCTTTATCCAATTAATGGTTTCATTGATCGCAATCCGGTAAATCCAACTGAAAAAGCGGTATTTGAAATTAAAACTACCCAGTTTCTCAAAGGCTTTCACAAAAATATCCTGTGTCAGATCACGGGCAACTTCCACATTACCAACCATTTTAAGCACCATGTTAAAGATCGTTTTCTGGTACCGGTCAATCAGTACTTCGAAGGAGGATATACTGCCCTTGATCACTTCATACACAAGTTCATTATCATCCTTCACTATCATAAATACAATGGAAGTTAGAAAAGTTGGTGAAAGGTATAAATATTTTTGACTATTTAAGCAACGAAATTTTCCACAAATCTTTGCGATTCATTCGTAAAACCGGAACAATTGCCAGATAGCCGGCCCTTCCGATACTTCGTTCGAGCGCTTTTAACTCTTTGAGTTTAGCAGGAATTTCAGGATCAGGGGGCAAAACCAGATCATTTTCTTTAAGCATTAAGTGACTTTTTGCTTTCAATGACAATTCAAGATAAAGACTGATAAAGCAATACATATCAAAAACCTCTTCCTTTGGAAAATGGTGTTTCACCGACAATAAGAATTCACCTGTCTTAGTCTCCGAAAACCGGCCTTTCTTAATCATTCGCAAAATAGCTACCTCCGAATCGAATTCTAATTCAAGCCAGTTCCGGATGGTTTTTTCATTTTCCTGGAAGATCAGAACAATACTGATAGGTACGATAACCAAGACAAGTACAGTGGAAATAAGAGGGGATAGAAGAAACTGATTAAAGATCCCATGAATCAAGATGGCAGCCAAAGCGCCTGTAGTGGTAGCCATGGCCAGATTCGATCTGCGGTTCAGTGCACTCATACAAAGAATGCCAAAAATGGCGGTAGTGCCGCAATGCATTACCGCAGTCCCGAATCCTCGGGTAATCCACACCATCAGGTTACCTTCATCGCCAGCATAACTGAATAAATAGAAAAGATTTTCGCAAAATGAAAAGACGGCTCCAATGGAAAACCCGTAAATTGCTCCATCAATCATGAATCCGATTTTGTTTTTTCGGATCAAAATCCACAAAAAAGATAACTTGAGAAGTTCTTCGATGAACGGAGCAACAAAACCAGAATAATGATCAAATGTAAAGCCCAGTAGGTAAATGAGATAGGTATTACAAAAAAAACTCAATCCGGCGCTCACCACTCCCCACATCAAACACAATAACAACAATTGCATGTTCACAAGTTTCATGCTGTCGAGATATAACAGCAAAATCAGTAAAAGAAAAACGGGAATCAGGCTGACTGCAATTTTGACAAGCATGGATATGACTTTTCGTTGGTCTTTACCGGCAACCGCAACTAGCTTTATAGCGTTGAGCTACCTTTTCTGTTTTTGATAATACCCGCATCAGATTACCACCCCAGATTTTCCGGATATCATTTTTAGAATATCCGCGATTCACTAATTCCAGGGTGATATTTCCCATTTCACTAACATCAAAGCATCCTTCTACTCCTCCTCCCCCATCAAAATCAGTTCCGATCCCAACATGGCCGATTCCGGCAACTTTGACCATGTGATCGATGTGATCGGCCACTTCGCTTACATTGGCAAGTGGTTGCGGATATCTAACATCGATAGAATACCATTCATTATTGGCAGCTTTCATTTCATCCTCACTTAATCCTTCGAAATTATGATATTTATTTCTCAGGGCTGCTCTTGCTGAATCACGAGTAGGATTAGGTTGTGGCGTTTTAACGTAATCGTTCAGGATACACATTTGTATCACCCCTCCATTTTTTGCAATGGCACGGAGCAAGTCGTCACTCAGATTCCGGGGGTTATTGCATATAGCTTTGGCACAGGAATGGGATGCAATAACGGGTGCTTTGGTTACAGACAGAACATCTTTCAGGGCCTTATCAGAAATGTGGGATACATCAACCATCATTCCCACATGGTTCATCTCTTTTACAACTTCAACTCCATAGGGGCTCAATCCGTTATTTTCCAAAGTATCTGTCGAAGAATCGCAAATGTCGTTGTTTTTTGTATGACACAGGGTGATATATCGGGCACCTCGAAGATAAAATGTACTGATCAACGAAAGATCTTTACCAATGGCATAACCATTTTCAATTCCAATGAAAACAGCCCGTTTTCCTTCCTTTTTCAATCGGTAAGCATCTCCCGGAGTGGTTGCCAGTCCGGCCAGATCAGGATATCGGTCCACAACAGCATAAAGGGTATCGAAGATCGCATTTGCTTTTTGTTTGACCTTCTCAAAACCTTGGATGGTACGCGGTCCCTGAGAAACAAAAACGGCAAAAAAAGCGCCATCAAGACCGCCCTCCTTCATCCGAGGAAAATCCACCTTGCTATGGTCTGATCGGGGATCGTGGCGGACAGACATATTGAAACCTTTTTGCATCAAGCGCAGAGGAGTATCGTTATGTGAATCAAGCGTTAGTATAGCATGGTGTAGTTCCTTAGCTTTTTTTTCAGATTTGTCATTTCCGGCCCACAACTGAACACAAAACACAACCTCACAAAAAACGATGATAAGAAATAATCTCCCCCTCATTTTCAGATTAAAATTTTTCATTTTTATTTATTACTTGTCAATAAGTTGCCTCCGATAAAGCTGGACAGTATTTTCCAAACCATAATAAAGGGCATCACAAATCAATGCATGACCAATAGAGACTTCTAACAAACCTGGAATATTTTTAGCAAAAAAAGCAAGATTCTGAAGGTTCAGATCATGTCCTGCATTAATTCCCAAGCCACACTCTCTGGCAACCTTTGCAGCATCAATAAAAGGTTTGATGGCCTCATCCCGGTTGGAAGGAAAAATTCGGGCATACGATTCCGTATATAATTCAACCCGGTCGGTTTTTGTTCTGTAAGCATTCCGGATCATTGTCGGATCTGTATCGATAAAAACCGAGGTACGGATCCCATTTTCTTTAAATCTGGCAATAACAGAAGTCAGAAATGATTGATGCGTAACGGTATCCCAGCCTGCATTGGAGGTAAGCACTCCGGGAGGATCGGGAACCAGCGTTACCTGTGCAGGTTTCACCGCTAAAACCAGATTAATGAATGATTCAGAAGGATACCCTTCAATATTGAATTCGGTAGTTAATACGGGTTTTAAAGCATATACATCGGCATAACGGATATGCCGTTCATCCGGTCGGGGGTGTACGGTAATTCCTTGTGCTCCGAAACGTTCACAATCATTGGCAGCCTTTACTACGTCCGGAAGGTTTCCACCGCGGGCATTTCGCAATGTTGCGATCTTATTTATGTTAACACTCAGCTTGGTCATTGTCCACTATTTGATGCAAAACTACAATAAAAGAAAACTCAAATCAGAGCAATGATTTATATTTGTTTCTTGATTTACATCTCCGCCATGAGGGTTATTATTCAACGTGCTTTATCGGCTTCAGTCGAGATAGAAAAAAAAGTCATCGGATCCATTCATTCAGGGTTATTAGTTTTTCTTGGTATTGAAGAAGGTGATGATGAATCCGATATTGAGTGGTTGACTCGAAAAATTGTCAATATGAGAATTTTCAACGACTCCAGCGGCGTAATGAACCTGTCGGTCAGGGAAACCGGAGGAGATATTCTGGTCATTAGTCAATTCACTTTGTTCGCCAGCACCAAAAAAGGGAATCGACCGTCATATATCCGTGCGGCATGTCCGGATACAGCGATCCCATTATATCAAGGGTTTATTGAGCACCTTTCTCTTGACCTTGGAAAGAAGGTAAGCACAGGGAAGTTCGGAGCCATGATGACGGTCAATTTAATCAATGATGGCCCGGTTACTTTGATCCTTGACAGCCGGAATAAAGAATGAAGCTGTTTCTCAATTACATATTTTAACAAAAAATTAACGTAGTGAGGTTGCACAATCCAAATATCAGGGTTAATTTTGCACCATACTAAATAGTTACTAATTACTTAAACCAAATAATTATGAAAAAAGTAGTAATGTTATTTTCAGCTGTTGTTCTCTTTGCCGGTTTAACTTTTGCTCAGACTCCACAAACACAGGATAAAACTGCAAAACCCGCAGAAAAGAAAGAATGTACAAAAGAAACGAAAACTGGTTGCGATAAAAAAACCAAGGAAGCTTGCAGCCATTCAAAAGATTCAAAAAAATGTTGTGCAAAAGATGCCAAGAAAGAAGGCACTACCACAACAAAAACTCCTGAAAAAAAATAATCTCTGGGCCGCTTTTTAGCGGCCTTTTTTTTAACTCGTCCGTCCAGGTATTCTAAAAACGATTGGCATTCTGACCATCACACGAACAGGCCGGCCATTGCGTTTCCCTGGACTCCATGCCGGCATTTCTTTAGTTACCCTTATTGCCTCTTCATCGCACCCCCCCCCAATTATTTTATTTACTTCCACATTGGAAATGGAACCATTGATTTCCACAATGAACACAACCATTACAACTCCTTGTATCTTACTTTTCAAAGCAGGAAGAGGATAACGGATGTGTTGTCGCAGATAATATAACCGGGCTTCATCTCCCCCAGGGAAACGGGGAAAAACATCGATCGTGGTAGCTAATCCGGTATCATCACCGGTACCAGTCCCCAGTCCAGAACCACCCGGACGTTCCAGTGAATCATTTTTGGTTTTAATATCTTCCGTATCTTTTTTTTCGGGAGGATCTTCTATTTTTACAGGTTCATCAGGCCTTACCGAATCTGATACAATAGGGGCTTGCAGAACCTCCTGCTCGGGCTTCGACAAGGCTTGTAACAATTTACTCATCTCTTCATCAGGAAGTGGCATGAGGCCAGTATAATCCACTTCATACATCATATCTCCTTCAATTAAAGGAATCGGTTCAAAATAATAGATAAGAAAAGGGATTATGGCGATAAGCAACACCCCAGAAATTCCGATGATCGTTGAAATACCCAGATATCGATTATACTTTTTCCGTAACGTATAGGCACCATACTCCTTATTTCTTCCTTCAAATGCAAGATCAGTGAGATCCGGTGGCCTACTGTTATTATGCATCCAGATATTTTTTCAGCATTTCGATTTCCCGACGCTCCCGTTTGGTAGGACGTCCAGCACCCCGCTCCCGGAATTCAAATCCAGATAATTGATTCTGCTTTAATTTTTGATATTCTTCAGCCGGGGTTTGGTCTTCCATGAATTCAGGAACCCGTTTAGCCGGCAATCTCCGATCCGACAGGGTAACCACCTTCACGGTTTTAGTGATCGGAGGTGATGAAATCGTCAGGATTTGATTCAATTTTATCGTATAGGAGGGTTTTACAGGCTGGTCGAGAATTTTCACTTTTCCAGCGCGACAAGCCTCCGAAGCCTGGCTGCGTGTTTTAAATAAACGCATGGCCCAAAGCCATTTATCGATTCGCAACCCCTCCTCCATACTACTATTTTTGCCGGAAATACACTTCTATTGGGACTCCATTAAAATTAAATTTCTCCCTGAGTTTATTTTCAATAAAACGTTTGTATGACTCTTTTAAGTATTGAGGGTGGTTACAGAAAAACGCAAAAGAGGGAAATGCTGAATGTAGCTGTTGAGCATATTTGATACGTACATATTTCCCTTTGGTGACTGGTGGTGGAGTTGCCTCGATGATGGGTAAAATAAAATCATTAAGCTCGGATGTACTGATTCTTCTTGATCTGTTTTTAAAAACCTGAACAGCTGTTTCAACAGCTTTAAAGATTCGCTGTTTGGCGATCACAGAAGTAAAAACCACAGGAACGTCACGGAATGGGGCAATTTGTTCAAAGATGGATGCTTCAAAATCTTTATGGGTATTTGCTTCCTTTTCAACCAAATCCCATTTGTTAACCAGGATCACAACCCCTTTATGATTTTTTTCGATCAGGGAAAAAATATTAAGATCCTGCGCTTCGAATCCACGTTCCGCATCGACCATAAGAATACATACATTACTGCTTTCAATCGACCGGATAGCCCTCATCACGGAATAGAACTCGATATTTTCCGTGACTTTAGCTTTTTTCCTGATTCCAGCGGTATCGATCAATTCAAAATCCAAGCCAAAATAGGTATAGTGCGAGTGAATGGAATCGCGGGTTGTCCCAGGAACCGGAGTAACAATGTTGCGGTCGTTTCCAAGCAACATATTGACCAGTGAAGATTTTCCCGCATTTGGTCGTCCTACAATAGCGATTTTTGGGATTTCTGGTTCCTCCGGTAAAGTTTCATCTTTGATGGTTTCCAGCTCTTCCATTTGGAAATCACGGACCACTTCGTCCATTAAATCACCAGTGCCACTACCACTGGTTGAGGCAATGGAATAAATTTCGCCAAGACCCAACTGGTGAAATTCGTGAATGTCATTCACCATCTTGTAACTGTCTACTTTATTGGCAACCAACAAGACCCTTTTTTTCGAGCGGCGTAACATATCAGCAACATCAACATCCATTGGGGTTAATCCTTCTTTGGCATCGACTAAAAAAAGAATCACATCGGATTCATCAATGGCAAGCCTGACCTGTTTCTTTATTTCTTCTTCAAAAACATCCTCCGAATTATCAACATAACCACCGGTATCAATAACTGAATATTGTTTTCCATTCCAATCACCCATTCCATAATGCCGGTCGCGGGTAACACCACTGGTAGGATCAACAATCGCATCCCGTCCGCCACATAAGCGGTTAAAAAGTGTAGATTTTCCTACATTGGGGCGACCTACGATAGCAATGATATTTGTCATATAATTAATTTAGTGTTAAGTGATTAAGTGTTAAATAAATCGTTATCTTCTTTATTACCCTGTCACTTTTCACTTGTCGAAGGATAACCAAAGCGTTTCAAAGCCTGATCGTCTTCACGCCAGTCTTTAGCCACTTTTACGCGTAACTCTAAAAAAACATGCTGACCTAAAAAAGATTCAATATCTTTTCGGGCCACGGTTCCCAATTTTTTTATGGCTACACCCTGATGACCGATCAGAATACCTTTTTGAGATTCTCTGGAAACGTAGATGGTAGCAGAAATTCGTGTGAGATGTTCTTCTTCTTTGAATGATTCAATAGCAACTTCCGTTGAGTAGGGTATTTCCTGCGAAAAGTAAAGTAAAATCTTCTCACGGATGATTTCCGAAATGAAAAAACGCTGACTCCGGTCGGTCAGTTCATCTTTGGGGTAGAATGGGGGCGATTCGGGAAGATCATGAAGAATGGCTTTAAAAACCTGATCGAGGTTGACTTTATGCAAGGCAGAAACAGGAAGGATCGTGGCTTTATCTAACGTTCCCCTCCATTTTTCCGCCTCCTTTTCAAGAACCTCCATGTCACCCAGATCAATTTTGTTGATCACAACGATTACAGGCTTTGTTGTCTCTTTCAGTTTCTTTAGTATCTCCTCCTGATGAAAATCATTTCCGGCTTCGGTAACAAGCAGAATAACATCGGCATCGTCAAGCGCAGAAAATACGGCCGACATCATTGCGCGATGAAGTTTGTAATGAGGTTTGATCACCCCCGGAGTATCGGAATAGACAATTTGGAAATTTTCGTCGCTGAATATTCCCATAATCCGGTGCCGGGTGGTTTGTGCTTTTGGGGTAATGATCGATAATCGTTCTCCCAGCAACGCATTCATTAATGTAGATTTACCCACATTGGGATACCCGATAATTGAGACGAACCCGGCTTGATGTATCATAATTTTTAAAATGATTTTTGGATAGGATATTACAATTCACTATCTTTGCATCGCGAATATAAGTACAAAGGTACAAAAAAATACAGTGCGGGGTGGAGCAGAGGTAGCTCGTTGGGCTCATAACCCAAAGGTCATAGGTTCGAATCCTGTCCCCGCTACAAGGTCAAGTCTAAAGTGCAGGGTGCAAAGTGTAAAAAAATTACAGTTTGCACTTTTCGTTTTACACCTTAGATTTTTTAACTTACACCTTTCTCATTACTTTCTTCCGGAAAATCAGGCAGTTTCAGATTTCAATAATTGCTTCAACACCGTTCCCAGATAACGGTATTGTTCCAGCGAATTATAGAGCTGAACAGAGATCCGGATTAATCGTGTAGGGGGATTGGGCGAACACCAAACAGGAATTTCCATGTTAAATTCACGGAAAATGCGGTCTTGAAATGGATCTACTCCTTTATAATCAGTAAAAACAATGGTTTCAGGAGGAGTCAGTGGAAGGGTAGCCATACTGGCAATCATCGAATCGGGACAAGGTTTTTCAATATTCAGTTGCTGACAAAGCAGATTCCGTGCTTCCAGGCAGAGATCATGATTCCGTTGCATCAATTCCGGCCATCCTCCCGGGAAAAAGGCAGCCAGATAATCGATGGCATCACCCACACACAGTGCGGGAGTGGGATCGAAGGTCCCCGGCCAATAAAACCGTTCAGTAAAAGGTTGGGCTTTATGCCCTGCATGGCTGATTACAAGGGGGTGGATCTGATCCTGTTTATCTCTTCTCACATGCAGGAGAGCCGTACTTTTCGGCGTACATATCCATTTGTGACAATTTCCAGTATAATAAGCAGCTCCGATATTCTCCAGGTCAAGGGGAATACTTCCCGGGGCATGTGCGCCATCAATAAAAGTATCAACACCTTTTCTTTCCAGCTCTTTTACAATGGCAGCCACGGGTTGAATGATCGCGGTGGCCGATGTAATATGATCAATCAACGCAATCTTAGTGCGGGAAGTCACTTTTGAAAGAACTGCCTCCAGAATAACATCGGGGGAATTGATTGGAAAATCATAGCAAGCCTCAATAAGATGTGCTCCCGATTGTTCGCAGATGAATTCCACCAATCTTCTGCAAGCAGCATAGGTATGATTGGTGATCAGAATCTCATCACCCGGCTTGAAATGGAGCGAACGGAAAACTGTACTTACCGCTGTTGTGGCATTTTGAACAAATACCAGGTCGTGCGGGGAAGCATGTACAAAATTGGCCGCTTTTATTCTGGACAATTCGAACATTTCTTCCATTTGGCGAATCAGAAATCTTACTGGGCCTGATTCAAGTTTCTCGCGGTATTCCGATTGTTTCTCAAGGATGGCAGAAGGTGTTGCACCAAACGAGCCATGATTTAAATAGATCATTTTAGGGTCAAGAATCCACTGGTTTGCAAATTCAGATCCTTTCAAAGCATCAATTAAAGACATTTTTATTGTTTTATTATTCAACTTCGAGGATTAAACCCTTCAAATACTCTCCTTCCGGATGATAAATACTTACCGGATGATCGGGTCCTTGCGACAAACGGTGCAGGATTTTTACCTTCCTTCCTGTTTCCAGGGCGGCCGACATCAGGGCCGATTGGAACATGTCGTGAGAAATGGCCTGTGAGCAGGAAAAGGTAAAGAGCAATCCACCCGGGGTCAGCCTTTTCAAAGCCTGTGCGTTGATGTGAATATAAGCATGCAAGGCATTGTTGGTTACAATATGGGTTTTTGCAAATGCCGGAGGATCTAAAATGATCATATCATACTTTTCCGTTACCTCCGTCAACCATTTTTTTGCATCTGCAACATACGATTGATGCCGATCGGGGACAAATCCATTCAAGCGGATATTTTCTTCGGTCCAGTCGATCGCCCGTTGAGAACTATCCACCGAATGTACCAATGAAGCTCCTCCCTGAAGCGCAAACACCGAAAAAGCACCGGAATAACAGAAAACATTAAGTACTTTTTTGTCTTTTGCATAAAATTGGGCGAACATTCGATTTGCTCTTTGATCGAGAAAGAATCCAGTTTTTTGTCCGTGTTCCCAATCCACCATGAAGCGCTGGCCGGTTTCCAGAATCTCCCCAACCTGAGAAGTACCCATCAGATAATGATCCGTATAATCACCTGAAGGTTGATTTTGTGGAGATTTTTTGCCCGATTGGAACGATTTCATGGTTTCACCGCTTTTATCATAAATTGCTTTCAGCGATGATCCGTATATTTTCTGAAGTGCTTTAACAAATATTGGTTTCAACAGGTGCATCCCTTGAGTATGGGTCTGAAATACCGCAACTCCGTTATAATAGTCGATTACCAATCCCGGAAGTCCATCCCCTTCGGTAAAGACCAATCGATAGGCATTGGTTTGCGGATGGTTTGTCAACCCCAACCGGGTACGAAGTGAAAAAGATTGTTTTAATCTCGATATCCAGTAATTTTCATCAATGGTAGTCGGCTGAAATTCAAATATTTTAACAACGATATTACCAGGGGTAAAGTGGCCAAAAGCTAAAAATTCATTCCGGTTTGAACGGATTTCTACGATATCTCCTTCCTTAGGGTTACCTTCGGCACGATCGACTGCCCCGGAAAAAATCCACGGATGGAAGCGTTTAACAGCAGCTTCCTTTCCTGGTTTCAGAAAAATTTTAGAATATGGCATCATTGTTAATTTTTTTGTAAAGGTAAGGTTAGTTAAGATGTTCAATGTGTGAAATTTCTTATTATTTTTGTAAAAAATTAAAACAAATCCAAATGAAAAAGTATTTTTTGCTTCTATTGATCCCGGCGTTTTTAGCCTGCGGCCGTGCCGCCGAAAAGAAAGCTCAGGAATTGCAGTCTAAGTCAGACAGCCTGATGGCTCAAACTATGCAAAAAGATGAAGCTATCAATGAATTCATTCGCTCCATCAATGACATCCAGGGAACACTGGACACGATCAAACAAAAAGAAAACATCATCAACCTTACAACAGATCGCGGCGGTGAACTAAAAGTATCGGCCAAGGATCAGATCAAATCAGATATTGAATCGATATATGGTTTAATGCAAAAAAACAAAGAGACAATTAATGCATTGACTAAAAAGTTGAGAAATTCCAACATGAAAGTCGATGAGTTAAACAAAATGGTGGAACGATTGAACAAAGACCTGGCATCAAAAGCCCGTGAAATCGAAGATCTCCGTTCCAAATTAGCCAAACTCAATGCCGCATTTGAAACAGCAAATCTTACAATCGACACCCTTTCCCGCACAGTTAAAACCCAGTCGTCACAGCTCTCCAATCAATCCCAGACGATTGCCGCCCAGGATGAGGCCCTCAATACCGCTTATTATGTAATCGGCACCAGCAAAGAACTCAAAACCCAGGGTGTTATCAAAAGCGGTGAAATTTTAAGGGATTTCAACAAGTCACTCTTCACAAAAATTGATGTTCGCCGGGTAACCGAAATTCCAATCCTGAGTAAAAAAGCCAAAATTCTGTCAAATCATCCGACCAGTTCTTACAAACTCACGGGCGACAAAAAAGTAATCCAGGCTATCCACATCACAGATTATAAAGCATTCTGGTCAAATTCAAGATACCTGGTCATTTTAGTTGATTAAACAAGGTTGACTCATAAGAATTCTTTTTCATGCACCGCTAATTTGCTAAGGCGCAACATTTAAAATCATTTTTTTGCACCTTAGTGACTTAGCGGTGATTTTTTAATTTGTAGATATGCGGAAAGTTATTATTTGTTCTCTGATTTTTCTTGTTTTCAGTATGGGGGCGTTGGCCCAGAAAAATAAAGGCTTTCAATTCAAGGTAGCCTTTTACAATACCGAAAATTTATTCGATACCATTGATGATCCGCATAAAAGTGACAATGATTTTCTCCCCACTTCAAAAGTCCCCTGGACCTCTCAACGTTATTTTCTCAAATTAGATCATATTGCCAGAGCATTGGCTTCCATCGACAGCATCCAGCTTCCAGCTATCATCGGACTGGCAGAAATTGAAAACATGCAGGTGCTTCAGGACCTGATCCATAAAACCCGGTTACAAAAAGGAAATTATCAAGGCGTTCTGGAAGAAGGGAAAGATCCGAGAGGAATCGATGTTGCCTTGATCTACCGGAAAGATATTTTTAAATGTCTGGGAACCGCCGCGTTCCCCTCCGCTGCCAATTTTAAAACCCGTTTGATTCTTTATGTAAAGTTGGAAGATGCCAAAAAAGACACCTTTCATCTTTTCGTAAACCATTGGAAATCGCGCGAAGGAGGCGCTGAAGGGACGGAAGGAAAACGCATTGAAAACGCACAGATTATGCGACATTTGGCAGATTCCATTTTCGGACTCAATTCCCATGCCAATATTATTCTTGTTGGAGATTTCAATGATGAGCCTTCCAATAAAAGTATTGCTGAAACACTGAACGCCAAAGCACCCGGGAAAAAGCCAATCAGTACTTCCCTGTATAATTTATTGTATCGTCGTCAGTTGGATGGTGAAGGAACTTTATATTATAAAGATTGGGATGTTTTCGATCAGATCATCGTTTCGGGGAATTTATTGGCAAAAAAGCGGGGAAAAGGCCCTACCATCATGGCACCATACAGTTATATTTTCACTCCCGAGTGGTTGTTGTATAAACAAAAAAACGGGATGCAGGTACCTAATCGTACGGCAAGCGGGAAGGAGTATTTCGGCGGATACAGCGACCATTTGCCGGTATACACAATTGTAGTTGAAAATTAATTGGGAATTAAGCGTTATTTCCGGATTTCTTTAGGGGGAGCAGAATAGTCGACTTCCTGTAACAAACGACCGTTTTCATCAAAAAACCGCCATTTTCCTACACGCATATCCTCTTTGTAATTTCCTTCATATCTTACTTTCCCATTTTCGAAGTAAGCAGTCCTTTTTCCATCTGATTTCCCATTGACGAAAGTTCCCTGACTCCAGAGTTTACCGTTTTCATACCAATAGGACCATACTCCATTTCGTTGATTATCCTTGTAGGACCCTTCCATTTGAGCCTGTTTATTGGAATAGTATGTAGTTTCTTTGATGAGTTCCCTGCTTTCCCCTTTTCCCTTATAGATGCAAACCCGTTTGGGCGATCCATCGGGATAGGTTTCATCAACAACTTTATGCTCAAAGCGACAAGAAACAGTAAGCAACATCAATAGTACAGAAAGCGTAAGTGAATATTTCATACGATTATTTATTCTCATGATTATTTAGTGTTAAAATTTAAACGTTTACCATTACATAACTCGTTGATCTGCCCATTTTCAAAAACCAGTCTGCCATTTACCCAGGTATGGGTTACCCGGGATTTAAAGGAAATTCCCTCGAAAGGAGACCAACCACATTTAGACAAAATATTTTTCTTTTCAACCATCCATCGATAGTTGGGGTCAATCAACACCAGGTCAGCCCAGTAACCTTTACGAACAAATCCTCTATTGTTTATTCGGTATAGAATTGCCGGGTTATGACACATTTTTTCCACTATCTTTTCAATGGAAATTTTTTTCAGATGATAAAATTCAAGCATGGCTACAAGGCTGTGTTGAATCAAGGGTCCTCCGGAAGGACAGGAGGTATAAGGATTTTCTTTTTCGCTTGAAAGATGGGGCGCATGATCGGTTGCAATAAGGTCAATTTTATCATTCAGGAGACCTTCAAACAAGGCTTCGCGATCGTGAGCAGATTTGATGGCTGGATTCCATTTTATTTTCGATCCCAGTTTTTGATAATCCCGGTCATCGAACCAAAGATGGTGAATACATACTTCCCCGGTGATCATTTTTTCGATAAGCGGACGGTCATTCTGAAGCAATTCAAGTTCTTTGGCAGTTGAAAGATGAAGCAAATGCAACCGGGATTTATGTTTCCTGGCGAGGGTTACAGCTTTTTGAGAAGAGAGGAAACAGGCTTGTTCACTGCGGATCAGGGGATGGGCAGAAAAAGGGATTGCCGCTCCATATTTTTTTTTGAATTTTTGAAGGTTTTCCCGGATTACCGGCTCCTCTTCCGCATGAACGGCAATCAGTAATGGGGAAGCGGCAAAAATTGAATCCAGCGTATCCGGATCATCAACCAGCATATTTCCGGTAGAAGAACCGAGGAAGACCTTCAATCCGCAAATACGATTTGGATCAGCCTTTTCGATTTCAGAAAGGTTATGGTTGGAAGCGCCTAAAAAAAAGGAATAATTTGCCAACGATTTTTGAGCAGCCAGGCTAAATTTTTCCTCTAAAATATCAAGGGTAATGGCAGGTGGCTTTGTATTGGGCATATCCATGTATGATGTCACCCCACCTGCAACAGCTGCCCTGCTTTCCGTAAAAAGGTCACCTTTATCGGTCAACCCGGGTTCGCGAAAATGAACCTGATCGTCAATAACTCCCGGAATAAGTAATTTTTGCCTTGCATCGATGCAGACAATCTGATGGGGTAATTGAAAATCCTCTGGAATATTACCTTGGAATATTTCAGCAATTCTCCCCTCCTTTACCAAAACAGTCCCGGTAAAGCAAGCCATTTCGTTAACTATCCGGGCGTTATAAATTAAATAGGAAGGATCCATTTTTTTTGAAGAGATTTCTCCATCGGAGGCTAATGACCCCAAAAACCGCTTCTTTAAATATCCCTTTGCTCATTTTTGATTCGCCCAAGGTGCGATCGGTAAAAATAATGGGCACTTCGATAATTTTAAAGCCCAGTTTCCAGGCAGTATATTTCATTTCTATCTGAAAGGCATATCCGGTAAACCTGACTTTATCAAGTTGGATTGTTTCAAGGACTTTACGTGTATAACAAATGAATCCAGCAGTGGTATCCATTATTTTCATACGGGTAATAAAACGTACATAGATAGAAGCTCCGTACGACATCAGTACCCTGCCCATCGGCCAGTTCACTACATTTACACCAGTTATATAGCGGGAACCAATAATGAGATCACCTCCTTGATTTTTTGCAGCATCATACATCCTGATCAGATCCTTAGGATTGTGCGAAAAATCAGCATCCATTTCAAAAATATAAGTATAATCCCTTTTCAGGGCCCAGCGAAAACCATGTATATAAGCAGTTCCCAATCCTAATTTCCCTTTCCGTTCTTCCATAAATAACCGTCCGGGAAATTCATTCATTAGAGATTTCACAATGGCTGCGGTTCCATCAGGTGAATTATCTTCTACAATGAGGATGTCAAATTCCTTTTCAAACGAAAACACTTTCCGGATGATGAGTTCAATGTTCTCCTTCTCATTGTATGTAGGTATGATAACTAAACTATCCGCCACAAGTCGCTGGATTTAATTTGATTTGATTTTTTAAATAACGAAAAAGGTGACCCCGTATTGCATCCGGGTCATGTTCTTCTGTTATTAATTGAATTTGATTTTTTTCACAATTTCCCCGCCCGATGTACGTAAGCGAAGTAAATAAATTCCTTTTTGCAGTGACAATTGATCTAACCTGATCAGATTATTCCCTTTGTTAACCTGTATTTCCGATTGCCACACAACCGATCCAGTAAAATTAAAAAGTTCTGCTGAAACAGTTTCACTTGTCTTTGAAGTAAATCCTAAATTAACATAGGATGTAGCTGGATTCGGATAAACCTGAAGTTGAGAGATCACTTCATTCTGCTCGTTCATTCCCACTCCATACTTGAAGGTAATCCTAACCGTATCCGATTGAACTCCATACTGATCCACGACACGACAATATATTTTTTTGACCCCATGACCAACGCCTGATGAATCAACTTTAATGATTTGGGTAAGATCACCTGTTGACCATACATAGCTTGTAAACTGTCCGGCATCCAGGGTAACGGTATCGCCGGCGAAAACTGTTTGGTCAGGTCCAAGATCCAGAACAGGATGATCGCTCACCGGAATAGCCTTGTTAAAGCGATACGTAAAATCCTGGAAAAACAAATTGCAGATGGCTGGATCATGAATTACGATGGAGTTTTCGTCGTTGCTTACATTGGCTGCATCGCTCCAGTTATGGGAACCGGTCCATACAAACGGATCCGAGTTTGGATTCGATTGGTCAACGATCATCACTTTACTATGAAGTAATCCTTGTTCGTGGTATTCTCTGAAGTTGTTGCCTAAGGCAGCGCCGAGATTGGCAACAACTGTAGCATCGGAAGTAGAACGGTTTGATATGACCACTTTTGAAGGAATTCCGGCATTTGATTTGGCAATGATGGCATCGCTGATCACCTTCCGGGTAATGAGCATCGTACCGATTTCCAGATCATTGTTTACAGTGCCGATGTGATTGATGATCTGTTGGTTTACTCCGTCGCTCGGGCTGAAATAGAGTTCAACACGGTTTCCTCCGATAACAAACTCATGGGGAGTATTATCAGATTTTGCTGGCCCGAATTTTGCATTGGCAGCATTTGGGGTAGCAGTAGTTGAACCAAACATTTCGTTAAACTCAATGGTATATGCTTTGGCAAGACTGGCATCCTGGATAAACAGGACATTGTTGGCATCGGTATTTATATTCTGATCGGTCCAGTTGCAAGAGCCAGTCCATACAATTGGATCATTCGGATCGGCAGAATTACCATCGATCACCATAAATTTATCGTGCATGATACCCGTTGTGACAGGGCGGCCGATTTTTCCAATACCGGCGACCAATTCCGGAATGGCCGAATTATTGGTTCCACCATCGGTGACAACCCTCACCACAACTCCCCTGTTATAGGCAACATTCAATGCATTGGCGATATTGCTGATTCCGTCGAGATTAAAATTATAGATGGCCACATCGATGCTTTGTTTTGCCCGGTAGATGTATGCGATACAGGTATCATCCACGGCACGGTATATCTGGATTGCCTTGGGGCCAGTAGCCACTGTGGTATCGACAGGCCGCGTAAAATACGTTTTGATTGTTCCGGAGGAAACCGATTGGGTAATATAGGGTTTTAATCCCGACCAGCCAGTATCCTGGGCGGCAACAGAAAATGCATGTACATAGATCAAATCCGATGGATTCAATCCGGAAAGGGAGATTGTATGGGCAGTACCTGTTCCGGCAGCACCCTGGTGCCCCAATTCCAACTGAGGAGTACGTCCATAAAAAAGTTCCGTAGTGCCGGCAATGTTGGTATTCCATGAAAGGTCGAAACTATTAGTCGTTATATTGCCAACGGTAATAGGTGTTGTAAACAAGATTGAACTGCTGGCGACAATATCATTTTTATCCCTGAGCAATAGCTGGTACCCGGCATTTGGATCGGTATAGTTATATTGTGAACAGAGGCCAATGATGGTGACCTGATCGGCAGGAATAATTTGTCCGACAAGATTTGAATTGGTGTTAATCCGAACCGGGCAAGTTTGTCCATTGGCTGTGACGTTATAGTTGGTATTTCCGGCAAAAACCCCACCGGCATTTGCAAAAGTCACATCGATCATTTTTACGAGCCGTGACTCATACAATTCCTTCATCCCGCCGGGTGTCAGAACAATCGGTTCCGGTGAAGGTTTTGGAGCAATAGCTGTAATGGAACTGACCGGATCCAACTCCAATAAAAAATTGTAGTTTTTTGTAACACCGGTAACAACCACCGAATCGCCGCGTTCGATACCGCTTACCTTGGAGCCATAGGCAGCAATTCCTGCCGTGGCATCCTGAATATACCGGATGATCCCCAATTCAGAACCATTGGTAACGATTCCTCGTATTGTAACTGTAGAACCCTCAGGCATGGCCCTGGCTTCTGCAATTGTTGACTGGGAAAAAGCCGACACACCAAGGAGCATCAGACTGATTATCATCAATGTTACTTTTTTCATATCGATTTTATTTTCAATATTTACTTACAATCATCTCATTTTTTACGGGTGTCCGTGATTGCTTTGCAATTCACTATTTCTCCCCCACTGACTGATTTAAAAACTTAATGCGATCGATGTATTAAAGGTTCTTCCAGCACCAAAGAAAACCCCGGCTGAGGAAGCATCAAAATAAGAAGTTGATGTTGAGTACGAATCATTATTATCGGCATCTGAAATATAAACACGGTCTAATAAATTGAGAACGCTTGCCCGGATATCCAGTTTAAACTTTTTAAATGTAAACCGATATCCGGCATTTAAATCGACCAAATAATATACCGGAAGTTCCCAGGAATCGGGTGGATTTCCATTTGCATCCATGTATTCAGGTGTCAGAGAAGCCGGATCCATATTCGAATAATTTTTCCCAAACAAGGTCATACTTCCTGAAACATAAAGGTATTTAATGATTTCCCAACGCAAGCTTTCCATGAACTGAAACTGGGCTGCATTTCCAACATGCACTCCTTTTGCATTAAAACTAAAACTGGTAACCGAATCACCTGCCGGATTGTATATCGTAACATCTGAACCCGATGTCCATCGCCAGTCGCCCCAGGCCAATACCTGATCCCATTGTAATGAAGGAATCGGTTTCCACCCAAATTCTACCTCGATTCCTTTATGAAAGGCATTAATCCCGTTGACATTATATGAGTAAGTTTCTTGTGTTTTTTCATCTGTAAAAATAGCAACCGACTCCAGTGGCTTGTTGTTCCATTTCGTAAGATAACCGTTCACATTGAGTGAAACAGTTTTTGAATTAAAACTGTATCCCAGTTCAAAAGCCTGAATGATTTCGTTCTTTGGATCCTGAACTTCCATATTATTGTTATAAAACACGTTACTGAATCTGGGAGCCTTTGTCAGATAACCCAGGTTCAGGTAGACGTTATTTCTAGAGTCGATGTTATAGTTAGCGCCTCCTTTGAGTGTAAAACCAGGGAAAATTTTCCAGTTGGTACTGGTACACTTGGCCTGAGAGGAATTGATATCGTATGCCGCCGGATTTGTGATAAACAGCGTGTCGGTTGTGGCCCCCTGTTGCTTTATCACAAAAACCGTGTCATGTGATGTATATTGTTTATCTTCAAGCGTATAGGTCAAATTTTGTGATCCGTTATAGTAAAATATGTCGCCATATCCAACAGCTTCAGTAAACTTTTCCCCATCAATGATCAAATCCATTTTCTTAAAATAATCTATTCGCTGATAGGCGCTTAGAGAGGTTGTAAAATTTAAAAAAGCCGACCATTTTTCCTTTTTCCATTCGGCTTGGGCGAATACCCCCCCCCAACGCACTTTTGCATCATTGTTATAATAGATTTTATCTCCTTCATATAATTTCGAATAGAGATATCTGTTCTTATTTGAGTTATTGAAAAAATATTGTCCTCCGAGGAGATCATAAATTTCGCCATAATGTTGTGCACGATATGTTCTCAAATCAACTCCTCCGGAAAGTGTCCATTCATTGTTTATCTCCCAGGTAAAAGTCGAGAGAAGTCCATACCAGGCATGGTTATTAACACTGGACCGGAGGATCCCGCTGGATCTTTGTTTCAGATCAGTCATATTGGCATCATAATAAGTCTGGAAAGCAACCTGTCCGTTCGTTGGGTCAAGTGAGGGTGTGGAGCCTCCAGGAGTACCGTTTTGGTCGCTTGTAAAAAAGCTAGTACCCCCTCCATTTCCTATGGAAGAGTATAAAATAGTCGATAAATAAAATTTATCATTTATTCTCCAGAAATCACGCAGGCTTAGTTGGGGTTTGAAATAATAATTAAGGGATTGGGATAAACTTTCAGGATTTTCCTGATAAATGCGTTCACCACTAGATCCAAGGGTCCAGCGATTCAGATAGCCCCAGTTCGAGTTATAACGGATACCCCAACCGCCTGCAGAATCGATCATTCCCTGGCGAATACCAAGTTTGGCGGCATAATCCTTGCTAAAAGTCGGAATTGATTTCTTATAGGACCGCTGAGCATGTTGTTGAGGAGCACCCATCGCAGAAAAGGTCAGCGTATGATTGCCTAATTTTTTATCTACCCGGATATAACCAAACCATCCTTTTGTCCAAGTATTGTCAACCCAGCCATTACCTTGTTTGTAAGATCCGGCAATGGTTACGCCCCAACCATGT
This sequence comes from Bacteroidales bacterium, assembly GCA_023231005.1. Taxonomy (GTDB): domain Bacteria; phylum Bacteroidota; class Bacteroidia; order Bacteroidales; family FEN-979; genus CAIVAT01. Next base: position 14,828 of record JALNWG010000016.1, on the reverse strand, counting down.
TTCAACTGGCCAGTGGTAACTCCAATGGAAGTACGGAGATAACCATCACTTCCAAACTCCTGTTTAATTATACCTCCAAAATTTGCATCAATCCCTTTTGTGATGATGTTCATAGTTCCTCCTACTGAAGGCAGCGCCAATTTGGAAGCGCCCAGACCACGCTGAACTTGTATATTGCGTGTTACCGCATCAAGACCAAACCAGTTGGACCAAAAGACCCAACCGTTTTCCATATCATTGACCGGAATACCATCAATCATCACGGCCAAGTTTCGCTGACTAAAACCGCGGATATTGATACGGGCATCTCCATCACCTCCACCTTGTTGGGTTGCGTAAACTCCGGGGGTTTTATTAAGGATCATGGGGATATCCCTGCTTGCAAGTTCTTCCTGTAATTGAATGGGTCTAACCGTTGAAAAGGCAACTGGGGTCTCCCTGGTCTTGGCAACATCGCCGATTACCTCAACTTCACTTAATGTAGGAGTCTTTAACGCAAAATTTTGAGTGATTTCGTTCTTACCTACAGTAATGTCAATCTCCTGGGGGAGATAACCGACATAAGAAACTTTAATATGATAGATTCCTGGTTCAACTTTCAAATAATATCTTCCATCCATATCGGTAATTACTCCTTTATTTTCGCCATACAGGATGGTGGCACCAATGAGCGTTTCACCCGAATTTGCATCAGTGACAATACCCCGGATCACATTTTTTTGAGCAAGAAGAGCAATCGGGAGAATAACAAGAAGTAATAAAGTGGTAAAATGTTTGGTCATGTGCAGAAGGGATTTGTTTATACTTTTGAGAAAACATAGGGGCTAACCAGTTATAGTTGCCCCTATGAAAAGAACATATAAAATAAATATCATTGGATAATTACTTTTTTGATCACAGATTGATTATCTCCTGTGATAATTTTGACAAGATAAATTCCATGAGGCAAATCGCTGAGTTGGATTTTCACCTCTTTCTGGTGGGAAGAGAATTCCCTTACAAAAAGTGATCGCCCTACGATGGAAACGACCTCCACAGAAGCAATGGGGACGAAAGAGATGACTGTAAACTGATTGTTGGTAACAGGATTAGGTTGTACAGTAATGCTATTTATACCCTTTATATTATTAACAGACATCCACGTTTCACAATTACAAATGTGATGTCCCAGACTATCGAAAAAGTTTGCTGGCATTGTATCATATTCTGCAAAGGCATAAAAACTATTGGGATAAATCCCTGTAATAGAATCACCATAATGTGACATCCTGATTTTGTCAATGCCAAAATAGATATTTTTCTTACGTATTAATGACTGATCCTTTGTGAGATATACTCCTGTTCCGCGCCAGTATGGTTTTGTATCGGTCCATGCGCCAGTTGTACCACCTTGCCAGTCCAGTGGGCGAACCCCAATTTCCCCAAAAATATCGATATCTTTCCAAGTACCGTTGTTTTGTTTTTTCTGGATTGAAATGGCATCATCTCCATTCCAGAAAACACATCTTCCCCCGGGAGTAGTTCCATCGTAATCATAGGGAGCAAGAAAGGTGGCTTTTTTTCTTAATTCAGGCCATACCATGGTATCCTGTCCCGGTTTGGTTGTGTCCTGAATAATAACCATCACCTTGTATGATTCGATTGTTCCGGTGAGGGGAAGTACATACATCGGATCATCTGCGGAGGTGGTTTTCCCATTATCCCAGCGAACCAGACGATATAAACTATCTAACTTTATCGCATTTTTAGTGGGATTATAAATTTCAAGCGCTTTATTGTTATACCAACCTTCCACATATTCAGAAATAAAGATGTCGGAACAATCGGTTTGGGCAAACAAAAATCCTGCTGAAAACAGAGCAGAAAATAAGAGTAAAAGTTTCTTCATATCATAAATTTTAATGGTTTATAACGTTGTCTTTTAATTAACAAAATTATAAAAAGAAGGGCAGGATAAAAAAATGAAATGTTAAATGTTATTAACTTTTGTTAATTGAATGAATTCCAGTTTATTGAGCGCCTCTTGAATCCCCGGAACTTCGCGAAAAGTCAACGAAAGACGGTCTTTTTCTTCTTTCATTTTAGCAAAGGCCGGATGGGTTTTCAGAAATTCGAGGATGGCAGTGAACTGAGAACTTTGAAAATATCCAGAATCAGGGTTAGAAAGAAAGTAAGCAGTCAGGCGATTATTTCGCAGGACTAATTTTTCAAAACCGATTTTTCGTGCAAACCAACGTAAGCGGATGGTTTGTAACAACGATTCGGTTTGCCCGGGGATCGGGCCAAAACGGTCTATCAGACGGTCTCTGAAATGGTGAAGGTTTTCTTCCGTATCAATGGAGTCTAACTCTTTATAGAGATTTAACCGTTCCGTAATATTGGTTACATAACGATCGGGGATGAGGATTTCGAGATCTGTTTCAATTACACAATCCCGTACAAATTCTTTTTGTGCTTCCGTGGGGAAAACATCTTTGAATTCGGTCTCTTTTAACTCCAGCAATGCTTCATCCAGAATTTTCTGATACATATCGAAACCTATCTCTGAAATAAAGCCGCTTTGTTCTGCTCCCAGGATATTTCCCGCTCCGCGGATATCAAGGTCGCGCATGGCAATATTGAAGCCACTTCCCAGATCGGCAAATTCTTCGATGGCTCGTAAGCGTTTCCGTGCTTCATCGGTAAGGGTCGACATGGGCGGTGCCAGCAAATAGCAAAAGGCTTTTTTGTTGGATCGCCCTACCCTGCCCCGCAACTGATGGAGATCACTTAACCCGTAATGATGGGCATCGTTGATAATGATGGTATTTACATTGGTAATGTCCAATCCCGATTCAATAATGGTTGTTGCCACCAACACATCAAATTCCCCTTCAATGAAATCCATCATCACCTTTTCCAATTTAGGTCCTTCCATTTGTCCATGGGCAATAGCGACTTTTGCCCTTGGAACCATCCGCTGGACCATTCCGGCTACCTCGATGATATTCTGTACTCTGGTATTGACGAAAAACACCTGACCACCCCGTGATATTTCATTCACAATGGCTTCCTGAATCACCGCTTCTCCAAAAGGATGAATCTCGGTTTGAACAGGATACCGGTTTGGCGGAGGAGTATTGATGATGGAGAGATCACGGGCCCCCATTAACGAAAACTGTAAAGTCCGGGGGATCGGAGTCGCTGTAAGCGTAAGGGTATCCACATTCACCCTCATTTGCTTGATTTTTTCCTTCGCCCCTACTCCAAATTTTTGCTCCTCATCAATTATCAGAAGTCCAAGATCTTTGAATTTAATATCCTTACTAAGGATACGATGGGTGCCAATCAGGATATCAACTTTCCCTTCTTCGAGATCACTCAATAGTTGCTTTTGCGCGTTCACCGGTTTAAACCGGCTGATGTAATCGACCCGGCAGGGAAATTCCTTAAGCCGTTCCGTCAAGGTTTTATAATGTTGTAACGCAAGGATCGTAGTAGGAACCAGGATGGCTACCTGCTTGCTTTCACAGACCACTTTAAATGCAGCCCTGATGGCAATTTCTGTTTTCCCGAAACCAACATCGCCGCAAATCAGGCGGTCCATCGGGAAGGTTTCTTCAAGGTCTTTTTTAACATCAATAGTGGCCTTGATTTGATCGGGGGTATCCTCGTAGAGGAAGGAGGCCTCCAACTCTGTTTGAAGATAGGTGTCCGGAGCAAATGAAAAACCCGTAGTAGCACGGCGTTCTGCGTAAAGTTTAATGAGATCCTTGGCAATATCTTTAACCCGGCTTTTGGTTTTTGTCTTTAATTTATTCCAAACATCCGATCCCAGACGATTCAGGGTTGGCGCTGATCCCTCCTTCCCGATATACTTGGAAATCCGGTGTAAAGAATGGATGCTGACATAAAGAAGATCATCATTTTTATAGATCAGTCGGATCGCTTCCTGTTCCCTTCCGTTGTTTACAATTTTCTCCAGGCCATCAAACCGACCAACTCCATGATCGATATGGGTCACAAAATCTCCAGGTCTGAGATCATATAATTCTTTTAGTGAAAGCGCTTCCTTGCTTGCATATCCATCTTGTAGTTGAAAACGGTGGTATCGTTCAAAAATCTGATGGTCGGTATAACAGGCAAGCTTCAGATCTTTGTCGATAAAGCCCTCATGAAGCGAGAAATTCAGAGTGGATCGTGAGGCATTGTCGGGGATAATAGGTTCTTCACTCCGTTTTGATTGAATTTCTTCTAAAATTGCATGAAGACGCTCTACCTGCTTGGGGTTATCGGCTAAGAGAATATTATGAAATCCTTGTTTTTCGTTTTTCTTAAGATCTTCCAGCAACAAATCAAAATTTTTATTGAAGGAAGGTTGTGGGGAAACATCAAAATCGATGGGTTGACCAGTTTTTAAAAAGAACTGTGGCCCGAATTCCAGACTTGAAAAGTCAAGTAACAGTTTTAAAAATTCGCTTCCAGTGAGAAGCAGATCCGATGCCGGTTGTTTATCCATCGTGTCGGCTATAAATCCGGTATCATTCAACCAGATTATTGCCTTGTCGGGAAGAAAAGAGAAAATAGATTCATAATCAATTTTACGTTCTTCGCTGATCCGAATATCCGGTACAATGGTTATCGCTTGTACTTTTTCAATGGATAACTGGTTCGCCGGGTCAAAAGAACGGATAGAAGCAACTTTGTCTCCTACAAATTCTACCCGGTAGGGATGGTCGTTACTAAATGAGTAAATATCAATCAACCCACCACGCAGTGAAAATTGCCCTGGTTCGACCACAAAATCGGCACGTTCAAATTCATACTCGATCATTACATCGAGAATGAAATCCATGTTAACCTGCTCACCGACGGATAGTTTCAGGGTATTCTTTTCCAGATATTTTTTACTGACGACCTTTTCAGATACAGCCTCAGGATAGCTTACGATCACGAATTTTCTGGCCCGGCTATGGAGGCGGTTTAGCACTTCAGTTCTGGCTAAAAGCCCCTGGTTATCTTTTAATCCTGATTGGAATCCCCGTTTAAAGGAGGAAGGAAAGAAGAGTACCTTTTTTTTTGTAGAAGGAAGATCATTCTCTCCCAGAATTTGTTCCAGGTCATTGAGAAAGTAGGCTGCGGTTTCTTTATCAGGAAGGAGAATGAGATGGATGGTGGCAGATAATTCGTGAATGGCTGCTGATACCATGGCCCGTGAAGAGCCGACAAGTCCTTTAAGCTGAAAGCGAAAACGGTTGGAGTCTTCGCCTTGTAAAACCATTAATTGGTCAATGATTTTTTGTAACCGTGGATGGTTCTTATAAGCCGATAAAAGATCTGGGGAATTCAACTTCGATTAATCTAACTTAAAGCCGGAGGGTGGTTTTCACGGCAAAAGTACGATTTTTCCTTTCGATTTCTTTACATTTGCTTCATGAATCTTAGGGTATTCAAATTTGGAGGGGCATCGGTTTGCAGTGATTCCGGAGTGCGGCAGGTTGCCGACATTCTAGAAAAACAAGGTGATGATCACGTTGTTGCAGTGATCTCGGCCATGGGAAAAACAACCAATGCCCTGGAAGAGGTCTTGCAACATTTCCGTACTGGTGATTCCATCGCCATGATAGAGTCATTTGAAAGCGTAAAAGAGTTTCATTTTCAACTTCTTGCCAGGCTTTTTCCAAACACCGGACATTTTGTTTATAAAGAGATTGGAGCCTTGTTTAATCAACTCCAGGGAATCCTTCGGCGGGGGCATCTTTATCGAACAGAAAAGCCGTTATATGATTTTGATTATGACCAAATTGTCAGTTTTGGAGAGCTTTTTTCAACAACCCTTGTTTACCATTATCTGAAAGAGCGAAAACAACCGGTCGCTTTGTTTGATGTCCGTACCTTGATCAAAACAGATTCTACTTACCGCGATGCTCATGTTTTGTGGGAACCAACAAAAACATTGATCCGAAATGCTATGAAAGGCTATTTTGGGAATTCCCAAACCGGTGGAAAGATTGCTCTGACCCAGGGATTTTTAGGAAGTGATGCATCCGGCAATACAACAACACTCGGACGCGAGGGATCGGATTTTTCAGCGGCCATCTTTGCCTACTCCATACAGGCTAAAGAGATGATAATATGGAAAGATGTTCCAGGGGTTATGAATGCCGATCCAAAATGGATGAAGAATGCAGAAAAAATCGATCATCTTTCTTACCGTGAAGCCATTGAATTAGCATACTACGGGGCAAGTATCATCCATCCCAGAACCATTAAACCGTTAGAAAACGCAAATATTGTGCTTAGGGTAAAATCGTTTCTCGATCCTGAAAGTACTGGAACTACCATTGAAAACATTTCTGCCTGGACCATCGACACTCCAATTTTTATCCGGAAACAAAACCAGGTATTGATTTCGCTTTCTCCCCGTGATTTTTCATTCATTGTAGAAGAAAATCTGAGTGAAATATTCCGGATCCTTGCAGAATTCAGAGTAAAAGTGAATGTTATGCAAAATTCGGCGATCAGCTTTTCTATTTGCGTGGATGAGGATATACAGAAGCTGCCTCCCCTTTTATCACACCTGAAAAAAGATTATGAAACCCGCTACAATGAAGGTCTGGAGCTATATACCATCCGTCATTACACCAAGGAAGCGATCGACCGTATAACTCAGGGGAAAAGGGTCTTAATGGAACTTCGAAGCCGGAACACCTTACAATTGGTAACAAAATAACTTTTAGGGAATTACAACCGGAAAATCGTATCTAAAATCGCCACAATCAGGTTTTTCTAAAATTTTTGTCAGGAAATCGTGATAGGCCTCCGTAAATGAGAATTTGCTGATATCATAATAATCTTCCGATAGTGGTTTATTTCCTACTGCTCCCATATCAATGGAAGTGGTATTAAACTCTTCCAGCTCTACGTTGGGAACAATCTTTTTCATGACTGGCATCTGACCATATTCTTCCCGGAGCAATAAATCAACTACTTTATCGGCCAGGGTAGCTGTAAGGCGGCGATCATAATGGCGACAATGTCCCGATCGGGGATAATATCCTGAGATTTGTGCCCGAGCTTCAATACCGAGCCTGGCGTTGATCTCTGATGCGATTACCCCGCTTACACCACCAAAGCGGGCATGTCCGTATTCATCCACTTCAGAACTGGCATATACAACATCTACTTTCCCCGTTTTTTCATCATACCACCGAATTCCTTCGGAAACAGGGATCACCAGACATTTCTTTTTGGAATGCATATAGGCTTCCTTAACCGTCTCAAAAAACACCTCTTTGCGTGCTTTGGTAATTTCGAACTCAGGAATAAGGCCCAGGGAAGCTCCGCCAAAAATCGTAGTTCCGGTAAGCCATCCGGCATCGCGGCCCATCACTTCCATCACAATAATACGGGAATGGGATTCGGCTGTGGTTTTAATGGAAGAAGTGAATTCCATCATCGACAGCGCTGCAGAGGGAAAACCGGGACAAAGAACCGCTTCAATATCTTTTCCATTGAAATGATGAATGGAACGTGTTCGCAAATCATTATCAATTGTTTTTGGAAAACCAATCACCGGAATACCTTCGGTTTCAAACAAGCGTTTGGCAGCGCCATTTGTATCATCTCCCCCTATAGTAACCAGGACATCAATCTTATATCGTTCCAAATTCCGTAAAACCTGGGGAACACGGCTTACCGGATTTTTTTTCGAGGGGAAAGGATTGGTCCGGCTCGACCGGAGTGCTGTTCCTCCATAATAACCGTCGTATGGCTGATGGGTCAGATCAACAATGTCGCCTTCCCCAAGCAAGCCTTTCCATCCACTCAAAACACCATACACCTTGAAACCCAACAGAGAAGCCCTGTTACGAATCGCCTCAATACTGGAATTAATGGCAGGTGTATCACCTCCCCCGGATAATATTGCCAGGGTTTTACCAGTAAAAAGTTTTTTTTCCTGTTTCATAAAAGTTACTCAATTGACGAGACAAAACTACGGAAATTCGCTAAATATCCTTTAAAATCTTAATTTTGCTTTTTAAACAAATTGATCGTGTGGAATAATATTGTTAGAACTATATTACGGAACAGAATCACCATTCTTATTGTGATCGCGCTGTTGACGATATTCATGGGTTATCAGGCAACCCGTGTGAAATTACAATACGAAAGCGCCAATGTTCTCCCTGATACGGATACAACCATCCGTGTTTACCAGAAATTCATTGATAAATTCGGGCAGGATGGCACCCTCATGTTTGTCGGGATCCTTGATCCTCATTTTTTTGATTTAAATCATTACAACGCAGTATATCATCTGGCCGATTCTTTGAAGAAAATCGAAGGGGTATCGGAAATTATTTCGATTACCCGGCTATACAACTTGGTTAAAAATGACTCAATCCGGAAATTTGAATTTCTTCCCATATCATCACATGCCCCGGTTAACCAGAAAGAACTCGATTCGATCCGCTCTGTTATATACTCCCTTCCATTTTACAAGGGGCTCATCTATAACAAAGAAACTTCTGCATATCTGATGATGCTTACCCTGAATAAAAAAATTGTTCAATCGAAAGAACGAGTCCGGTTAATGAAGGATATCCAGTCTGTAGTCGACCGTTTTGCTGCCCGCAACAAGATTGAAGTACATTATTCGGGGTTGCCGTATATCCGGACCTTGATCGCAAAAAAACTGGAACGGGAACTGATCTTGTTTGTCATTCTTGCCTTAATGGTCTCGGCTCTTTTCCTTTTTATCTTTTTCCGGTCATCGAAAGCAGTGATTTTTCCGATGCTGATCGTTTGCATCAGCGTGGTCTGGGCCTTGGGACTAATGGCTCTTTTCGGGTATACAATAACCATGCTTTCTTCCATAATTCCACCGCTGGTGATTGTAATTGCTGTAGAAAACTGTATATTTATTCTGAACAAATACCACTTCGAGTACAGCCATCATCGGAACCAGGCCAAAGCGCTTTCCAGATCCATTGAACGGATCGGAATGGCCAACCTGCTCACCAATGCCGCCACAGCCACAGGTTTTGCGGCATTCACCATCACCAATAACAAACTTTTAGTGCAGTTTGGACTCATTGCCGCCATCAGCATCATGGTGATCTATGTCTTTTCAATTACGCTTGTTCCCATCTTTTTCAGCTTCCTTCCTCCTCCCAAAAGCAAACATACCAAACACATCGAAGCCAGTCTTGCCAAATCGTTCATCGATAAAGCAGTCAATATTGTTCAGAATTATCGCAACCCGATCTACATCATTGTTGGAATCTGCATTGTAATAGGGGTAATCGGAGCTTCAAGGTTGAAAACCAGCGGAACCATTGTGGATGATATCTCCAAGCGGGATCCGATATATAAGGATATGCTCTTTTTTGAACGACATTTCAAGGGAATCATGCCACTCGAAATAACCGTGGATACCAAAAAGAAAAAAGGTGTGCTAAATCTCAGTACCCTGAAAAAAATTGACCGGCTCCAGGATTCCTTAGCCACGTATAAGGAATTATCCAAACCCCTATCACTTGTGGAAGTGATTAAAACTGCCCGGCAGACATTCTATTCCGGCGATCCCCAGTATTATAGCCTTCCCAATTCCAATGATCTTCCATTTATGGCTGAATATCTTCCCTCTTTTCATTCGAAGAAAAAAAACCTCCTGAATAATTTTATCGATTCAACGTATCAAACAACACGCATCAGTGTTCAGATGGCCAATGTTGGTACAAAAACCATCGATAGTATTGAAACGACTCTGAAATCCACCATTGATTCCATTTTTAACCCGGCGAAATACAATGTCACAGTAACCGGAAGCAGTGTGGTATTTTTAAAAGGGACCAATTTCCTGATCCGTAACCTCTGGGAGAGTATTGCATTGGCCGTAGTTGTTATTGCGCTGTTGTTAGCCTTTCTCTTTACCTCCTGGCGGATGATCCTTATTTCTTTAATTCCCAATTTAATACCACAATTAATGACCGCGGCCTTGATGGGTTTCACGGGAATTCCGATAAAACCTTCTACAATTCTGATATTCAGCATTGCCCTTGGAATATCGGTAGATAATTCCATTCAGTTTCTTTCCCGGTATCGTTTGCAGTTGAAGATAACCGGCCATCAAATTCACGCTTCTGTTATCTCCGCCCTGAAAGAAACAGGATATAGCATGATCTACTCTTCCACGGTACTATTTTTTGGTTTTGGGATTTTTATTCTCTCTTCATTCGGAGGCACCCAGGCCCTGGGCTTCCTGATCTCCTTTACTTTGCTGGTCGCCGGATTGCTTAATATGTTTGTTCTCCCCTCTCTCCTCCTGACCTTAGATAAATGGAGTACTACCAAAGCATTTGAAGAACCGCTGGTGGATATTCTTGAGGACCATTCGGATGTTGATCTCAAAGAAATGGATTTTAGAAAAAAAGGAAAAAAGAGTTAAAATAACAGTAAGACAATGAAAGGAATAATTTTAGCAGGTGGTGCAGGAACAAGGTTACATCCCCTAACCCTTGCAGTAAGTAAACAACTGATGCCCATTTACGACAAGCCGATGATCTATTATCCTTTATCGGTACTTATGATGGCTGGAATCCGTGAAATTTTAATCATTTCGACACCTGTTGATCTTCCGAACTTTAAAATATTATTGGGCGATGGAAAAGCGCTGGGTTGTTCTTTTTCATACGCGGAACAGGTTGTTCCAAACGGACTTGCACAAGCTTTTATTATTGGGCGACCTTTCATCGGCCATGACAAGGTAGCGCTTATTCTCGGTGATAATATTTTTTATGGCACTGGCCTCACTCAGATTGTTCAGGAAAACAATGATCCCGAGGGAGGAGTGGTTTTTGCCTACCATGTACATGATCCCGAACGTTATGGGGTAGTTGAATTTGATGACCACTATAAAGCCGTCTCTATCGAAGAAAAACCGAAAGAGCCAAAATCGAACTATGCTGTCCCTGGACTATACTTTTATGACAACTCGGTGGTTGAGGTGGCAAAAAACATTAAACCAAGCGCCCGGGGCGAATATGAAATTACAGATGTAAACCGGTATTATCTGCAGCAAGGTCTTCTGAAAGTAGGGGTTCTTAGCCGTGGAATTGCCTGGCTGGATACTGGGACCTTTGAATCGTTATTACAGGCAGCCCAGTTTGTTGAGGTAGTCCAGAACCGCCAGGGATTAAAGATCGGGTGTATTGAAGAGATTGCTTACCGGATGAAATTCATTAACCGGGAACAATTAAACCGGATTGCCCAGCCATTATTGAAAAGCGGCTATGGACAATACTTAACTAATTTGTCGGAATAAACAGCCTTCAACGAATGACAACCATCCATACGATTCAACAAAGAATTTCTGCTGCTTTTAACGCGGAACAATTCCTATATGAACCGATGAGACTATATACTCCCATCAATTATACCCTGGAACTCGGAGGAAAACGGATTCGTCCGGCTTTGGTCTTGTTATCCTGCGATCTCTTCGGTGGAGATATTGAAAAAGCGGTTTACCCTGCTATGGGGCTTGAGATATTCCACAATTTCACGTTGCTGCACGACGATATCATGGACCATGCTTCTCTCCGCAGAGGAAAGGAAACCGTACATAAAAAATGGGATGTTAATACCGCGATCTTATCGGGCGACACGATGTTCGTAATGGCTTATGATTATGTTGCGAAGACCGATCCCATATTGTTACCCGATGTGCTCAGGCTGTTTAACGATACCGCCCGCAAAGTGTGTGAAGGACAGCAGTATGATATGAATTTTGAAACGGAATCTCAGGTCACCATTCCGGAATACATGAAGATGATCCGGTTAAAAACAGCCGTTCTCATTGCCTGTAGCCTGAAACTGGGAGCATTGATTGCCGGCGCTCTCCATGATGACGCAACGAAAATCTATGATTTCGGTATAGAACTCGGATTGGCTTTTCAATTGCAAGACGATTATCTGGATGCTTTTGGCGATACTTCGGTTTTCGGGAAAGAAATTGGGGGAGATATTGCTACCAATAAAAAAACCTTTCTCAACTTAAAAGCTTTTGAACTGGCCCATGGCGATGATCTGATTCAACTGACTCATTATTTCACAGATCCAAACATCCCTGCCAAAGAAAAAATCGTTGGGGTAACCCATCTATATCGGAAAAACAATGTTGAGGAAGCAACACGACATGAGATAGAGGTTCACTTTCAGAAAGCAAAATTAATCCTCGAATCCTTAGATATTTCCGAAGACCGGAAATCAGAAATTCATAATTTGGCTTTAGGGATGGTGGGAAGGATGAAGTAGATGCGGAATATTGAATATTATATGCCCGATTCTCAAGATTCCAGAATCTCCAGCTCATATTGCAGTTCTTCCCATCGTTTCATTTCACGGGCATGCATTTCTTTACTTTTCTGATACTCATTGTAAAGACTGCCATCCTGAATTTTTTTCTGGTATTTTTCAGGGCTTCCTAACATCTCCTCCATCTGTTTCATTGCCGCTTCCAAATGTTCAATTTCAGTCTCACATTTAGTGATCTGATTCTTTACTTTCCTAATCTCCCGTTCATTTAGCTTCTTTTGCTCCCAGTTCTGCTTATTCCGGGAAGCAGGTTCTTCGTTGAGAATTACCTTTTTTGTTTTTTGTACTGCCGTCAGTTCATCCAGGTTCTGAAGTTTCCGTTGCTCCAGGAAATCATAAACATCACCCAGATATTCTTTAACAACACCATGTCTGAATTCAAAGATCCGGGTGGTCAGTCCCTGCAAAAAATCACGATCATGCGAAACAATGATCAGCGTTCCATTGAATTGCAACAGGGCGTTTTTCAAAACATCCTTTGAATCCATATCGAGATGATTCGTAGGCTCATCAAGGATCAGTAGATTAGCCGGGGTAAGCAACAATTTAGCCAGCGAGAGCCGTGATTTTTCGCCACCAGAAAGCACTTTTACCTTTTTTTCGATATCATCCCCGCTGAATAAAAATCCTCCTAGAATATTTTTGATCCTAGGCCTTATGTCGCCTACGGCAATATCATCAATGGTTTTAAACACTGTTTTTTCAGGATCTAAAAAATCGCTTTGGTCTTGTGCATAATAACCTATGACCACATTGTGACCATATTTCAAGATTCCGGTAAAATCGGTCTGCCCGGTAATCACTTTCGACAGGGTAGTTTTTCCTTCTCCATTTTTTCCAACGAAAGCAATCCTGTCATTTTTTATTACAGAAAAATTAAGGTCGTTTAAAACCCGTTTTTGGGGATAATCTTTACATAGATGTTCTGCTTCCAGAATGATTTTTCCAGCATGGGGTGCCGGCGGAAACCGGAAATGAATGCCCGATTCATCAATCAGGTCGACCTCCACCAAATCAATTTTCTCCATCATCTTGATCCGTGACTGAACTTGCTTTGCTTTGGTAGCTTTTGACCGGAACCGCTCAATAAACCTTTCAATCTGGCGGATTTGCCGTTGCTGATTATTAAATGTAGCCAACTGACTTTCCATCCGCTCTTCGCGCATCAAAACATATTCGGAATAATTCGCTTTATAATCGTAGATCTTTCCTTTCGAAATTTCAATGGTCCTTTTTGTCACATTATCCAGGAAAGCCCGGTCGTGGGAAACCAATACGATGGCACCTTTAAATTCTGATAAATATTCTTCAAGCCATTGTATAGAATCTATATCTAAATGGTTGGTCGGTTCATCCATTAGAATAAGATCAGGTTGCTGCAATAATATTTTGGCAATTTCCACCCTCATTTGCCATCCGCTGCTGAATGTACTCAACTTCCGTTCAAAATCATCCCGTTCAAATCCCAATCCCAGAAGAACTTTCTCAATGTTTACATGAATGGCCTGGGCTCCTAAATGATGGAACCGTTCGAGATCATCTGCATGATGGCGGATCAGTTTCTGATAACTATCCGACTCGAAGTCGGTCCGTTCCCTAATCTCTTGCTCATATCCTGCAATACGTTCCTCAAGTCGCGTTACTTCTTCAAAAGCGGCAACCGCCTCCTCCATCACACTTTTTGTACTGAAAGGCTCCATCTCCTGCGGCAGATAACCCAGCGTAAAATTATCAGGAATGATAACATCGCCTTCGTCGGATTTTTGAAGCCCTTTGATGATTTTAAGCAGGGTAGATTTCCCGGCACCGTTTTTCCCGACCAAACCGATCCGGTCTTTATCGTTGATAAAAAAAGAAACATGGTCGAATAAAGATTCGCCACTAAATTGTACAGAAAGATTATTTATTGAGATCATCGTATTTGCAAAGATAAAAAAAAGAGGCTGGCGATAAAGCCAGCCTCTTTCAGATATTTCCAATTAAGGATTAGCGGGTGATGGTGATCTTCACAGTACGGTTGCCATCGGTAGTAGAGATTTTCACAAAATAAACACCAGGAGTGAATGTCACAACATTGATCTTGGCAGTTTTAGCTGAAACATTGCTGTTTGAGTAAACTGTTTGACCAACAAAGTTCATGACATCAATCTTATTGATTGTGTAATCGCTCTTCACGTTAACAAATTCCGAAGCAGGATTCGGGTAGATCATAATCTGGCCTTTGGTCAGATCATTGATGCCAACATGCGGGAAATGAATAGCAAGGGTGTCGGTCGATGATTCGCAAAGTGGTAATCCGGTTTTTGAATCATTGAACAGTGAAGTAACATAGTATTTGAAATCACCACTTACAAGGGTATTTGGATAAGTGTCAATGTAGGTCGTTTGTGTAATAGGACTGGTATTCAGTTTACTGAACGCACCAACTCCATTTGAATCTGTACGATATACATTATACCCAATCAACTGGC